>CAWEDC010000007.1:0-21467 GCA_963807825.1 uncultured Actinomycetota bacterium
GCTCGCTAGCGAGTCGCCCCACAGGAACGCAACCAGCACCAGGAACAGGAGTCACCGTGGAGCAGAAGCTGCTCATTCTCGGCGGAGGCACAGCCGGAACGATGATCGCCGACACAGTGCGCAAGCGCCTTCCGGAGTACGACTGGGACGTCACCGTGATCGACGCGACTCCGGAAGTCCATCGCCGACCTCGACGTGCCCGCCGTCCCTGACTTCCTCGAGCAGATCGGCGCGTCCGGCGGTCACCTGTGGCCCTGCCAGCTGTCGGCCGACATGAACCATCTGATCAGCGAGGACCTCTACGACGCGGTCGAGGGCATCATCAGCGCGAGCGACTTCATCGAGAAGACCGCCGGGGCGCAGGTGCTCTTCATCTAGAAACACGGACGGGTATGCCGGTGGGTCGCCTTCGCGGCCCACCGGCACTGTGCTGTCCGCCCCCTCGAACGTCAGGGACTCGTGGTCACGGGCGCCGGCGCCGGCGCCGGCCGAAGATGAAGTAGGCGAGTGGACCGACCGTGTTGACGAAGCTCGCGCAAACCCACGACCGGCGGCGGCCCCTGATTTCGTCGGCAGGTCGGCGGCGCAGATCACGCAGAGCCACGGCCTGAAGGCCCACCTGGACGATGCCGCCGGCAACGACGAGGCGGCGTTGGGTCGAGGTCAGGTCGGCCCACGATTTCTTGGACATGGTGCTGCTCCTGAGTGGGTGGAGATCAGTGAGGGTGCTGCGATGCGCTGTGATCAGGACATCACGGTGAGCCGGTTGAGGACTGACGTGACGCCGGGCGTGGCCCAGGCGGCGTGACCGGCCTCGCGCAACTCGTGCCAGGAGTCGACCGAACCGGTCAGCTCGATCGTCGTGCCACGGACGGTGACGTGGACTCGATCGGCCTCGACCTGGGCGTTGCGCAGCAGAGCCTGCCGAATCTTGGTGTTCGCCTGCTCCGCAGCGAAGGGCAGCTTCGGCTTGATCTCGATGTCGTTCTGCACGAACGACACTCCGGGGGCATGCCGCACCGCTCGCAGGGCCGCCTCTCGCTGGTAGTTCCAGGCGAGCGAGCCACTGAGCGTGACGCGTCCCAGGTGCACCGCGACCTTCACGGCTCCCTGCGGGACGACGACGGTGTTCTTGAGCGCCTCGGCCGCCGCGCGCGCGATGTCGATGTCCTCGTGCCAGCCCAGACGATGCTTGACGATGATCTGGTCGGCGACACCCGTCACACCCTTGACGTGGAAGGCAGCCGCGAGTGCCGCCTCCTTCTCGGGATAGGAGTTGACCTCTCCCGAGAGGGTCACGGCTCCGTCGGTCACGGCGACACCGATGTGGTCGGCGTCGACGTTGGGCCACCATCTCAGCTCGTCGGTGACGTGGGTTTTCAACTGGTGATCTGTCTTGTGAAGTGTGGTTGTCATGCTTCCAGCGTCTGCCGGGGCCGCGCGGCGGGACAGGGACCAAGGTCCGGTTGCACCAAGGCGGAAGGCCGGTCGGCCCACGGGGCGTAGTCTCCGGACAGCGGGACCCTTCGGGTCTCCCCACCAAGGGACTGAACATGTCCGACAAGTCACCTCGCCACGCGTTGACCAAGAAGTCCGGCAAGTCCATCAAGGAAAAGCGCGCCGACAAGAAGTCGAAGGCCGCCGAATCAACCGGGATCGAGACCACGCTGCATGGCAAAAAGCGCTGACGCCAGCTCCACTCCACTGCTCACCCTCGGGGTGATGGCACACTCCCGCAAGGAGAACGAGCACCGGCTGCCGATCCACCCCACCCACGTCGACCGGATCGACCCGGAGCTGCGGGCGCAGATCTTCGTCGAGGAGGGCTACGGCCTGCCCTTCGGCGTCTCCGACGAGACGCTCGCCGCCCAGCTCGGCGGGGTGCGCACCCGCACCGAGCTCATCGCCGAGTGCGACATCATCCTGCAGCCCAAGGTGCAGTCCGAGGACCTCGCGGAGCTGCGTGACGGGCAGATCGTGTGGGGCTGGCCGCACTGCGTCCAGGACCAGGCGCTCACCCAGGAGGCGATCGACCGCAAGCTCACGCTCATCGCCTTCGAGGCGATGAACCACTGGGCGCGCGACGGCAGCTTCCTGCTCCACGTGTTCCACCTCAACAACGAGCTCGCCGGCTACAGCTCGGTGATGCACGCGCTCGCCCTGTCGGGCACGACCGGCACCTATGGGCGTCGGCTGCGCGCGGTCGTCATCGGCTTCGGTGCCACGGCCCGTGGCGCGGTGACCGCGCTGAGCGCCCAGGGCATCGACGACGTCCGCGTGCTCACGAGCCGCAAGGTCGCCGCGGTCGCGTCACCGATCCACTCGGTGCAGATCGTCCACCTCGACCACGACGACGACGACCCGTCGCAGACGTGTGCCGTGACCAACGAGGGCCGCATCCCGCTCGCGTCCTATCTCGCGGACAACGACATCGTCGTCAACTGCGTGCTGCAGGACACCGCGTCACCGTGGACCTTCCTGCAGGAGAAGGACCTCGGCAGGTTCCGTCCGGGCAGCCTCATCGTCGACGTGTCGTGCGACGAGGGCATGGGCTTCAGCTGGGCCCGTCCGACGAGCTTCGAGGAGCCGACCTTCACCGTGGGCAACAACATGACCTACTACGCCGTCGACCACACGCCGTCCTACCTCTGGAACTCGGCGACGTGGGTCAACAGCGAGGCGCTCCTGCCGCACCTGCGCACGGTCCTGTCCGGGCCCGACGCCTGGGCGGACGAGACGACGATCGAGCGGGCCATCGAGATCCAGGACGGCGAGATCCACAACCCGGACATCCTCGCGTTCCAGGACCGCGAGGACACCTTCCCGTATGCCGTCCGCTCACCTGGCGTGACCGACTGACCTCGGGCGCCCCCTGATCGACGGGCATTTCGAGGCCGCGCGCACGAGGTCCGGCAGGCTTGCGGGGTCGGCGAGCGTCAGGTGAGCCAGCTCGGCCGGCGCGAACCAGGCGAGCTGGTCGTGCTCGTCGGGCGCGGCATTGACCGGCTCCCCGTCCCAGTGCTCGACCACGAACGCGTGCAGCTCGATGCCCGGGTCAGTGAACGTCATCGGGATCGGTCGCGGGTCGAGGATGCGCACGCCGAGCTCCTCGTGGCACTCCCGGATCACGGCTTGCTCCGGCGACTCGCCCGGCTCGATGTGTCCGCCGGGGAGATCCCAGCAGTCGGGGTACCAGCGCCGGCCGGGGTTCCGATGCACCAGCAGGACCCGGCCGTCGCGGACCAGCGCCGCCGTGGCGATGGCGACGGGTGTGGACACCATCAGAGCCCGAACATGCGAGCAGCGTTGTCGTGCAGCACCGCTCGCAACCAGTCGTCGCCGAGGTCGAGGTCGACCACGGCGGCGACTGCTTCGTCGTAGGGGTAGGGGATGTTGGGGAAGTCGCTGCCGAAAAGGATGCGATCACCCAGAGCGACGAGCCGCGCCCGCTCCGCCACCGGGAACGGCGACAGCTGCTCCATGAAGTCATGGAACGCCATGGTCGTGTCGAGGTGGACGCGGTCGTACTGCTCGGCCAGGTCGAGGAACTCGGAGTACTCCGGCGCCCCCATGTGGGCGATGACGAGCTGTATCTGAGGGAACCGGCGCAACACCTCGGCGATCGGCTCGGGCCCGGTGAAGGGCCCGACCTCGGGGCCACTGCCACAGTGGATGACGATCGGCGTGCCGGCATCCTCGAGCTGACCCCACACAGGATCGAGCAGCGGGTCGCGCGGGTCGTAGCCGCCGACCTGGATGTGCGACTTGAACACCCGAGCGCCCGCTTCCAGCGCCGCAGCGACGTCTGCGCCCGCCGACTCCTCGGCGTAGAACGTGGCCGTGTGAAGGCAGTCGGGCGTGCGGGAGGCGAAGTCCGCGGACCACCCGTTGAGCCACGCAGCCATACCCGGTTTGTGCGGGTAGAGCATCGACGTGAACGCGATGACCCCGAACCCGCGCAGCTGTGCGAGCCGCTCCTCCTCGTCACCGCGGTAGGTGATCGGCCACGCGCTCCCGGTTCGCTCCTCGACCTGGTCGAAGAACTTCCACACCTTGGCCAGGACGGGCTCGGGCATGAAGTGGGTGTGGACGTCGATGATCCCGGGGAGGCCGAGGCGGTCGATCGTGGCCCGCACCGTCGTCATCAGGCGTCTTTCGATCGGAGGCGGCCGGACGATCTCGACGAGCGCGGCGCCCTCGGCTGCGCGTGAGGTTCGCCCCGAGGCTGTCGATGAGCTCGGGCAACGTCTCGAGGTCAGCGGGCGTGATGGCTCGGTGCTCGGTCGGCCGTCCCGGGCGCCGGATCGTCACGGAGTCTTCGGTCAGGGCCGCAATGAGCGCCGTGCCGTCCTCATCGGTGCCCTGCGCGACGCACATCAGGGAGGTCATGAAGTGGCTCGTCGGCTGGGTACTCGTCCAGTGGTGACCCATCGCCACGTCGACCGGGCGCACCGGCAACGAGTCGATGGTGTGCATGACCTCCCACTCATCTCCGGTGTGCCGCAACACTTCCCACGCATCGGTGGTCCCATCGGAAATCTGGCGTATGCCGTGTCGCCACCCTTCCGCTGTCACGTCGGCGCCGTCGACCAGCGGGATCGGGGCAAGCGGGGACCGACCGAAGCCCGGGTCGCAGAGAAACCGCTCGCCATCGAGATCGACCATGACGACGAGGTGGGTGCGCGGCGCGAGGTGCGGGTCGCCCACCCGACCAAGGTGACGCGTCACGGCATACCCGAGGCGGTGAAGAACGGCGGCGAAGAGGGAGGAATGCTCGAAGCAGTAGCCGCCACGGCCGCGGCCGACGAACTTCTCCTGGATCGCCGGCAGGCTGACGCCCGGGTGGGTGCCGAGGAGCACGTCGAGGTTGTCGAAGGTGAAGGTGCGGACGTGCGCGGTCTGCAGCCGGGTCAGCGCGTCGAGGCTCGGCGGCTCCGCCAACCCGCCAGTGCGTGCGAGGTAGGCGTCGAGGTCCAGCGTCTCGGTGAGCCAGGGGTCAGCGGGCGATGCGTCGGTCACAGCCCCATCCGATCACGGCCCGGGTGATGTGTCAGGCAGAGGAGCGCACCCCGAAGGGACTTCGCGACCGCTCAGAGCACGTAATAGGCGATCAACTTGTTGAGGTACGCGACATCGGTCTTTCCCTTGAACTCGAACTTCACGCGGCCCAAGCCTGAGAACCACAGTTCGAGTTCCGCGTCCAGGTCAAAAGTTCCCGCGGTCTCCACGGAGAATGCTTGGATCTTGGAATATGGCAGCGACGTGAAGTCGGTCTTCTTTCCCGTGAAACCCTGAACATTCACGGCAATGATGCGTTTGCTCGTGAACACGATGAAGTCACGCATGCCCTTGAAAGCCAGGTTGGGCGTCTCACCATCGGTGAGCAGCGGGTCGATTCGTGCTGCCACAGTCGCGTAGTCGACCGCACCGAGCTTGACATATGAGGCGTTCTGAAAGTCGATCATGAGTGGTGAACCTATCCGCCTTCCTGTCGCGCGGACGACACTCGGCCCAATTTGTCAATCGTCCACGGCACACCCCAAACGCCCCTAGGGTTCAGCGGGATCATTCATTATTGACGAAAGAGGCAGCAAATTGAACATTTCCCGCCGCCGTGGCCTGGCCGCAACTGGTTGTCTTGCCCTCGCTGTTCTGGCCGGGTGTGGGAGCTCACCGGCTGCTCCTGCCGCCACGGCACCTCCTGTGACCGTCACAGCGACGGCGACGCCAGTCGCTGAGGCTCCGACCCCGACACCAGTCGTGACGCCCACCAGTGCGCCGGTGGTCAGTGCCACCCCCACAACTTTCACGATGCCGAAGCTCTCTGGGGTGACTCTCCAGCTGGCTCAGGACATCCTCCAGAAGGAGGGGTCCTATCTCATGGACCAGCAGGACGCTTTGGGCCTTGATCGCATTCAGGTGAACGACTCCAACTGGAAAGTGTGCTCACAGACCCCAAAGGCGGGGGCCAAGACAGAGACGTCAGCCATGATCACGCTTGCATCCGTGAAGTTGGCCGAGGAGTGCCCCTGAGAGTTGATGCCTGTAGGGCAATGACGTGTCTTTGCTTCAGCAGGTGAAGCAAAGACACGTCATTGTGGGACGACAGGTCAGGGCGCCGGGAGACAGCGCCACGCGCCACGCATCTGGTCCGCAGTCCTAGCTGCTCTGGCTCTGGGTCTGGATGGACTCGGCGAGCTTCTTGATGCGGTGCAGGCGCGCGTCCCAGGTCTTGCCGACTGCGGTGAGCTGGGCGACGGCCCGGGCGAACTGGGCGTCGTCCAGCCGATAGTGCTTCTCGCGACCGGCCGTCTCGGCGTGCACGAGTCCGGCGCGGTCGAGCACTGCGAGGTGCTTGGCCACCGCCTGTCGGGTCACGGGAAGTCGTTCGCCCAAGCTCGTCGAGGTCGCGGACCCGTCGGCGACGAGGATGTCGAGCACCTGGCGCCGGATCGGGTCTCCGAGCGCGGACCACAACTGGTCGTCGATAACGGCGGTCACCGCGACCCCGCCACCTTCACGGCGTGCTCGCGCAGTCGGGGCAGGAAGAAGTCCCAGCCGCGCTCGTGGTCGCGGAACGCCTCCTCGAGCACCGCTGCCTCCCAACCCTTCTCGCGAAATCCCGTCTCCGTCAGTCGCAGCACGGTGCCCGGCGGTGACGACTGCAGGTCGATGGTCACGAGGAGCGAGTTGTCCTCCGCGGGCATCTCTCCATCGGGCGACGTCCAGCGGAACGAGAACGTGCGCGGCGGGTCACTCTGGACGACGACGAAGGGGACCGGCTGGTCGCGGTCGGCCCAGATGAGCTCGCCCATCGCGCCCGGACGAGCATCCGACTCGAGGGAGGCGTCGTCGGACCACCACTCGCGGATGTGCTCGGGCGAACTGATGACGTCGAAGACCACCTCGGGGCTCGCGTCGATGCGGATCTCCCGCTCCAGCGTTCCGAACTCAGTGAGCTGCATGGCCTGCTCCGTTCGCGCAATCATTGGTTGCGCTCCACGCTACCCGAGGTGACGAGCGGAGCTGGCGTCGTCGCAGCGTCGGCTGCAGCCGAGCCCCCACCACCCGCTTGGAGGTGCCGCGTGCCCACGGCGATGGCAATCGCCACGACCGCAAGGGCCCCGCCAACGGAGACGGTCGCGCCCACGCCGTTGACGTTGATGGCCACCCCTCCCGCGAGGGACCCGATCGCGATGCCAGCGTTGACCGCGGATGCCGGAAGGGACGCAGCCAACGGTCCACCCGGACCGGCCAGCGTGACCACCCGGTGCTGCATGGATGGCGCCATCCCCATGCCGAACAGCCCCATGCCCAGGATCGCGACGGCCACGAACACAGCACTCGCACCAAAGTTGGCCATGAGCCCGATGGAGGCGAGCAAGCCGACGCAGCCGACGACGAGCGCGCGCGCCGCGTTGGCATCAGCGAACCGTCCACCGAGCGACGACCCGACCGTGGTCGCCACGCCGTAGGCCAGGAGGAAGGCACTCACCACCGATCCCCGCACGTCGCGTGACCTCGTCAAGGAAGGGCACGACATAGGTGAGGACCGACTGGATCGCGACGAAGATGACGGCGCACAGCGCCAAGAGGGCGAGCACGCGCGGCGCGAAGGCGTGGCGAGCCTGGTCGAAGGCCCGACCGTCATCGGTCGTGGGCACGGAGGGCAGGACACCGAAAGCGAGCGCCAGCACGAGGGCGGCGATGACGACGACCGCGACGAACGACGCCCTCCAACCGATGGCCTGACCCAACAGGGTCCCCAGCGGCAGGCCGAACGCGCTGGCGCTGGCGAACCCGGAGATCACCACGGCCATGGCCCGGCCCGCCCGCTCCGGGGGCACCACCGAGGTCGCCGTCGTGATGGCGGCGGCGATGTAGAGCCCCTGCACCGCACCGATCAGCACGCGCGCCACGAGGAACGTGGAGTAGTCGGCACCGAGGGCGGGCAGCAGGTTCAAGGCGACGAACACTGCCGTCGCAGCCAGCACGACGCGTCGACGGTCGAGCGCCGTGGTGAGGAAGGTCAGCAGGGGGCCACCCACCGCCAGTCCCAGAGCATTGGCCGTGACGAGCGCTCCGGCGGAGGGCACCGAGACGTCGAGGTCGGTGGCAATGAGGTCGATGAGCCCCACGACGAGCATCTCGGCGCACCCCATGACGAAGGCTCCGGTGAAGAGGACGGCGAGGATCAGGGTGGCGCGGGGGACGCGTCCGTTCACTGTCGTGTTCGTGGTGGTGGTCATGGCGACCTTACTTGGAGGATGTGCAACCTTTGGTTGCCTTCAACCTACCCGGCGATGGTCAGTCACGCAACCTTTTGTTGCTGTTTGACGCCACCCGGCGGACGCCCGCACAGGCCACCCGCCTACGCTCACCGCCCATGGACATCGGCACCGAGCTCACCTCGCGCCTCGGGTCGGCCGCACCCGGCCTCACCGCCGGCGCCCTGGCCACTGCCGCCCTCGCCGCGCTCGCCGTCGTCCTCGTCCCGACGATCTGGTTGCAGCTGCGCATCGCGGTCACGCTCGTGCACGAGCTCGGCCACGCGATCATCGGCATCGCCTTCGGCCGCCGCTTCACGGGCTTCGTCGTGCGCGGCGACATGTCCGGCCACGCCGTGACGGTCGGCCCGGCGCGCGGCATCGGCCGCATCGCGACGACCTGGGCCGGCTACCCGATGCCGGCTCTCGTCGGTCTCCTCATGGTCTGGTCGGCAACGACGGGGTATGCCGCCGCGCTCCTGTTCGCGTGCCTCCTCACCCTGGTCGTCGTGCTGGTCTTCGTCCGCTCCGCCGGGACACTGGCCACGGTCGCGGCCGCCGGTCGTCGGCATCGGCGCACTCTGGTGGTGGCGCAACGACGAGATCCAGGCTCTCGCCGTGGTGACGACCGGACTCGTCCTGCTCATCGGCGCGTGGCGACACCTCGCCGCGCTCACGTCGGCCCACGGACGTCGCGACCGCGGAAGTGACGCGGCAGTGCTGAGGCAACTGACCGGCATACCCGCGTTCGTCTGGATCGGGACCTTCGTCGCCGTCCTCGGGGCGGCCACGTGGGAAGCCGCGCGGCTCCTCCTCGCCCTCACCTGAGCAGCGGACTCAGTCGCGCCGAGCGCTGCCCGTGATCGGCGGACCCCAGCCGTCGAGGTACTCGGTCTCGCCGTCGTCCCAGAGTTCGAGGAGCTGCGCCGCACGTTCGCTGCCTTCGCGCGCTCCCCGAGTGAGCCACTCACGGGCGCGGTCGTGCTCTCCCTGCTGGTAGAGCACCTTGCCCCAGGCGGCGACACCCATGGGGTTGCCCGCCGCCGCCGACCGCTGGATCAGCGCGTGGGCCTCATCGCGGCTGCGGTCTCCGTCGCGGCGCAGGAGGAGCACGCCGAGGTTGTTCATGCTCAGGGCGTGGTCGTGCTCCGAGGCAGCCCAGCCGGTAGAGGCGCTCGGCCTCGTCCAGGTCCTTCGGGTCGTCCGAGTCGTCGAGGATCCCCGCGAGGTCGCAGTGGGCCGCGACGTGGCCCTGCTCCATCGCCGTCCGGTAGTGCTCGGCGGCCTCGTCGAGACGGTCGTGGTCCCGATACCAGTTGCCGAGGTTGTAGCGCGCCCTGAGGTCGCCGAGCTCGGCAGCCCGCTCGGTGGTGCGCCGGCTCTCCTGGCACGCCTCCTCGTCGGTCTCACCGCGGCGGCGCAGCAGCACCCCGAGGTTGAGCAGCACGACGACGTCATCGGGGTCGTGCTCGAGCGCCTGGCGATAGAGCGCCTTCGGCCTCCGCGACGGACTCGTCCGTGCCCCGCTCCCAGAGCAGCAGCCCCAGATCGTTGAGCGATTCGACGTGGTCGTGCTCCTCGATGAGCTCGCGCAGGATCGCCTCGGCCTCGTCCCGCCGGGACGCGTCGGCCTTGAGCACGTGGGTCAACGAGAAGAGCGCGCCGACGTGCCCGTCGTCGGCCGTCTCGCGCAGCAGCTGTTCGCCCTCGACCTGGTCATCGGGGTCCTCACGATGGACGAGAAGCTGTCCAAGGTTGTTCAGGGCGTTGAGGTTCCCATGATCGACCGCGACCCGCAGGAGCTTCTCCGCCTCCTCCTCGACGATCGGGTCGGACGTCTTCTTGGCGTCCTCCCACAGGACGGTGCCGAGGTTGTAGGCCCCCATCGGGTCATCGATCTCGACGGCCTTGCGGTACCACCGCGTCGCCTCCTCGCGGTCGTAGCCCTCGGAGTCCGGGTCGCGGCCGTAGGTCGCCCCGATGTCGTTGATGGCGAGGCTGTTGCCGAGGCGAAGTGCCTGGTGATGGCAGTCCCGAGCCCCCTCTCGGTCCTGCGCCTCCAGCAGGATGGCGCCGAGCCGGCCCCAGCCCTCCGCGGCGTAGGTCGTGAGGGCGCTCGCCTCGTCCGTCGGTGCAGGCGGGGGCGGGTCGATCTCCTCGAGGAGCTCGCGGGCAGTGGTCAGGAGTGCCGGATCCTTGGTGTCCAGGTACTCGTCGAGGTGGTTGTGGACGAGGAAGACCAGACCCGCCAGCGCGCCCGCCTCCGCCCCGGAGCGCATGAGCTCACGGGCCGCGGCCAGTGCCTCACGGTCGATCGCGGGCTCATTGTCGTCGTCGTCCTTGTCCGCGTCGTCGTCCTCGTTGTCGGGTCCGAGGGCCGCGCGGGCCAGGAGATTCCCCCGCATGGCCCGGGCCATGGCATGCCCGGCGTCGGCCGCGGGGCGCAGGAGCTCGGCCACCTCTTCCTCTGCCTCGCCGGCGTCGACGGCGAGCCAACCAGCGAGGAAGCGTGCACCCACGTCGCCTCCCGCCATGAGGCCACGGGCGTGCTCCAGGGTCTCCTCGAGCAGGTCGTGATCGGCCACCGCTGCGTCCAGGGCGCACAGGGCATCCAGATCGCCGGACGCGGCGGCGTCGAAGAGGTCATCAGGGATCCGCTGCACGGGGACAGTCTGACGAGATCCGGCTGTCCGTGCGGCGAATTGGCGCCCGTCGGTTCCAGGCCTCAGCCGAGCAGGGCGCGGACGGCCTTCTCGACCTGGGTCTGGCGCTTCAGCGGGTCCCGGCCCGTGGCCTTCGGGATGGCGATCGTCTCGCCGTTCTCGTACTTGTCGATGACGCGGGGGTCGACATAGGAGTTGCGCGCGATCGTCGGGGTGTTGCCGAGGTAGTCGGCCACCTGCTCGACGGAGTCCTTGATCGCCCGGCGTCGCGAGGCCTGGGTGTCGCCCGGCTCCGGCGAGGTGGCGAGGGCTGCCGCGGCGTGGACGGTCGCGTGCCAGGTGCGGAAGTCCTTGGCGGTGACGTCGGCGTCGAAGAGATCGGCGAGGTAGGCGTTGACGTCGGACGCCTCGAGGTCGACCCACCCGGAGTCCGTGCGGTGGGCGAGGACGCGCTTGGACTTCGTCCGACGCCCACGCATCACGTCGAGGGCTGCCTCGACGTCCTTGTCGCGGATGGTCACCTGCTGGGCGATCCCGCCCTTGCCCTCGAAGGAGAACTGCAGCCCCTCGGCGACCCTGCGGACGTGCTGCCGCTCGAGGGTGGTGAGGCCGAACGAACCGTTGGCATCGGTGTAGACGTCGTTGCCGATCCGGAAGTAGCCGAGATCAAGCAGCCGCACAGCGACAGCGGCAGCCCGCTCGAGCGGCATACCTTCTCGGTGGAGGTCACGGCTGACGCGCCGGCGGGCGGCGGGGAACTGCGCGGCTGCCTCGAGGAGGCGATCGAACTTCTGCTCGTCCCTCTTGGCGCGCCAGTCGGGGTGGTAGAGGTACTGCCGACGACCGGCATCGTCGGTGCCGACGGCCTGCAGGTGACCGTTGGGCACGGAGCAGATCCACACGTCCTCCCAGGCCGGAGGGATGGCGAGGGAGCGGATCCGCTCGACGTCGTTTGCGGGCAGGCGTTTGCCCGCATGGTCGACGTAGGTGAAACCCTTGCCGGCGCGTCGCCGCGTCCAGCCTCGGTTTTTGGGCGAGACGGTGCGAAGACGAGTCATGCGCGCCATCGTCGCAGGTCAGAGGGCTGAACGGAGGTTTACCAGTCGTGGCCGTGGGTGAGGAGAGCGGACTCCATCTCGAAGCGCTGGGTGCGCGACAGGGACCCGCGCCCCTCGGGCACCGGGAGGTCCACGCTGCGGCAGTAGTCCCGCAGCACCAGGTCGTAGGCCAGCGTGATGGCGGCCAGCCGCTCGGCCTTCCACGGCTGGTCGCCCTCCTCGACCAGGCGCACGTGCTCAGCCATCCGGGCGAGCTCGAGTCCGAGCAGGACGGGAGGGAGTGGCTGCACCGGCTCGCGCCTGCGCAGGCCCGCGACGACCGCCAAGAGGGCAGAGAGCATCACCAGCGCGCCCATGCCGAGAGTGGTGTCCATCCCGCTCACCTCAGGACCATTTTCCCCCGAGGAGCCGGCATCCACAATGGGCGCCGAGGACCGGCCCGGGGGCATGGCGAGAGGGGATACTCGGAGGCATGACGACGGATCGTGCTTCGGTCGAGGGCTGGGTCGCCGCCTATGTCACCGCTTGGCGGAACGCGGGGGTCGAACCCCTGGGCGGGTTGTTCACGCCGGACGCGACCTACTCGCCGTCACCGTGGGCGATGCCGCTTCGTGGGCTGGCCGAGATCGAGCCGTGGTGGGAGGCAGAGCGGGACGGTCCCGATGAGGTCTTCACGTTCACGCACGAGGTGGTCGCCGTCGATGGCGACACGGCGGTGGTGCGGGTCGCTGTCGACTACCCCAGCTCGAACTGGCGTGACCTGTGGGTGGTGACGTTCGCGCTGGATGGTCGGGCGACAGCCTTCGAGGAATGGCCGTTCTCGCCGTCCCAGCCCGACGGGCACTGAGTCGGGCCTGGGTCGGGCGCTGAGTCGGGCTGGGAGTGGGGCACGGAGCGGCGCGGCGGCTAGGACCCTGCCGGCTGGTCGGTTCGTGCACCGACCGGACCGGTGGCTGCTGACGTTCGACGGCTGCCGGCAACGGTCTGGAAGCTGCCGGTGTAGGTCGGCGCGAGTCCGTGCACGGTGCGCGGGTCGGGGCGCACACTCGTCGGCACGGGCGTGTGGTGGTAGTCGACCTGCACCCTCTCGGGCGTCACGTCGATGACCGCGAAGCCGTGTCCGACGCCGTCGATGTAGCGGATCCACGGATTGAGCTGCCGGGCGGCGCCGATGGCCTGGCGGGTGACCGCGACGACGACCTCGGGTGGCTGGCCGGCGAGCGGGGCGGTGCCCCCGATGACCTCGAAGAAGCCGTCGCTTGTGACGCTGGGGCAGACGAACTCGACGCCCGCAGACGTGTATGCCGGGCTGCCGGGCGTCGCCGCGACCGGCAGGTCGGACACGAAGGACGCGTGGATGTCGCCCGTCAGCACGACGATGTCACCGGCGTCGGCGCTCGGCTGGGCGGCCGCGTGGGTCAAAAGGTTCGTGCGGTCGGCCGTGTAGCCGTCCCACTGGTCGGCGTTGACGAACGTGTATCCCGGCGCGCCGAGGGCCGCGCCCGGGTAGAGGACAGGCGCGACCATGACCTGGTTGCCGAAGAGGTGCCAGCGGCGACCCTGCTCGGCGATGCCGTCCTTGATCCAGGTGAGCTGCTCGGGCTCGGGCAGGTGTCGGCCCGGGTGCGCGAGACCACCGTCGATGGCCGCGCTGACACCGATGGGCACGAACCCGTCGAAGGGCACGTTGGGCACGCTGATCTGGGCGCTGCGGTTCTGCCGGGTCTCGACGACCGACAGGTCGCCGAGGTCGCCGAAGGTGAACCTCCGGAAGAAGCGGGTGCCCTGGTGAGGGGTCGACTGCGACTGGTCGGGGAGGCGGAAAGGCATCCACTCGAGGTAGGCCTGCATGGCCTGCTGGCGGCGAGCCATGTAGTCGCCCTCGGACCCCTGGTGGTTGCCGGCACCACCGGCCCAGGCGTTGTTGGCGACCTCGTGGTCGTCAAAGATCGTGATCCACGGGTGCTGTCGGTGCGCGGCCTGCAGGTCGGCGTCGGCCTTGTGCAGGGCATGGCGCAGGCGGTAGCCCTTGAGGTCGATCGTCTCGGTGGGCGGCTCGCTGTCGCGGACCCCGGCCAGCGAGGCGGGGCCGTAGCGGCCCTCGCCGTTGCCGTACTCGTAGATGTAGTCGCCCACGTGCAGGACGAAGTCGAGGTCGTCACGCTCGGAGATGGTGCGGTAGGCGTTGAAGTAGCCGCCGGTGTAGTTGCTGCAGCTGACCAGGGCCATGCGCAGGGCGTGGGTCTCGCCCTCGACGTCGCCAGCCGTCTGGGTGCGGCCGGTGGTGGAGTACTCGCCCAGGCTCTGGAAGCGGTAGTAGTAGCGCGTGTAGGCGTCGAGGCCGGTGACGTCGACCTTGACCGTGTGGTCCGTGGCGACGCTCGTCATGACCATGCCGTGGGCTACGACGCGCTTGAAGCCGGAGTCCAGGGACACCTGCCAGCGCACGGGGATGGAGGCGCCGAGACCACTGCCCGGAGTGGCGATCGGGCCGCCCTTGCCCTTGGGCGGAGGAGTGGCCCGGGTCCAGATGACCACGGCGTCGCCGGTCGGATCGCCACTGGCGACGCCGTAGCCGAAGACGCCCTTGCTCGCCGGTGCTGCGGCGGCGGCCGGGTCGAAGAGGCGGGGTACTGCCAGGGCTGCACTCGCGGCGGCCACACCCTTGAGCAGGCTGCGGCGGTCGACCGAAGGAGTCGTCATGTCTGGACGCTACGCCCGTTGTGGCGATCCGGAGGGTGATCGGCGTGAACGCCCGGCGACAGCACGATGTCCTGCCAAACGCGGCGTGGAGCACGCGCTTGGCAGGACATCGAGTGGCGCGGTGTGGTGCTGGCCGAACTACTTCTTGACGTCGAAGCGGTCGGCGTCCATGACCTTGGCCCACGCGGCGACGAAGTCGTGCACGAACTTCTCGCTCGCGTCGTCGGAGGCGTAGACCTCGGCGACGGCCTTGAGCTCGGAGTTGGAGCCGAAGACGAGGTCGGCGCGCGTGCCCGTCCAGTCCTGGCCGTTGGCGCCACGACCCGTGTAGGTGTCGTCGCCGGCCGACGTCCACGTCGTCCCCAGGTCGAGCAGGTTGACGAAGAAGTCGTTCGACAGGGTGCCGACGCGGTCGGTGAGCACACCAGCGGTCGAGCCACCGGCGTTGGCACCGAGCACGCGCAGGCCACCGACGAGAGCGGTCAGCTCGGGGGCCGAGACGCCGAGGAGGTTGGCGCGGTCGATGAGGAGGTACTCGGCCGGGAGACGGTTGTCGCTCCGGTCGTAGTTGCGGAACCCGTCAGCCTTCGGCTCGAGCCACGCGAACGACTCGACGTCGGTCTGCTCCTGGGTCGCGTCGCCACGGCCCGGGGTGAAGGGCACCTCGACCTCGACGCCACCGGCGCTGAGCGGCCTGCTCGACACCGACGTTGCCACCGAGGACGACCGCGTCAGCGAACGAAACGTTGTTCGCGGCAGCGATCTCCTCGAGCTTGCTGATGACGCCAGCGAGCTCGGTCGGGTCGTTGGCCTCCCACGAGCGCTGCGGCTCGAGGCGGATGCGGCCACCGTTGGCGCCACCCCGCTTGTCGCTGCTGCGGAACGAACCGGCCGCGGCCCAGGCCGTCTTGACGAGCTGCGTGGCCGTGAGCCCCGACGAGGCGATCGCGGCCTTGGCAGCAGCGATGTCCTCAGCGGAAGTGCCCAGCTCGTTGGCGGGGATCGGGTCCTGCCAGAGGAGCTCCTCGGACGGGACCTCGGGGCCGACGTAGCGGTCGATCGGGCCCATGTCGCGGTGGGTCAGCTTGTACCAGGCGCGGGCGAACGCGTCGGCGAACTCGGCCGGGTTCTCGTGGAAGCGACGCGAGATCGCTTCGTAGGCCGGGTCGACCTTGAGCGCGAGGTCGGTCGTCAGCATCGTCGGGAGACGCTTGGCGCCGCCCTCGTCCGGTGCCGGGACGGTGGCCTCGGCGCCCTTGGCGACCCACTGCGAGGCGCCGGCCGGGCTCTGCGTGAGCTCCCACTCGTGGCCGAAGAGCTTGTCGAAGAAGTCGTTGTCCCACTGGGCCGGCGTCGAGGTCCAGGTGACCTCGAGCCCACTCGTGATGGCGTCCTTGCCCTTGCCGGAGCCGAACGACTGCTTCCAGCCCAGGCCCTGCTCGTGCAGGGGCGCGGCCTCGGGCTCGGGGCCGACGAACTGCTCGGGGTCGGCCGCGCCGTGGGTCTTGCCGAAGGTGTGACCGCCGGCGATGAGCGCCACGGTCTCCTCGTCGTTCATGGCCATGCGCGCGAACGTCTCGCGGATGTCGACGGCCGACAGGGCCGGGTCCGGGTTGGCGTTGGGGCCCTCGGGGTTGACGTAGATGAGGCCCATCTGGACCGCGGCGAGCGGGTTCTCGAGGTCGCGCTCACCGGTGTAGCGCTCGTCGCCGAGCCACTCGGTCTCGGGGCCCCAGTAGACGTCGTCGTCGGGCTCCCACGCGTCGACGCGACCGCCGGCGAAGCCAAAGGTCTTGAAGCCCATGGTCTCGAGCGCGACGTTGCCGGTGAGGATCATGAGGTCGGCCCAGGACAGGCTCTGGCCGTACTTCTTCTTGACCGGCCACAGCAGGCGGCGGGCCTTGTCGAGGTTGCCGTTGTCGGGCCAGGAGCTGAGCGGGGCGAAGCGCTGCTGGCCGGTGCCACCGCCGCCACGACCGTCCGCGACGCGATAGGTGCCGGCGCTGTGCCACGCCATGCGGATCATGAACGGGCCGTAGTGGCCGAAGTCGGCGGGCCACCAGTCCTGCGAGGTCGTGAGGATGGCGGCGATGTCGCTCTTGACCGCGGCGAGGTCGAGGGTCTCGAACGCTGCGGCGTAGTCGAAGTCCTCGCCGAGCGGGTTCGTCACCGGCTGGTTCTTCGCGAGGATCTTGAGGTTGAGGCGGTCCGGCCACCAGGTGCGGTTCGGGTCACCCTGGGTCGGCTGTGACGTGGCGCCGTGGGCGACGGGGCAGCCACCGGTCTCGGCCGGGGCGGGCTCGTTCATCTCCCTAACTTCTGCGTCATCTGTCTGGTTGTCGTTGATGGTCATCGCGTCCCTTTCACTGTGTGCTGGTCGGTGTCGGAGGTACTTGGCGTGGAGGTTGTGGCTGACGGGGCTTGGCACGCCGGGCAGAGGCCCCAATAGACGACCTCGGCCTCGTCGACGGCGAAGCCCGCTGGGGCGTCGGCGGCGTCGAGGCAGGGAGCCTCGCCGGTCGCACAGGCGACGTCGGTGATCGAGCCGCACACACGGCATACGGCGTGGTGGTGGTTGTCCCCCACGTGCAACTCGTAGCGCGCCACGGACCCGGTGGGCTGGATGCGGCGCACGAGCCCCGCGTCGGTCAGCGCGTTGAGGCAGTCATAGACCGCCTGATGAGAGACCGAGGTATGCCGTGTGCGCACCTGCTCGATGACCGTTCCGGTGTCGGCGTGCGGGCTGTCGTGCAAGGCGTGGAGGACGGCGACGCGGGGGCGGGTCACCCGAAGGTTCGCCCCTCGCAGCAGGTCCTCGACGTCCACGGGCACGTCCCCAACCCTTCCGCCTTTTCTTGAACCTGTCAAGAAAAGAAGTGTCGGTGGTGGGGCACAGGCGAAGGGCCCTCGGAAGTATGAGTTCCAAGGGCCCTTCAGGGTGATCGGTCGATGTGACGATCCCGATCGACCTCTCTTTGCCTCCGGTCCCGGGTGCCTACGTCACCTGGCTCCCGCAGCGAGCGAACCCGCCGTGTGGACCTTCGTCTCCGAGCTGTCCCGCTCTCCCCGGGGGGAGTGCGTAAGGGATTTCTACGCCTCAATTGCCCTGTGCCGCAAGGGGTTTCACCAAAGATCTCCAACTATTTTTCTCGTCCACAGGCCGGGACCAGTTGTGCACCGAATCCACCCGGTTGTCCACACGGTTGGGGCGAGCGTCCCCAGCTTGTCCCCAAGCGCCTGTGGACAGACCTGCGCCTTCGCTAGGTTGAAACACATGCCCCAGTACGTTGATCCCGACCAGGCCACCTTGAGCATTGAGGAGGGAGAGCCCACGATCGCCCTGCGCGACGTGGAGGTCTCCAGCACCGAGGGGTGGTCGTTCCTCAACCGCGCGACCCTGCTCGTCGTCGACGGCCCCGGCGACGAGGGGTTCCTGCTCCGCCGCCTGGACGGGGCAGGGCAGTGACGTCGCACCGGCGGGGTGGGACGAGGCGGTCGCCTCGCACGGATCGGTGACCGTCCTCGCGTCAGGGACACGCATCGTCGCCACCGCGCTCGAGCAGTCGAGCGAGGAGTCGTGAGCTACGACTTCGTCGCGCTGGTCCCTGAGGCTGCGGGCGGCAGCGATGACGAGGTCCTCGCTGCTGCGTCGCGGCTGACCGAGGACGAGTCCGCGGTCGAGACGATCGACCCGCGCATCTCCGCATTCCACGCCGAGCTCGGACCATCGTCGACGGCCTGCCCGACGAAGAGAAGTGGATCTCGGTCTGGCCGCTCACGCCGATCGGCCACGGCCCTCTTCGTCCCGGTGCCCTACCCGAGCGCCGACGACGCACTGCTCACGCTCCTGCGACTCGCTGCCCGCCACGGCCTCGTCCTGGTGGACCTCAGCTCCGACTCCGTCGACCATCCCGCGCAGGGTCTCCCCGTGAGCGTGCGCGGTGGCGACGGCACTCGCCTGGGTGCGTTGACCCGCGAACGACTCACCGCGCTGGTCCACGGCGTCGGAGGCGAAGAACCGTTCCTCGTCCTCGACACCGGTGACCGGTTTGCCCAGATCTATCGTGAGTCCGACGACTCCTTCCTGCTCGAGCACGCCGACGACTCCGGGCACGTCGGCACCACGGTGGACGGTGCTGACGAGGCGGCCACGCAGCTCTGGCGGTGGCTGGCCGGCGACCCGACTTCGGGGCCGGCCTCACGTTCACTCCGGTCGCCCGCTGACAGCACATGGCCACAACGGGCTGGGTCACATCGTGGCGTTGATTACTCATCGGTAGCCGAAGGGGTGGCGCCGCCCTAGTCTCTGGGGACAAGACCCAATGCCGGGTCGGTCACGCAACAATGGAGTTGTCGATGCGCCTTCGTCTCGCCCGTGTCATGCCCGCACTTGTCGCCGCCGCTGCCGCGGTCGCACTGCTTCCCCAGTCGGCCAGCGCCGCCACTGTCGCCGCGGACCCGGTGGGTCCCGAGCAGCTGGCCTTCCTTCCGGCGACGTCCTATTCGTCGATCGTGCCCACGGCCGTCCCGCCCGGCACCAACGACTGGACCTGCCAGCCCTCGGCGGCCCACCCGCGGCCCGTCGTCCTCGTCCACGGCACGTGGTCCAACCGCTACGGCTCGTTCGCCATGCTGGCGCCGCACCTCAAGCGCGCCGGCTACTGCGTCTACGCCCTCAACTACGGCGACGAGAACGTCTCGGTCCTCGGCCAGCTCCCGGGCCTGTTCGCCACGAATTCGGTCAAGCCCGCCGGTGCAGAGATCAGCACCTTCGTCGACCAGGTGCTCGGCTCCACCGGCGCGAGCCAGGTCGACCTCTTCGGCTGGTCGCAGGGTGGCATCGCGGCCCGCTCGTACCTCAAGTTCTATGGAGGGACGAACGCCGCGAACCCGGCCGCCAACAAGGTGAAGAACCTCATCACCTTCGGCGCCACCAACCACGGCACGACCCTGTCGGGACTCGGCGCGCTCGCCGGCCAGATCGCACCCGGCGCCATCCCGCCGCTGCTCGGCCCGGCCGCCGCCGACCAGCTCATCGACTCGCCGTTCCTCACCGAGCTCAACGCCGGCGGTGACACCCAGCCCGGCGTGACCTACACGATCATCGGGTCGAAGTACGACGAGGTGTCGACGCCCTACCAGCGCACGTTCCTCACTGCCGGACCCGGCGCTGTCGTCAACAACATCACCCTTCAGACCGGGTGTGCGGTCGACCTCAGCGACCACCTGTCGGGGATGTACTCGTACCGCATGGTCGGCCTCACCAAGAAGGCCCTCGACCCGACCGGCAACGTGTACGTGCCCTGCCTGCCGAACCTCCCGGTGCTCTGACCCACAGCGACCCGGGACGCGTCGATCAGCCAAGCAGGTACTCCCAACCGAAGTCGGGAAGGAGGAGGTCGTGCTTCTCCTCGCCGAGACCTCCTGCCCAGCCCGGGAGCCTGTTCGACCACAGGGCGTGGCGAAAGGTTCCCTTGGCGGTGGGGGTGCCAAGCTTCTTGGCGAAGGCGTCGAGGACCTTGGCCTGTCCCTTGGCGAAGTCCTCGAAGAGCACGCTTCCCGTCGGCAGGCTCCCGTGCACCCAGGTGTAGGTGTCCTTGCGCGACACGAAGGTCCCCCGGGGCAGCGACGCGGTCGCCGTGGTCATGGCGTCGTAGAGAGGAACGAGGGGTTTGTCCAGGGTGATGACGTTGTCCAGCACGGCGGATTGCAGACCCCGATGGACGATCAACGCCTGGTAGCGCGCACTCTGGAACAGGTTCGCGATGACGCCCCGACTGTCGATGAGCCCGGGGTTGTTCGCGACGACAGCGAGCTGCGAGGTGCCACCGACGTAGGAGTTGCCGGCCTCCGAGGTCTGGTACACGACGATGCGCAGGTCTCCTCCGGCCCTGGCCTTCACGAGTTTGAGAGCGGCCGCCGTGTTGCCGCACTGCGATGAGTACAGACAGTCGAAGAAGACCACGCGCCGAACCTGGGAGAGCGTGATCAGCTCATTGAGGATCAGCTGGTTCAGTCCACAACTGCCGGTGCTGTATGCCGCGAGCACGGCGACCGTGAACGGCACGTCCTGACCGAATCCGGCTTTCAGTGCTGCAGCGATCTGCGCAGTGGAGACCGTCTGACCCCACCGCGGATCTCCACTGTTCGTGGGTTCGATGCCGGGGATGAGGATGACGACCTGCAGACCTGACCCCGTCTCGATGAAGCTGCGCAGGCCGTGCCTGTTGAGTTCCGTCCCGACGGCGTGGAACAGGGTGACCTTGACCGGCTTTGTCCAGGCCCCACCGGCGATCAGGCGGGCGACGGCATACCAGGAAGTTTGCGCCGAGGCGTACAACTGCAGCTCGATGTCGTCCGAGGCAGTGGAGGGCACGGGGTTCGACTTGTCCTTCAGCCCGCTGTTGGTCCGCGGGTTGGCCGGATTCTTCACGGAGAACCGCCACCCCGCCTCCACCTCTGCTGGGCCCGCGCCGGCTCCCGTGACCACAGTGGTGAATCGGCTCTTGTGGAAGGGCGAACGATCGCTTCCGTCCACGGAGCAATTCGTCGGGCCGTTGACCAGGCCCCACTCGTCGACGTAGTAGGCATCGAAGGCGAGCGCCCCGCGCGTGCTCCGGTACTTCGCCGAGCCCACGGCTACTTCATCCGGCCGGTGATCGAGTCGTACTCGACGGGGACCGGCACGACCTGGTCCGTAGGAAGGATCTCCACCCACTGATCGACGGTGACGTACTGCTCATCTCCGGTGTTGTCGCGAAAGCCTCCGACAAGCG
>CAWEDC010000008.1:0-152209 GCA_963807825.1 uncultured Actinomycetota bacterium
CTTCGTGGTTTCAACCAGCACTACGGGGGTATGCCGCAAAAGGTTGCCTGCGCGGTGTTCGTCACCTTCGGTGTCGCACGCGCCCCGTCCCCACACCTGCCGCATAGGCTACGGAACGTGAAGATCGACCTCCACGCGCACTCGACCGCGAGCGACGGGACCGAGAGCCCCGCCGAACTCGTGGCCGCGGCCAAGAGGGCAGGTCTGACCACCATCGCGATCACCGACCATGACACGACGGCCGGGTGGGATGAAGCCGTCGAGGCAGCCATCCACGAAGGCATCGATCTGGTCCGCGGCATCGAGATCTCGTGCAGTCGCGACTACCGCAGCATTCATCTGCTCGGCTACCTGCCGGACCCCGACGACCCGCGGCTCGCCATCGAGCTGGCCCGCGCTCGCGACAGCCGGGTGACCCGGATGGACCGGATGGTCCAACGCATGGCCGAGGACGGCATACCCATCACCGTCGAGGAGGTGCGCGCCCAAGTGGCCCCCGGAGCCACCCTCGGTCGCCCACACCTGGCGGACGCTCTCGTCGTCAACGGTGTCGTGCCGGACAGGGACGAGGCGTTCCGCGACCTGCTCCACGACGGCAGCAAGTACTACGTCGGCCACTACGCCCCCGACCCTGTCGCCGCGATCAGGCTCGTGCGAGGTGCCGGGGGAGTGCCGGTGCTGGCACACCCCTTCGCCATGCGCACCGCGACGATCAGTGACGAGATGATCGAGGAGTGGGCCGCAGCCGGGCTTGGGGGTCTCGAGGCCCACCACCGCGACCACGAGCCGGCGGATGTCGAGCGGGCCGTCACCCTTGCGCGGCGTCATGACCTCGCCATCACCGGCAGCAGCGACTACCACGGGACGGGGAAGCTCAACCGACTCGGTGAGTTCACGACGGAGCCGCGCCAGTGGTCCCGTATCGTCGAGCAGTCTCGAGGCGTGAAGGTGGTCCACCCATGACTGAAGGCGTCCCACGGCGCATCAATCCTGAGGACGAGGGTGACCTCGTCCTCACTCTGTCGTGCCCCGACCGTCCCGGCATCGTCGCCGCGGTGAGTCAGCACCTCCTCGACCGACGGGCCAACATCGAGGAGAGCCAACAGTTCAGCGACCACCGGACCGGGCGCTACTTCATGCGGGTGCGTTTGGACACCGGCGACGCCAACGTCGACGTCGAGCGGTGGCGCAGTGAATTCGCCTCTGTCGCAGCCGATTTCGACATGGTGTGGGAACTGCGCAAGGCCGTCACGGCATACCGAATGCTGGTCATGGTGAGCAAATTCGACCATGTCCTCCACGACCTCCTCTTCCGCTGGAAGTCAGGTCAGGTCAACGCCGACATCGTCGGCATCGTGAGCAACCACACCGACCTCGAGCCGATGGCCCGCTCCTACGGCATCCCGTTCCACCACATCCCGGTCACGCGCGACACCAAGACCGAGGCCGAGGCGCAGCTGCTCGCGCTCGTCGCGGAGCACGATGTCGAGCTCATCACGCTGGCCCGCTACATGCAGGTGCTGAGCGACGACCTCTGCCGTCAGCTCGGTGGGCGCGTGATCAACATCCACCACTCGTTCCTGCCGAGCTTCAAGGGCGCCAAGCCCTATCACCAGGCCTATGCGCGCGGCGTGAAGGTCATCGGGGCGACGGCGCACTACGTCACGGCCGACCTCGACGAGGGCCCGATCATCGAGCAGGACATCCACCGGGTCGACCACCGCATGGACGCCGAGGACCTCGTCTCCGCCGGTGAAGAGGTCGAGTCCCGCGTCTTCGCGCGCGCCGTGAAGTGGCACTGCGAGAGCCGCGTCATCCTCAACGAGGACCGCACTGTCGTCTTCAGCTGACTCTGGCGCGCCTGTGGATGGCGTCCCGGCGCTGTCGGCCCGGCTGGCTAGGTTGGTCCGGTGACCGAGGTGAGTGCCGGGCGACCGGTCCAGAGCGAGTTCGCGGGCATGCCACCCAAGTTGTATGCCGCGAGTCCCTCCCGCCTGCTCGCTCACGTCGACTGCCCCCGGCGCTATCGGATGCAGTACCTCGACAAGCCGCGGCCCGAGCAGCGGCCCAGCGGGCGCACACGTCCTTTGGCCTCGCGGTTCACAACGCGTTGCGCGACTGGTGGGACCTTCCGCGCGATCGCCGCACCGCCTCCGCCGGGCGTGAACTCGTGCGCACCTCGTGGATCGACGTGGGGTTTCGCGACCCGGAGCAGTCGATGTTGTGGCGCAAGCGGGCGCAGGAGCACGTCGTCGCCTATCTCGCGGGAGTCGATCCCGACGACCCGCCGCGGGGGATCGAGCGCACGGTCTCGTTCATCAGCGGGGCGCTGCGGGTCACCGGGCGCATCGACCGCCTCGACGACCGCGATGGCGAATTCGTCGTCGTCGACTACAAGACGAGCCAGAAGCCGCTCAGCGACGACGACGCGCGCACGTCGCTCCCGATGGCCCTGTATGCCGCGGCCGTCTGGAAGATGTTCCGTCGCCCGTGTCTTCGGGTCGAGTTGCACCACGTCCCGTCGGGTGAGGTCATCTCGCACACCCACACCCCCGAGTCGCTGACCCGCAAGGTGGACGAGGCGAAGTCGATCGCCCGGGACGCCCAGCGGGCGGACGCCGACTTTGCGGAGCGCGGGATCGAGTCGACTCTCTTCCCGCCCGTGGTCGGGCCGATCTGCACCTGGTGCGACTTCCGGGCCCATTGTCCCGAGGGGCAGGCCGCCGGACCCGAGAAGTCCGGGTGGGCGGCGCTGGAAGCCGCCGAGGCGGCACTCGTGCCGCGGCCGGTCGAGGTCGACTGAGGGCGGGTCATCGCGCCGGTGGCGTGCGGTTGTCGGTGCCCGGTGCAAGGGTGTCGTCATGATCGTTGACCACATCGGAATCACCTGCGCGGACCTCGATGCCGCGAAGCGCTTCTACGACGCGGTGCTCGGCACGCTGGGCCATCGTCGCGTCATGGACTTCGACGTTGCCGTGGGTTACGGCAGCGAGGGGCCCGACTTCTGGCTCGCCCAACCCGAGGTGGACGGGCCCAACCGGGAGTCGCACCTGGCGTTCACGGCCGCCGACGTCGACACGGTCCATGCGTTCCATGCCGCCGCCACGGAGCTCGGCGCCGAGACGCTGCACGAGCCGCGCCACTGGCCTGAGTACCACCCGGGCTACTACGCCGTCTTCGTGCGCGACCCCGACGGCAACAACGTCGAGGCCGTCTGCCACACGGCCGCTCCAGCAGGCGAGTGAGGGTCGCGATGGAGCAGCGCGTCTCGTTCATCACCCTGGCGGTGCAGGATCTCGCGGCGTCGCACCGGTTCTACGTGGAGGGCCTGGGGTGGACCCCCGAGTTCCATGACCCCGACGAGGTGCTGATGTTCCGGGCCGGTCCGCTGACCGTCCTCTCGCTGTGGGACCGCGCGCACTTCGAGGCGGAGGTCGGTGCGCCGGCCCAGACGGGTCCCGGCGTCGTCCCGATCACGCTGAGCCACAACGTCCACGAGCGCGAGCAGGTGGACGCGGTGCTGGCCGATGCGCGTGCCGCCGGCGCACCAGTCGTGTCCGAGGGCGTCGAGCGTGAGTGGGGTGGCTACACCGGCTACTTCGCCGACCCCGACGGGTTCCGGTGGGAGATCGCCTGGAACCCCGGGCCGGTCGGCCAACTCGTCCTTCCACCAGTGGGCAACGCCACCTGAGCGAGCGCACGAGAAGCCGCCCCGGCCTGCGAGACTGGTGCGCGGGTCCCACGCTCCGCGTGGGCCGGCATACCCACTCTTGTTGCAAGGACTCCTCGTGCCCCCACGTACCCGCTCCACCGGTGCCACGATCATCGCCGTCGCCAACCAGAAGGGCGGCGTCGCCAAGACCACGTCGGTCGCCTCCTTGGGGGCCGCCTTCGCCGAGCTCGGCAAGCGCGTGCTCCTCGTCGACCTCGACGCCCAGGCCTGCCTGACCTTCAGCCTCGGCGTCGACCCCGACGCCGTCGAGGAGTCGGTCCACCACGTTCTCCTCGGTCAGGCCGAGTTGAAGGACGTCATCGTCACGTGCGAGGACGGCGTCGACCTCGTGCCCAGCTCGATCGACCTGGCCGGCACCGAGGCCGTGCTGCTCGGTCGCCCGGCGCGCGAGTACGTCCTGCAGAGCGCGCTCGCGGACGTCCGCAAGGACTACGACGTCATCCTGCTCGACTGCTCGCCCAGCCTCGGTGTTCTCACCCTCAACGCCCTCACCGCCGCGCAGGGACTCATCATCCCGATGCCGTGCGAGATGCTCAGCCACCGCGGCGTCGGCCAGCTGCTCGACACCGTCGCCGACGTCAAGAAGTTCCTCAACAAGAAGCTCAAGGTCATCGGCATCCTCCCGACCCTGTTCGACGGACGCAGCAACCACGCGCAGGAGGTCCTCTCCGACGTCGGGGAGCGCTACGGCCTGCCCGTCCTGTCGCCCCCGATCCCGCGCACGGTCCGCTTCGCGGAGGCGCCGGCCGTGGGTCGCTCGATCCTCGCGACGTCACGGTCGTCCAAGGGCGCTCGTGCCTACCGTGAGGTCGCGAAGTCGCTGGTCCCGACGCTGTAGGCCGATCTTGTCGCCCGGCCGGCTGAGCGGTCGGGACGAGTTCTTTGAGAGGCGTCTGCGGGGTTACGGTGGATTCATGCCCACCACGACATCCGCACTGTCCGTCCCGTCCGCCGGGGCACCCTTCCAGGCCGTCGAGATCGAGCGCCGTGACCTGCGCGACGACGACATCCGCATCGACGTCGCCTTCGCCGGCATCTGCCACAGCGACATCCACACCGTCCGCGACGAATGGGGTCCGGCGCACTACCCGATCGTCACCGGCCACGAAGTCGCAGGCACCGTCAGCGCCGTCGGCAGCGCCGTGACCAAGCACAAGGTCGGCGACCGCGTCGGCGTCGGCTGTCTCGTCGACTCGTGCGCCGAGTGCGAGAACTGCAAGAACGGCCAGGAGCAGTTCTGCACCAAGGGGTCCGTTGGCACCTACAACGCCAAGAACTACGACGGCGAGTGGGCCGCTGGCGGCTACAGCCAGCAGATCGTCGTCACCGAGCGCATGGTCGTGCGCATCCCCGAGGGCCTTGAGCTCGACGAGGCCGCACCCCTGCTGTGCGCCGGCATCACGACCTACTCCCCGCTCAAGCGCTGGGGCGCCGGCACCGGCCGCAAGGTCGCGGTCGTGGGCGTCGGTGGCCTCGGCCACATGGGCGTCAAGATCGCCAAGGCCATGGGCGCCGAGGTCTCGACCCTCTCGCGCTCCTCGGCCAAGGCCGACGACGCCAAGGTGCTCGGCTCGAGCAACCACATCGCGACGAGCGACGCCGAGGCCATGAAGGCGGCCCGAGGCAGCTTCGACCTCATCCTCAACACGGTGAGCGCCGACCTCGACATGAACCTCTACCTGCGCCTGCTCAAGCCCAACGGCGCACTCGTCAACGTCGGCCTGCCGCCGAGCGACCTCGCCGTGAAGCCGGGCAACCTCATCATCGGCAACAAGGTCCTCACCGGGAGCAACATCGGTGGCATCGCCGAGACCCAGGAGATGCTCGACTTCTGCGCCGAGCACGGCATCGGCGCGACGATCGAGACGATCGACGCGAGTGACACGACGGCTGTCGACGCGGCATACGACCGCGTTGTTGCTGGTGACGTGCGCTACCGCGTCGTCATCGACACGAGCACGATCAGCCCCTCCGCCTGACGCGAGAGCAACGAAGGCCCTTCCCGTTGTGCGGGAAGGGCCTTCGTGCTTTTCGGGTATGCCGTGCGGCTTGCGTCAGTCGGTCGCTGCGGCGGGCTTGCCGCCCTGGGTCCGACGACGGTTGCGGTTGCGGCGCGGTGCGGCCGAACCCTCAGCCGAAGCGTCAGCGGTCGCGGATGCACGGGGAGCCTCGGTGCGAGGACGGTCGCCATCGCGGCTGCCACGACCACCGTCACGCGAACCGCGGCCACCATCACGCGAGCCACCGTCACGTCCGCCACGGCCACCGTCACGCGAGCCGCCACCACTGGGGCGACGCCCACCGGACTTGCCGGTCTCGCCGAGGTCCTCGAGCGTCTCGGCGCCGAGGCCGGCGCGGGTCTGCTCGGACTTCTTGAGGCGACCCTTGGAGCCGACCGGGATGTCCATCTGCGCGTAGAAGTGGTCGGACGAGGAGTAGGTCTCCTCGGGGTCAGGGATCCCGAGGTCAAGCGACTTGTTGATCATCGTCCAGCGGTGCAGGTCGTCCCAGTCGACGAAGGTCACGGCGATACCGGTCTGCCCGGCACGCCCGGTGCGACCGATGCGGTGGATGTAGGTCTTCTCGTCCTCGGGGCACTGGTAGTTGATGACGTGGGTGACGTTCTCGACGTCGATGCCCCGGGCCGCAACGTCGGTCGCGACAAGGACGTCGACCTTGCCCGAACGGAACGCGCGCAGCGCCTGCTCGCGGGCACCCTGGCCGAGGTCGCCATGGATGGCGGCGGCCGCGAAGCCGCGCTCGGCGAGGTCGTCCGCGACCTTGGCCGCGGTGCGCTTGGTGCGGCTGAAGACGATGGTCAGGCCACGGCCGTTGGCCTGCAGCATGCGGGCCAGCATCTCGACCTTGTCCATCGCGTGGGCGCGGTAGACGTGCTGGGTGACCGCCTTGACGGTCTGCGAGGTGTCACCCTCGCCCTCCTGCATGGCGCGGATGTGCGTCGGCTGCGTCATGTAGCGGCGCGCCAGCGCGACGACGGCGCCCGGCATGGTCGCCGAGAAGAGCATGGTCTGGCGGCCGGGGGACGTCATGGCGAGGAGCTTCTCGACGTCGGGGAGGAAGCCCAGGTCGAGCATCTCGTCGGCCTCGTCGAGGACGACGGTCTTGGCGTGCGACAGGTCGAGGTGACCCTGCTTGGCCAGGTCGATGAGGCGGCCGGGCGTGCCGACGACGACCTCGACGCCCTTGGTCAGGGCGTCGATCTGCGGCTCGTAGGCGCGGCCACCGTAGACGGTGAGGACGCGGATGCCGCGGGCCTTGCCGGCCCGCTCGAGGTCGGCGGACACCTGGACGGCGAGCTCGCGGGTCGGGGCCACGGCGAGCGCCTGCGGCTTGCCCTTGTGGACGAAGCCGTCCCACTTGTCGTCGCCGCGGGCGATGACCTTGTTGAGGAGCGGGATGCCGAAGCCGAGCGTCTTGCCCGTGCCCGTCTTGGCCTGACCGATGATGTCGTGGCCGCCGAGGGCGACGGGGAGGGTCATGGCCTGGATCGGGAACGGCGTCGTGATGCCGTGCGCGGCGAGGGCCGAGACGATGTCGGGGTGGATCGCGAAGTCCGAGAACGACTGGACGTCGGCCGTGGCCTGCTTGGTCGCCTCGATGGCTGCCTCGTCGGGGATCGCCTCGGCGGTCGGGTCGACAGGGATGGTTGATGCGTCTGTCATGAGAACTCTCTGATCGGCGGCTTCACGCGCGGGTGAGGCTCGTCGCCGCTGTGGCGGGCCGATCGGAGTTCTTCGGGTGGGCTCTCGTGAATGAGAACCTCACAGAGGTGTTCGTCGTGCCGACCGGGCACCGTGGACCTTCTCAGCCTACAGCGCTGGATGCCATCCGCCCGCCGCGCCGGGGTCGCTAGGCTGCGCAACATGGAGACCAACGGCACGACGGGACTGGACGACCCGGCATACAGGGCAGCAGTTGTTGACCTGCTCGGAGTCCTGGCCTACGGCGAGCTGACGGCCTGCATCCGGATGGCGACGGACTCGGACCTCGCGCCATCGCTGCGGATCAAGGCGCAGATGGCCGGATTCGCCGCGACCGAGTATCGCCAGTACGAACTGCTCGTCGACCGCCTCACCGAGATGGGCGTCGACGCCGAGAGCGCCATGCAGCCGTTCGTGACGCCGTTCTCGGCCTTCCACGACCGGACCAAGCCCAAGAGCTGGGTCGAGGGGCTGATCAAGGCCTACGTCGGCGACGGCATCGCCAAGGACTTCTATCGCGAGATGGCCAACTTCGTCGACGCCGAGACGCGGGCGGTCATGGACCACGCGCTCGACGACGCCGGTGCCGGTGACTTCATCGTCTCCGTCGTTCGTGACGCGATCCAGACCGACCGCACGGCCACGGGCAAGCTCAGCCTGTGGGGTCGGCGGTTGCTCGGTGAGGCGCTCAGCCAGGGCCAGTCCGTCGCGGTGGAGCGGGATGCCCTCACGGGACTGCTCGTCGGCGGGGGAGCGGACCTCACGGCCATTGGCCAGATGTTCACCCGGCTGACCGACCGTCACAGCCAGCGCATGGCCCGTCTGGGGCTCTCTGCCTGACGGCTCAACCACACGGCAACAGGGAAGGCCCCGATCCTCTTTGTGAGGATCGGGGCCTTCGCCGTCGTGCTGAGTCAGGCGCTGAAGCGTCAGACCTGCTTCTTGTTGGTCGCCATGCCGTAGCCCACGATGAGGAGGGCGGCAACGACCACGCCGGCGAGGAACGGGACGAACTGGAATCCGCCGTTCTCGTTGTTGTAGCCCAGCTGGTAGACGAGCCAAGAGGCAATCAGGGAGCCGAGGATACCGAGAATGACGGTCACCACGACGGAGATGCTCTGCTTGCCCGGGAGGACAAGGCGAGCCAGTGCTCCGATGATGGCACCGACAATGATGGCGCCGATAATGGTTCCGATCACGGGAACCGCTCCTTTCTGGCCCTGTCGGGCGAGAGGTGGTCACCTGTTTGGTGACCTTGACGCATTGACCTTATGCCACATTTCGGGTGGATCGTGAACAGCGCGCCACGCAGTTTCTTGACGACACCACATGTCATCGCGGCAGGTCAGGCCCTGTTTCGCGATCCGGCCGACCCGGTGGTAGGGGAGCCGCGCCTTCAGATCTGACCGAAGCCGACCTTGCTCTTCTCGGACTCGCCGACCATGACCCAGCCGAGCGCACGTCCGGGCACGAGGAGCTCGCGGCCCTTGGTGTCGGTGAGGCGCAGGATGCCGCCGTCGGTGAGGGCAGCCTCGATGGCCTTGGACACCTCTGCGGGCGAGGCGTCGGTCTCGATTGCGATCTCGCGTGCGACGTTCTGCACGCCGATGTTGACCTCCACGGTCAGTCACCTTTCGTTCGTGGGGGTCGCCCGGCAAGAGCCGAGCGACCTTTCACGAGAGGCTAACCCTGAGCGGGTTCAGATCGTTCCCCGCCCACCATGGGCAGGTAGCCGATTCCGCGCCACATGAGCTGCGTGACGAGGGCAGCGGCCTCGTCACGGTCGAGGTCGGACTCGGCCGCCAGCCAGTGCCTCGCGGTGATCTGGGACATGCCGGACAGCCCGGTCGCGAGGAGCATGGCGTGTTCGTCGGGGATGCCGGAGTCGTGCGCGATGACGTCCGCGATGGCCTCGGCGCAGGCGAGCTCGAGGCTGTCGAGGCGGGCTCGGACCTGGGGGACGCCCGTGAGGTCGGACTCGAAGATCATCCGGAAGGCCGCGCCCTCGCGCGACACGAAGTCGAAATAGGCGCTGATCGTGGCGCGGACACGGTCCTCGTTGTCCTCGGCGGGTTCCTGCATGGCCGCCCGAACCAGACGCTCGAGCGTGTCGCAGTGCTCATCGAGGAGCGCCAGGTAGAGCTCGAGCTTGCCCGGGAAGTGCTGGTAGAGAACCGGCTTGGACACCCCTGCGTGCTCGGCGATGTCGTCCATCGCGGCCGCGTGGTAGCCGCGCTCGACGAACACCGCCTGCGCTGCCTCGAGGAGCTGGGCCCGGCGCTCTGATCGGGGCATGCGCTGTCCGCGGTGAGTGCTCGTGTCCATGGGAGTCCTGTCTGGGCTTCGCGTTCGTGTGGTGCGCGTCATAGTACGGAACGCCGGAGTCGGGCGGGTGCGCTCGGACGTATCGTGGCCGGGTGGACGCCGTGGGCAGGACAAGCGGGCGTATGCCGCTCGCACCAGTCGGCGAGGAGCTCTCGCCTCCCGAGCGGACGCGCTTTGCGCGCCACGTCATTCTTCCGGGGATCGGTGACACGGGGCAGCGACGCCTGCGGGCGGCCCGGGTCCTCGTCGTCGGTGCGGGTGGGCTGGGGTCACCGATCCTGCTGTATCTCGCCGCTGCGGGGGTGGGGCAGCTGACGGTCATTGACGACGATGTCGTCGAGTCGACCAACCTCCAGCGCCAGGTCGTCCATGGAGTCGCCGACGTCGGTCGGCCCAAGGTGGAGTCGGCGGCTGCCGCTCTGCAAGGACTGGCGCCCGAAGTCGTCGTCACGCCGGTGGGGGAGCGGCTCACCGCCGACAACATCCTCGCCCTTGTCGCCGACCACGATGTCGTCGTCGACGGTGCCGACAACTTCCCGACCCGCTACCTCGTCGGCGACGCGTGCGCCCGCCTCGGCGTGCCGCACGTGTGGGGATCGGTCTATCAGCACGACGCCCAGACCAGCGTCTGGTGGGCCGGCGAGGGTCCTTGTTATCGCTGTGTCTTCCCCACGCCTCCGCCGCCGGGAGCTGTGCCGTCGTGCTCGACGGGTGGGGTGCTCGGCGCCTCCTGCGGTGCGGTCGGATCGGTCATGGCCGAAGAAGTCGTCAAGCTTCTCGTCGGCGTGGGCGAGCCGCTGATCGGCCGGCTCCTCCTGCACGACGCGTGGCGTCAGGAGTGGAGCACGCTGGCGGTTGCTGCCGACCCGGACTGCGTCGTGTGCGGTGCCGCTGCCGATCCGCACCGGCCCCTCGGCATCGAGGAAGAGATGGAGACTGGCTCTGATGCTGACTCTGAAATCTCCTCTGCCGCAGCCGAATTCGCACTCCCGTCTCTGACCGTCTCCGCTCTGGCTCAACGGCTGCGCGACCGCGATGCGGGTTCGGACGACTTCGTCCTCGTTGACGTCCGCGAGCCCGGGGAGCGTGAGGTCGTGACCATCCCTGGTGCCCTGGCGGTGCCGTTGGCGCAGGTGCGCCGCGGCGAAGGTGACGCGGTCGCACAGCTGGCGGACGGCATACCGGCGCTTGTGTATTGCAAGTCCGGAGCACGTTCAGCGGAGGCCGTGGGTCTCCTGCGCGCCCGAGGCGTCGACGCCGTCGATGTGACCGGCGGCGTGCTCGCCTGGGTGCGCGACGTCGACCCCAGCCTGCCGACCTACTGACGCGACACAGGGCCGAGCGCTGATGTCGGTGCGGCGTGATGGGATCGGGACGTGTTGACCCTCCGCCGTGCTGCGACCACCGAGACCGTGGCGCCGGTCCTCGACGCCGTGCAGCAGTCGGTCGTCGACTGGCGCGGGACCGGCGTGCTGCGGGTCCTCGGTGCGCCCGGCACCGGCAAGTCCACGGTGGCCGTCGAGCTCGTGGCTGCTCACGTGGCCGATGGTGCTCGCCCGGACCAGTGCCTGCTGCTCGCCTCGTCGCGGCGCGACGCGGCCCGACTGCGCGACCAGGTGACGGCGCGCGTGGGCGGCACGTCGACCGAGCCGCTGGCGCGCACCTTCCCGTCATTCGGGTTCGGAGTGCTGCGAGCCTCCGCCGCCCTCGTCGGCGACCCGCCGCCCAGACTGCTGAGTGGCCCCGAGCAGGACGTCGTGATCCGCGAACTCCTCGCTGGACACGCCTCGGGCGAGAGCGTCGGCCCCCGCTGGCCCGAGCGGGTCCGGCTCGCGCTGCCGACCCGGGCCTTTCGGGCTGAACTGCGCGACCTGCTGATGCGCGCCGTCGAGTTGGGTCTCGACCCGGACGACTTGGCGCAACTGGGGGTGCTGCACGGGCGCGACGAGTGGGTTGCGGGGGCCGAGCTGCTGCGTGAGTACGACGAGGTGACTGCGCTGCTGACGCCCGGCGCCTTCGACCCTGCGTGGATCCTCGGAGCGGCCGCCAGCGCGCTCGCGGGTGACGAGGACCTGGCGCGGTCCCTGACGGCAGGGCTGCGGCTTGTCGTCGTCGACGACGCGCAGGAGATGACGCCAGCGGCGTTGCGTCTGCTGGAGGTGTTGCGGGAGGTTGCCCCCGGCGCTGGCATCGCGCTCATCGGTGACCCCGACAGTGCCACCCAGACGTTCCGCGGCGGTGACCCCACCCTGCTGGCGCGTGAGTGGGCCAATCTCGGTGACGGGCCGACCATCGTGCTCCCTCGCAGCCATCGCCTCCCCGAGGGACTGCTGGCCGTGACCAATGCGGTCGCTGGACACATCGGTGTGCTCGGCGACGTGGCTCATCGCAAGGCCGAGGCGTGCGGCGAGGGCGGTTCGTCCGAGGTGCACCTGCTGAGGTCGGGGAGTCAGGAAGCCGGCTTCATCGCTGCGCGCCTTCGGGCAGCGCACCTGCTCGACGACGTGCCGTGGTCCGACATGGCCGTGATCGTGCGTGGGCAGTCCCGCAGCGCGGCGCTCAGGCGGGCGCTGCAGTCGTCCGGGGTGCCCGTGAGTGCTGCCGAGGCCGAGCTGCCGGTGCGTGACGAGCCCGCAGTGAGACCGCTGCTCACGCTTCTGCAGGTCGTGGCCGACCTCGCGTTGGGGCGCACCGAGGACGTGCCCGTGGAGGTGGCCCTCGATGTGCTCGTCTCGCCACTGGGTGCCGCTGATCCGGTCGAGCTGCGGCGCCTGAGGAGAGCGCTCCGCCGAGAGGAGCTCGACGCCGGCGGGTCGCGCACGAGCGATGAGCTCATTGCCGAGGTGCTGATGCGCCCGGCCGTCCACGACCGCCTCGGGCTCGAGGGCCGCTCCGTTCAGCGCATCGGTCGGATGATCCGGGCCGGGGTCGAGGCCTGCGGTGCCGTCGAGGGTGAGTGGGGCCCTGGCGTCAGCGCCGAAGGAATTCTCTGGGCCATGTGGGACGCCTCCCGGCTCGCGGGACAGTGGCGCGAAACCGCCCTCGGCGGTGGAGCCGCGGGTGCTCGAGCGGATCGCGATCTCGACGCAGTCCTGGCGGTGCTGCGTGCTGCCGCGACCTATGGCGAACGACTGCCGGGCTCGTCGCCCGAAGCCTTCCTCCAGCACGTCCTCGGCCAGGACGTGCCCGGCGACACCCTTGCCGCCCGGGCCCCAGCCGGCGAGTCGGTCGCCCTGCTCACGCCACAGTCCGCGGCTGGACGCCAGTGGCCGCTCGTGGTGGTCGCCGGTGTGCAGGAGGGATCGTGGCCCGACCTCAGGCTGCGCGGCTCGCTGTTGGGCTCCCAGGACCTCGTCGACGTGGTGCGAGGACGTGCCGGTGGGCACCGCGCCGCGCTCGCTGCCGTGCGGCATGACGAGACCCGGCTGTTCCACGTCGCCGTGTCGCGAGCGACCCGGTCGCTCCTCGTCACGGCGGTGCGCAGCGAGGACGAACAGCCCTCTCCCTACCTCGATGTCGTCGATCCTCTGCCCGATGACGCGGACCGCCGTGAAGCCAGCGACTGGGCGCGTCCGGTGACTCTGCCCGCTCTCGTCGGTGCCCTGCGCCGCGACGTCGTGTCCGACGACGTGCGCCGTCGGGGAGGCGCCATCACCGGTCTGGCGCGGCTGGCCCGCGCGGGTGTCCCCGGTGCCGATCCGGCGTCGTGGTGGGTGCTCCACGGGCTGTCCGACGAGCGACCACGTCGTGGTCCCGAGGACCCGGTGCGGGTCGGTCCGTCGGCCATCGACGGCTTCACGTCCTGTCAGCTCAAGTGGGCGTTGACCAAGGTCGGGGGAGACGGCCCGATGATCGGTCAGCGCGACATCGGCACGCTCATCCACGAGATCGCCGCCGAAGGTGACGCCGATGCCGCGACCATGCGCACGACACTCGACGAGCGCTGGCCCCGGCTCGGACTGCCGCAGGGGTGGTCGACCGACCTCAAGCGACGACAGGCCGAGGGGATGGTCGACCGGCTCGCGCGCTTCTTCGACGAGAACACCGCGGCCGGCTGGCAGCGTCTCGCCGCCGAGGCGCGGATGAAGGTCGAGCTCGGGCGCATCGTGCTGAGTGGCACGGTCGACCGCCTCGACGTCAACTCGTCGGGCGAGGTCCGGGTCATCGACTACAAGACCGGCTCGAGCAAACCCAAGGCCTCGGATGTGCCGCGGCACGGACAGCTCGGTGCCTACCAGCTTGCCGTCATCGAGGGCGGGTTCGAGGACGTTGACGTTCCCCAATCCTCCTCTGGCGCAGCGCTTCTCCACGTCGGCAAGGCGGCAGGCAAGGCGACGACCATCCAGGTGCAGCCACCCCTGGCGCAGGACGAGGACCCCGCCTGGGCGCAGCGCCTCATCGTCGACACGGGTGAGCTGATGGGCGGGGCGACGTTCGTCGCCACCCCGAGCGACGAACTCTGTCGCACCTGTCCGGTGCGCAGTTCGTGCCCGGCCCAGCCCGAGGGGAGGGCACTGTGAACCCCGCGACCGCACCGGCCGAGACGGAGGTGCGCTGGTCGGCTGCAGCCGTCGCCGAGGCGATCGGACTGCCGCACCGTCCCACCGCCGAGCAGACGGCGGTCATCGAGGCACCGCTGCGTCCCCTGCTCGTCATTGCGGGCGCCGGGTCGGGCAAGACCGAGACCATGGCCGCCCGAGTCGTGTGGCTCGTCGCCAACGGGTTCGTCGAGCCGGAGGACGTCCTGGGACTCACCTTCACCCGCAAGGCGGCAACCGAGCTCTCCGACCGCATCGGCAACCGTCTCGCGCAACTGCGTCGCGTCGGGCTCTGGACTCCCCAGGAAGTCGACGGCGCACCGTCGCTCGGGGCAGCAGTGAGCGTGTCGACCTACCACTCGTATGCCGGTCGGCTGGTTCGCGAGCACGGCCTGCGGTTGGGCTACGAAGCCGACACGCGGTTGCTGTCGGAGGCGGCCGCCTGGCAGACGGCGCACGAGGCCGTGGTGCGCTACGACGGCCCGATGGACGAGGTCGACAAGGCCGAGTCGACCGTGACCGCAGCGGTTGTGGACCTCGCCGGTGAGATGGCGGAGCACCTCCAGACACCGGAAAGCGTTGCGGCGCACCTGGATCGGGTCATCGAGCACCTCGAGCAGCTGGAGCGCGGCGACACGAAGAAGCGGGTCAACCCCGTGGCCGGCGAGCTCACGAACCTCCGGCTGCGCCGTGCGGTGCTGCCCATCGTCGGCCGCTACGCAGAGCTCAAGCGCAGTCGGGACGCGATGGACTTCGCCGACCAGATGGCACTCGCTGCCCAGCTCGCGATGACCTTCGACGACATCGGGGCCATTGAGCGAGCGCGGCACCGAGTGGTCCTGCTGGACGAGTTCCAGGACACGTCCGAGGCGCAGCTGGCGTTGCTCAAGGCGCTCTACGTCGCACCGGGTGAGACCTCGGCGGTCACTGCCGTGGGTGACCCGCACCAGTCGATCTACGGCTGGCGTGGGGCGAGCGCGACGACCCTCACTCGCTTTGCCGTGGAGTTCGGCGACCCGGAGCCGGCGCAGAAGCTCGACCTCTCGACGAGCTGGCGCAACGACAGCGCCGTGCTCGATGTCGCCAACCACCTCGCGCAGCCGTTGCGCGCCGCGTCTCGGGTGACGGTCGAGCCCCTCGCCTCGCGACCCGGAGCGGGAGTCGGATCCGTCGAGGTCGCGCGTCTCACCACGGCCGCGGACGAGGCCGACCACATCGCGCGCTGGCTCGCGGCCCACCGGTCTCGAGGCTCCGTGAGTGCCGCGGTGCTCTGCCGCAAGCGAGCCGAATTCGCCACTGTGACAGCGGCATTGGAGGAACACGGCATACCCCATGAAGTCGTGGGACTCGGAGGTCTGCTCCTCACGCCAGAGGTCGAGGACGTCGTGGCCCTGTTGCACGTCGTGCAGGACCCCGCGCGTGGCGACCACCTGGTGCGACTGCTCTCGGGTCCGATGATGCGGCTCGGGATCGCCGACCTCGACGCCCTCGCAGCCTGGTCCCGCGTGCAACAGCGCCTCCGCGGCGGCGCTGTGGCGCGCCACGAGAAGGACCTCGCGCCGGATGCCGCTGATGCGCCGAGCATCATCGAGGCGCTCGACTCCCTGCCGCCGCGCGGGTGGGTGGGCGACGAGGGCGAGCGGCTCTCGGACGTCGCGCGTGACCGCCTGGCGGGCCTCGCTGCCACCGTGCGCAGGATGCGCGGGCTCACCTTCCTGCCCCTCGCCGATCTCGTCCTCGAGGCCGAGAAGGCCCTCGGACTCGACATCGAGGTCCTGTCGCGACCCGAATACACGCCGGCCGCGGCCCGGGCCCACCTCGACGCCTTCGGTGACGTGGCCGCGCAGTTCTCGCAGAGCGCCGACCGGGCCACGCTCGGCGGGTTCCTCGACTGGATCAAGGCCGCCATCGACGAGGAGCGCGGCCTCGATCGCGGCTACGCCGACGCGACGCCCGACGCCGTGCAGGTGATGACGATCCACGCGGCCAAGGGCCTCGAGTGGGACGTCGTCGCCGTGCCCGCCCTCGTCGAGAGCACCTTCCCGGCGCACAACCTCCACTCGCCGAGCTTCAAGGACGGGCAGTGGCGCATCTCGGCGCCCAAGGACAAGGGGTGGCTGGCCGGCCTGCAGGACGGGGGCCTGCCCTACGAGCTGCGCGGCGACCGCGACGGTCTGCCCGAGTTCGGCTGGCGGAGTGCGGTCGGGTGGGACGAGCTGGCGGCGCGGCTCGAGGAGTTCGCCGTCTCCGGGGGAGAGCACGCCGTGGCCGAGGAACGTCGCCTCGCCTATGTCGCAGCCACCCGGGCCCGCCACGCGCTGCTGCTCACGGCGAGCGTGTGGAGTCGGCCGAAGACGCCGACGAGTGACCTCACGCTTCCTCGACGAGGTCATGGAGCTCGCCTCGACAGGCGACTCGCCGGTCCGCATTCGCGAGTGGGCCGACCTGCCCGGTGCCCCCCGAGGACGGTTCGCCACTCGTCAAGCCGGGCACGGAGGACGGTCACGAGTTCGTCTGGCCGGTCGACCACCTGGGCCACCGTCGGGTGCGAGCCGACGCGGCGGCGCGTGCGGTCACGGACGCCTCCGAAGGGCCCGAGTCGACGTCTGCGACCGTCGGGCCATGGGCGCGCGAGCTGGACCTGTTGCTCGCCGAGCGCCGCAGGCGGCAGGCCCGCCACGACGACGTCGTCGAGCTGCCTTCGCACCTGTCCACGTCCTCGCTCGTCGCGTTCGCCACAGACCCCGAGCGCTTTGCCGCCGAGCTCCGTCGTCCCATGCCGTCGGCACCCGCCCAGGCGGCACGCCGGGGCACGGCCTTCCACGCCTGGATCGAGGAGCACTACGCGAGGGCCGCGATCGTCGACCTCTTCGATCTGCCCGGCAGCGCCGACGAGGACCCCATGGGCGATGCCGAGTTGCCGGCCATGCGCGAGCGCTTCCTCGCGAGTCCCTGGGCCGCGCGGGAGCCGATCGAGATCGAGACGGCGCTCGAGACCGTGGTCGACGGTGTTGCCATCCGTGGTCGCATCGACGCCGTCTTCGCCGACGTCGAGGGCGCCGACTGGGTCATCGTCGACTGGAAGACCGGCCGCAAACCATCCGGAGAAGTCGCGCAGGATGCGCGCACTGCAGCTCGCGGCATACCGGATCGCCTGGGCGCGACTGCGCGGCGTCGACCCGCAACGCGTCAGTGGCGCGTTCTACTACGCCGGGACCGGTGAGACGGTCTGGCCCGACCTCGCGGACGAGGCCGAGATCAGCGACCTTCTCGCGGGAGTTCCTCGGGCGTGACCTCGGGTTCTGGGAGCTCCTCGACCGCGGGATCGCTGCGCGACTCCGAGGCTCGACGTGCCGCCAGCCCGGGGATGGGGCGAGTGATGGTCGAGATCCTCCGGCTCATCGACGGCTGTCAGCTCGGGCTCGGCGGCTCGGCTCGTTGGGCTCGGGGTCGCCCTCGGGCAGGGCTTCGTCCTCGAGCGCGACGTCCGCGACCGGGGGCGGAGCAAAGGTCCGCGGCGTCCACGCCACCTCGTCGTCGTGGGAGGCGTCCTCGATGACCGAGTCGAGATCGCCGTCGTCGCGTCGTCGACGTCGTCGCCTCCTCGTAGGTCTCGTCCGTGGGACCGGCTTCCGCGGCCTCGTCGTAGTCGAGGTCCAGTCCGAGGCCGGCCGTCGAAACAGGTGGCGTCGGCCCTGGTGCGTCCGAGTCGTCGGTGGTCGCTGCAGGTTCGTCGAGGTCGACCGGCTCCTCGAGCCCGGGACTCGGGCGGTTCGGCCACGTCGGCGACCTCGTCCACCGCGTCAGTCGCCCCGGCGCGGACGAGTCCTCGGAGGTCGACGGCTCGAACTCGACGTCCTCCTCCTCGTCGTCCTCCTCCGCGACAGCAGGCGGGGGAGTGGCCCGGCCCCGGAGGGCGACGGGGGTGAGGGAGGTGCGGCGGTAGTCATCGGCTGGCCTCGGCGTGCACGTCCTCGTCGAGTCGGCGCAGGCGGCTGGACAGGCCCTCGATGGCTGCGGCATCGCCACGCGAGTCGGCGCGCATGAGTTCCCTCAGCACGGTCAACTCGGCAGCGAGTCGTGCGCGCACCAGCAGGTTGGGGTCGGGTCGTTCCACGCGAGCGTGGGCGTAGGCCTCGAGGACGGTCTCGAGAGTCGCCGGATCGGCCTCGTCGACGAGGGCCGCGAAGTCGTCGGCAGGGTCGGCGACCTTGGCGTCCTCCCAGCCGGTGATGCCCCGGATCCGACCGGAGGAGGCGTCGGAGTCGTCCTCGAAGACGGCGAGCACCTGGTCTCCGGTGAGGTCCCCGTGGGTGGCTGTCGGTGCGAACCGCCACAGCGCAACGTCCTCGAGGGCGTGCTCCCAACGCGCCAGCAGGGCCGTGGGAACGCGTCCCGACTCGGCGGCGCGGTCGAGTTCGGCGAGCCGGCGCCGGCGATAGGAGTCGGTGTCGTAGGTCGGCATCCCGGCCTCGTCGAAGAGGCGAGGATCGGTGTTGTGCAGGGCGGCGATGGCTCGACCCAGCTCGGCGGCCGGACCGGCGCCGGCGGGGAGCGAGTCGAACGAAAGGTTGTGCCCCGGCAGGTAGGGGTAGATCATCGCCCGGCCGCCAGTCTTGAGCTCGACGAAGCCACGCGGTGCGGGCACCGTGAACGGCAGTCGTCGCGCGAGCAGTTGGAGCAGCGTGACCGTGAGGTCCATCCGGGCCGCCGCCAGTTCGCTGCGCGGGGCCCGGACCACCCATCGGCGGTGCTCGGTGTCCTGGACGAACGCGACGTCGTAGTCCTGGTCCGGGACGCTCGGCAGGGCCTCGACGCTCACCGGGTCCAGACCGGGCACGCCGGCGCTCGCGACGGCCGCTAGAAAGGTCGGGGTGCGTTCCACCCGTTCACCGTATGCCGTGTGGCCCTCTAGGGTGGGAACGTGGCGCGTGCAGCAGCGAGTCTTCCTTCCCTCCCCCTCTCCCGTGGCGGTCTCGACCGCCACAGCGAACTCCGCAACCGAACCCGGACTTCTCGACGTTCTCCTCGACGATCCGGCCACGCGAGTGCTCGAACTCGTCGACGGCCGTGCGCCGGTCGAGGAGCAGACCGACGGGCAGGTCGCGCTGCGATACCGCGCGCCGGACCCCGCTGATCGCGATCGGTTCGTCGCCTACCTGGGCCATGACGCACCGACGGGCGGCACGGCATACCTCGTCTGTGTTGCCCCGGAGACCCCGGCGACGACCGACGATCCGCAGCGGCGCGGTCTGCGCGCGGTGGGCGCCAGCCTCGGCGATATCGACGCCGGAGTGCTCACGACGGCGACGGGCCTCACCAACTGGCACCTACGCCACGGCTTCTGCCCGCGGTGCGGTTCACCCACCGAACCGGCCCAGTCAGGCTGGATCCGGGTGTGCCCGAATGACGAGAGCGAGCACTACCCGCGCACGGACCCTGCCGTGATCATGTCGGTCATCGACGACCGCGACCGGCTGCTGCTCGCGCGCGGCGTGGGATTCGCCTCGTCGGGCATGTCGGTGCTCGCCGGGTTCGTCGAGCCGGGCGAGAGCCTCGCGAGTGCGGTGGCGCGTGAGGTGCAGGAGGAGGTCGGCGATCACGGTGACGGACGTGACCTACCTCGGAGACCAGCCGTGGCCGTTCCCGTCGTCGCTGATGATCGGGTTCACGGCGCGGGCGGTCACGACGGACCTCACGCTGCAGGAGAGCGAGATCGAGGCGGCGCAGTGGTTCGATCGTGACGAGTTCACCCGCGCGCTCGCCGATGGGTCGTTGCGCATCTCGAGCCGGATCTCCATCGCACGCCGGCTCATCGAGCACTGGTACGGCGCAGAGATCGATGTCGCCGACGTCCCGTTGCGCGGCTGATCGACCGCAGGGTCGGCAGGGTCAGGCGCTGAGGCGCTGCTTGACCTCGGCCAGCGACGGGTTCGTCGCCGCGGTGCCGTCGGGGAAGACCACCGTCGGGACCGTCTGGTTGCCACCGTTGACCTGCATGACGTAGACCGCAGCGTCATCGTCGCGCTCGATGTCGATGACGTCGTAGGCAATGCCCTCACGGTCGAGCTGCGACCTCAGGCGACGGCAGTAGCCGCACCACGTCGTCGAATACATCGTCACGGTTCCCGGGGCGGGGTTCTTGGCGCTCATGGTGCTCCTGTGGACAGGCGAGGGTGGGAGGTCGGACCTGACATCTAGGATCGCATCGATGTCCCTGATGCCCGCACACCCCACTGCCGACGCGATTCTCGACGGTCTCGACCCGGAGCAGCGCGAGGTCGCCGCGAACCCGACCGGACCCATGGTCGTGCTCGCGGGCGCGGGCACGGGCAAGACCCGGGCCATCACCCACCGCATTGCGTATGCCGTGTTGTCCGGTGCGCAGCAACCGCAGCGCACGCTTGCGGTCACCTTCACGGCGCGGGCCGCGGGCGAGATGCGCACGCGCCTGCGCGACCTCGGGGTCGGCGGCGTGCAGGCGCGGACCTTCCACGCGGCGGCGTTGCGACAGCTGCACTACTTCTGGCCACAGGCCATCGGTGGGGCGGCCCCCGAGGTCATGCCGCACAAGGCCGGTGCCGTCGCCGAGGCCGCGGGTCGGCTGCGAATGCGCTTTGACCGCACCGGTATTCGCGATCTCGCCGCCGAGGTCGAGTGGGCCAAGGTGAGCATGTTGACGTCCGAGACCTATGCGGCCGCGGCGCGTGCGGCCGGGCGTGAGGCGCCGGGTCTCGACCTCACCGCCATGTCCCGCGTCCTCGCTGGCTACGAAGAGGTCAAGGCCGAGCGCGGGAGTCATCGACTTCGAGGACGTGTTGCTCGTCCTCGTCGGGATCCTCGAGGAGAACGAGGCCGTCGCCCGGGCCGTGCGCGAGCAGTACCGCAGCTTCGTCGTGGACGAGTACCAGGACGTCAACGCCCTCCAGCAGCGGCTTCTCGACCTGTGGCTCGCCGGTCGCCAGGACATCTGCGTCGTCGGTGACCCGGCCCAGACGATCTACTCGTTCACCGGTGCCTCCCCGGTCCACCTGCTCGGTTTCCGCGCCAGGCACCCCAAGGCGCAGCAGGTCGAGCTCGTGCGCAACTACCGGTCGACGCCCGAGATCGTGGGTCTGGCCAACCTCGTGCTGCGTTCGCCCAGCGGCGGCCGACGCAGTGGGTCCGTCGTCCTCGAGGCCCAGCGCGAGCCCGGCCCCGCGCCGACCCTCGTCAATCACCCCGACGATCCGAGCGAGGCGGCCGCGGTCGCCGGCCAGATCGCCGACCTCATCGCCGGGGGAGCGGCCCCCGCCGACATCGCCGTGCTCTTCCGGACCAACGGCCAGTCCGAGAACGTCGAGTCGGCCCTCGCCGATCGAGGCATTCCCTATCTCGTCAAGCGGTGGTGAGCGCTTCTTCCAACGCAAGGAGGTGCGCGACGCCATCGTCCTCATGCGGGGCGCGGCCCGGTCCGACGACGGGTCGGTGTCCTTGCCCGACCTCGTGCGCGACGTGCTGCTCGGCGCCGGGTGGTCCCGTCAACCGCCCAACGCCGGGGGAGCCGCCCGTGAGCGGTGGGAGTCGCTCGCATCTCTGGCCGCGCTCGCCGACGACCTCGCGGCCGCCGATGGTGAGGCGCGCATGCCCGCCTTCGTCCGGGAGCTCGACGAGCGCATGGCGTCACAGCACGCGCCCTCGGTCCAGGGCGTCACGCTCGCCTCGCTCCACGCGGCCAAGGGCCTCGAGTGGGGGACGGTGTTCCTCATCGGCGCCTCCGACGGCTATCTCCCGATCTCCATGGCGGACACGCCCGAGGCGATCGAGGAGGAGCGGCGGCTGCTCTATGTCGGGGTGACCCGGGCACGCGACCGCCTCATCGTCTCGTGGTCCGGGGCGCGCACTCCGGGCGCGCGGGCGACCCGTCGCCCCTCGCGCTTCCTCGACGGCACCGCGAGCATCCTCGGCGACGGCGCGCGGTCGCAGCCGAAGCGCGGGTCGTCGCGTCGGCGGTGGGGCAGGAGCGAAGACGCCCAAGGTGGCGCGGCGCAGCGTCTGCCGCACCTGTGGTGCCGACCTGTCGACCGCGGCGGAGCGCACCGTCGGTCGCTGCGCCACGTGCCCGGCGACCTATGACGAGGCGTTGTTCGAGCGCCTGCGCGAGTGGCGGCTCGCCACCGCGAGAGGTGCCGCCGTGCCGGCATACGTCGTCTTCACCGATGCGACTCTCACGGCCATTGCCGAGCAGACGCCGTCCGACGTGGCGAGCCTGTCCGCGATCAGCGGCGTGGGGCAGCGCAAGCTCGACCTCTACGCAGCCCAGGTGCTGGCGGTCCTCGGCGGCGAATCTCCCGAATCCGTCGTCGAATCTGCAACAAATTCTCAGGATGAATCCGGTTCTGCCACAGCGGAATCCGACGCCTGAGGCACGCCCCCGCAAAATCAACTCATTAATTCCGTTGCACGTCCTCGCAGCGGTCCCCTAACCTGATCTGACACAGCACGGCAGGCGCCGTGCCACGACGTCACCAAGACAGTGAGGAGGGTTGGCCGCATGGACATCATGAAGAGCATCGCGACGGATTACACCGTCCCGTTCCGCACGCGTGAGCGCCAGGGTGCACTGCCGACCCTCGCACCGATCACCGTTCCGGTTCAGGGGACCACTGTGTCCGCCGCCGGCATGGCTGTCGCTGCCTTTGGCGCCGGCGTCCGCGCCGATGGTGCCCTCAACCCCACGGGTGACTTCTCCGCCTCCTTCTTGGCGTCGCCGCTGTAGACCACAGCAGCGATTGGCCAAAGGCCGCGGAACCCACCTGGGATCCGCGGCCTTTTTCGTTGTGTCGCTCGATTCACAGACACCACACACCAACCGATCGAAGACAAACAAACCCCGCCCCGACCGGGCGGAGAAGGAGGTGACACTCATGCAGCTGACTGACCTCATCGACGCACAGGAGTGCACTGCCGAACTCGGTGACGCCGTGCCCTGTCGCGAGAACGACGCTGAGATCTGGTTCGCCGACACCCCTGCTGGTGTCGAGTTCGCCAAGACCCTCTGCGGAACCTGCCCGATCAAGACCGCCTGCCTCGCAGGTGCCCTCGATCGTCAGGAGCCGTGGGGCGTCTGGGGTGGCGAGCTCTTCGAGCAGGGCGTCGTGATCCCCCGCAAGCGGCCCCGTGGCCGTCCGCGCAAGGACACGGTCGCGGCATGACCTCACCGTCGAACGACAACTGACCACATGACAGCCCACCTGGATCCTTGGAGGAACCATGTACCGCAGACGAATGCAGCAACTTCGTCGCACCCTGCACGAGCGGAACGCGCACGAAGCGCAACGCCGTGCACAGGCGCACCTCGAGCGAGAGCGACAGCTCGCCGAGGTCCGCATGATCGTGCGATGAGTGCCCAGAAACGGCGCCGCTCCCAGCTCGGGGGCGGCGCTGTTTCATGTCCGGGGGCGTTGGGCGACTCCCGCCCATGACCGGGTATGCCGTGCCCATCCATTCCGTGAGACGTCCCACTTTCGAGGTGGCAGACCCCCATGGGCCGTGGTTCGCTCTACCCATGTCGTCGACCGCAGCCGCCCGGAAGTCCCCGGTCATGCCCGCTGCCGTCATGTGCTGTCGCTGTTGCTGCTGATCTCGCACAGCCCCGGTCGCCCTCAGTCGCGACCACCACAGACGACACCCTTGAGAGAAACCCATGACCCTTGCACGTCCCGCGTCGGCACTTCCCGGCGTCAACACCTTCACCCCCGTCCAGCTGCTGCGCGTCGCCCGGCTCTTCGCCGCTGACCCGGACCTGCCCGACCTGCTCCCGGTGCGTGCCGAGGACCCGGACGGCCGCCGCTGGCACCAACTGGCAGAGACTCACCACCTGCAGCTCTGGCTCATCGAATGGCCGCCCGGCGCAAGCACCGGATTCCACGACCACGGTGGATCCCGCGGTGCCTTCACGACCGTGCGAGGTGCCCTCACCGAGCGCCAGGTCATCAACGGCGACCTGCACACACGGGTCCTGCCCGCCGGGGAAGGCCGGGCCTTTGGTCCCCACCACCTCCACGACGTCGTCAACAACGGGGACGTCCCGGCCCTGAGCGTCCACGCCTACTCGCCGCGCCTCGATCAGATGACCCACTACGACCTCGTTGACGGCCAGCTCCTCGTGGCCGGCGTCGAGCAGAGAGGTGAGAACTGGTGAGCGGCATCGGTATTGACGAACAGCTGGCCCAAGCGCGGTCCCGGATCGACCGACTGTCGGCGCGCGACGCCTGGCGTGAAGTCCGTTCTGGCGCCGCTTGGCTCGTCGACATCCGACCGGCGGCACAGCGTGCCGAGGAGGGCGAGGTCTCGCCGGGGCTGGCCCCACTCGTGATCGAGCGCAACGTCCTCGAGTGGCGCTTCGATCCGCGCCAGGACGCCGTCCTCCCCGGCGTCGACTTCGACACCCGCGTCATCGTCATGTGCCAGGAGGGCTACACCTCGAGCCTGGCCGCGGACGCGCTGCGCTCGCTGGGCCTGTCGCGCGCACGGACCTCGTCGGTGGCTTCGCTGCCTGGCGCGGTCAGGGCCTGCCCGTCGCGCGCCCGGCGATCCTGCTGGGGGCATAGAAAGCGCCGGGCCCTTCGTCGAAGTGCTCGGGGGAGGGCGATCGGCATGCGGCAAGATGGGCCGCATGGCAACCCAGATCCGTATCGCCCAGGACGAGGCCGCTGACGAGGTGCTCACCAACGATCCGTTCGCGCTCCTCACGGGCATGCTTCTCGATCAGCAGTTCCCGATGGAGCGCGCCTTCGCCGGCCCGGCCAAGGTGCTCGAGCGGTTCGGCACCCTCGAACCCGCCGCCCTCGCCGCAGCCGAGCCCGAGGCCTTCGCCGACCTGTGCGCGACCCCGCCGGCAGTGCACCGTTACGGACGTTCGATGGCCGGCCGCATCCAGGCGCTCGCGACCGTCGTGCGCGACGAGTATTCCGGTGACGCCAGCCGCATCTGGTCCGATGCGGCGCACGGGTGCCGAGCTCTTCACCCGCATCAAGAATCTCCCCGGCTTCGGCGAGCAGAAGGCCAAGATCTTCGTCGCGCTCCTGGCCAAGCAGTTGGGTGTGCGCCCCGACGGCTGGGAGAAGGTCGCGGGCGCCTACTCCGAGGAGGGCAGCTTCCGCTCCGTCGCCGACGTCGTCGACCCCGAGTCCCTTCTCAAGGTTCGCGACTTCAAGAAGTCGGCCAAGGCCGCCGCCAAGGCAGCGAAGGACTGAGAGCCATCTCGTCGGCTCGATCCGGCATCCGGGTCACGGCGATGGTCGTCCTCCTCGACCCGGACGGGGAGCGGCATGCCGTGGCGCGCCTGGAGCCCTCTCGAGAGAACCCGCATGGCTATCACCGCCTCGTGGGCGGTGGCGTCGAGTTCGGCGAGACCTCGCTCGAGGCGGTCGTCAGGGAAGTGCGTGAAGAACTCGGGGCGACGCTGATCGACCCCGCTCTGCTCGGCGTCCTCGAGAACCATTTCGAGCTCGATGGCGAGCCCGGTCACGAAGTCGTCTTCGTCTACTCAGGCACGCTCGACCCGCCCGAAACCGTCCCGCCCGAGGGCGGGATGTTCGCGGACAACGACCAGCCGATGCCCGTCGAGTGGCGTCCCATCGACGATGCCAGCGTGCGAATTCCGTTGTACCCCAGCGGTGCTGGCGCTCTGGTGAGCGCAGCGGCAGTGCACCTGCGGGCAGACTGAACTGGGCGGCATACCCCCAAAAAGAACGGCGTATGCCGTCCGCTCAGCTCGGCGGGGGAACGGCGTCTTCGTCGATGCCGGGCACGTGGGCGAAGACGAGGTCGCGCATCGACACGGTGCCACCGATCTGGCAGAGCACGCCGATGCTGCCGAGCCACACCCGGTGGATGAGCAGGTAGTCGGGAGGCAGGTTGAACTTCAGCCCGACGAGGAACTGCTCGCGGCGCGGGTCCTGGATCGTCGCCGAGACCGACCGCAACCAGCTGCGGCTGAACGTGAACGTCCCGCGCTGGAGCGGCTCGACGAAGGTGCCCAGGTAGTGCAGCAGCGCGGTGTCGGACACCTCGACGTTGGGGCGAATGAACCCGGCCCGGCGCAGCACCGCACCGAGCGCCGCCTCGTCGCCGGCGAGGGTGTGGGTGATGATCTCGCCCATCGCGGCCGGCATGCCGTCCGGCAGCCGGTTGACCGCACCGAAGTCGAGGACGCCGAGACGACCGTCGGGCGTGATCCGGAAGTTGCCGGGGTGCGGGTCGGCGTGGAGGAGTCGGGCGCGGTTGGGGCCGCGCAGCAGGAACTCGAGGTAGAGGCTGGCCGCCTGGTCGCGTTCGGCGGGCGTGCCGTCCGAGATGACCTGGGAGAGCGGGCGTCCCTCGACCCACTCCGAGACGATGACCTGATCGGCATGGGCGAGCACGTCGGGCACGAAGACGTCCTCGTCGTCACGGAACGCCTTGGCGAAGACCTTCTGGTTCGTCGCCTCGAGGTCGTAGTCGAGCTCTTCACTCATGCGGTCGCGGACCTCGTCGAGGATCGGCCCCATGGCGATCCCGGGGATCCATGCACCGGCGAGGCGCGCCACCCGCGACAACTGGGTGATGTCGGACAGGAGGGCGGCCCCGGCTCCGGGGTACTGCACCTTGACGGCCACCTCGCGTCCGTCGCGCCACACGGCGCGATGCACCTGGCCGATGGAGGCAGCCGCGACGGGCAGGTCCTCGAAGGACTGGAACTTGGCGGTCCGCCAGCGTGGGCCCAGCTGATCGGCGAGGATCGCGTGGACGCGTTCGACCGCCATCGGGGGAGCGGACTCCTGGAGCTTGGTCAACGTGGCCCGATAGGGGCCAGCCAGCTCCTCGGGCATGGCCGCCTCCATGACCGAGAGGGCCTGGCCGAACTTCATCGCGCCACCCTTGAGCTCACCGAGGACGGCGAACAGCTGCTCGGCGGTGCGGGTCTGGAGCTCTGCGGCGATGGCCTCGGCGGGGGCGCCTCCGACCCGACGCCCGAGACCCATGGCCGCGCGACCGGCGTGCCCGAGGGGCAGGCCGACGAGCTTGGCCGTGCGGGTCAGGGATCGCCGGGGGATGTCGCTCACCCAGCCATTGTGTCCTGACTGTTGTGGGGCCATGCGGCGGATGCCGATGCGGAGCAGTCGGTGCACATCGGGTGCCGTCCCCAGTGCCGGTGGGCCACGCTCGGTCCCTCCACCTCGAGCTCCGTCGAGACCCCGCTGAGGCGGGTCGCTCCGGCGACCGCGGCCAGGGCGACGCTCGCCGTCACGGCTGCGGTGAGGACGCCGAGGCCGCCGGGAGGAAGCGCGACGGGGTCGAGGGTGAAACGGCCAACGGCCGGGAGGGCGCCGACGGCCTCGAGGTCGTGGGCGGTCAGGGCGTGGCACCGCCAGCACGCCCCTTGTCCCGGGATGATCAGTGGCCCCACGACCGAGCGGGCTCCGTCGCACGTCACCGGCAGGTGGATGACGCCGGCGCGTTGCCATGGCGCGGTGGCTTCGACCGTGACGGTGTGGTTGTCGACGAGGATGACAGCGGCGGGACGCTCGCGGGGGCTGAGCCCGAGCAGGGCCTCGGCGGCGTCGGCGGCGAACGGGCCGCCGTGCACCCGGTCGGTGCCGGCCAATCGCAGCTGACGTGCGATCTCGTCGGGGAGGCCGCCGCGACCGTCCACGACGATTGCCGGCTGGACCATCAATGCCTCCCGAGAATGTCTGGTCCTGACAATCTGGCACACCGCTGGCCGGCGCCTCGTTCGTCATCCACAGGCCCTCGGTCCCGACGCGTGACCAGAGGGTCCGGATGCGGGGGGGGCAAAGCAGCGGCCCCCGGTGATCACCGGGGGCCGCTGAAAACGAGAAAGGCTGGGCGGTCAGGCCTTGCCGAGGATGCGGTTGAGGTTGGTGCCGCAGACGGGGCACTTGCCCTTGGCCATGCGACGGCCGTTGTCGGAGACGACGACGTTGCCTTCGGCCTCGCGCTTCTCCTTGCACTTCACGCAGTAGAACTCGCCCTTGTAGGTCTCGTCAGCCATAGCAACTCCTTGGTCGTGGTGCCGCGGTGAGCGGCGAGGACTCTTTCACCCTAGACCGATTGAGCACGAATCCGTGCTGTGCCACGCTCAGCCGACACGCGGCCACTGCGGGGTTTCCGGCGGGATTTCGGTCTCATTGGCCACTCTGGTCACGTGGGTCTCATTGGTCACCCGGGGCTTCGGTCGGCGGGTCTCAGACAATGTCGGCCCTCTGGCCTACGGTTGAAGTCGTGAGCACCGAGGACGTCGAGGTCCGACGCAGCCCGCGACGTCGACGCACCGTCAGCGCCCGTCGCGAAAACGGCCGTGTCGTCGTCCTGATCCCCGCCTCGATGTCCCGGGCCGAGGAACGCGTCTGGGTGGCGCGCATGCTCGACAAGCTCAAGGCTGGTGAGCGGCGTCGACGCCCCAGCGACACGGACCTGCTCGCCCGCGCGACCGACCTGTCGCAGCGCTACCTCGGGGGGCATGCCCGCCCGCGCAGCATCCGGTGGGTCACCAACCAGCGCTCGCGCTGGGGCAGCTGCACCCCCGCCGACGGCTCGATCCGGCTGTCCGACCGACTCCAGGACATGCCGGGCTACGTCATCGACTACGTCATCCTGCACGAGCTGGCACACCTGCTCGTCGCCGGACACAACCGAGACTTCTGGACCCTGCTGCGGTCCTATCCCAAGCTCGAGCGGGCGCGCGGCTTCCTCGACGGGGTCGCGCTCGCGAAGGGCTTCGACATCGCGGACGACGGTGACGTCGACGTCGAGCAGGGCGTCGAGGACGCCTCGGCCTGACTCAGGTCAGAGGTGCAGGGCCCGTCGGGCGGCGTCCACGAGGTCGGTGAGTTCCGCGCGAGTGCCCTCGGGCAAACCGTCTGGTCGGCCACCACGCGACGTCGAGTGACTCCTCGCTCGTCTCGGGCACGACCCCGAGGTCCACCACGGCCGCGAAGCGCACGTCGAGGTGTTCACGGCAACGCCCGAAGTCGCCGCTCAACGTGTGCCGGTCGAGCTGGACGATGAGGGGCTCGGGAGTCACCGAGGCGATCCCGGACTCCTCACGCCCCTCGCGCTGCGCGGCGGCATACAGGCTCGGGTCGCCGACCTCGAGGTGACCGCCGAACTGGAACCACTGCTTCGCCCGACGGTGGTGCGTCAGCAGCACCTTGGCGCCATCCGGGCTGATGACGAGGCAACTGGCCGTGAGGTGGGCCGGTGGACCGGCCTTGGCGACACCGTCAGGATGCCGCTGCAGATGATCCAGGTATGCCGTCCGCAACCGTTCCTGGGCCGCGTCCGGTGCCTGCCAGTCGGCGAGCGCTGTGGTCGCGTCCGCGTGCAGGTGCGCGAAGGCGTGCGCGACCGCCGCGTCGACGGAGCCGGCGTGGGCGTCGATCTCGCCGGTCACGAGGCGGTGGGGCCGTCCGTCGACGGGTCGGGCTTTCCGGGATTGCCGGAGCCGCTGGTGTCGTCGGAGGCACCGGTGTCGCCGCGGAGCAGGGCGTCGAGCTCGGCGTCGAACGAGTCGCTGCCCAATGCGACGGCGTTCTGCCGCTCGACGTAGCCCAACGGGTCGTCGAGGTCGGCAGCGGACGGTGCGACATCGGGGTGGGCCCAGGCGGCATCGCGAGCTTCGGCGCCACCCGAGGCCTCGAGCGCGGCGAAGAGGTTGGCCGCGTCGCGCAGACGGCGGGGGCGCAGCTCGAGCCCGACGAGTGCGGCGAAGGTCTTCTCGGCTGGTCCGCCACTGGCGCGACGGCGACGCACGGCTTCGCCCAGGGCATCGGCCTGGGGGAGGTGCTGCTTGACCGCAGCCGCAGTGACGACGTCGACCCATCCCTCGATGAGGGCGAGCAGGGTCTCGAGGCGGGTGAGGGCGGCCTTCTGGGCGTCGGACTGCTGCGGCGCGAAAAGCCTTCCTGCCAGCGCCTGTTGCATCGCCTCGGGGTCGCTGGGGTCGATGGAGCGCAACCCCTCCTCGATGGCCTCGGTGTCGATGGTGGTGTCGCGGGCGTAGTCACGCACGGCCGACAGCAGCTGAGGTGCCACCCAGGGCACGGCGTGGAAGAGACGGGTTCGGGCGCTCTCGCGCACGGCGAGCAGGAGACGTGCCTGCGGTTCGTCGATCTCGAGGCCCTGCGCGAACGCGGTGATGGCCTCGGGCATGAGGACGACGTCGGGGGCGGGGACGAGGGGGAGGGAGACCTCGCCGCCGGTGAGGATCTCGCCGGCCAGCGCGCCGACCGCCTGGCCGAGCTGGACCGAGAACATCGAACCCTGCATGCGCCGCAGCATCGGACCCATCTGGCTCATGACCTCTGCCGGGTTCGTGCCGGGAGGGACGAGGCCCTCGGGCAGGCCGCCCTCGCCGAGATCACCGAGCTGTTTGGTCATGGCGTTGCCCATCGCGTCGCTGACGCCGACGGCAATGGGGTCGACGAGTTCCTGCCAGACGGGGATGGTTGCCTCGACCCACTCGGCGCGGCTCCACGCCCGGCCCACGAGCCCGGAGTGGTCAAGGTCGGTGACGGTGTTGAGCCAGAGGTTGGCGACGTCAACGGCCTGACGGGCGTCGGCCGAGACAGCAGCCGAGACCGTCGGATCGCCCTCTGCGGCAACGGTCTTGCGGGCAATGTCGGTGGCGACGGTGGCGTCGACGGATCCGGACTCGTCGGCGCCGGCAAACATTGCCTGCACCTGTCCGGCGACCATCTGCAACATCTGCGGGTCGACCTTGTCCAGGCCCATGCCGCGCATCATCTCGAGCATCTGCGGATCGAGCTCGCCACCGCCCGTGAGGCCTCGGAGGACCTGCTCGAGCTCCGGCGGAATACCCGTGTCGTCGGGCTCGTCGGGGCGGTCAGGCGAATCGGTCACTACGGGGCTCCTGTGGCGGCGGTGAGAAGATGTGGTCTCATCAGTACCCAACCACGGATGACCCGGGGATAGTTCCGAGGAGGAACGTGTGGAGCACGACGTGACCGGTGCGGAGTCGGTGGCCGGCACGGTGACCCTGGCGCAGATCCGTGAGGAGACCCTCTCGGTGGACGAGGTCCTCGCTGCGGTCCAGGACCCCACGTGCGGTGGGATCACCGTGTTTGTCGGTGTCGTCCGAGACCACGACCGGGGCCAGGGCGTCGCGTCCCTCGACTACTCGGTCCACCCCACGGCCCAGGCCCGCCTCACCGAGGTCGCCGGCGTCGTCGCCGCACGCTCAGGAGCCGTGCGCCTCGCGGCGCTGCACCGCAGTGGCCACCTCGAGATCGGTGATGTGGCGGTCGTCGTGGCCGCGTCGGCGCCCCACCGCGACGCAGCCTTCGCCGCCTGCCGCGACCTCATCGACACGCTCAAGGCGGAGGTCCCCATCTGGAAGCACCAACACCTCGGTGCCGGCGGCACCGAATGGGTGGGTATGCCGTGAGCTCGCCCGAGTCGCCTGCTCCTCACGACCTCGGTGCGCCCGACCCCCACCCGTATGCCGTGAGTCGTCGCAGTTCCGCTCTGCTCACCGGGCTCTTCGTCGCCATCGTGCTTGCGGCCGGGATCTCCTTCATCCCGCTGCCCTACGTCGTCCTGCAGCCGGGGCCGATCACCAACACCCTCGGCAACCTCGACGGCAAGCCGATCATTGCAGATCAAGGGCGCCACGGCATACCCCGCCAAGGGCGCTCTGGACTTCACGACCGTGCGCGTCATCGGCGGACCGGGAGTGCGCGTCAACGCCTTTGACCTCGCGGTCGCGGGCCTGCGCGAGGACCAGGAAGTCTTCAAGCGCGAGGAGATCTACCCCGAGGCGTCGACCCAGAAGGAGATCCAACAGGAGAACGCTGCGGAGATGGTCGACTCCCAGGAGGTCGCGTCGGCGATCGCGTTGCGCGAGACGGGGCACGTCGTGCCCGAACGCGTCATCGTGTCGCAGGTCCCGGACGGCTCTCCGGCCAAGGGCGTGCTCGAGGCGGGCGACGAGTTCGTCTCCGTCGCGGGGACACCAACGACCGACGCTGTCGCGGTGCAGACCGCCGTGCGCGCGCAGAAGGCCGGCAGCTCCGTGACGATCGTCGTCAAGCGCAAGGGCGTCGAGAAGTCGCTGTCCGTGCCGACTCGCGACAACAAGGGCGCCACGATCATCGGCGTCCTCCTCGGACGCGACTACACGCTTCCGGTCGATGTGACCATTACGGCTGGGGGAGTCGGGGGGCCTTCTGCCGGAACGATGTTCACGCTCGCCGTCTATGACCTCCTCACCCCGGGAGACCTCACTGCGGGCAAGCGCATCGCGGGGACGGGCACGATGGAGCCGGACGAGTCCGTCGGGCCGATCGGTGGCATTCGGCAGAAGCTGCACGGCGCCCGTGACGGCGGAGCCGACTACTTCATGGCTCCTGCAGACAATTGCTCCGAGGTCGTCGGCCACATCCCCGACGGGCTCACCGTGGTGAAGATCGGCAGCTTCGACGATGCCCTCGGTGCCGTCAAGGCGATTGCTGCGGGCAAGGCCGACACCCTCCCCACCTGCACTGCCAGCTGAGCCGCTGGCTCAGTCGGTGAAGGTGGCTCGCAGCGCGGCCACGAGCCCCGGAGCGATGTCGGCTCCGGTGGCGACGCGGTCGTCGCGGTCGTGATCGCGCTGTCGTAGGAGGCAGATGCTGCGCCCGTCGCGAGTGACTGCCGCCAGCAGCCGGACATCGCGCCGGTCGGGGTGCTGGGCCAAGGCCTCGACGGCGGCCTCGCGATCCTCGGGCAGACCGTGCTCGGCGTCCGGGGGGACGACGAGTCGCTCGACGACGATGGCGCATCCCTCGACGGTCTCCGGCCAGGCGATCTGGCCCAGGAGTGACTCGATCGACTCGTTCGTGGGCAGATCCTCCTGCTCGATGGCCGTGAGGGCGCCGTGGACCTGGTCGGACACGGTCAGCCCGGCAGCGAGGTGCGGCTCGCGCTCGAGGAGGTCGGCGGTCGGAACGAGCGCGAACAGGCGCGGCGGCTGATCCCAACCCGATGACGCAACATGGCGTTCGGTGTCGAGGGCGGCGAGGGACAGGGGGTCGGTCACAGGCTGAGAGGCAGAGGTCACGAACCCATCGTGCCGCACTCATGTTCGCCATATAGGTTGGCCTCCAGCCCGGGCTCGCGCTCGGGGAAGCACGGACGTGGAGTCAGTTAAAAGTGAGCCGGTCAGAGTGGTTCGACGGGATCGACCCCGACGATGCAGACAAGGGGTCCGGCGCGTCCGGGTCCGGTGGCCAGGGGCGGCCGTCTCGCCCTGACCGTCCTGCAGGGGGCGCTGCCGGCTTCGGCGGTCGCATCCGGCCGCAGGGTGCCGGGACACCGCCCAAGCGCGGGCCGCTCGGCACGACCCTCGCCATCCTTGCCGGGCTCGTCATCGTCGCGCTGCTCATTTCCGGGATCCTCACGGACCTGTGGTGGTTCGATTCCGTGGGCTTCAAGGACGTCTTCCTGACCCAACTCGGCACTCGCGTGCTGCTCTTCATCGCAGCCTTCATCCTCACCGCCGGCGCGGTCGCGGCAAGTCTTGTCACGGCATACCGGACTCGTCCGTTGCGCATCCCGACTTCGCCGTCGGCTCAGGTCCTCGACCAGTACCGCCAGGTCCTCGACCCGCTCCGTCGCCTCGCAACGGTCGTCATCCCTTCGGTTCTCGGCCTCCTCGCCGGCGCCGCCGCGATGGGTGCCTGGCGCACGTTCCTGTTGTGGCGCAACGCTGTTCCGTTCGGGACCAAGGACCCGCAGTTCGGCCTGGACGTCGGCTTCTTCGTCTTCACGCTCCCGTGGCTGCGCTTCCTCGTCAGTTTCTTCACGGTCGTTCTGCTGCTCGCGCTCATCGCGGCCGCCTTCACGCACTACGTCTACGGCGGGCTCCAGCTCCCGGGTCGTGGCACGACGACGCGGGCCGCCTTCATCCAGATCGCGACGGTCGCCTCTCTCCTGGCGCTCGTGCGCGCGGCCGCCTACTGGCTCGACCGCTACAGCCTCACGACGCACGAGTCCAAACTCATCACCGGCATCACCTACACCGACGCCAACGCCGTCCTGCCGATCAAGGCGATCCTCGCTGTCGCGACGGTGATGTGTGCCGGTTTCTTCATCGCGGCGATCTGGACGCGCAGCTGGCGCCTCCCACTCATCGGCGTCGGACTGCTCACCGTCCTGGCCGTCGTCGCCGGAGGCCTCTACCCCGCCGCGGTGCAGTCCCTCAAGGTGAAGCCGTCCGAGAAGTCGCTCGAGTCCACGTACATCCAGCGCAACATCGACGCGACGCGCAAGGCGTTCGCGATCGACGGCATCGAGAAGACGCCGTATGCCGCCACCACGGACGCCGCCCCGGGGCAGCTGCGCGCTGACGCCGAGACGATCCCGGGGATCCGCCTCGTCGACCCCAACGTGGTCTCGCCGACGTTCCGTCAGTTCGAGGGTCTGCGTCAGTACTACGCGTTCCCCGACATCCTTGACGTCGACCGCTATGCCGTCGACGGCAAGAAGAGCGACTCCATCGTGGCGGTGCGCGAACTCAACCTCGAGGGCGTGCCGGCGAACCAGCGCAACTGGCTCAACGACCACACGGTCTACACCCATGGGTTCGGTTTCATCGGGGCCTACGGCAACAAGCGCACGACCGAGGGTGACCCGCAGTTCTTCTCCAACGGGTTCTCCACCAAGGGTCCGGCGGGTGTGGACTACGAGCCCCGCATCTACTTCGGCGAGCAGTCCCCGTCCTACTCGATCGTGGGCGCTCCCGCGGGCGCGAAGCCGCGCGAGTTCGACTTCCCCGACGACAAGGGTGAGGGCGGACAGACCAACAACACCTACAGCGGCAACGGCGGGGTCAAGATCGGATCCTTCATCCGCAAACTTGCGTATGCCGTGAAGTACCGCGAGCCGAAGTTCCTCCTGTCGGATGCGGTCAACTCGGACTCACGCATCCTCGACCACCGTCAGCCCCGCGAGCGGGTCGAGCGCGTCGCGCCCTGGCTCACCGTTGACGGCAACGCCTACCCGGCGGTGGTCGATGGACGAGTGAAGTGGATCGTCGACGGCTACACCACCACCCAGCGCTACCCCAACAGCAGGCTCACCGAGCTCAGTGAGGCGACCGCAGACTCCGTCAATGCCACTTCCCGCACCGTTGTCACCGGTGCCGGTCAGGTCAACTACATCCGCAACTCGGTCAAGGCCACGGTCGACGCGGCCGATGGTTCGGTCAAGCTCTACGCATGGGACACCAGCGACCCGATCCTCAAGGCCTGGAGCAAGGCGTTCCCCGACGCGGTCTCGCCGCTGTCGGAGATGTCCTCGCAACTCATGTCGCACGTGCGCTACCCGCAGGACCTCTTCAAGGTCCAACGTCAGCTCCTGTCGAGTTATCACGTCACGGATGCGAACTCGTTCTACGGCGGTGGCGACTTCTGGCAGATTCCCAAGGACCCGACCCACCCCTCCGCCACTCAGGACCTGCCGGTCTACTACCAGTCGCTGGCCATGCCCGACCAGACTGCGCCGGCGTTCTCGCTGACGACGACGTTCATCCCCTCAGGTTCGGGGCGCGAGATTCTGCGTGGCTTCCTGGCGGTGGACTCCGATGCTGGTTCGACGGCAGGCAAACCGGCCGGGACCTATGGGTCGATGCGACTGCTGGAGCTTCCACGCAACTCCGCAATTGATGGACCCGGGCAGGTGCAGAACCAGATCGAGGTGTCGACGGCTCGATCCCAGAGCCCGACCGAACCCCTCAACCTGAGCCAGTTCATCGCGCAGAACCGTCAGTCGGGCAAGCAGCTCACCTACGGCAACCTGCTCACCCTTCCGGTGGGCGAGGGACTCCTCTACGTCCAACCGATGTATGTGCAGGCCTCGCGTGAAGGCGGCTCCTTCCCACAGAACAAGGCAACCGTCGCGGTCTTCGGCAAGAAGATCGCCTGGGGCGAGACGCTGGATCAGGCACTCGACGGACTCTTCGGCGGCAACTCGGGTGCGAGTGCCGGTGACAGTGGCTCCGGCACGGGTGGAACTCCTCCGACAACGGGTGGTGGCACGCCCACGACGACGCCGAGCGCGCAGCTGGCCGAGGTCATCCGTGACATCGAGGCCGCCAACGCGGCCGGCCAGGCGGCTCTCAAGAAGGGCGACTTCGCGGCATACGGTGTGGCTCAGAAAGACCTCCAGGCCGCCATCGCCCGCGCTGCGGCACTCAGTCCTCAGCTCTCGGCGACGCCAACGCCCAGCGGTTCGGCGACACCGACGCCCACGCCCTCAGCCAGTCCTTCTCCCTGATCCGACAGGTCGCGAGAGGTCACTCAGAGCCGCCGCCTCACCACTGGTGGGCGCGGCGGTTCTGTACGGCCAGGAATGCGATGGCAACAACAGCGCCAATGACGGTCTCGACCCCTCGGTCGAAGAGCAGGTCCGGTGCAGTTTGCGATCCGCCGAGCTGGCCCATGAGCAGCGCCATGGGCGTGATGAAGAGCAGGGCCAAACCGTAGTTGCGACCGATCAGCAGCTCAGTGACGATCTGGAGAGCGACGACCACGAGGACGAGAGGCACCGGGTCGAGTTCGAGGAGCAGCAGCGGCACACTCGTCACCAGCCCCAGCAGGGTTCCGGCGATGCGATGACCCGCCCGCAGCGCTTGGTGCCCTCGGCCGCGGACGCTCAGGGGAGCCGCGGCGGCGACCATGGCCCACCACGGGTGACCGATCCCGGCCACGGTGGCGATCGCGCCAGCGATCCCCACCGCAATCATGAACCGCAACGGGTCCGGACCCCAGGGTGAGCGCAGTTTCGGCCGCGGATGGCCCGGTGATCGGGTGGCCACTGCGCGGACGTTGCCCACGACGAGCGCAAACGCAGCGCTCGATCCACTGACCGCCAGGGCGATGCCGACGTCGGGCCACCCTCCCGGCGCTGAGGCCACGGTGCCGAAGGCGAAGATCATGAAGAGCGGCCCGGGGGGATGCCAGTCGAGCGCCGTCGAGAGCATCGATCCCGCGCCGGCCACGAGGACGGAGACGAGCACCAGGACCCACTGCCCGGCGCCGGTGGCAGCCACGACAGAGCCCAACCCCACCGCAGCAACGAGCGAGACACCTGCCGTTGCCTGCATCACCGCTCGCGGGAGGTGGACGTGGTTGCGCCCGTAGAGCGATGTGAAGGCTCCGAAGGCGGCATACAACGCCCACGGTGTCCGGTCGAGGGCGATGACGGCCAGGAGGGGAACGGCCACGCTGAGACCGGCTCGAAGTGCGACGCGGTGCGACCCAGGTGGCACGGGGTTGAGTCGCACGAGGTCCCGAACGCCGAAGTCAAGGGTGCGCGGCCTTGAGGGTCCAGCCCGATCCTTGTGCGGCATGGGCGCCATCCTCCCACCGAGTTTGACGGCGTCACCGTGGCCGGGGCCGGCGGCTGGGAAGCAGGAATGCCTTCCGGCTGAACCGATTTGGCGCACGGGCCAGCGTCCCGTAACCTTGGGGATACCGAGAGGCCGCAAGGTCACTCACCCGACGCGGGGTGGAGCAGCTCGGTAGCTCGCCGGGCTCATAACCCGGAGGTCGCAGGTTCAAATCCTGCCCCCGCTACGAAACTTCAGGCTCGGAATCCTCGGATTCCGGGCCTGAAGCCGTTTCCGGACGTGACTCACCTTCTGACGAGGACTCCCATGGGCGCGACAGCAGAGCAGAGCAGGGCCGCAGTGATCGACCGCATCGCCCGTCATCTCGTCCAACAGCAACCTGGACAGCGACTCCGCGTGGGCATTGACGGGGTGTGCGGGGTCGGCAAGACGACCTTTGCCGGCGAACTCGCGGCTGCTGTCGAGGCACTGGGTCGCCCGGCCCTTCACGTCGACTCCGACGGCTTCCACCATGTCCGCGAGCGCCGCTACCGGCAGGGGCGTGAGTCGGCGCGGGGCTACTACGAGGACGCGTACGACCTGGACTCGCTCGTTGGAGCGCGTGCTCGTGCCCCTGCGGCCCCGGCGGCAGGGCGAGTTCGCGCCTGCGCGTCCACGACCTGGCCTCCGACGCAGTCATCACCGACGAGAGCGCCGTCGCGCCCGACGAACGCCGTCGTGCTCTTTGCCGCCACGTTCATCCAGCGTGGACGAGCTTGCGTGCTCACTGGGACGAGGTGATCTACCTCGATACGGACGAGGAGGTCGCGACGCAGCGCGGTGTGACCCGTGACAGCGTGGCCAGCTGGGTGGCGTCGAGCAGGCCCGGGCGGCGTACGACAGCCGCTACATGGCTGCCTGCCGGATCTATCTGGCGGAGCAGGATCCCCGCTCGCAGGCGTCGATCGTCGTGGACCACACCGATCCCCACGCTCCGATCCTGAGCCGGCTGGGGCAGTAGCGCACCTCACGTCCTGCGTGGCATTGCAGTGGCATGAGGTCCGATAGCATGGAGGGGATCAGGAACGCACTGGTCGCACCCCACACCACAACGGCGTGTCGTCACCTGACGACTCGCCGTTTTTTGCATCTAGCACCTTGTGTGAAAGCACGAGGTGGTCTCTCGGGAGGCACAGCATGGCCCCGCACCGCGTAGTCGTCATCGGATCTGGCTTCGGCGGGCTCTTCGGAACCCAGTCGCTGAAGCGTCGTGACGACATCGAGGTCACCCTCGTCGCCAAGACGACCCACCACCTGTTCCAGCCCCTGCTCTACCAGGTGGCGACCGGCATCCTCTCCGAGGGCGGGATCTCCCCGAGCACCCGCGAGATCCTCGCCAAGCAGAAGAACGCCCGCGTGATCCTGGGGACCGTCATCAACATCGACCTCGAGGCAAAGACGGTGACGAGTGAGGTCCTGGGTCGCGAAACGGTGACGCCGTTCGACACTCTGCTTGTTGCGGCGGGTGCCGGTCAGTCCTACTTCGGCAACGACCACTTCGCCGAGTACGCCCCCGGCATGAAGAGCATCGACGACGCCCTCGAACTGCGTGGCCGCATCTTCGGCGCCTTCGAGTGGGCCGAGCTCGCCACCGCACCGAAGGAACGCGACCGCTTCCTCACGTTCGTCGTGGTCGGCGCCGGGCCCACCGGTGTCGAGATGGCCGGTCAGATCGCCGAACTCGCGAACCGCACCCTCAAGAGGGACTTCCGGGCGATCGACACGCGCCAGGCGCGCATCATCCTTCTCGACGCCGCACCCCAGGTCCTGCCGTCCTTCGGTGACCGTCTCGGCGATGCCGCCAGGAACCGCCTCACCAGGATGGGCGTCGAGGTCGAACTCGGCACCAAGGTCGTCGGAGTCGACTCGACCGGGATCGACATCGAGAAGTCCGACGGGACCCATGCCCGCATCGAGGCCATGACCAAGGTCTGGGCCGCAGGCGTCCAGGGCTCGGAGTTGGGCGCGATGCTCGCCGAGCAGTCCGACGCCGAGCTCGACCGTGCAGGCCGGGTCAAGGTCAACCCTGACCTCACCCTCCCGGGACGCCCCGACGTCTATGTCGTCGGTGACATGGCCTCGCTCGACAACCTTCCGGGTGTGGCCCAGGTCGCGATCCAGGGTGCCCGCTACAGCGCCAAGCACCTCAAGGCCCGACTCGACGGCAAGCCCGCGCCCGAGCCCTTCTCGTACTTCGACAAGGGTTCGATGGCGACGATCTCGCGCTTCAGCGCCGTCGCGAGCGTCGGCAAGCTGCGTTTCTCCGGCTTCCTCGCCTGGGTGCTGTGGCTGGCGATCCACATCGTCTACCTCATCGGCTTCAAGCAGCGCATCACCACCTTGTTGCACTGGATGGTCAGCTTCATCGGTCGAGGCCGCTCGGAGCGCACCGTGACGGCGCAGCAGATTCTCGCGCGCAACATCATCCGCAAGATGGCGCCGGAGGACCTGCCCAAGCTCCCGGTGGTCGAGTCGGATCACGTTGCCCCCGAACAGGTCGAGGCGGCCGAACAGAGCGAGCCGGACAAGGTCGAGGCCGAGCGCGCGAGCTGACCGGACGGCATACGCCGGGCCGTCGAGCCTTCCGGGAGCGCCACGTAGGGTGGCGTTCATGCCGCTCGACTACCCGGTCCATGAGCGCACGCTGCCCAACGGTTTGCGTGTCGTCGTCTCGCCGGACCCCAGCGTTCCCAACGTCACCGTCAACATCTGGGTGGGAGTGGGCTCGCGCCACGAAGCCGCCGGGCGAACCGGATTCGCGCACCTCTTCGAGCACCTGATGTTCCAGGGGTCCCGGAGCGTCGCGAGCGGCGAGCACTTCGAGGCCCTCATGGCGCAGGGTGGCCGGCTCAACGCCACGACGTGGTTCGACCGGACCAACTACTTCGAAACCGTGCCCAAGGGTGCCCTCGAACTTGCCCTGTGGCTCGAGGCCGACCGGCACGGCCACCTCCTCGACGCCGTGAACCAGGCCAACCTCGACAACCAGCGCGACGTCGTCAAGGAGGAGAAGCGGCAGCGCTACGACAACCAGCCCTACGGCAACGCGCTCATCGACGTCTATGCCGCGATCTTCCCCGAGGGGCATCCCTACCACCACTCGACGATCGGTTCGATGGAGGATCTCGACGCCGCAAGCGTCGAGGATGTCCACGCGTTCTTCCGGCGTCACTACGCGCCCGACAACACCGTCCTGACGCTGTGCGGCGACGTCACTCCGGATGACGGATTCGCCCTCGTAGAGCGCTATTTCGGCCCGATCGAGCCTCACCCCGAGACGCGCCGTGGACCGGTCGATGCCCTGCCGCCACTCACCGAGCCGGTGCGGGTGGAGCGCCGCGAGGACGTGCCCAACGACCGGCTGCACATCGCCTTCCGCCTGCCCGTCGACGAGACCGAGGAGTTCAACGCCGCCAGCCTCGCCCTCGACGCCCTCGGCGGGCTCGCGTCGTCGCGGCTGGTGCGACGACTGGTGCGCAAGGAGCAGACAGCCCTCGGTGCCCACGCGACATCATGGGGCTTCGTCGACGGGGTGTCGCTCGGCTTCATCGTCGTCGACATCGCCGCCGAGGCCGACACCGACGAGGTCGAGGCCGCCCTCCTCGAGGAACTCGAACGCTTCGCCGTCGAGGGGCCGACGGAGGCGGAGATGGAGGCCGCGCTGGCACAGGCCGAGCGTGGCTGGTTGTCGATGCTCGCGAGCCAGGAGGAACGCGCCGACGCCATCTGTCACTACGCCCTGCTCCACGGCGAACCGCAACTCGTCAACACCCACCTCGACCGCCTGCGTGCCATCACCTCCGAGCAGGTGCGCGCCGCCGCTGCAGCGTGGTTGCGTCCCGAGAGCCGCGCCGTCGTCGCCTACCGCGCCGACATCGAGACCGAAGAGGTCGCATGACCACCCCACAAAGTTCTGCGTTCCTCCGGCCATGCAGAGCATGGGACCCGACTCCGATACTTTGCGGGGACCCCGATGATCACCCCAACTGTCCCCAGGCCCGACGTCTCCCCGCCCGAGGCCTGGGCCTTCCCGCTGCCCGACGAGTCGGTGACGGACAACGGCATACGACTTCTTTCGTATGCCGTTCCCGGCCAGTACGTCATCTCCGTGCGTCTCGTCGTGCCCATGTCACTTTCCGACGAACCCGCTGATCGAGAAGGCGTTGCCGCGATGACCGCGCGACTGCTCGACGAGGGCACGGCGCGCCACTCGAGCGACGAGTTCGCCGAGCTGATGGAGCGCACCGGAATGGTGCTCGGCGCATCGGTCACCGACGGTGCGCTGACGGTGGATGTCGATGTGCCGCAACGGTTCCTGCCCGCGGCCCTGGACCTGATGCGTCAGGCGCTGGCCGAGCCGGTCTTCCCCGAGGCAGAGGTGCGCCGCATCCTGCGCAGCCGCCTCGCCGAGATCGAGCAGGAACGCGCGTCCGCTCCACATCGAGGCGCGCGCGAGCTCACGGCCAACCTGTGGGCACCGACCGAGCGTGCCTCGCGGCCGACCGCCGGCACGCCGGACTCGATCGGCGCAGATGTCGCGTGACGATGTCGTCGCCTTCCATCGTGCCCACGTGGGGCCACAAGGCGCCACCCTCGTCATCGCCGGCGACCTCGCTGACGTCGACGTTCCGCAGGTCGTGGCAGAGGGGCTCGGCTCCTGGGTCAACCCGGACCACGTCCCCGCAACACCGGCGCGTCCGCCGGTGCCCGCCGGGGGAGCGACCCGCGTCGTCCTCGTTGATCGCCCCGGCTCGGTCCAGAGCGAACTCTCCGTCGCGGCACCCGGTCCCGATCGCTCGGTCGACACCGGCTGGGATCCCTACCCGGTGCTCTCGTTCATCGTCGGCGGCTCCCCGAGCGCTCGGGTGGACGCCGTCCTGCGTGAGGACAAGGGCTACACCTACGGCATCCGGGCGAGCTTCCGGCCGCGTGCACGTGGCGGGTCGTTCATCACTGCCGGATCGGTGCGAGCCGATGCCACGGTCGACGCGCTGCGACTCCTCGTGGAAATCCTCGGCAAGGCGCGAACTGGCTTCTCCGACAAAGAGATTCGCGCGGGAGTCGACTACGTCGTGCAGACGGCGCCAGGCCGTTACGCCACCGCTGATGCGGTGGCCGACGAGGCCTCTGCGCTCGCCATCGAGGGGCTCCCGCTCGACTTCCAGACGACGACTCTGACCCGCATGGGCGCACTCGACAACGCACGTCTCACCACGGCATACAGCGATGTCGTCACGGGGGAGTGGGTCATCATCGTCGTCGGTGATGCGGGAGAGCTCCGCGACGGCATCGAGAGCCTCGAGCTCGGCCCGGTCACGGTGGTGCCCAACTGACCGGTGTCGTGCGCGCAGGTGGTGACGTCACAGGCCGATGCGGGCCAGGACCTCGTCATGGAGCAGGCCGTTGGTGGCCACCGCGTTGCCGCCGAACGGGCCGTCCTCGCCCTGCAGTGAAGTGAAGCGGCCGCCGGCCTCGGTGACGATGGGAACGAGCGCCACCATGTCGTGCAGGTTGAGTTCGGGCTCGGCGGCAATGTCCACCGCACCTTCGGCAAGGAGCATGTAGGACCAGAAGTCGCCGTAGGCGCGCTCACGCCAGCAGTCACGGGCCAGGTCGAGGAAAGCCTGCTGGCGGCCGACCGCCTCCCAGGATGACGCCGAGCTGTAGGACAGCGAAGCGTCGCTGATCCGGGAGACCTTCGAGACACTCATGCGTTTGGCCGAGGTCAGGCTGCGGCCGGCCCACGCGCCACTGCCGAGCGCCGCCCACCAGCGGCGGTTCAGGGCGGGAGCAGCGACGAGGCCCAGCACTGGCTTGCCGTCGTCGATGAGTCCGATGAGGGTGCCCCACACGGGGACACCGCGCACGAAGTTGTGGGTGCCGTCGATCGGGTCGATGACCCACTGGCGCGGTCCGTGGCCGGTGTTCGCCATCTCCTCGCCGATGACGGCGTCGCGTGGACGGGTGCGCTTGAGCTGCGATCGGACCAGTTCCTCGGCGCTGCGATCGGCGTCGCTCACGAGGGTGAGATCCGGCTTGGACTCGACGTGCAGATCCTCAGCGCGAAAGCGCGAGACGGTCACTCGCTCGACGGCGTCGGCGAGGACATGGGCAAGTCGCAGGTCGTCGTCATAGGTCGGCACGTCCGTCACCGTAGCCCCTTGCAACGGTCACAATCGGGTCTCGGGTCGGTCACGCCTCTCCCGCGAGTCGCACTTGTGGTCTTTCATGGGGACCGCGTGCCCTTCCGGGGCATGCGGGGGCCACCCGACCGGGACCGGCTCTCACTTGATGTCCGTTCACTTTCCCTGGGACGGCTCTATACGTAGGAGGACATCCATGCGAGGAACCACTCGCACGGTGGCCGTTGCCGGTATTTCGGCGGCAGCCCTGCTTCTCGCCGGTTGCGGCGGCGGCGGCGACAGACGAGACCCCTGCGCGCCATCGGGCAAGACGGGCGGGTCGATCACGATGCATCGGCTGCGACCCCGAGAACCCCCTTGTCCCGAACAACACGGGCGAGAGCTGCGGCGGCAACATCATGACGCTCATGGTGGCCGGGACTCGTTCACTACGACCCCACCACCGCGAAGCCCGAGATGGACATCGCCGAGGCGATCGAGACGACGGACAACCAGACCTTCACGGTCAAGCTCAAGAAGGGCTACAAGTTCCACGACGGCACCGAGGTCAAGGCCAAGAACTTCGTCGACGCGTGGAACTTCACGAACTACTCCCCGAACGCGTTCACGCACAACGGCTTCGGCTACTTCTTCGCGTCCATCGAGGGCTACGACAGGATGCAGTCGGCCGACCCCGACGAGGACGGCCCCAAGGTCGCGCCTGCGCCCGAGGCCAAAGAGTTCAGCGGCCTCAAGGTCATCGACGACTACACGTTCGAGATCAAGATGAGCGAGAAGTTCGCGGCACTGCGGAGCACCTCGGTTACACCGCCTTCGCGCCGCTGCCCGACTCGTTCTTCGCGGACCCCAAGGCCTTCGGTGACAAGCCGATCGGCGCGGGCCCGTACAAGCTCGACTCGTACGCAAGGGTCGGCGGCTACAACTCTCGAAGTACACCGACGTACTCGGGCAAGTTCGCGGGCAACCTCGACAAGCTCTCGTTGAAGATCTTCCGAATCGGACGACGCCGCCTACAACGACCTGCTCGCCAGGGCAGATCGACGTCTCGACACCACATCCCGCCGTCGGCGCTCGATCGGTGACAAGTGGAAGTCCGACCTGGCGGACCGCACGTTCAGCGCCCGACCGGTCGGCATCCAGACGATCACGTTCCCGCCGGCCGCGGACCCCGCGCTGAAGCAACCCGAGTGCTCCGCAAGGCGATCTCCATGGCGATCGACCGCGAAGACCATCACGGACAAGATCTTCAACGGTGCTCGTATCCCCGCCACCAGCTTCGCGGTCGCCGGCAGTCGACGGCTACAAGGCGGACAACTGTGGCGAGGCCTGCACGTTCGACCCGGCCAAGGCCAAGGCGCTCCTCGACGGAGGCCGGCGGGTTCACGGGCAAGCTGACCATCGCCTACAACGCCGACTCGGCCCACAAGGAGTGGGTCGAGGCCGTCTGCAACAGCATCAAGCAGAGCCTCGCCATCGAGTGCGCCGGCGCCCCGTCCGTCGACTTCGCAACGTTCCTGCAGCTGCGGACACGACAAGAAGATCAACGGCATGTTCCGCTCCGGCTGGGGATGGACTACCCGTCGATCGAGAACTTCCTCGCGCCGCTCTATGGCACGGGTGCGGGCTCCAACGACGCGGGTTACAGCAACCCGGCATTCGACGCCAAGCTCAAGGAGGCTGCCGGCGCGACCGACCCCGCCGCGAGCAACGAGCTCTACCAGGAGGCCGAGCGCATCGCTCGCCGTCGACCTGCCCGCGATCCCGCTCTGGGACTCCACGGCGCCAGATCGGTTGGTCTGACAAGGTCGCCAAGGCGTGAGGTCGACGCGTTCGGTGACCCGAACTTCGCCGGCATCAGCCTGAAGTGATTTCCCGCGGTGGCTGGTCACCTCGGTGACCAGCCACCGCACCCAGGTCTGTCGGCCTGTCGGCCTACTGCCGGCAGGCCGACAGGTCTGAACGGGCCAGGTCGATGGATCATCCCGGGCCCTCGCCATGGGTCAGGTACTGTGACGGCTGACACACGATCTGTCGGCCGCGGGTAGTGACTCTCCCATTCTGGTGCGCAGGAGGCCTCTGCCTCCGACCACTGCTGATCGCATGGGTAGTGTGCACTCTCTGTGGCTCCCAACCCCGAGCCCAGACGACGAACCAAGGAGGTGACGTGGGCAAGTACATCCTCGGCGACTGCTCCAGATGATCCCGGTGATCTCGGATCCACGTTCTTGATCTACGCCATGGTCTTCGCCCTACCCGGCGACCCACCGCCGGCAAATGTGGTGAGCGTCCCTGCTCGCCGGCCTACATCGCGGCCAAGTTCCGCGAGAAGCACAACCTCAACGACCCGCTGCCGGTGCGGTACGGCAAGTACATCGGGCAAGCTCGCCCAGGGCGACTTCGGCACGAACTTCCGCGGCGTCAAGGTCCGTCGGACGAGCTCGACGCAGCGCTACCCGACCACCGCGCAAGCTCGCCTGCATGGCGATCGTCTTCGAGACCGTCATCGGCATCGTCGCCGGGTGCTGGCGGGCATCCGCAAGGGCAAGTTCATCGACAACCTCGTCCTGGTGAGCACCCTGTTCGTCATCTCCATCCCGATCTTCGTCATCGGTGGTACGCTCCAGTACTACCTCGGCGTCAAGCTCGGGCTCTTCCCGGTCACGGTGTCGCCACGAAGGCGACGCTTCTACGAGCTGCTGCTGCCCGCGTTCGTGCTCGGCTCGCGCCTCGATCGCCTACGTCGCGCGCCTGACCCGCACCAACCTCGTCGAGAACCTGCGCGCCGACTACGTGCGCACCGCCATGGCCAAGGGCCTGACCCGGCGGCGGGCCATCGGCGTGCACGCCCTGCGCAACTCGCTGATCCCGGTCGTCACCTTCATCGGTGCCGACTTCGGTGGCCTGCTCGGTGGCGCCATCGTCACCGAGCGCATCTTCAACATCCAGGGCGTCGGTGGCTACCTCTTCCCGGCATCCCCGACCGGGACGGTGTGTCGTCGTCGGCACCGTGACCGTCCTGGTGCTCGTCTATCCTGCTCGTCAACCTGCTCGTCGACCTCCTGTACGGCGTGCTCGACCCGAGGATCAGCCATGACTGAGCATCGACCATCGCCGCTGCCGACCGAGACCGGCGCCGCCGAACCGGACGCCAGGCGAGGCGCCGCTCGCTCGCGTCCGACGCCTGGCGGCACCTGCGCAAGCAACCCGATCTTCTGGGTCTCGGTCGTCCTCATCGTGCTCTTCGTGCTCATGGCCATCTGGCCGGCGCTGTTCACCACACGCGACCCGACGCCGCGGCGACCTGCCAAGGGCTCGCGACGCGCCGAGCGCGGACGCCTGGTTCGGTCGCGACATCCAGGGCTACGACATCTACGCCCGCACCATCTACGGTGCCCGGGCCTCGATCCTCGTCGGCGTCTTCGCCACGCTCGCGACGGTGCTCGTCGGTGGCGTCATCGGGTGTCGTCGCCGGCTACTACGGCGGCTGGCTCGACACGCTGGTCTCGCGCATCACGGACATCTTCTTCGCGATCCCGCTGCTGCTCGGCGGCATCCTGTTCATGGCGACCTTCCCCAACGACGTCGAACTCGCACCTACCTGCGTGGTCGTGCGGCAAGGTCGTGCTGGTGCTGTCGCATCTTCGGCTGGCCCGGCCTGCGCCCGGCTGATGCGGTCGAGCGTCCTGCAGGTCAAGCCCAACGACTACGTGCAGGCGGCCCGGGCCCTCGGCGCGAGCCCGTGGCGGATCATCCGGTCGCACATCCTGCCGAACGCGCTGGCGCCGGTGATCGTCGTCGCGACGATCAACCTCGGGTGTCTACATCTCCGCCGAGGCCACGCTGTCGTTCCTCGGCATCGGCCTGCACCCGCCGGCGATCTCGTGGGGTGTCGCGATCTCCGACGCCCTCGTCGCGCTGCGCGACGACCCCGCACATCCTGCTGTTCCCCAGCCTGTTCCTGAGCCTGGCGGTGCTGGCCTTCATCATGCTCGGCGACGCGGTGCGCGACGCCTTCGACCCGAAGTCGCGCTGAGGCGGAGAGAGCACACGTGACCACCACTGAATCAAGCGCCCGACCAGATCGGCGAAGTCCGCCGGCCACGACCTACGACGCCCAGGACGGCACTGCTGCTCGAGGTGGAGGACCTCCACGTCGAGTTCCACACCGCCGACGGCATCGCCAAGGCGATCAACGGCGTCAACTTCGACCTCTACCAGGGCGAGACCCTGGCCATCCTCGGCGAGTCCGGGTCGGGCAAGTCGGTGACCGCCCAGGCGATCATGGGCATCCTCGACATGCCGCCGGCCGTCATCCCGCAAGGGCCAGATCCGCTACTGCGGCCAGGACCTGCTGACGATGCCCGAGGAGCAGCGCCGCAAGACCCGCGGCCCGGAGATCTCGATGGTCTTCCAGGACGCGCTGTCCTCGCTCAACCCGGTGTTCCCGGTGGGCTGGCAGATCGCCGAGATGTTCCGCGAGCACCGGGGCATGAACAAGTCCGACGCCCTCGACGCGCGCGGTCAGGCTCATGGAGCGGGTGCAGATCCCGGCCGCCAAGGAGCGGGTGAAGGCCTACCCGCACCAGTTCTCCGGCGGTATGCGCCAGCGCATCATGATCGCCATGGCCATCGCGCTCGACCCGGCGGTGCTCATCGCCGACGAGCCGACCACCGCCCTGGACGTCACCGTCCAGGCGCAGATCATGGCGCTGCTCGCAGGAGCTGCAGGAGGAGCGCCAGATGGGGCTCATCCTGATCACGCACGACCTCGGCGTCGTCGCCGACGTCGCCGACAGGATCGCGGTCATGTATGCCGGTCGGATCGTCGAGCAGGCCGACGTCTACGACCTCTACGCCAACCCGGCCCACCCCTACACCAAGGGTCTGCTCGAGTCGATCCCGCGCCTGGACCAGAAGGGCCAGCAGCTCGCCGCCATCGGTGGCCTGCCGCCGAACCTGATGCGCATCCCGCCGGGGTGCGCGTTCAACCCGCGCTGCAAGTGCGCCCAGGACGTCTGCCGCGACGGACCGGCCCGCCCTGCGTCGAGGTCGGTCCCGGCCGCGAGTCCGCCTGCCACTTCGCCGAGGAGGTCCTCAATGGCTGAGGCCATCCTGACCGCGACCGACCTGGTCAAGCACTACCCGATCAAGGGCGGCGTGCTGCGCCGCACGGTCGGGCAACGTCAAGGCCGTCGACGGCGTCTAGCTTCGAGCTGCTGCAGGGCGAGACGCTGGGCATCGTCGGCGAGTCCGGCTGTGGCAAGTCCACCCTCGGCCGCCTGCTGATGCGCCTCGAGGAGCCCACCGTCGGGCACCGTGAACTTCGACGGCGTCGACATGTACTCGCAGAAGGGCGACGGCGATGCGCCAGCTGCGGCGCGACATCCAGATCGTGTTCCAGGACCCCTACACCTCGCTCAACCCGCGCAAGACGGTCGGCGACATCATCGGGGAGCCGTTCGACATCCACCCCGACGTGGTGCCCAAGAAGGGTCGCCGCAAGGCGGTGCAGGACCTGCTCGACCTGGTGGGCCTCAACCCCGAGCACATCAACCGCTACCCGCACCAGTTCTCCGGTGGACAGCGGCAGCGCATCGGCATCGCCCGCGGCATCGCGCTCAACCCCAAGGTGCTCATCTGCGACGAGCCGGTCTCGGCGCTCGACGTGTCGGTGCAGGCCCAGGTCATCAACCTGATGGAGAAGCTGCAGGACGAGCTCGGCCTGTCCTACATCTTCATCGCCCACGACCTCTCCGTCGTCCGGCACATCTCCGACCGCGTCGGCGTCATGTACCTCGGCAAGATGGCCGAGCTGGGCACCGAGGACGAGATCTACGGTCGTCCGACCCACCCCTACACCCAGGCCCTGCTCTCGGCCGTTCCGGTGCCGGACCCGACGCTGCGTGGCAAGCGGGAGCAGATCGTCCTCAAGGGCGACGTGCCCTCGCCGGCCAACCCGCCGTCGGGCTGCCGCTTCCACACGCGCTGCTGGAAGGCGCAGGACAAGTGCAAGATCGACGACCCCGACTGCTCGACTGCGTCCGGACGGCGTCGCGCGAGCACCTGTCGGCCTGCCACTTCGCCGAGCCGCGCGAGATCATCGAGACCATCGACGTCACCGACGTCGAGCCCGACGCGCGCTTCGCGACCACGGACGTCGTCGACCAGGCCGCGTTCAGCGAGGACGGGGGCCTGCTCCCTCGAGCGCCGACCAGCGGAGCGTTCGCACGCCACGGGTGATGAAGGTCCCTGGACCGCCCGCAGGACATCAACCGGATGATCGGCAACGAGCCGAACAGAAGCCCGGCTCGAACGTCTGACACCGAGCTGGGCGCATACCAGCAGTGACAGGTGCCATGAGCGCGTTCGGGACCAAGTCCCACTGTGCGTGCGTGGCGCCTTGCACATGTGCACGGGCGCGCTGAGCCGTCAGTCGCCGGTCTGGGGATTGCGGGTACGAAGCAATCGGCGCAACGACTCGAGGCGCGAAACGCCGGACGGCCCGGCGTGACCGCCGGCCACCCACTCGTCCAGGGCGCACTCCTCTTCGTCGTGCGAACACCCCCGGGGACAGTTGTCGGTGCCGGCCTCGAGCTCGGGGAAGTGGGTGACGATGCGTTCGGGGTCGACGTGGGCCAGGCCGAACGAGCGGATGCCCGGAGTGTCGATGACCCAGCCGTCCCCGTCGGGCAGGCGCAGGGCCACCGCTGACGTGGAGGTGTGGCGTCCGCGCCCCGTGACGTCGTTGACGACGCCGACGGCTCGATAGGCGTTGGGGACAAGGGCATTGACGAGAGTGGACTTGCCGACGCCGGAGTGGCCGACGAGGACGCTGACGTGTCCGCGCAGGGCGTCCCGAACACCCTCGAGGCCGTCCGTTCCGTCGCGCTCGGTGGTCGCCGTGATGACGCTGCGCACCTCGAGGGGTGCGTAGTTCTCGAGGAAGGGAGCCGGGTCCGCGAGATCCGCCTTGGTGAGGGCGAGCAAGGGCACCATGCCGGCGTCGTAGGCGGCGACGAGGCAGCGGTCGATGAGCCTCGGCCGTGGTTCGGGGTTGGCCAGGGCGCAGACCACCACGAGCTGGTCGGCATTGGACACGATCACGCGCTCGACGGGGTCGGTGTCGTCGGCCGTGCGTCGAAGGAGGGTTCGGCGTTGCCCGACTCTCACGACGCGGGCCAACGCGTCGGGGCTGCCCGAGACGTCACCGACGAGGAACACGTCATCGCCGACGACGATGCCCTTGCGGCCGAGTTCGCGGGCGCGCATGGCCGTCACCATGCGTTCCTGACCGGTGCCGGGTTCCATGAGGACGTGGTAGCGGCCGCGGTCGACGCCGATGACCATGCCGGGGACGGCATCGAGGTGGGCCGGGCGGTCCTTGGACCGGGGGCGACTGCCCCGCTTGCTGGGCCGGATCCGGGCGTCGGACTCGTCGTAGTCGCTCGTGGAGCGGGCCATCAGGCGGAGCGTCCCATCACGCAGAGCGTCCCTGCGCGTCGGCACGACCGAGCATGGCGACCCACAGATCCGTGAACGTGGGCAGGGTCTTCGCCACAGTGCCGACGTCCTCGATGACCACCCCGGGGACAGCGAGTCCGATGACCGCACCGGCCATGACCATGCGGTGGTCGCCGTAGGTGTGGAACGTCGTGGGGGAGAGGGGGCGAGGCACGATGTGCAGACCGTCTGCGGTCTCGGTGACCGTGGCCCCGAGGGCATTGAGCTCGCGTGCCAGCGCTGCCAACCGGTCGGTCTCGTGGCCACGGATGTGGGCGACACCGCGGATGCGGCTGGGGCCCTGCGCGAGCGCTGCGAGGGCTGCCACGACAGGGGTGAGCTCGCTGGCGTCGTGGAGGTCGACGTCGACGCCGCTGAACCCGTCGACGCCGCTCACCGTGAGCCCGTCGCGACCAAGGCTGACGTCGGCGCCCATCTCGTCGAGGATGTCGCGGATCTCGTCGCCGGCCTGCGTCGTGTGCTGCGGCCAGCTGGAGATGCGCACCTTGCCGCCGGTCACGAGGGCGGCAGCGAGGAAGGGTGCGGCGTTGGACAGGTCCGGCTCGATCTGGACGTCGAGCGGGTTGAGTGGCCCCGGCTCGACCCGCCACGTGTCGGCCTCGGTGTCGTCGACGTCGGCTCCGGCGTCGCGCAGCGCCTCGACGGTCATGTCGATGTGCGGCTGGCTGGGGACGGGCTCGCCCTCATGGTGGATCGTCACGCCCTGGTCGTAGTGCGGGGCGGACAGCAGGAGGGCGGAGATGAACTGGGAGGACGCCGAGGCGTCGAGGGTCACGTCACCACCGCGCACCGACCCCGTACCGCGCACGGTGAAGGGCAGGGTGCCGCGACCGTCGTCGTCGAGGTCGACGCCGAGGTGTCGCAGGGCCTCGAGGGCCGGACCCATGGGTCGGGTGCGGGCATGGGGGTCGCCGTCGAACCGGACGGGTCCGCGTGCGAGCGCGGCCAGAGGTGGAACGAAGCGCATGACCGTGCCGGCGAGCCCGCAGTCGATCTCGGCCGCGCCCATGACCTCGCCGGGCGTGACGAGCCAGTCATCACCGTCGACGTCGTCGATGCCGACGCCCAGTCCACGCAGGGCCTGGGCCATGAGCAGGGTGTCGCGTGAGCGCAGCGGGAGCGCGCAACCGTGAGACCCCTCCGGCGCGCGCGGCCAGCACGAGGAAGCGGTTGGTCAGCGACTTGCTGCCGGGGAGGTCGATCGTCGCGGCGACCGGGCCTTCGGCAGCGGGGCAGGTCCAGTCAGGTGAGGGCATTCTGTGCCTGGACCGCCTTCAGTCGTGCCTCGCGACGAGCAGCCTTGGCCACGTGACGGGCCTCGCGCTTGGTCGTGTGGGCGGTGCGTTGTGCGCGTTCACCGGCGCGGTGGGCGCGGTAGGACAGGCTGGGCTTGCCGTCGGTGTCGACGGCAGCGAGGAGCAGGCCACCGAGCAGACCGAGGTTCTTGAGGAACTGGATCTTCTGCTGGGCGCGGGTCTGGGGGTCGGATTCGTTCCAGAAGGCGTGTGCCGCAAGGGTGGTCGGCAACAAGGCTCCCGCCAGAACCGTCGAAGCCAGGCGCGGCACGTGTCCGGTGGCCAGCAGTGCGCCGCCACCGACCATGGCCACACCGTTGGCGCGCACGAGGAGCTCGGGGTCGTCCGGCAGACCGAGCTTCTTGGCCTGGTCGAGCACGGGGCGGGCGGCCTTGGCCTTGGCCCCTGGGTGCTTGAGCTGGTCGAGACCTCCCACGACGAACATGGCGGCGAGCATGGGACGGGCAACACGACGCACCAAAGACATGCGTCCTCCTCAGGGTCGGAAACGGATCGTGGACCTTCTCCTACCGTAGTTGGTGCGTGCGGATCCGTGTCTTCGAGGGTCAGCGGAGGTCGATGCTCCTGTCCGGGTCGGCGTCTGGGTCGGTGTCCATGCCGTTGTCCCTGCCAGTGCGTAGATTTGGCCGCATGTGCGGGCGCTACGCGGCCACGGCCAACCCAGACGAGCTGACCCTCGAGTTCGAGGTCGACGACGACCGCTCGACCGAGCCCACGCGCAGCGTCCTCGTCAACCCCCAGTCACCACCGCCCGGGACACCGGACACCAACATGGCGCCGACCAAGCAGGCGCCGGTGATCCTCACCCGGGCACCGCGGGGCGAGGCCGAGGCCGACCCCACGCGCCAGCTGCGGCTGCTCACGTGGGGGCTCGTCCCCAGCTGGTCCAAGGACCCCAAGTCGGGGGTGCGCATGATCAACGCGCGCGCCGAATCCGTTCTGGAGAAGCCGGCCTACGCCAAGGCGGCGGCACGCCGTCGATGCCTCGTCCCGGCGCGTGGTTGGTACGAATGGCAGGTCTCGCCGACCGCGACCGATGCCAAGGGCAAGCCGCTCAAGCAGCCCTTCTTCACCTCGCGTGACGACGGGGCGAGCTGCGCCTTCGCCGGGCTCTACGAGTTCTGGCGCGACCCCGCGGTGGCCGACAACGACGACCCGGCCGCGTGGCTCACCACGTTCACGATCATCACGACCGAGGCGGAGCCGGGCCTGGACCGCATCCACGACCGCCAGCCCCTCGTCCTCGACCACGCTGACTGGGAGGCCTGGCTCGATCCCACGCTGACCGACCTCGGACACGTGGCCACGCTCCTCGAGCCGCGCGATCCGGGACGTTTCACGGCATACCCCGTCTCCCGGGCCGTGAGCAGCAACCGGTCCAACGGGCCGCAGCTGCTGGACCCGCTCCCGGAGTCCGAGCTGCACGGCGTCGTCGATCCCATGACCGGCGAGATCATCGGGTCCCCGTCATGACGACGCGACGACTCGTCGAGGTCCCGACACCCCTGGGCCCCGCCCACGCCCACGTGGTGCGCCCGCCGCGCGCTCGCGGCACCGTCGTCCTCACCCACGGCGCCAGCGGTGGACTCGGCGGCGTCGACCTCCACGCCGTGCGCGACGGACTCGTCGAGAGTGGCTGGGCGGTTGCCTTCGTGCAGCAGGCGTGGGGCGTTGCCGGACGGCGTATGCCGCCGCGTCCCGTTCCGCAGGACGAGGCCTGGCTTCCCGTGGTCCAGGCGCTGCGCAGTGGCCGGGGGCGCCTGCCGGGTCCGCTGGTGCTGTCGGGCAAGAGCAACGGTGCCCGCGTCAGCTGTCGCACCGCCGCCGACCTCGAAGCCGACGCGGTGCTCTGTCTGTCGTTCCCCTTGCACCCGCCGGGCAAGCCCGAGGTCTCTCGCGCCGATGAGCTGCGACTCCCGATCGGCGCCGGCATCCCCCTGCACGTGGTGCAGGGGGAGCGCGACCCGTTCGGCACTCCCGGTGAGGTGCGAGCGGAACTCAGCGACCCGGCATACGTCACCGCAGTCAAGGGTGAGCACACGATCAGGGTGACGGGTCCGCTCGTCGCCGCGGCCCGCGCCTTCCTCGAGACGGTCGGCTAGCGAGCGGTCAGAGCGCGCCGCCGGCGGCCTCGGGAGCGGAGCTGTCGGCGGGCTCGGTCTGGTTCTCGCGGGCGAGGTGCTCCTCGACCTGGAACCAGTCGTCGCGCGCGCGCTCCGTGATGGTCAGCAGGGAGTTCATCGACGAGACCTCCTCGACCTGCTCCTTGAGGAACCACAGCATGAACTGCTCGGACAGGACGTCACCCTCGGCACGTGCGGCGCGGAACAGCGCCTCGCACTGCTCGGTCACGGCCTTCTCCTGGGCCAGGGCCAGCGCGATGGGTTCGGACGGCTTGTCGAAGCCGTTGCGCACGGCGTCGACGCCGGGGATCTCGACCTCCCAGTCACGGTCGAGCATGTAGCGGACCATCATCATGGCGTGGTTGCGCTCCTCGACGCTCTGCGCGTAGAAGTGCTCGGCGAGCCGGGGGAGGTCCAGGTCGTCGAACCAGACCGCGATGGCGATGTACTGCTGGCTCGCGGTGAACTCGTGGCGGACCTGCTCCCCGAGCAGGGTGACGAAGGAGGACGTGGTCGGCGTGGTCATGCGCAAACGCTACACGCGGGGAATGGCGCCTCCCTCACTCCTGTTGACACCCATGTCCCCGCGCCGAGAACCGGCGCATCGCGTTGCCGAGAGGTCTGGTCCGTGCTCGTACTGCACACGACATCCCCCGCAGAGACGGGTCTAGGGTGGAGCGCAATGACCACTCCACAGACAACCTCTGACGAACCCACGGTGGATGTCACCACCGAGACCCCGGACGAGCGGCAGGCCCGCTTCGAAGCCGAGGCCCTTCCGCTGCTCGACCAGTTGTATGCCGCTGCGATGCGCACGACGCGCAACCCGGCCGACGCCGAGGACCTGCTGCAGGAGACCTACGCCAAGGCGTTCGCCGCGTTCCACCAGTACCGGCCGGGCACCAACCTGCGCGCCTGGATGTATCGCATCCTCACCAACACCTACATCAACACCTATCGCAAGAAGCAGCGCGAGCCCCTGCAGTCCGACTCCTCCGAGGTCGAGGACTACCAGCTCGCCCGCGCCGAGTCACACACGAGCTCGGGTTTGAAGTCGGCCGAGGCACAGGCTCTCGACCACCTGCCCGACTCCGAGATCAAGAGGGCGCTGCAGGACCTGCCCGAGGACTTCCGGATGGCGGTCTACCTCGCTGATGTCGAGGGGTTCGCCTACAAGGAGATCGCCGAGATCATGGGAACGCCCATTGGCACCGTGATGTCACGGCTCCACCGCGGTCGCCGACAGCTCCGCGAGATGCTGACTGAGTATGCCGCCGAACGCGGCTTCGGCAAGGAGGTCTCGTCGTGAACGAGATGCACAAGGACGGCCAGACGGCTCCCGAATCCCACACCGAGTCCCATTCCGAGTCACATGCGGAGTGTTCGGAGGTCCTGCACCGGATCTATGAGTACCTCGATGGTGAGATGCAGCCCTCGGATGTCGCACGCGTTGCCGAGCACCTCGAGGCCTGCGGGCCGTGCCTGCACGAGCACGACCTCGACCGCGCGGTGAAGGCCGCAGTGCGGCGCACCGGTGGGTCGCAGGCCTGCCCCGACCAGCTCCGTGTCCAGATCCTCCAGCGCATCACCATGGTGCGCATCGAGCTCGACAGCTGACGGCGTTCGCCGGGGTCCCAGGGGGGCTCGCCGGCGCCGGACGCGACGAAGGGGCGACCACCATGCGGTGGTCGCCCCTTCGTCATCTGCTGCGCAGTGCTCAGGCGTTGGGCTTGCGGCCGTGGTTGGCCTTGTTGCCCTTGCGCGAGCGGCGTTTGCGGGCGCGCTTGCTCATGAGGACTCCTCGAGTATCGGGGGGTGAACGGGCGACCAAGAGCCCTAGCAGTGCCAAGGGCCCCACAGATCACTCGTGCGTCGATTACATTGTCGCACACCTGAGATGCGTGGGACGATGACCCTCCTACGCCCTGACTTCCCTGGTCGGGGCCAGCGAAAGGTTTTACCATGCGCGCCCTCCGTCTCGCCGCCGCAGCCCTCGTGCTTGCAGCCCTGTCCACGTTCGGCGCCTCCACGGCCCAAGCAGCTCAAGGTCCCTCCCAATCGGCCTCGGCCAGCGGCTGGACCTGGGTGGCCAGCGGTTGGACCTGGTAAGCGCGGGCACAGCGAGCGCCCGACCATCGCGGTGACGCGGGCCGCCGACGCCTGGCTCAGGCAGCACAGCGCGACGCTCTACATCAGTGGCGTCGTGATGCTTTGCGGACTCCTGGGACTGATCACGTATCTGGCCTTTGGCTGGCCACGGTATTGGCAGGGTCTCGTCGTGCTGGCCCTGTTGGGGTCCCTGACCTATTGGCTGCCCACCAGCAGCGACGGGCGCAGTCACTTCACGGCTGACAATGTCGTCGTTCTGGCGGCCATTCCCATCGTCGGTGCGCTGGGAGCAGGTGTCGTCGGTCTGGTGATGACGGGACTGACGACCCGACGCATCCCCCTGCGCCGACGCCTGTTCAACATGGCCATGGTCTCGTCCTCAGCGATGGTCGGTGGCCTCGCCTACGCCGCGTCCGGCGGCTCCTTCGGACTCGTGGGCCTTCATGACCCCAAGGAACTCCTCTGGCAGGTTGGGCTGCCCATCGTGGTCGCCGACGTCGTCAACCTGATCGTCAACGCCATCCTCGTCGCCGGAGTCATCAGGGTGACTGCGGGTGTTCCCATCCCCTTGCAGCTGCGGGGGATGCTCACGGGGTCCGGGCCCTCGCAGTTCGCCTACGGCATCATCGCGTTCCTCGTCGTGATCATGTGGATTCCCGGCGAGCTGGGGCCGGTAGCAGTGCTCGTCGCCCTGGCGCCCCTCGCCGGAGCCCTCTGGGCCCTGCTCCAGTACGGCGAGGAGCGCGACGCCCGCGAGCGAGCCCTCGGCGCTCTGGTGACCGCCATCGAGACTCGGGCTCCGCATCTGGAGGGGCACAGTGGCCGGGTCTCGGACCTGGCGGCTCTCATGGCACAGGAACTCGGCCTCGGGCCCAAGGAAGTCGCGGATGTCCGGACAGCAGGGCTGCTCCATGACCTGGGGCGAGTGGTCGTGGCCCCCGGGCGGGAGAGTCCCGACGAAACCGACGGCGCGGCACTGCGGGGAGCGGCGATGTTGCAGAGCCTGCCCTTCCTGGCGGGGGCTTCCTCCGTCCTGGGAGAGGTGGCGCGGGTCGGCGACAGTGTGGGGGCGGGGTCGCTCGCCGCGGAGATCGTGCGGGCGGCGGACGAGTACGACCTTTCTCTCCTCGGGGAGGACACCCTCAGCTCCGAGTCGGCGATCGCCCACGTGCGTGCTCGACGGGCCGCGACCGCGGACACCGAGCGGGTGATGGGGGCGCTGGCCAGGGTGTCGCGCCTCGCCGGAGGAGTGGCATCCACCTCATGACATCGGAGTCGGTCATCGGGTCACTCGGCCCCGCGAGGCGCATGGGGGCCCACCGGGCTGAGCCCTTGGTGCTTGCCCTCGGGGCACTCACCATCGTCTGGTCGTTCCTCGCCGAGGCCTCGCGTCTCGAGACAACGGTGCGAACCCACAGCACGATCCTGCTGGCCTTCGCCGTTGCCATGATCATCGGCGAGCAGGCGCGTGTTCGCATGCCCTCGGGCCGAGTCGCATCCCCCATCTCCACCGCGTCGGCGATCGCCCTGGCACTGCTGGGGGCAGTGCAGGCCCACCCCGTCTTCGACGTGCCCAGCGGCATCGTCGTGCTCGTCGTGGCTGGCTCTCTGGGGATCAGTGGAGTGCTCCGCTTTGCCCTGCGACGCACCTTCGAGTGGTACGTCGTGGCGGCTCGACTGATCGGCGTGGGTGTCACCGCCAGCCTCATGCGCGCTGTGGAGCTCGATGGCGACGGCACCTGGGCCTGGCAGCTGGGTCCGGCACGCCCTGCCTCGATCGTGGCCATCGTCATGATGAGTGCGGCCGCCGCCGGTCTCTATGTCGAGGTGGTCCTCACCGGCTCCGTGCGTGCCCAGCGACGTGGCCTGCCCGTGGTGCGCACGCTGCGGGAGGAGTTCGGGGAGGCGCGTGCGCTCACTCTCGGACTGCTGGCGGCAGGCCCCCTCGTCGCCTTCCTGGCGCCTGTGATCGGGTTGGCAGCCCTGCCACTGGGGCTGTTGCCGATGGCCCTGACCTACTTTGCCGTGCGGCGCTACACCGCCATCCGCGAGACCTATCGTCAGACCATTGAGACGTTGTCCCGGCTGACCGAGGTGGCCGGCTACACCCCGACGGGCCATGCCTCTCGGGTCGCGGCCCACTCGGTGAGCATCGGCCGGAACCTGGGGCTGCACGCCGAAGAGGTGCAGGAGCTCGAATACGCCGCCCTGCTCCACGACCTGGGGCAGGTCGGGCTGAAGTGGCCGATCCCCGATGGCGCCACAGTGCTCGCAGCACCTGACGACCAGCGACGGATCGCCTCCGAGGGTGCACGCATCGTGCGTCGCACCGAGGTCCTCGACCGGGTCGCGGACCTCATGGAGCGACAGACGACGCCCTTCCGCCATGTGCGCGAGTGGGGTGAGAAGGTGCCATTGGAGAGCCGAATCATCAAGGTTGCCAACGCTTTTGACGACTTCTCCCACGGTCGGGCCGACTCGGCCTCGATCGAGGCTGCACTCGAGCGCATTCACCTCGGGCTGGGATACGAGTACGACCCCGAAGTGGTCGAGGCCCTCATTCGCAACGTGCAGTTGCCTCCCCGCGCCTGACCGCTCCGAACGTGCGAAGGCCCCGGCACAGGTGTGCCGGGGCCTTCGAGCGTTGACTCGCTGTCGCGGGTCAGGCCTTCTTGGTCTCCTTGAAGATCGCGTCGATCTCGTCGATCTTCGCGAGAAGCTCGTCCGCCTTGGCGGCGTCGAACTCACCCTTGGTGCCCGAGGCACCGGCGAGCTTGGTGGCCTCGTTGATCAGGGAGTGCAGGTTGGGGAACTTCTCGAAGTGCGGCGGCTTGAAGTAGTCGGTCCAGAGCACCCACAGGTGCTCCTTGACGAGCTGCGAGCGCTGCTCCTTGATGACCACGGCGCGCGTGCGGAAGTCGGGGTCGTCGTTGTCGGCGACCTTGGCGATGATCGCCTTGATCGACTCCGCCTCGATGCGGGCCTGTGCGGGGTCATAGACGCCGCAGGGCAGGTCGCAGTGGGCGCTGACATCGGTGATGCTGAACAGAGCGGGGAGGCGCATGAACGTCCCTTTCGTTGGGCTGAGTTGTGGCCACTTCCCAACCTACAACGCCCCCTTCGGGGCCGATCACGGCGTATGCCGTCTGGTCACCTTCCCGGGTCGGGGCCACACCCGAGCCAGAGCCACGGCAAGGACGTCGCCCGGGTCCAGGGAGCCCACCTCGAACGACGTCACACCCTCGCGGGGATTGTCGGAGTCGAACCACCACCGGTCCTGGGCATCCGGGTCGACCCCACTCAGTCGCTTGATCGAGAGCGGGCGGGGAGCTCCTGCGGCGTCAGGCGGCAGACGCACGACGGCGATGACTCCCGGGCGCAGGCGCCCACCCCACAGGGCCAGGAGCAGGTCACCCTCGTGCAGCGTGGGTTCCATGGACCGGCCGCGCACCCGCACGATGCGAGGACGGGGAATCGACCGGAGGGGCACGCGCTGATTGTGGCATTGAGCACGCGGCAAGCCGCAGACGTGCCACCCCGGGGCGTGCGAGGATGACGGAGCGCGGCACACCTCCCGCCCCTCGACGTCCTCCACCCGGGACTCGGCCCGCCGCACCGATCTGCTTCGGTTGCGCAAGTTCTTTGTGTTGGGAGTCCTGTCATGTCTGCGTCCCCGTTGTACTCCAGCTTCGACTTCGAGAGCCCGGTCTTTCGGGCTCACGAAGGCGGAAAGCTCGGCGTACACGCGACGCAGCCGCTGCGTGATCGCGATGACCTGTCGTTGCTCTACACGCCGGGAGTTGCCGACGTCTGCCGGGCCATCGCCGAGGATCCGAGTCTCTCGGCCCGCTACACCGCTCGTCGCAACACGGTCGCCGTGATCACCGACGGCACCGCGGTCCTCGGCCTGGGCGACATCGGTCCGCTGGCGGCCATGCCGGTGATGGAGGGCAAGGCGATCCTCTTCAAGCACTTCGGCGGGATCGACGCCGTTCCGGTGTGCATGGAGACCGGAAGTGTGGACGAGCTCGTCGACGCCATCGCCCGCATCGCGCCCTCCTACGGCGGCATCAACCTCGAGGACATCTCGGCTCCGCGCTGCTTCGAGATCGAGGACCAGCTCAAGGAGCGCCTCGACATCCCCGTCTTCCACGACGACCAGCACGGCACCGCGATTGTCGTGCTCGCCGGGCTCATGAACGCTGCCAAGGTCGTCGGCCGCTCCCTTGCCGAACTGCGCGTCGTCGTCGCTGGTGCCGGGGCCGCCGGGGTCGCCGTGACCGGTCTGCTCCAGCGGGCCGGTGTGCGAGACGTCGTCGTGTGCGACTCGCGCGGCATCATCTCGCCGTCGCGCACGGACCTCACGGGGCACAAGCACCGCATCGCTGCCTCCACCAACCCTCGCGGCCTGTCAGGTCTGATCGCCACGGCCCTCGTCGACGCCGACGTCTATGTCGGTGTCTCCGGTGGCACCGTGCCCGAGGAAGAGATCGCGAGGATGGCGCCGAACTCGATCATCTTCGCGCTCGCGAACCCGGACCCCGAGGTGCACCCCGACGTCGCCCACCGGCATGCAGCAGTGGTCGCCACGGGTCGCTCGGACTTCCCGAACCAGATCAACAACGTCCTGGCGTTCCCCGGCATCTTCAGGGGAGCGCTCGACTCGGGTGCGAGCCAGATCACCGAGGCGATGAAGCTGGCCGCGGCCGAGGCGATCGCAGCGATGGTGCCCGAGCCCACGGCCGACGAGATCGTGCCCGAGCGTGTTCGCGCCGGGCGTGGCCGACATCGTTGCTGCCGCCGTGGCCAAGCTCGCCTGACGGCCCTCGTCACTCAGGCGCGGACGGCGCTCGCGATCTCGCGGATGCCGTCCGCGCCGATGCCGCAGCAGCCGCCGATGAAGCGGGCTCCCAGGTCGTTCCAGTGCTGCACCGTGGTCGGCGCGAAGTGCGCTGAGCCGTCCTCGGTCCAGGTCTTGCTGTCGGGGTGGTAGGTCGCGCCCGCATTGGGATAGACGACGTAGGGCACGCTCGGATCGCCGGCCCCGAGGAGTTCGTCGATGTGTTGGGGCGCAGTGCAGTTCACGCCAACGGCGACTGCGGCTCCGCGCACGACGTCGACGGCCTCGGCGAACGGTGCACCGCCAGTGAGTCGGGCGCCGCCGGTGGCCGAGAAGGACACCCAGTAGGGAAGATCTGGGGCGATCTCGCCGAGCAACTCGACGACCACTTCGGCCTCGGTGACCTCGGGAACGGTCTCGACGGCCACCAGGTCGGGGGCGGCCGCGACGAGGCGCTCCAGCCTGCGGGAGTGGAACTCTCGCAACGCCGCTCGGCTCACGTCCGGGTAACCCGTGTACTCGGAGCCGTCGGCCAGGTGCGCGCCATAGGGACCGACAGAGGCAGCGACGAGAGCCCGGCCATCGGCGGCCTGACGCGCGAGTTCGATCGAGGCGTCGAGGTCGGCGTCGCAGTCCTCCTCGGTCAGCCCGGCGGCGACGTAGCCCGCATAACTCGCCTGGTACGACGCGCTGATCAGGATCTCGGCTCCCGCTTCGACAAAGCTGCGGTGGGCCGCGACGATCTCCGAGGGTGCCTCACGAAGGAGGCGGGCCGACCAGAGGCGTCCGGACAGGTCGTGGCCGCGTGCCTCCAGGGCCGTCGAGAAGCCGCCGTCGAGGACGACCGGACCGGTTCCAAGGCGCGCGTCGATGGTCATCGCCACATCGTCGCACTGCCCGATCGCGGCCATGGGTAGGGTCAAAGACATGCTCGCTGCCTACGCCGTCTCCCAGTCCGCTTCCGACCCGCTCTCGGGCCTCGAGGTGGGGGAGCGCCCCGACCCGCAGGCGCGCGACGGGTGGGTCGTCGTCGACCTCAAGACCTGCGCCCTCAACCACCACGACGTGTGGTCGCTGCGCGGCGTGGGGCTGGCCGCCGACCGGTTGCCGATGGTCCTCGGCTGCGATGCGGCCGGCATCGACCCCGATGGCAACGAGGTGCTCATCCACGCGGTCATTCCGTCGGACGGCTGGAACGGTGACGAGACCCTCGACCCTCGCCGAACGCTCCTCTCCGAACTGCACGACGGCACGCTGGCCACCAAGGTCGCCGTCCCGCGCACGAACCTCGTGCCCAAGCCTGCAGAACTCAGCTGGGAGCAGGCGGCTTGCCTACCGACTGCCTGGCTCACGGCATACCGGATGCTTTTCACGAACTCACAGGTGCAGCCCGGAGGCACGGTCCTCGTCCAGGGAGCGGCCGGTGGCGTCGCCACGGCCCTCGTCCAGCTCGGCGCCGCTGCCGGCATCCGCGTGTGGGTGACGAGCCGCGACGAGGCGAAGGGCGAGCAGGCCGTTGCCCTGGGCGCCGACCGGGCGTTCGCGTCGGGTGAGCGACTTCCGGAGCGCGTCGACGCGGTCATGGAGACCGTCGGCGCGGCCACGTGGTCGCACTCGGTCAACGCCCTGCGGCCCGGCGGAACGATCGTCATCTCGGGCGCGACCTCGGGCGACGCCCCCGCCAAGGCCGAGCTGACCAAGATCTTCTTCAAGCAGCTGCGCGTCATCGGTTCGACGATGGGCACCCGTGACGAACTCCAGAAGCTCGCGAACTTCGTTGTCGCACAGGGCATCGAGCCACTGATCGACTCGGTCATGCCGCTCGCCGACGCACGCGACGGCTTCGCCAGGATGGTCGACGGTCAGGTCACCGGCAAGGTCGTGTTCACCGCCTGAACCGGGCTGAGTGGCTCAGATCTGGAGCCACTCGTTCCAGCCGTTGTGCAGCACGAGCCACGCGATGAGGCCGTAGCCCGGCCTGGCCGGGGTGGTGGCCGTCGCGGCTCGCTGCGAGCTCTGAGCGCCACTGGTCGTGACCCAGCAGCGGGCGGAAGCAGTCGACGAACGGGACCGAGCGGCGGGCACACACGTCGGCCTGGGCCTCGACGAGCACGGCGAGCTTGTCGTTGAAGGCCTCATCGCTCGTGGGCGGGCTGCTCACGACGAACGCGGAGACGCCGTTGCTCGCGGCCTCGTCGAGGATGTTGGCGAGGTTGAGGCGATGGCGAGCCAGCGTGACGCCGGCCGCGATGTCGTTGGCGCCGAAGGAGATCACGAGTCGACGCTCGCTGCGGGACTTCCAGCGAGGCGGGCACTCGCGGTGCCACTGAGCGAGGACGTCGCCGCTCGTCTGGCCCCGGATGCCGAGGTTGTATGCCGTGAACTCCACCTCGGGATGTGAGGTGCGTCCGACGACGCGGGTCACCCACCCCTGTCCCTTGGGGTCGCCGACTCCGGCCACGAGCGAGTCGCCCATGAAGACGACGGCGACGTCACGAGGTCCCTCACCGGGCACGCTGAACTCGGCGCTCGGTCGGAACTCGAGGTCGCTGTGGGAGTCCTCGTCCGAGGCGTCCGGGCGGTGGATCTGGTCGGTCATGGTTCAGTCGTCCTCATCATCGAGCCGAGCCAGCCAGGTGGCAAGGCGCTCGACGGGTGTCTCGAAATCGGGGTTGAGGTCCACGAAGGTGCGCAACTGCTCGGCGAGCCAGGCCAAGGTGACCTCTTCGTCGCCTCTGCGTGCCTCGAGCTCCTCGATCCCTCGGTCGGTGAAGTACACCAAGGAACCCTAACGCGCAGACGCGGCCCCGTCCGTGAGGACCGGGCCGCGCCGTGCTGTGCGTATGGCCACGTGGTGGGTGTCAGCGGGTGAAGGCCTGTGCCACGAGGTCGGCCTGCTCCTCCTGGTGCCGCTTGTTCGAGCCGGTCGCCGGTGAGGCCGAGGCCTTGCGCGACAGGACTCGCAACGGACGCTCGACGCCGTGCTCGGCAAGGGCGTCCGGCAGGTTGAGCGCGAGGAACGGCCAGGCGCCCTGGTTCTTGGGCTCGTCCTGGACGACGACGAGCTCGGCCTCGGGGTACTTGGCGAGTTCGTCGGCGAGCTCCTTGCCCGGGAGCGGGTAGTACTGCTCCATGTGCAGGATCGCGGTGCTCGTGTCGCCGCGCTTGGCGCGTTCGGCCTCGAGCTCGTGCACGGCCTTGCCGGCAGCGAGGAGCACGCGGTCGACGGTGCCGCTCGTCGCGCCCTCGCGGTCGGGGAGGATCGGGCGGAAGGTGCCCGTCGTGAAGTCCTCGGGCATGCTCGACGCGGCCTTGAGACGCAGCATCGACTTCGGGGTGAAGACGATGAGCGGTCGACGCGGTCGGGCGTAGGCCTGGCGGCGCAGCAGGTGGAAGTACGACGCCGGCGTCGTCGGGTAGGCGACCGTCATGTTGTTCTCGGCGCACATCTGCAGGAAGCGCTCGATGCGAGCCGAGGAGTGGTCCGGGCCCTGGCCCTCGTAGCCGTGGGGGAGGAGCAGGACGACGGACGAGCGCTGGCCCCACTTCTGCTCGGACGAGCTGATGAACTCGTCGATGATGGTCTGGGCGCCGTTGAGGAAGTCCCCGAACTGCGCCTCCCAGAGGACGAGCGCATCGGGGCGCTCGACGGAGTAGCCGTACTCGAAGCCCAGGGCCGCGAACTCGGACAGCAGTGAGTCATAGATCCAGAACCGGCCCTGACCCTCACCCAGGTAGAGCAGCGGCGTCCACTCGAGCGCCGTCTCCTTGTCGATGAGGACGGCGTGACGCTGCACGAACGTGCCGCGACGGCTGTCCTGACCGGCGAGGCGCACCGGGGTGCCCTCCTTGAGGAGCGAACCGAAGGCGAGGAGTTCGCCGGTGGCCCAGTCGATCCCGCCCTGGCTGACGCTGCCGACGCGCTTGTCGAGCATCTGCTGCAGCTTGGGGTGGACCGTGAAGCCGTGCGGCGGGTTGGCGAAGACCTCGCCGATGGCCTTGAGCTCCTCGGGCGAGATCGCCGTCTCGGTCGCGGACCGGGTCGTCGCGTCGGCCGTCTGGGCCGTGGGCGGCTCGAGGCCGGTGTGCCCCTCGACGTCGGTGCCGGTGTAGTTGTCGTCGGCGGCCCTGGCGGCGTCGGCGTCGTTCTGCTTGAGGGCTTCCTTGGTCTCGACGAAGACGCGCTCGAGCTGCTGCTGGTAGTCGCGCAGCGCAGCCTCGGCGTCCTCGACGGTGATGTCACCGCGACCGATGAGGGACTCGGTGTAGAGCTTGCGGACGCTGCGCTTGGCCTCGATGAGGTTGTACATGAGCGGCTGCGTCATCGACGGGTCGTCGCCCTCGTTGTGCCCGCGACGGCGGTAGCAGACCATGTCGATGACGACGTCCTTGGAGAACTCCTTGCGGAACTCGTAGGCGAGCTCGGCGACACGCACGCACGCCTCCGGGTCGTCACCGTTGACGTGGAAGATCGGCGCCTGGATCATCCGGGCCACGTCGGTCGAATAGGTCGAGGACCGCGACGAGCTCGGTGAGGTCGTGAAGCCGACCTGGTTGTTGACGACGACGTGCACGGTGCCACCGGTGCGGTAGCCGCGCAGCTGCGACAGGTTGAGCGTCTCGGCGACGACACCCTGACCAGCGAAGGCGGCGTCCCCATGCATGAGGACGGGCAGGACGGTGAAGTCCTCGCCGGCGAGGTTGAGGCGGTCCTGCTTGGCGCGCACGATGCCCTCGAGCACGGGGTTGACGGCCTCGAGGTGCGACGGGTTGGCCGCGAGGTAGACCTTGGTCGTCGAGCCACCCTCGGCGGTGAAGGTGCCCTCGGTGCCGAGGTGGTACTTGACGTCACCCGAGCCCTGCACGGACTTGGGGTCCTGCTTGCCCTCGAACTCGCGGAAGATCTGGGCGTAGGACTTGCCCGCGATGTTGGCGAGCACGTTGAGGCGCCCGCGGTGCGGCATACCGATGCAGACCTCCTCGAGGTTGTCCTCGGCGGCGAGCGACAGGACGCGGTCGAGCAGGGCGATGACGGACTCGCCACCCTCGAGCGAGAAGCGCTTCTGGCCCACGAACTTGGTCTGCAGGAAGGTCTCGAAGGCCTCGGCGGCGTTGAGCTTGCGCAGGATCCGCAGCTGCTCCTCGCGGGTCTGCTTGGCGTAGCCGACCTCGATCTTGGACTGGATCCACTCGCGCTGCTCGGGGTCCTGGATGTGCATGTACTCGACGCCGATGCTGCGGCAGTAGCTGTCGCGCAGGATGCCCAGGATCTTGCGGAGCTTGAGGAACGGCTGGCCGCCGAACCCGCCCGTGGCGAAGAACCGGTCGAGGTCCCACAGCGTCAGGCCGTGGCTCGTGACGTCGAGGTCCTGGTGCCGCCGCTGCTTGTACTCGAGCGGGTCGGTGTCGGCCATGAGGTGGCCGCGCACGCGGTAGGCGTGGATGAGCTCCTGGACGCGCGACACCTTGTTGATGTCGTCGTCGTGGGAGGCCGAGATGTCCTGGACCCAGCGCACCGGCTCGTAGGGGATGCGCAGGCTCTCGAAGATCTCGTCGTAGAAGCCGTTCTCGCCGAGGAGGAGCTGGTGGATGACGCGCAGGAACTCACCGGACTGGGCGCCCTGGATGATGCGGTGGTCGTAGGTGCTCGTCAGCGTGAGGATCTTGGAGACGGCGTTGCGGTTGAGGGTCTCGTCGCTCGCGCCCTGCCACTCGGCGGGGTAGTCCATCGCGCCGACACCGACGATCGCTCCCTGACCGGCCATGAGGCGCGGGACGGAGTGGACGGTGCCGATGCCGCCGGGGTTGGTCAGTGAGATCGACGTGCCCTGGAAGTCCTCGACGGTGAGCTTGCCACCGCGGGCCTTCTTGACCATCTCCTCGTAGGCGGTCCAGAAGTGGCCGAAGTCCATCGTCTCGGAGGACTTGATCGACGGGACGAGGAGCGTGCGCGTGCCGTCGGGCTTCTCGAGGTCGATGGCGAGGCCGAAGTTGACGTGGGCCGGCGTCACGAGCACCGGCTTGCCCTTCTCGTCGGTGGTGAAACCCGCGTTCATGGCGGGCATGACGCCGAGAGCCTTGACGACGGCGAAACCGATGAGGTGGGTGAAGCTCACCTTGCCGCCGCGCGAGCGGGCGAGGTGGTTGTTGATGACGATCCGGTTGTCGACGAGCAGCTTGGCCGGGACGGCGCGCACGCTCGTGGCCGTCGGGACGGTGAGCGAGGCCTCCATGTTGGTGACGACACGGGCGCTCGCACCGCGGATCGGCGAGGTCTCGGGCGCGTTGACGGCTGACTCGGACTTGGCAGGGGCAGCATCGCGGGGCTTGGGTGCCTCGGCCGGAGCGTCGGAGGGTGCCTCGACCTTGGGGGCCTCGGCCTTGGGTGCCTCGGCCTTGGGTGCCTGAGCCGCGGGCGCGGCGGCGGGTGCCGGTGCCGGCGCGGCTGACTTCGCGGGTGCTGCCGGGGCTGGGGCGGCGGGAGCCGGTGTCGCAGCCGGGGCAGGAGCGGCAGGCGCAGGCGTGCTCGCAGCAGGTGTCGCGGTGTCGCCCGGGGTGGCGCCGTTGCCGGCTCCCGCGTGGGCGCTCGTCGGGTCGTAGTCAGCGAAGAAGTCCCACCACGCCTTGTCGACCGAGTTCTTGTCCTTCTGGTACTGCTCGAAGAGCTCGTCCACCAGCCATTCGTTGGGTCCGAAGGCTGTCAGGGGATCGTTCGAAGCGGGCTGGTCGGGCACGGCGGTTACGCCTCTTTCTGCGCGTTGACTTCAGAGATCTGGTGCCCGGCCAGCCTATCTCTCCGACCCCCGGTCGCGAGCGTCGGTCCAGCACGTGCGCGAGGCCGGGTCACAAACGAAAACGAGCCGGTATGCCGTGTGGCGCGCACACGGCATACCGGCTCGGTCTTTCCTGACCCACCGCGGGGAGCGGGCCGGCCCCTGAACCCAGCCTGCTCACCCGCGATGGGAGGTTCTAGGAGATGTCCTGCGGACGTGCGCCAGGTGCCGAACGCGACGGAGTCGCGAGCGGCGTAGGCCGGCGAGGACAGCGCGGCGGCCCACCAGGTGAAGTCGGCTGCGCGCCGGTGCTGCCACCCGCCTCTGGGTCACTCCGCATGAGCATGCGCGGTGCGTCGCCTGGCCCGGCAGGAACTTCGCCGCGGTGGTCCACTCGAAGCACTCACGAAGATGATGAGCAGGCCGACGAGTGGGTCGACGATCAGGCCGACGCCCACGGCGACGAGGACCGCGGCGACCTGGTTGCGCACGAGGATGCCGAAGCCGAGGCCAAGAGGGTCCACAGGCTGAGGGCGATGCAGGCCGGGCCAAGGGAGCGGAAGACCTCGGGCTCACCGGGCAACGGGTTGACTGGTCCTCGACAGCGAGAGGACGAGGCGCCGCCGACACGGAGCTCGCGGCCGCGTGGATCACGGCCGTAGACGGCGCCGATCCCAGCAGGGCAGACGATCTTGGCGAGCATAGCCCGTGACGCGCTTGGGCGTCGCCGAGCAAGGTGCGACGAGATCGTCTTGTGGCGGTACTCGGAGCCGATCTGCATGATCCCGATGGCCAGCGGAAGCAGCGTCGTGAGGCTCTGGATGAGGCCGGCGGTGTAGATCAGCTGAGCGGCCTGGACGGTCATCGCCCCGAACGGGTTGCTGCCCTCGTCCGGGCCAGTGGCGCCTTCGACGCGGACCAGCCGAAGAACCCGGCGAGAAGAGGGCCGCCGAGGACGAAGAGGCCGATGGCCATGCCCCACCACAGGCGGGTGGTGAAGAACTTGCGGAACTCGGACTTGATGGCGTTGCCCATCAGAGGTTCGCCCCTTCCTGGCCAGCGATGGCATCGGTCTCGCTCGGGGCGCCAGGGCCGTCTCCGAGGTTGCGGTTGGTGCCTTCGGTGAGCTCGAAGAAGAGCGCCTCGAGGTCGTGCTTGCGCGTCGCGCAGCTCCCAGATGGGCAAACCGGCGCGCAGGGCCACGTCCCCCACGAGGCGCAGGTCGGCCGTCTCGGCGATGAGCTCCCCGTCGGCGCCGGGGGCGCGACATGACGTCGGCGACCCGGAGGGCGCCGGCGAGCTGGGCCGGGTCCGAGGTGCGCACGAGCGTCGTCGGTGCCCCGCGCAGCTCGGACACCGCACCCTCACGGACGAGACGGCCGTTGGCGATGATGACGACGTCGTCGACGGTCTGCTCGACCTCCTGCAGCTGATGGCTCGAGACGAGGATCGTCTTGCCCTCGCCGCTCAGGTGGCGCAGGAAGCCGCGAAGCCAGCGGATGCCTTCGGGGTCGAGCCCGTTGGACGGCTCGTCGAGGATGAGGACGCGCGGGTCCCCGAGCAGCGCTGCGGCGAGGCCGAGGCGCTGGCGCATGCCCATGGAGTACTCACCGGCGCGCTTGCGCGCAGCAGCGGGTATGCCGGTCAGCTCGAGGAGTTCGTCGACGCGGCTGTCGGGCAGGCCGCTTGCGGCGGCGAGCACGCGCAGGTGGTCGCGCCCGGTGCGACCCGGGTGGAAGTTCGTCGCCTCGAGGGCCGAGCCGACGATCGACATCGGGTGATCGAGGTCGTGGTAGTTCTGACCGTCGATCGTCGCGGTCCCCGAGGTCGGGTGGATGAGCCCGAGGAGCATGCGCAGGCTCGTGGTCTTTCCTGCGCCGTTCGGTCCGAGGAAGCCGGTGATCCGGCCCGGTTCGACCTGGAAGGACAAGTGGTCGACGGCAGTGAAGGACCCGAAGGTCTTGGTGAGGTCGCGCACCTCGATGCGTGCGCCGGTGGTCGTGGACGTGGCGGTCATCGAGCGCCGCCCCCCGAATGCTGATGTCTGGCCATGGCGCCAAGTCTTGCAGGCTCACGTCGCGTGAGGGTCAACCGCACGGTGGAGCGCGGGTCCATCCCAAGGATGACTCTGCCGAAGGTGATCGTCGCCGTGGTGGGTGCCTGGTCCCGATCGGTGACGTGGCGTCCGTAGGATGGAGCCCACTATGACCGAGTGGTTACTCGTCCTCGCCGGCATTGCGCTGACGCTGGGGACCGCCCTGTTCGTTGCCGCCGAGTTCGCGCTGGTCGCGCTCGATCGGCCCAGTGTCGAGAAGGCTGTCGAGCGCGGTGACACGCGTGCCCGCTCCGTACTCACCTCGCTGCGGGCGCTCTCGACGCAGCTCTCCGCCTCCCAGGTCGGCATCACGCTGACCACGCTGGTGCTCGGCTTCCTGGCCAACCCGTCGATCGGCAAGCTGCTGCTCGGGCCACTCGAGTCCCTGGGCCTGAGCGACTCGCTCGCCGAACGGGTGGCCTCCGTGCTCGCCATGGTCATTGCCACGATCTTCTCGATGATCATCGGCGAGATGGTGCCCAAGACGCTCGCCATCTCGACGCCCCTGGCCACGGCCAAGTGGGTCGCCGGGCCGGTGCGGTGGTTCGCCCTCGCGTTCAAGCCGTTCATCCACGTCCTCAACGGCACGGCGAACGCCGCCCTGCGAGCCATGGGTGTCGAGCCGCAGGAGGAACTCTCGGCCGCCCGCAGCCCTGCCGAACTCGCTTCGCTCATCAGGACGTCCGCCGAGGCCGGCACCCTCGACCTCGGGACGGCCCGTCTCGTCACCGCCTCGCTCACCTTTGGTGCGCAGACCGCAGCCGACGTCATGACCCCGCGCTCACGTGCAACCGCCATTGACCGGTCCGCCTCGGCCCGAGAGTGCGTCGAGCTCGCGCGCCAGACCGGTCACTCCCGCTTCCCCGTCATCGACGACGACTGGGACGACGTCGACGGAGTGGTCCACGTGAAGAAGGCCATCGCGGTCCCTCACGAGCGGCGCGACGACGTTCCGGTGTCCGCTCTGATGACGCCGCCGCTCGTCGTCCCCGAGACGATTCGCCTCGACCCGCTCCTCATCCACCTGCGCGACAGTGGACAGCAGTTCGCCATCGTCGTCGACGAATACGGCGGCACGTCCGGTGTCGTCACCCTCGAAGACCTCGTCGAGGAGATCGTCGGCGAGGTGTCCGACGAACACGACCGCAGCCAGACCACGGGCCGTCAGATGACCGACGGATCCTGGACGGTCCCGGGGCTCTGGAGGCCGGACGAGGTCAAGAGGCGCACAGGCATCGAGATCCCCGAGGGGCCGGCATACGAAACGGTTGCCGGTTTCCTCATGTCCGAGCTCGGGCGCGTGCCCGAGGTCGGTGACGTCGTCGAACTCCCCGAATGGCGGATCACGGTCATCGACATGGAGGCCCGTCGCGTCGACCGCCTGCGCTTCACCCCCGTGCCGAAGGAGGGCGATGCCCCGACGGACTCGCCCGACGAGGATGAGGGGGCCCCGGCATGAGCCTTGGAACCATCCTCATCACCATCGTCCTGCTCCTCGCCAATGCGTTCTTCGTCGGCGCCGAGTTCGCCGCGATGTCGGCCCGGCGCAGTCAGCTCGAACCCCTCGCCGAGGAAGGCAGTCGTCGCGCCCGCACCGCGCTCGATGCCATGTCCCGCACCGGGATCCTGCTCGCGACGGCCCAGCTCGGCATCACCGTGTGCTCCGTCATGCTTGGCGCCATCTCCGAGTCGGCGCTGCACCACGCGTTCGTCGGACCGGTCGAAGCCCTGGGTGCACCCGAGGCCGCCGCCGACATCCTCGCGCTCGTGCTCGCCCTGCTCATCGTGGTCTTCCTCCACGTCGTCATCGGCGAGATGATCCCCAAGAACCTGTCGATCGCGACACCCGAACGGGCAGCCATCGCACTGGTGCCAGCCCTGGTCGTCGTGTCCAAGGTGGTCAAGCCGATCATCAGCGTCATGGACTGGGTCTCCAAGGTTCTCGTCCGGTGCCCTGGGCGTGGACCCCAAGGACGAACTCGCCTCGGCCTTCACCGCCGAGGAGGTTGCCCAGATCCTCTCCGAGTCGCACAAGGAGGGGCTCGTCGAAGCGGACCAGTACGGCCTGCTCGGAGCGGCCCTCGAGTTCAGCGACAAGGACGCCCGCGACGTCGGTGTGCCCCTGGGCCAGCTCATCACCGTGGGCCTGGACGCCACCCCCGACGGGATCGAACGACTCGTGGCCCGACACGGGTACTCACGCTTCCCGGTCGTCGACGCCGGAGGAGAGCTGTCCGGCTACCTCCACCTCAAGGACGTGTTGTTCGCCGACGAGGAGGAACGCCTGCAGCCGGTGCCCGCCAAGCGCATCCGCAAGATGGCCAACGTGCGACCGGGCGATGAGGTCGAGTCGGTGCTGGCGACGATGCAGCGGACGGGTTCGCACCTGGCGCGGGTCGTGGCCGACGACGGGGGAGTGATCGGGGTCGTGTTCCTGGAGGACGTGATCGAGGAACTGGTCGGAGAGGTCACCGACTCGTCCCAGCGTCGCTGACGTGGGCCCGCCAGCGTTCCTCCGCTGCCGCCGGGTTGAGCCGTCGTGTGGTCCAGCACGGCAGCGGACCTTCGGTCCTGAACCTGCCCCCGGCTGCGCCGGCGCCCCCTGGTGCCCCCGTCGGGCGCTCTCACTCCGTTCGAGGCCCTGTTACTTCTGCCGTGGGCACCAAACGACGAAAGACTTTGAACAACGCTTCGCGAAGTTCAAAGTCTTTCGTCTTTTTGGTGCCCCCGGCAGGATTCGAACCTGCGCCCCCGCCTCCGGAGGGCGGTGCTCTATCCCCTGAGCTACGGGGGCTCAAATGGTCCGAATGCTGGTGATTCGCGCCGTTTTAGGATGCTCAGGGAGGGTAGCAGCCTAGAGTTCAGACCATGGAATCCGTACCCGCAGTCGTGGCGATCACGCCCCGTCCGCTGGTCATGGTGTGCGACGACATCGACTCCATCCGGGCCATCATTCGGATCAACCTCGAGCTCGAAGGATTCGACGTCCTCGAGGCCGCAGACGGGCACGAAGCGATGAGTCACCTCATTGATCCGTCGGCCCGGGTGCCCGACGTCATCGTCCTCGACGCGCAGACCCCGCGGCGTGACGGATGGTGGGCCATCGCCGCGATTCGCGCGCATCCCCGCCTTGCCGGGGTCCCGACCGTTCTGGTCACCGCCTCGACGACCGAGCACGACCGCAGTGCCGCAGCGCTCGCCGGCTTCGACGCCTTCATCGGCAAACCGTTCGACCCGGTCGTGCTCGTGGACGTCATCTCACGCCTCGCGGCCGACGGACGCCCGGAGATTCCGGCCTAATAGACTTCCCGGGTGACTCCCGAAGAACTCTCCTCCGCAATCCGGGCTGCCCTGCTCGAGGCCACTGCCGCCGGTGACTTCACCGCCGACATCCCCGGAGAAGTACGCGTGGAGCGACCCAAGAACCGCGACCACGGCGACTGGTCCACCAACATTGCCCTCCAGCTGGCCAAGCCCGCCGGTATGCCGCCGCGAGACCTCGCGACCCGCCTCGCCGAGCGCCTCAGCGCCATCGACGGCATCTCGCAGGTTGACGTCGCCGGTCCGGGCTTCCTCAACATCAGCCTCGATGCCGCAAGCGCCGGAGAACTGGCGCGAAGCATCGTCGAGAGCGGCACGGCATACGGAAAGAACGACTCCGAAGCCGGCCACACGATCAACCTCGAGTTCATCTCGGCCAATCCCACGGGGCCGTTGCACATCGGCCACACCCGCTGGGCCGCGCTCGGAGACTCGATGCGGCGACTGCTCGCCGCGTCCGGTGCGGACGTCACGGCGGAGTACTACATCAACGACGCCGGCGCCCAGATGGACAAGTTCGCGCTCAGCGTCCTCGCCAGCGCCAAGGGACAGCCCACTCCCGAGGGCGGCTATCCCGGCGCCTACATCGGCGACCTCGCCAAGGGCGTCGTCGAGCAGCGTCCCGACCTGCTCGACCTGCCCGAGGACGAGGCCATCGCGGTGGCCCGGCCCCTCGCCTACAAGGCGCAGCTCGCCGAGATCCAGCAGACGCTCGAGCGGTTCGGCGTGTTCTTCGACGTCTGGTTCTCCGAGCAGGAGCTCCACGACGGTGGCGCGGTCGAGAAGGCCGTCGAACGCCTGCGCGAGCAGGGCCACGTCGATGACAAGGATGGCGCGGTGTGGCTGCGCACGACCGACTTCACCGATGACAAGGACCGGGTCCTCATCCGGGCCGACGGCGTGCCGACCTACTTCGCCGCCGACGCTGCCTACTACCTGAGCAAGAAGGACCGCGGCTTCACCGAGAAGATCTACCTCCTCGGCGCCGACCACCACGGCTACATCGGCCGGCTCAAGGCGATCGCGGCCTGCGCCGGGGACGACCCCGACGTCAACATCGACGTGCGCATCGGTCAGCTCGTCAACCTCAACGGCGCCAAGCTGTCCAAGCGGGCCGGGAACATCATCGAGCTCAACGACCTGCTCGACTGGATCGGCAAGGACGCGGTCCGCTACAACCTGGCTCGCTACCCCGCCGACAGTCCGTTGTCGCTCGACGGTGAGGAGCTGCGCAAGCAGACCAACGACAACCCGGTCTTCTACGTCCAGTACGCCCACGCCCGCACGGCCAACGTCTCGCGGCTCGCGGGGGAGGACGGCGTGCGGCGCGAGGACGGGTTCGACCCCTCGCTGCTCACCGACCCGACCGAGGCGACCCTGCTCGCGATCCTCGGCGACTTCCCCCGCATCGTGGCGCAAGGCGCCGAGCTGCGTGAGCCGCACCGTGTGGCGCGCTACCTCGAGGACCTCGCCGGCCGCTATCACAAGTGGTACGACACCTGCCGTGTCCGGCCCATGAACGCCGACGAGGAAGTCACCGACCTCCACCGCACTCGGTTGTGGCTCAACGACGCCACCCGCCAGGTGCTCGCCAACGGCCTCGACCTGCTCGGCGTCAGCGCGCCCGAGCGCATGTGAGGGACTGACCGATGCGTTCGCACGAAGCCGGTGCCCTCCACGCCGAAGGCTATGGAGGACCGCCGCTCTACCTGCCGTTCCCGACCAACGTCAACGCGCTGCTTCCGCAGCTCTGGGCAGATTCGGTATGCCGTGACGACGAGGGCCGCTTGACCGTCGCCGGTCTCGACGTGGAGACCATCGCGCGTGAGTTCGGCACGCCGGCCTACGTCGTCGACGAGGGTGACTTCCGGGCCAGGGCGCGCAGCTTCCGCGATGACTTCGCGGCGCCGTTCGAGACGGTGTGCGGTGGCGCCGACATCTACTACGCCGGCAAGGCGTTCCTGTGCACCGCGGTGGCGAATTGGGTTGCGCAAGAGGGGCTTTCGCTCGACGTGTGCAGTGGCGGCGAGCTCGCCGTGGCGCGCCGCGCCGGGTTCCCGCCGGAGCGGATCGGCTTCCACGGCAACAACAAGTCACTCTCCGAAATCCGCGACGCGCTCGACTACGGGGTGGGGCGGATCGTCGTCGACTCCTTCATCGAGATCGAGCGCGTGGCCGCAGATCGCCGCCGATCTGGGCGTCGTCGCCCCGGTGATGATCCGCGTGACCGTCGGCGTCGAGGCCCACACCCACGAGTTCATCGCCACCGGGCACGAGGACCAGAAGTTCGGCTTCAGCCTCTCCGGCGGTCAGGCGCTCGATGCGGCCAAGGCCGTCCTGGCCCACGACACCCTCGACCTGCGCGGCCTGCACTCGCACATCGGCAGCCAGATCTTCGACACGGGCGGCTTCGAGATGAGTGCGCGCCGGCTCGTCGGGCTGCACGCGCAGATCGCCAACGAGCTCGGCCACCACAGCCCCGAGATCGACCTCGGCGGCGGCTTCGGCATGGCCTACACGTCACAGCACACGCCCCTCCAGCCCGGCGAGCTCGGTGAGCAGCTGGCCGACATCGTGGGCCGCGAGTTCAAGGCGATCGGCGACGGCGACCTGGCGAAGGTGCCACGCGTCTCGATCGAACCCGGTCGCGCCATCGTCGGCCCCTCGACCTTCACTCTCTACGAGGTGGGCACGGTCAAGCCGGTCGAGCTCGGCGACCACCACTCCCGGGTCTACGTCTCCGTCGACGGCGGCATGAGCGACAACGTGCGCCCCGCCCTCTACGAGGCCGACTACTCCTGCACCCTGGCCAACCGCAGCTCGGACGCCGAGCCGATGCTGGCCCGGGTCGTCGGCAAGCACTGCGAGAGTGGTGACATCGTCGTCCAGGACGAGTGGCTGCCCGCGGACACCCAGCCCGGCGACCTCATCGCCGTGCCCGGCACCGGTGCCTACTGCCGCGCCCTGTCCAGCCAGTACAACCACACGCCTCGACCGCCGGTGCTCGCGGTCCGAGACGGCAAGGCACGGGTCATCGTGCGCCGTGAGACCATCGACGACCTGCTTGCTCTCGACGTCGGGAGCAGTGATGACGCAGCGCTATGACCACTTCGCCGCGGCATGAACCCGTGACGCCTGAGGAGAATCCCGCCGAAATGGCATCCACCAACGCTGATCTGCCGATCCTCAAGGTCGCCCTGCTCGGCTGCGGAGTCGTGGGCTCCTCCGTCGCGAGAATGCTCGTCGACAACGCCGATGACCTGGCTTCACGCGTCGGCGCCCGGCTCGAACTCATCGGCATCGCCGTGCGTCGCCCCGACCGCGCGCGTCCCGACGTTCCTGTTGACGCCTCACTCTTCACGGCCGACGCGGACACCCTCGTGCGCAGCGCCGACATCGTCATCGAGGTCATCGGCGGGATAGACCCGGCCCGCGAACTCATCCTCACGGCGATGCAGCACGGAGCCTCGGTGGTCACCGCCAACAAGGCGTTGCTCGCCGAGGACGGACCGACCCTGTACGCCGCCGCTGGCGAGCACGGGGTCGACCTCTACTACGAGGCCGCCGTCGCTGGCGCCATCCCGATCGTCCGCCCGATGCGCGAGTCCCTCGTCGGTGACGATGTCCAGCGCGTCCTCGGCATCGTCAACGGCACGACGAACTTCGTTCTCGACAAGATGGATTCGACCGGAGCCGGCTTCGCCGAGACCGTCGAGCAGGCCCAGTCGCTCGGTTATGCCGAGGCCGACCCGACCGCCGACGTCGAGGGCTTCGACGCGGCGGCCAAGGCCGCGATCCTCGCGTCGTTGGCGTTCCACACCCGGGTGTCGATCGATGACGTGCACCGCGAGGGGATCACCGAGGTGACGGCCGCCGACATCCAGGCGGCCCGTGACATGGATGCCGTCGTCAAGCTGCTCGCGATCTGCGAACTCGTGCGCGACGAGTCCGGCGCCCCGAGCGGCGTGAGCGTGCGCGTGCACCCGGCGATGATCGCCCGATCCCACCCGCTCGCGTCGGTGCGCGACGCCTACAACGCGGTGTTCGTCGAGGCGGCGGCCGCAGGCGAGCTCATGTTCTACGGCAAGGGTGCCGGTGGCGACCCGACCTCGTCGGCCGTCCTGGGTGACGTCGTCGCTGTCGCCCGGCACCGTCTCGCCGGAGGGCACGGCCCGACCGAATCGGCATACGCAGATCTTCCGGTCGTCGACATGGGCCAGGCGACGACGAGGTACCACATCAGCCTCGCCGTGGCCGACCGCCCGGGTGTCCTCGCGCAGGTGGCCTCGGCGTTCGCCGAGCACGGGGTGTCGATCGAGACGGTCCGACAGCGGGTGCTGGGTGAGGGCGACGAGCGCGCCTCACTCGTCATCGTCACGCACCGCGCGGCGGACTCGGCGCTCGCCGCGACCGTCGAAGCGCTGACCGGGCTCGACACCGTCGACGCCGTCGTCTCCTGGATGAGAGTGGAAGGGGCCTGACGTGGCACACCAGTGGCGCGGAGTCATCCGTGAGTATGCCGACCGCCTGCCGATGCTGGCCGGCTCACCTGTGGTGACCCTGCACGAGGGCGGGACGCCGCTCATCCAGGCCGAGCACCTGTCCGAACTCGTCGGCGCCAACGTCCTCGTCAAGTACGAAGGTCTCAACCCGACCGGCTCCTTCAAGGACCGCGGGATGACCACCGCGATCTCCTACGCCAAGGGTCGTGGCGCGAAGGCCGTCATCTGCGCGAGCACGGGCAACACGAGCGCCTCGGCTGCGGCCTACGCGACCAAGGCGGGCATGACCTGCGCCGTCCTCGTCCCCGAGGGCAAGATCGCCATGGGCAAGCTCAGCCAGGCGATCGCCCACGGCGCCACGCTGATCCAGATCGACGGCAACTTCGACATCTGCCTCACGGTGGCCCGCAAGCTCGCCGAGGTGCACCCCGTCGAGCTCGTCAACTCGGTCAACCCGGCACGCATCGAGGGTCAGAAGACCGCGGCCTTCGAGATCGTCGACGCCCTCGGTGACGCCCCCGACATCCACATCCTCCCGGTCGGCAACGCCGGCAACATCACCGCCTACTGGCGCGGCTACAGCGAGTACGCCACGGACGCCGAGGGCCTGCCTGCCGTGTCGACCCACACGCCGCAGATGTGGGGCTTCCAGGCAGCCGGGGCGGCCCCACTCGTCCTCGGCCACCCGATCGACAACCCCGAGACCATCGCGACGGCGATTCGCATCGGCAACCCTGCGTCCTGGCGTCAGGCCGAAGAAGCGCGCGACCAGTCGGGTGGTCGGATCGAGTCCGTCACCGACGAACAGATCCTCGCCGCGCACCGCCTGTTGTCCTCGACCGAGGGCATCTTCGTCGAGCCCGGTTCGGCCGCGAGCATCGCCGGCCTGATGCAGGCGAGTGAGCGCGGTCAGGTCCCACGCGACGCGACCATCGTCTGCACGGTGACCGGACACGGCCTCAAGGACCCGCAGTGGGCCCTTCGCACTGCTGATGGTTCCGACATCGAGCCGGTCAAGGTCCACGCCGAGGCTCAGGCTGTCGCCGAGGTCCTCGGCTTCGAGAGCTGATCGTGGGGGAGTGGCTGCCCGGCACATCCGTGGCCGTGAGGGTGCCAGCGAGCAGTGCCAATCTCGGCCCGGGCTTTGACTCCATCGGGGTCGCTCTCGGTGTCTGGGACCGGTGTCGCGCAACGGTCCTCGCAGATTCGGGACTCGAGATCACGGTGGCGGGCGAGGGCTCCGGAGCTGTCCCGACTGACGCCTCCCACCTCGTCTTCCGCAGCCTCGTCCACGCCTTCGAGTCCTTCGGGGAGCAGCCTCCGACGGGCCTGCGGCTCGAGTGCGACAACGCCGTGCCCCACGGCCGCGGCATGGGTTCGTCGGCCACCGCAATCGTCACCGGCATCGTCCTCGCGCATGCTCTCCGTGCCGCACGTGACGGTCGGACGAGTGGCGACGTCGAGCTGGGCGCCGTCAACGATCTCGCGGCGCGCCTCGAGGGCCACCCGGACAACTCGTCCGCGAGTGTCTTCGGTGGCGTGACGCTCTCGTGGTCCGACGACGCGGAGCAGGGGACCACGACTCTCCGGCTCGTCGCGCACCCCGACGTCGTCCCGGTCGTCTTCACTCCCCAGACCCAGCTGTCCACGGCCACGGCGCGGGCGGTCCTTCCTGCTCAGGTGCGACTGGCCGATGCGGCTGCCAACTCCGCACGCGCGGCGCTGCTCATCCACGCCATCACGAGTGCCCCCGAGTACCTCCTCGACGGCACGCGCGAGTGGCTCCACCAGGAGCCTCGTCGCCCGGCCTACCCCGCCTCGATGGAACTCGTCGACCAGCTGCGTGCCGCCGGTCATGCGGCCGTCATCTCCGGGGCCGGCCCGTCCGTCCTCGTCCTCGCCACCTCGGCCACGGCGACAGCCGTGAGCCAAGCGGGAGGTGACGGGTGGCAGGTGCTGCTCCCCGGCATACCCGATCGTGGTGCGCAGGTCGACAACTCCTGAAAGCGTGCAGGCGTGCGTCGCGGGTTCTCGCGAGGTGCAGGGTGTTACTGTGGGAGCGCGGTCGTAGTTGATGCCGGGGAAGCGTTCTGCTCAACCGATGCCTACCGCGATACGCACCCTCCACTGTTGGGCTGGTCGTGCTGAGTCACGCGCCGGAAGTCGGCAGCCCCGTGGATCAATCCGCCAGATTTCTGGCACCCACTTTCGGCCCCGCCCTTCGGGCACGGGGCCCACTGACGAGGGGAAGGATCCTTCGTGACAGACACCACCACCCTTGAGGCATCCGCGGCATCCGGGCAGAGCCCGCGCCGATCGGGCTCGCTGACGGCCATGCGCCTCGCCGAGCTCCAGGGTCTTGCTTCGAGCATGGGCATCTCCGGCACCGCCAAGATGCGCAAGGGCGACCTCGTCGCCGCCATCAAGTCTCGTCAGAACGGCGACAGCGGTCCCGCTGCGACGTCCGACACCACGTCCTCCGCTCCGGCGCAGGGGCGTTCGCGTCGTGCCTCCTCGTCGGGCCAGGTGACGCCGAAGTCCGAGACCCCGACGTCCGAGACCCCGAAGGTGTCGACCGATTCGTCCACCTCTCGCGAGGACCGTGCCGAGCGCACGGAGCGTGTGGAGCAGCCCGAGCGCACGGAACGCGTGGAGCGTGCCGACCGCACGGAGCGTGCCGACCCCGGAGCGCGACGACCGTGCGGACCGCGACGACCGTTCGGACCGCGCCGAGCGCACGGACCGCACTGAGCGCGCCGAAGCCGCCGACGCCCCCGCCGAGGCCCGCAACGGTCAGAACCGCGAGGCTCGTGAGCAGCGCGACAGCAACCGCGAGCAGCGCGATCGCACCAACGACCGCGGCGACCGCAACCAGGGTCAGGGTGGCGAGCGCGCCAACGAGCGCACGTCCGACCGCGCCGACCGCAACCAGGGCCAGGCCGCCAAGCAGCAGGGTCAGGACCAGGGCCCGAGCCAGGGCGGCCAGGACCAGGGCAACGATGACGACGAGACCGGCCGCAGTGGCCGTCGTCGCCGCAACCGCAACCGCAGCCGTGACCGCGACAAGCGTCGCCCCGTCACCGCCGGTGGCGAGACGCAGGTCGAGAACGAGCCGCAGATCACCGAGGACGACGTCCTCGTGCCCGTGGCCGGCATCCTCGACATCCTCGACAACTACGCGTTCGTGCGGACCTCGGGCTACCTCCCGGGCAACAACGACGTCTACGTGCCGCTCGGCATGGTCAAGCGCCACAACCTGCGCAAGGGTGACGCCGTCGTCGGTGCCACCAAGGCGCCGCGTGATGGTGAGGACCCGCAGCAGCAGACCGTGGGGACGCGCAACAACCGGGCGAAGTACACCCCGCTCGCGCGCCTCGACACCGTCAACGGCCAGAACCCCGACGACGCCCGCACCCGGGTCGAGTTCGGCAAGCTCACGCCGCTCTACCCGCAGGACCGCCTCCGTCTCGAGACCGAGCCGGGCATCCTGACGACGCGCATCATCGACCTCGTCGCCCCCATCGGCAAGGGCCAGCGTGGCCTCATCGTCGCGCCCGCCAAGGCCGGCAAGACGATGGTCATGCAGGCCATCGCCAACGCCATCACGACGAACAACCCCGAGGTCCACCTCATGGTCGTTCTCGTCGACGAGCGTCCCGAAGAGGTCACCGACATGCAGCGCGCGGTCAAGGGTGAGGTCATTGCCTCGACCTTCGACCGTCCTGCCGAGGACCACACCACGGTCGCCGAGCTCGCGATCGAGCGCGCCAAGCGCCTCGTCGAGATGGGTCACGACGTCGTCGTGCTCCTCGACTCGATCACCAAGCTGGGTCGCGCCTACAACCTCGCCGCTCCGGCGAGTGGCCGCATCCTCTCCGGTGGTGTCGACTCCGCTGCGCTCTACCCGCCGAAGAAGTTCTTCGGTGCGGCGCGCAACATCGAGAACGGTGGCTCGCTCACCATCCTCGCGACGGCACTCGTCGAGACCGGCTCGCGCATGGACGAGGTGATCTTCGAGGAGTTCAAGGGCACCGGCAACATGGAGCTCAAGCTCGACCGTGGCCTGTCCAACCGCCGCATCTTCCCGGCGGTCGACATCAACAACTCGGGCACCCGTCGCGAAGAGATTCTCCTCGCGCCCGAAGAGCTCAAGATCATGTGGAAGCTGCGTCGGGTGCTCGCTGCACTCGACAGCCAGCAGGCCATCGAGCTGCTGCTCGACCGGCTCCGCAAGAGCAAGACCAACTACGAGTTCCTGCTGCAGGTCCAGCAGAACAGCTCGATCAAGCTCGACGACGAGGACAAGGACTGACCCTGTCTTTCGTTTCGTGAGGCGGTCTCCCCTGTGGGGAGGCCGCCTCACGGCTTTGACGGGGTATGCCGTCCGCTCACCTCGCGCGCGGTGCGTGACGGTCGCTGCATGGCGGGGAAGGCGTGTTCGGCGAAGCCGAGGTCGCGATAGATGCGCGCGCCATCGGGGGTGGCGTAGAGGTCGATGCGCCTGGCATCCGTCTCGGTGTCGAACCAGTCGACCAGGCCCTCGGTGATGCGCCGGCCCCAGCCCTGACCGCGGGCTTCGACGGTCGTGACGATGTTGTTGATGACCCCGGCCAGCCCGTTGGGGCAGCCCGGGCTCGGCCCGATGCGCTTGACCTCGGCGACACCGCACGACACGAGCCGCCCGTCGACCTCGGCGACGAGGATGAGTGCATCATCGCGGTCGAGAACCTTCGCGAACCACGCCCGAGTGGCGGCGAGCCACTCTGGTGCGACGAGGTCCGCCTGCGTCGTTCCCATGGCCTCGAACATGAGCACCCGGAACCTGATGAGGTCGTCGATGTCCGCGGGTGTTGCTTGGCGGATCACAGGCTCTGCCGACCGGTGTGGGCGCGGAAGATCAGTGAGGTCTGCACGTGCGAGACGCCGGGCCGGCTCGACACGTTGTCGAGGACGAAGTCGCGCAGCTGGTCGGGGGACTCGGCGCTCACGTGCACGAGGAAGTCGTCGGCCCCGCTGATGTTGAATGCCGCCAGCACGCCCGGGAGGCCGGCCATCTCGTCGCCGAAGGCCTCGACCTGCGCCCGGTCGTGTCCCGACAGCCCGATGGCGATGACGCGCCTGGAGAGGGCGCCCCATCTTGGCCGCGTCGAGGGACGCGTGGAAGCCGGTGATGACACCGCGCTCACGCAGCGACCGCACCCGCCCGACGCAGGTCGACTCGGCGATGCCCACCTCGCGGGCAAGGGCAGCGTTCGAGATGCGGCCATCTGCCACCAGAGCGACCACGACCGCTCGGTCGATCTCGTCGAGCAGCGGTGGCGCGGTGGGAGCCGGGCCGGGGGTGAGGGGATGCGGATTCTTCGGCACACCCCCACGCTACCCATGCGTAGCCGTGGATCGCATCACCAGAAGTCCTGATAGCACTGGTTTCAGCGGGACTCTTCTACCAGAGCGTTGATCCTGCGGAGGATGGTCGTCATGACGACAGAATCCATGACGCGATATGCCGATCCCGCCACGACGGCGGTTCACGCCGCGCGCGAGGACCTCACCGGGCTCGGGTTGCACGTCCCGCTCATCGACCTGGCCACGACGTATCCGATGCCGACCATCGAAGCCGGCGGGACGGCATACGACACGTTGGGTGCGGGGGAGCGGCCGGACCACGAGGCGACCCTCGTCTACCAGCGACTCTGGAACCCGGGGGTCGACCGCTTCGAGCGAGCCGTCGCGGCGCTGGAGCAGGCCGAGTCGTCGGTGGCGTTCGCGAGCGGCATGGCTGCCCTGAGTGCTGTCCTCCTCGCGGCGGTGGCGGCTGGCACGCCACACGTCGTCGCCGTCCGTCCGCTCTATGGCGGTTCGGACCACCTCCTCGCCACAGGACTGCTCGGCACGACCGTCACCTGGGCCACGGCCGAGACGGTCGCCGAGGCCATCCGCCCGGACACGGGGCTCGTGCTCCTCGAGACGCCGGCGAACCCCTCGCTCGAGCTCATCGACATTGCCGCCGTCGTGGCCCAGGCCGGTGACGTGCCGGTGGCCGTCGACAACACCTTCGCGACGCCGGTGCTCCAGCAGCCCGTGCGCCACGGCGCGACTCTCGTCCTCCACTCGGCCACGAAGTTCATGGGCGGACACGGCGACGTCATGGGTGGGGTCGTGGCGGCCAACCACGAATGGACAGCGCGGCTTCGGCAGGTCCGCGCCATCACCGGTGCGGTGCTCCACCCACTCGCTGCCTACGAACTTCACCGAGGCCTTCAGACGATCCATGTCCGGGTTCGCGCCCAGCAGGAGTCCGCTGCCGTGGTTGCGGCGTGGCTGGCGAATCAGTGCGAGGTGTCGCGGGTTCACTACCCGGGTCTGGCGGGTGGAGACCCCCGTGGGCTCGTCGGAACCCAGATGGCCGGACCGGGCGCACTCGTCGCCTTCCGGCTCACCGGTGGGTATGCCGCTGCGGCGGCCTTCGTCGAACACCTGGACCTCGTGACCCACGCCGTGTCGCTCGGGGGCGTGGACAGCCTCATCCAGCACCCGGCAAGCCTCACCCACCGCCTCGTCGTCTCCGAGGCGCGACCCGACGCGGACCTCCTACGCCTGTCCCTCGGGCTCGAGGGCGTCGACGACGTCATCGCCGACCTCGAGAAGGCCTTCGCCAACCTCCCCTGACCTGGCGCGCGGTGCGCCTTGAGTGCCAGAGGTGGCACCGCTGACGCCTTGGGCACTCGATCGCGGGCGTGCGGTCGGCACCTGTCCACAGGGTCCTGCTTGTGTCCTCGCAATCCACAGAACTGTCGGGAGTGCTGCGCAGGAGCAGGTCGCCCCAACAGGCTCGCGCCATGCAACGACGAAGCCCGACTCGTAATGAACGACATGCCCTCGCGAAGCCCCTCGCAGCAGACCACGACGGGGTGGTCCACCGAGGGGATCTGCGTCGCGTGGGCGTGGACAAGAGCGGGGTGCGATCAGAAATCAGGGCAGGGCGATGGTTCAGCCATGGACGCCACACGATTTCCTTGACTGCAGGAGAGCTGTCCCCACGGGCCGAACTGTGGCGTGCCGTCTGGGAGTCAGGCTCGGGAGCTGTTCTTGACGGTGCTGCTGCCCTGCGGGCGGGGGGACTACGGGGGTTTGTCCCGCAGGCGATGGACGTGTCCCAACCTCGGAACAACCGCCACCATCGCGTCTCCGGCGTGCGACTGCATCGTCGATCGACAATGCCTGCCATGCACCCGTCGGGGCTCCCGCGTGTGCGACCAGAGCCTGCGGCAGTGAATGCGGCGCTGTGGGCGAGGTCGGACAGGGAGGCGGCGTTGATTCTCTGCCTCGTGGTGCAGCAGCGGCTGACCACTCCCGCCCGACTTCTCGAAGCGTGGCTTGGCGCGAGCAGAGTTGGGCCGCGTGTCCCCTTCCTCGTCCGAGGCCGTGCTCGACATCTGCGATGGGGCCCACGCATTGGGGGAGTTGGACTTCGCGCGGCTGTGTCGTCAGGTCGGCCTGCCGGCACCGACTCGACAGCGTGTGCTTCGCGGTACAGACGGCCGGGTCTACCTCGATGCGTGTTGGGAGGACGTCGGACTCGCGGTGGAGATCGACGGTGGGCACCACCAGTGGGCGCTGAACCCCGTCGACGATGCCCTGCGACAGAACGAGGTGGTCCTCGACGGCGACGTTGTCCTGCGCGTGCCCGTGCTGGGCCTTCGCCTTCAGCGTGAGCGGTTCATGGACCAAGTGGTTCGAGCTCACACGCACCTCGCCGAGCGGCTCGTCGCCTGAGTGCCAGAGGCGTCGCACCTGACGCCTCTGGCACTCACAAGGCAGGACGGGGAGAGGGAATGCGGGGGCGGGTCGGCGTCGTTTAGGTCTCTGTGTGCCTGCTCTGGCACACTTGTTCGCTGGACCGGTTCACGGCACGAACGCGTTTCCTGAGCATCACCCATCAAGGCGAGTTGCAAGCTCACCAGGTGTTGCAGGCGGGGCGCTACCGGGTTTGCATCTACCTGATGGACCCGCCGACCCGGAGACATCCAAGAGCTCTGAAGGAGAACATCGTGAAGAAGGACATTCACCCGAACTACGCCGAGACCACGGTCACCTGTACCTGTGGCGCGTCGTTCACCACCCGCAGCACCGCCGAGAGTGGCGCGATCCACGCTGAGGTCTGCAGCCAGTGCCACCCGTTCTACACGGGCAAGCAGAAGATTCTCGACACCGGTGGCCGCGTTGCGCGCTTCCAGGCTCGCTACGGCAAGAAGGCCGACGCGTAGCTCTCTCACTGCGCCGACCCGTTGATCCTGCACAGGATCCGGGTCGGCGCTTTGTGTTTCCCCCGGAGGTGCGCACCCGACGCGCCACCCGCCACTGACCGTCCGTGAGAGGACACCCGATGTTCGAGTCCGCCGCCGCCCTCGCCGAGGAGCACGCCACGCTCGAGCGCGAGATGGGTGACCCGGCGATCGCCTCCGATCCCGACCAGCTGCGCGAGATCAACAAGAGGTATGCCGCGCTGGGACCGACGGTTGCGGCATACGCCGCCTGGCAGGTGGCCACCGACGACCTCGAGGCGGCCCGGGAGCTGGCGACCGAGGACGCAGGGTTCGCGGCGGAGGTCCCCGGCCTCGAGGCGAGCGCCACCGACGCCGCCGACCGACTCCGTCGGCTGCTCATCCCGCGCGACCCCGACGACGATCGCGACGTCATCGTCGAGGTCAAGGCGGGGGAGGGCGGCGAGGAGTCGGCGCTCTTTGCGGGCGACCTGCTCCGGATGTATCTGCGCTACGCCGAGCGGCGTGGCTGGCGCACCGAGGTCCTCGGCTCGACCGAGACCGACCTCGGCGGGTTCAAGGACGTCCAGGTCAGCGTCAAGTCCAAGAAGGCGCCCCTGCCCGGTGAGGGTCCGTGGGCCCGGCTCAAGTACGAAGGCGGCGTCCACCGCGTCCAGCGCGTTCCCATCACCGAGACGCAGGGGCGCATCCACACGAGCGCTGCCGGCGTGTGGGTCATGCCGGAGGCCGAAGAGGTCGAGGTCGAGATCCACGCCAACGACCTGCGCATCGACGTCTTCCGCTCGTCCGGCCCGGGTGGGCAGAGCGTCAACACCACCGACTCGGCCGTGCGGCTCACCCACCTCCCGACCGGCACCGTCGTCATCTGCCAGAACGAGAAGTCGCAGCTGCAGAACCGCGAGGCCGCGATGCGCGTGCTGCGAGCGCGGCTGCACCAGATGGCGATGGACGAGGCCAACGCGGCGAGCGCCGACATCCGCGCGAGCCAGGTGCGCACGGTCGACCGCAGCGAGCGCATCCGCACCTACAACTTCGCCGAGAACCGGATCAGCGACCACCGCACCGGTTTCAAGGCCTACAACCTCGACACCGTCCTCGGCGGCGAGCTCGACCCCGTCGTCGAGTCGGCCATGACTGCCGACGAACAGGCGCGACTCGCGGCGCTCGGCGAGGGCACCGCGTGAACGACCTGCGTGACGCGGTCCGCGACGCCACCCAGCAGCTGACCGAGGCCGGTGTCGGCTCGCCCGAGCACGACGCCGTTGCGCTCGCAGCGCACGCCCTTGGCGTCGACGCGAGCGAGGTGCGGCGGCTCATGATCCTCGGTGGTTCCGAACCAGAGGGGTATGCCGCCCTCGTCGCCGAGCGCGCCAATCGCGTTCCGCTGCAACACCTCACGGGCCGGGCCTGGTTCCGTGGGCTCGAGCTGGAGGTCGGCCCGGGGGTGTTCGTGCCGCGACCCGAGACCGAGGTCGTCGCGGGGTGGGCCATCGATGCCGTGACCGACTGCCTCGACGACGGCATCGCGGAGCCCGTCGTGATCGACCTCTGCACCGGATCGGGCGCCATCGCGCTCGCGATCAAGTCCGAGGTTCCGGACGCGCAGGTCCACGCCGTCGAGGTGAGCGACCTGGCGGTGGCGTGGGCGCAGCGCAATCGCGAGCGCCTCGGACTCGACGTCGAGATCGTGCACGGCGATGCGGTGACGGCATTCGAGGAGTTGGCCGAGGTCGACGTCGTCGTGTCGAACCCGCCCTACATCCCGACGACGGCCGAGCCCATCGATCCGGAGGTGCGCGACCACGACCCACGCGTCGCGCTCTACGGCGGCAGTGAGGACGGGTTGGCGATTCCCAGACTCGTCGCGGCTCGTGCCGCAGGACTTCTGCGCAGTGGGGGAGTGCTCGTCATGGAGCACGCCGACAGTCAGGGCGAGTCGCTGCCCGCGGCGTTGCGGGCGAGCGGCTCGTGGTCGCACGTCGAGGATCGCCTTGATCTGACCGGCCGGCCGAGAGCGACTGTGGCCGTCCGAGCCTGAGACGCACCACGGCCCCACCCGCAAGCGGGTGGGGCCGTGGCTTGGCGTCGGCCAGGGTCAAAAGATGTAGATCACCAGGGCGATGATCAGAAGAACACCGACGACGGTCCAGATCAGTCCGGAACCACGCATGTGTTGCACCTCCGTTCGATTGACAGGGGACGAACGACCTGACCCTACGCAGAGCCGGGCCTCAGATGTGAGTAGTCATCGGAACAAGTTTTTGAGAAGCCGCAGGTCAGCGCCCTGTGCGGTGCCCGCGATCGGGGAGCGGTGGGTGCGGTCCTAGGCTGCTCCCATGAGCCCCGTCTTCGACTGCACGACCCCCGAGGGACGCCAGGACGGCATTGCCAAGGCAACCGCCGGAGTGCGCCAGGGCGATCTCGTCGTCCTGCCGACCGACACCCTCTATGGCATCGGTGCCGACGCCTTCTCGCCCGACGCCGTCCAGCGGCTTCTCGACGCCAAGGGTCGCGGTCGTGAGATGCCGCCGCCGGTCCTCGTTCCCGAGGTCCGCACTGTCGACGGACTTGCGACGGATGTGCCGGCATACGCACGTGCTCTCATCGAGCGCTACTGGCCCGGACCGCTGACCCTCGTCTTCAAGGCGCAGCCCTCCCTCATGTGGGATCTCGGCGACACCGGCGGCACGGTCGCGGTGCGCATGCCCGACAACGACGTCGCCCTCGAGCTCCTCAAGGAGGTCGGGCCCATGGCCGTGAGCAGCGCCAATCGCACCGGACAGCCGGCCTCGCGCACCATCATCGATGCGGCGACCCAGCTCGGCGCGTCCGTGGAGTTCTATCTCGATGGCGGTCCCGTGACCGGTGGTCTGGCATCGACCATCGTCGACTGCACCCACCCCGAGCCGACGATCCTGCGCCGGGGTGCGATCGACGCGGACGAGATCATGGCCCTCGCGAACCAACATCTAGAGTTGCCGCCAGAAGAGCCGGCAGCCGACGAGCAAGCGTCACAGACCCCGGCACCCGAAACCCCGGCAGCAGAAACCCCAGCATCAGAATCCCAGGCATCAGAACCCGAGGAGAGCAGCAAAGATGAGTGAGACGTTCTACGGTTCGGACTTCGGGGCACTGGAGGCCTATGACCCCGAGATCGCGGGAGTGCTGGTGTCCGAGCTGGACCGCCTACGCGGCGGCCTGCAGCTCATCGCGAGCGAGAACATGTCCTCGCCCGCCGTCCTCACCTCGCTGGGCTCGACACTCTCCAACAAGTACGCCGAGGGTTACCCGGGACGTCGCTACTACGGTGGCTGCTCCGAGGTCGACAAGGCCGAGACGCTCGCCATCGAGCGGGCCAAGGCTCTCTTCGAGGCCGACCACGCCAACGTCCAGCCGCACTCCGGTGCCAGCGCGAACCAGGCGGTCTACGGCGCGTTCATGAAGCCCGGCGAGACGATCCTCGCGATGAGCCTCCCGCACGGTGGCCACCTCACCCACGGCACCAAGATGTCGTTCTCGGGCAAGTGGTTCAACGCCGTGCACTACGGCGTCGACAAGGACACCGAGGACATCGACTACGCCGAGGTCGAGCGCCTGGCCAAGGAGCACAAGCCCAAGGTCATCCTCGCGGGCGGCTCGGCGATCCCGCGCCTCATCGACTTCGAGTTCTTCCGCCGCGTCGCTGACGAGGTCGGCGCGATCTTCTGGGTGGACGCCGCACACTTCATCGGCCTCGTGGCCGGCAAGGCCATCCCCAGCCCGGTGCCGTACGCCGATGTCGTGAGCTTCACGACGCACAAGGTGCTCCGTGGCCCGCGCAGTGGCGCCATCGTCTGCAAGGAAGAGCACAAGGCAGCCATCGACAAGGCGGTCTTCCCGATGATGCAGGGTGGCCCGCAGATGCACACCATCGCGGCCAAGGCCACGAACTTCAAGGAGTGCGCCTCGCCCGAGTACCAGACCTACGCCAAGCAGGTCATCGCCAACGCCAAGGTTCTCGCCGAGACGTTGGGGGAGAAGGGTATTCGCCCGACGACGGGTGGCACGGACACGCACCTCTCGCTCCACGACCTGCAGCCGGTGCTCGTCACCGGTGTCGACGCCGAGGCGCGCTGCGACGCAGCCGGCATCACGCTCAACAAGAACGCGATCCCGTTCGACCCGCAGAAGCCCAACATCGCCAGCGGTATCCGCGTCGGCACCCCTTGCGTCACCACGCAGGGCATGGGTGAGGACGAGATGCGGACCATCGCCGGCCTCATCGCCCGCGCCGTCGTCGACGGTGACGCGGACCCGGACCACAAGGTCTCCCAGGAGGTGCGCGCAGAGGTGACCGATCTCGTGACGCGCTTCCCGGCATACCCCCGCTGAAGTCAGCCCGACGAAGACAGCGCCCCTTCCCGGAAACGGGGAGGGGCGCTGTCGTTTGGTGGGCTGTCAGTCGCGGCGCTTGCGGCGATCGTCCGCCGCCTGCTCGCGCGCCTCGTCCTCGAGAGCTGCGGCCTCCTCGGACGAGGGGCGGGCCTTGGGCTTGGTGCCGGAGGCCGACGCGATGGTCCAGATGCTGCGTGCGAAGACCTCGAGGTCGAGCAGCGGCGACATGTGCTTGAGGTAGTAGAAGTCGTAGGAGAGCTTCTCGATCGTCTCCTCCTCGGACGCGGCATAGCCGTGACGCACCTGCGCCCAACCGGTGATTCCCGGGCGGACGAGGTGGCGCTGGTCGTAGAAGGGGATCGCGTCGCGGTACTTCTCGACGAAGCTCACCTGTTCCGGGCGGGGCCCGATGAGGGAGAGCTCTCCGCGCAGGACGTTGAAGAACTGCGGCAGCTCGTCGAGCCGCACACTGCGCAGGAAGTGACCGAGCGGGGTGATCCGGGGGTCGTCACCGGTGGCCTGGCGGGCACCGTGGGACTCGGCGTCGGCGCGCATCGTCCGGAACTTGAAGAGTTCGACGAGCTCGCCCCGTCGTCCCACACGAACCTGCCGGAAGATCACCGGGCTGCCGTCGACCAGACGCACGAGGACGGCGACGACCGCGATGACCGGCAGCCACAGCGGAATCGTCGCGATGACGAGCACGAGGTCCACCGCGTGCTTGAACGGGAGGAACGGGAGCTTGCGCAGCAGCGAGGTCTCGATCTCCCAGCCCTCGGACAGGTGCCCGAGCGGTACGCGACCGGTGTGTTCCTCGTAGACGTCGTTGAGGGGGCGGACCTCACGTCCCGCGACCGACGTGGCTGAGACGTAGCGCGTGACCTCGCGAGACCACGGGGCGCTGAGGTCGACCGTGAGGATGGTGTCGGGCGGGGGAGCCGACAGCGGGCCAGTCGCCGCCGGATCGATGACGCCGACGACGGTGATGTGAGGCGTCGCGTCCAGGGCCTGCACGATGGCGTCTGAGCTGGTGACGACGACGAGGCGCTCGGTCCAGGGCCGCAGTCGAAGGAGCGCCCGCAGCAGCAGGACCAGGCCCGAGCCAGATCGCGAGCGTCGTGAAGAGGTGCGGCCGCGAGTAGTAGGGCCGAGCAAGAGCACGATCTGCGCCGTGATGGCGAGGAAGGCGAAGAGGGCCCCGAGGGCGGCGCGGCTGAACGTCGGTCGAGGCGGCCCCTGCGGCATCACTGCGGCGACGAGCGCACTGCCGAGGAGGGAACCCACGAGGGCAATGACGAGGATGCTCATCAGGCCACGGCCCTGCGTCTGCATCTTCACGGTCTCGCTGAACGGGTGACCTCCGAACTGGAGGAAGGCAGCGATGACGAACGCGACGAAGAGGAGTGCGGCGTCTGCGCAGGCCATGCCGACGAGGAGCCGCTGTCTCATGGCGGTGAGTGTATTCGTCGTCCGAAGCGGGTTCGGGGACGCCCTCTGTCGTCGGCCAGTTGGCCTGCACTGGGCGCTTGTGATAGTTTTCACAAGCACCCAGAACGAGTCAACGGAGACCCCACTGATGACACAGCAGACTGCAGCGAGAGGCGACAACCTCTTCGACGTCGTCCTGCGCGGAGCACTGCTTCCGACCGCTGTCGCGGGAGTCGTCACGGCGCTGGTCCTGACTCCGTTCCGAGGTGGCCTCGGCCTCGTGTCCGCCCTCGTGGGCGTGGCCATCGGGCTCGTCTTCTTTGCGTCCGGCCTGTTCATCGTCGGCCGATTCGTGCGCGACAACACCCAGCCGGCGCTCTTCATGGCGGTCGGCATGGCGGTGTACTTCGCGCAGGTGATTCTGTTGCTCGGGGTTCTCGTCGTCGCTCGTCAGATCGAGACGTTCGACAGCCTGGCCGCCGGAATCGCTCTTGCTGGTCACCGTGCTGGTCTGGCAGGGCGCCCAGATGTACGCCTGGCGGAACGCTCGAGTGCCCGTCTACGACGAGCCGGCAGCGGCAGATCAGGCACCGGAAGAGGGGCCGTCATGATTTCGGCCCGCGTATCCACCACCACTGCGCGTCCGGTACCGTACGGCGTGCCGTCGACTGCAGATTCGACGAAGTTGGCGCCCTGGTGCGCCACTGCTGTTTCATTCGGGTCGGAGACGACGCGGCAATTGTTTGACACGTCCTTGGAGGAGAGGTCTTGAGCCCGAACATGATGACCCTGCACATGCTGCCCGGCATCGGTTCCGTCGCTGGCGAAGGTGGGTTCGAGACCCCCGGCGTGCAGGACTTCTGGTGGCCGCTGATCGGCGAGGGCGCGTTTGCGTTCACCCGCCCGGCGCTGGTTCTCCTGATCTCCGTCGGAGTCCTCGCCTGGTTCTTCGTGGGGACGAGCCGGCAGCTGGCCATCGTGCCGACCAAGCGTCAGTTCATGGTCGAGGGTGTCTACAACTTCGTCCGCAACACGCTGGGCCGCGACATCATCGGCAGCAAGGACTTCCTGCAGTTCGTTCCGCTCCTGATGACGCTCTTCACGCTCATCCTGCTGAACAACCTCTTCGGGATCCTGCCCTTCGTCCAGTACCCGACGATGAGCCGCCTGGGCGTTCCTCTGGTGCTGACGATCATCGTCTACCTCGTCTACCACACCGTGGGAATCCGCCGGAAGCACGGCGTGCTGCCCTACCTCAAGTCGCTCATCCCCCCGGGCCTGCCCGGCTGGCTCAAGCCGATCCTCTTCGTGCTCGAGTTCCTCACCTACTTCGTGATCCGCCCGCTGACGCTGGCACTGCGACTCATGGGCAACATGCTCGCCGGTCACCTCATGCTTCTCGTCTTCATCCTGGGTGGCGAGTACCTCCTGCTCCACGGTGACAACTTCTTCCTCAAGGGCTCGGGCATCCTCGCCTTCGGCTTCTCGATCGGGATGACGTTCTTCGAGCTGCTCATCGAGTTCCTGCAGGCCTTCATCTTCACCCTGCTCGCTGCGCTCTACATCTCCGACGCCGTCTCCGAACACCACTGAGGCGCCACACGCCCCGGCCCCCGGCCGGTTGCACGACCAACTGAATACACCGCACCGCACCGCTCTTGACGTCGGAACCCCTCCGGCGCCTCCGAAAGGAACACTGACATGACTGGCAACATTGCCTTCCTCGGCTACGGCCTCGCCGCGATCGGCCCCGGCATCGGTGTCGGCCTGATCTTCGCCGCCTACATCAATGGGGTTGCTCGCCAGCCCGAGGCCCGCGGCATGCTCCAGACCATCGCCTTCACCGGCATGGCGATCACCGAAGCCCTGGCCATCCTCGGCCTCGTCTTCGCCTTCGTCTTCCGGGGCTGATCCAGACCTCCTCCCCGCTGACCGAGCCCTAAACAGATAGGACCAGATGTGATTCCCACATCCGTCGTTGCCGCCGAAGAGGTGGGCTTCCCCTCGGGCTTCCCGCTGCTCCCGCACCCGGTTGAGATGATCGTCGGGTTGATTGCCTTCGGCATCATGTACTGGTTGTACAAGTCGAAGGTCGTTCCGCGCATGGAGGCGCTCTACGCAGAGCGCACCGCGGCCATCGAGGGTGGCATGGAGCAGGCCGAGGAGGCCCAGGCTCAGGCCCACGCAGCGCTTCAGCAGTACGAAGCGCAGCTGCACGAGGCCCGCACCGAGGCCAACGCCATCCGTGAGGAGGCGCGCGCCGAGGGCGCTCTGATCGTCACCGAACTGCGCGAGAAGGCGCAGGCGGAGGCTGCTCGGATCACCGATTCGGCACAGCGTCAGATCGAGGCCGAGCGTCAGCAGGCCTACGTCTCGCTGCGCTCCGAGGTCGGCACCCTCTCCACGACCCTCGCCGGTCGTATCGTCGGTGAGTCCCTTGAGGACGAGGTGCGCCAGAGGGGCACCATCGACCGCTTCCTCGCCGAGCTCGAGAGCGGCGCCGTCCGCCCCGAGAAGGTCGGCGCGGCCGCAGTCGTCCGGTGACTCCGCGCAGGCCCAGCAGACCGAGCTCGACCTCGGCACTTCGGGTCAGGACGCCTGATGCGTGGTTCGTCACGCGGAGCCCGGGCGGCGGCCGACAAGGCCCTCACCCTGGCTCTCGACGGCGTCGACCGCGCTGCGCTCGCGGAGGAGCTCTTCTCCATCGCGCACGCGATCGAGACCGACGTCTCCCTGCGTCGCGCGTTCGCCGATCCCTCTCGCGAGGGTGACGCGAAGCGTGCGCTCGCCGACCGCCTCTTCGGCGGCAAGGTGAGCGAGGCTGCCACCACCCTCACGGGTGAGGTCGTCGCGCAGCGCTGGTCCGACGAGGGCGACCTCGGCGACACGCTCGAGGCGCTGGCCGTGCGTGCACTCATCGCGAGTGCCGAGAAGGCCGGTCGTGTCGATGCAGTCGAGGACGAGCTGTTCCGCTTCGAGCGGATCATCGCCGCTGACGCGGGGCTTCGCGACACCCTGTCGAGCCGCAACACCGACGCCACCGGCAAGGCCGGCGTCGTGCGCAACCTGCTCGAGGGCAAGGCAGCGCCCGAGACGATTCGTCTCGCGGAGCAGGCCGTGCTCGTGCCTCGTGGTCGTCGCCTCGACCGAGTGCTCGAGGCCTACCTCAAGCTCGCGGCGGGTCGCCACGACGAGCTCACCGCTCTGGTCACCGCCGTCCTGCCGCTCGACGAGCAGCAGCAGTCCCGCCTCGCGGCGGCACTGCGCGACATCTACGGCAAGAAGGTCACCCTGCAGCTGGTGCTCGACCCGAGCATCGTCGGCGGGATCCGCGTCCAGATCGGCGACGAAGTCGTCGACGGCACGGTGCTGCGCCGACTGGACATGGTGCGGCGCGACCTCACTGGCTGACCCGGCGCTCGCGCCACTGCTCGACCACATCTGAAGAAACGCACGACACCCCACACACTTCGGCCCCACAGGGGGCTGGTAACCGAGGAGAAGAGATCACATGACGGAGCTCTCGATCCGTCCGGAGGAGATCCGGGACGCACTGGACACCTACGTCCAGTCCTACGAGCCCGGCGCGGCCTCCCGCGAAGAGGTCGGCCGAGTCAGCGACGCTGGTGACGGCATCGCTCACGTCGAGGGTCTTCCCTCGTGCATGACCAACGAGCTCCTGGAGTTCGAGGACGGCACGCTGGGCCTCGCGCTCAACCTCGACGTCCACAACATCGGTGTCGTCATCCTCGGTGACTTCTCCAAGATCGAGGAGGGCCAGGAGGTCAAGCGCACCGGAGAGGTCCTCTCCGTTCCCGTGGGAGACAACTTCCTCGGTCGCGTCGTGGACCCCCTCGGCAACCCGATCGACGGCCTCGGCGACATCCAGAGTGACGAGCGCCGCGCGCTCGAGCTCCAGGCGCCCAACGTCGTCCAGCGCAAGTCGGTTCACGAGCCGCTGCAGACCGGCCTCAAGGCCGTCGACGCCATGACGCCCATCGGCCGTGGCCAGCGCCAGCTCATCATTGGTGACCGTCAGACCGGCAAGACCACCGTCGCCGTCGACACGATCATCAACCAGAAGGAATTCTGGGAGACGGGCGACCCGAACAAGCAGGTGCGCTGCATCTACGTCGCGATCGGCCAGAAGGGCTCGACCATCGCGTCGGTCCGCGGCACGCTCGAGGACGCCGGTGCCATGGAGTACACGACCATCGTCGCGGCCCCCGCGTCCGACTCGGCCGGCTTCAAGTACCTCGCGCCCTACACCGGCTCGGCCATCGGCCAGCACTGGATGTACCAGGGCAAGCACGTCCTCATCGTCTTCGATGACCTGTCCAAGCAGGCCGAGGCGTACCGCGCCGTGTCCCTCCTCCTCCGGCGCCCGCCGGGCCGCGAGGCCTACCCGGGTGACGTCTTCTACCTGCACTCCCGTCTGCTCGAGCGTTGCGCGAAGCTCAGCGACGAGCTGGGTGCGGGTTCGATGACCGGCCTCCCGATCATCGAGACCAAGGCGGGTGACGTCTCGGCCTACATCCCGACCAACGTCATCTCCATCACCGACGGTCAGATCTACCTCCAGGCTGACCTCTTCAACGCCAACGTCCGCCCCGCGGTCGACGTGGGTGTGTCGGTGTCCCGAGTCGGTGGCGCCGCGCAGACCAAGGCCATGAAGGGTGTGTCGGGTCGTCTCAAGCTCGACCTCGCCCAGTTCCGTGCGCTCGAGGCCTTCGCGATGTTCGCCTCCGACCTCGACCCCGCCTCCAAGGCCCAGCTGGCCAAGGGTGCGCGTCTCGTCGAGCTGCTCAAGCAGTCGCAGTCGAACCCGTTCCCGGTCGAGGAGCAGGTCGTCTCGGTCTGGGCCGGCACCACCGGCCAGCTCGACTCGGTTGCGGTCGAGGACATCCGCCGCTTCGAGTCCGAGTTCCTCGGTCACCTTCGTCGCAGCAAGAAGGACCTCCTCGACGCGATCCGCGAGACGGGCAAGTTCGAGGAGTCCACCGAAGAGGCCCTCAAGGTCGAGATCGACTCCTTCAAGAAGGGCTTCGAGTCCTCCGACAAGGCCAACGTGCCTGTCGGCGACGCGAACGAGAGCGGCGACGACGCGCTCGACTCCGAGCAGGAGCAGATCGTCAAGCAGAAGCGCTGATTCATTTCGGTATGCCGGGTGGTCACCTTCCGTGACCACCCGGCACCCGGAAGCCAGGTCGCCCAAGGCGACTGAACGGCATACCCAAGATTTTTAGGCAGTAGAGAACTTTCAGGCAAGCACAGACCAGACAGGAAGGCGGAAAACTATGGGAGCGCAGATCCGGGTTTACCGGCAGCGCATCCGGTCCGTCAGCGCGACGAAGAAGATCACGCGGGCCATGGAGCTCATGGCCGCGGCTCGCGTCGTCAAGGCCCAGCAGGCCGTGCGTGAATCGACCCCCTACGCTCGCGCGATCACTCGCGCGGTGTCGGCCGTCGCGACCTTCTCCAACGAGGAGCACCTCCTCACCACGGAGAAGGAGAAGGTGACCCGCGCTGCGGTCGTCATCATCACCTCGGACCGTGGACTGGCCGGCGCCTACAGCTCGTCGGTGCTCAAGGAGTCCGAGCGTCTCATCGCGCGTCTGCGTGAAGAGGGCAAGGAAGCCGTCCCCTACCTTCTGGGCCGCAAGGCGCTGGGCTACTTCAAGTTCCGTCAGCGCCCGTTCGCGGCCGAGTGGACGGGTGACTCCGAGAAGCCGACCTTCGAACGTGCCCGTGAGATCGGCGAGCGAGTTGTCGCGGACTTCCTCCTGGACACCGAGTCCGAGGGTGGCGTCGACGAGGTCCACATCGTCTTCTCCCGCTTCGTGTCGATGGTGACGCAGGAGCCCGAGGTCATCCGCCTGCTTCCGCTCGAGATCGTGGAGGGAACCGAGGCGCCTGCAGAGGGCGACCTGTTCCCGCTCTACGAGTTCGAGCCGAGCGTGGAGGACGTGCTCGATGCGCTCCTGCCGAAGTACGTCACCTCGCGCCTGTTCAACTGCATGCTCCAGGCCGCCGCGTCCGAGCTCGCCGCACGTCAGCGTGCGATGAAGTCCGCGACGGACAACGCCGAGGAGCTCGTCAAGAAGTACACCCGACTGGTCAACCAGGCCCGTCAGGCGGAGATCACCCAAGAGATCAGCGAAATCGTCGGTGGCGCCAGCGCCCTGGCCGAGAGCAAGTGAGAGAGAACATGACTGCCACTGTCACTGAAAACACAGCAGACACTGTCGAGCCCGGCGGCATTGGGCGCGTCTCGCGCATCATCGGCCCGGTCGTCGACATCGAGTTCCCGGCCGACGCCATGCCCGAGCAGTACAACCTGCTCACCACCATGGTCGAGCTCTCGGGTGAGAAGAAGAACCTCAACCTCGAGGTCGCCCAGCACATCGGCGACAACATGGTTCGCGCCATCTCGCTCCAGCCGACCGACGGACTCGTCCGCGGCACGCAGGTGCAGGACACCGGCGGCCCCATCATGGTGCCCGTCGGCGACGAGACGCTCGGCAAGGTCTTCAACACCACGGGTGAGGTCATGAACCTCGCCGAGGGTGAGACCTTCGAGCCCTCGCTGCGTTGGGGCATCCACCGCAAGGCTCCGGCCTTCGACCAGCTCGAGTCCAAGACCGAGATGTTCGAGACCGGCATCAAGATCATCGACCTCATGACCCCCTACGTGCAGGGTGGAAAGATCGGTCTGTTCGGTGGAGCCGGTGTCGGCAAGACCGTCCTCATCCAGGAGATGATCGCCCGAGTCGCTCGCGACCACGGTGGTGTCTCGGTGTTCGCCGGTGTCGGTGAGCGCACCCGTGAGGGCAACGACCTCATGGTCGAGATGGAAGAGGCCGGCGTCCTCGGACAGACCGCCCTCGTGTTCGGCCAGATGGATGAGCCGCCGGGCACGCGTCTTCGCGTCGCCCTCTCGGCCCTGACCATGGCCGAGTACTTCCGCGACGTGCAGAACCAGGACGTTCTGCTCTTCATCGACAACATCTTCCGCTTCACGCAGGCCGGTTCCGAGGTCTCCACGCTGCTCGGCCGTATGCCGTCCGCCGTGGGTTACCAGCCGACCCTCGCCGACGAGATGGGCACCCTCCAGGAGCGCATCACCTCGACCCGAGGCAACTCGATCACCTCGATGCAGGCCATCTACGTGCCTGCTGACGACTACACCGACCCGGCCCCGGCCACGACCTTCGCGCACCTCGACGCGACGACCGAGCTCTCGCGTGAGATCGCCTCGCTGGGTATCTACCCGGCCGTGGACCCGCTCACGTCGACCTCGCGAATCCTCGACCGTCGCTACATCGCCGAGGACCACTACAGCACCGCGGTGCGGATCAAGTCGATCCTCCAGCGCAACAAGGAGCTGCAGGACATCATCGCGATCCTGGGTATCGACGAGCTCTCCGAAGAGGACAAGATCCTCGTCAACCGGGCCCGTCGTATCCAGCGCTTCCTCGGTCAGAACACCTACGTTGCCAAGCAGTTCACCGGCATCGAGGGCTCGACGGTGCCGCTCGTCGACACCATCGAGGCGTTCACGAAGATCGCCGATGGCGACTACGACCACTTCCCCGAGCAGGCGTTCTTCATGTGTGGTGGCCTCGACGACGTCGAGCGTCAGGCCGCAGAGATCCAGAAGAACCTCTGATTCTGTCACGCTTGATCGCAGGGCCGGTGCCGCGAGCGGTATCGGCCCTGCGTCATACGGCGCAGGAGCACTCCCAGCCAGCGCCGCTAGACTTCACACCCACATCACTTCCCGGAGGAACTCGTGAGCCAGCTTCAGGTCGAACTCGTTGCCGCGGACCGCAAGGTCTGGGAGGGCGAGGCGAGCCAGGTGAGCGCCCGCACCATCGAGGGTGAGCTCGGCATCCTGCCCGGTCACACCCCCCTCCTCGGCGTTCTCGTCGAGGGCGAGGTCAAGATCCACGCCGAGGGCGGAGTGCGCACCGCCACGATCGACAGTGGCTTCCTCTCGGTCGACCACGACCGCGTCACGATCCTCGCCGAGGCCGTGGACGCCTCGGGTCTGACCAACTAGGTCCAGGGCGGGGAATGTCATGACGGCGATCGCCACCATCGAGCTCGTGCTCGTGGTGGCGCTCGCCCTTCTCGTGGCGGCCATCCTCTTCGTCTGGCTCCGCCGCCGCTACATCTCGGGCGGCAAGCCGCTCATGCTGTGTGCGATCAGCACCGGTGACCGCCGCTGGCGGCTCGGCCTGGCGCGCATCGCGGGGGATCGACTCGACTGGTTCTCAGTCGTCGGTCCCTCTCTGCGTCCCGGGCACTCCTGGGTGCGCCACGACCTCGACCTCGGAGCACCGCACCGGCTCGGTGAGGCCGTCCCGGGGCTCCCGTCGGATGCCGTGTGTGTGAGCGGACGGTCGCGGTCCAAGGACTACGAACTCGCCCTCAGCCCTGCGGCATACACGTCGTTGCGTGCCTGGCTCGAGAGCTCGCCCCCCGGCTTCAACGTCAACGTCGCCTGACGACGCAAGCGCAGCTGGTCAGTCGTCGTCGGTCGTGGGGTCGTCGGTCTCCGAGACCTCGGGGCCCTTGGTGGGCGCCGTCGCCCGACCGCCGCCCGGCTGCCAGAGGACGTCGCCGCCCGCCTCCAGGTTGGCGACTCGGGCGAGGATGAAGAGCAGATCTGACAAACGGTTGAGGTATGCCGCGGTCGTCGGATTGACTCCGCCCTCACCCTTGGTGGTCCCCACCTCCGTGCCATGGGTCTCGATGGCGGCCCAGGTCGTGCGCTCCGCCCTGCGGACGACGGTGGTCGCCTGGTGCAGGTGGGCGGCACCGACCGTGCCGCCGGGGAGGATGAACGAGCGAAGCTTCTCGACCTTGGCGTTCTGGGTGTCGCAGTCGGCCTCGAGCTCGTCGATCCACTCGGACTGGACGCGCAGGGGCGGGTACTCGGGGTTCTCGAGCAGGGGAGTGCACAGGTCGGCGCCGACGTCGAAGAGGTCGTTCTGCACCCGGGTGAGGATCGCGCGGACGTCGTCGGTGAGGGTGCCGGTCGCCAGGACGACCCCGATGACCGCGTTGGCCTCGTTGACGTCGGCGTAGGCCGCCAGACGAGGGTCGGTCTTGCTCGTGCGGCTGAAGTCTCCGAGCCCGGTGGTGCCGTCATCGCCGGTGCGCGTGTAGATGCGGGTGAGGTTGACCATGGGATGAGACTGCCAGACGCCTTTGCCGATTCTTTACCCGGAGCATGCCCGGACCGTGGGAACCGTCGCGTTCAATGGGGCGCACATGAAGAAGGCGACCGTGGATCAGCGTGGACACACGATCGTGACGCTCGACGAGCATCGCGACACGTCTGGACACCATGTTTCGCTGCGCGGACGCCTCGACTTCCACACCGTCCCGGACCTGCGGATGGTGCTCCATCGCATCGTCGACGACGGCCACGACGACCTGCTCCTGGACCTCGCGGAGTGCGAGATCGGTGACGCGACGGGCTTCGGCGTCATTGTCGAGTGCCTGCGACGCGCTCGCCGGGGATCGCGCGGCTTCAGCATCGTCGACGCCGACCCGCGCACTCTTCGCCTGCTCCGCCGCGCTCGGTTGAACCACGTCGTCGGGGCCATGCCCTCGGCGATCACCACCGCGGTCAGCTGACCTCTGCGCCGTCAACACTGTGACACGCAACATCTGTACACCCTGTCCGTGTGGCAGATCCCGTGACCGATGCTGAGCGGCGAGGCGATGTCGCTGCGCCGCGCCGGATTCTCGGGCTCGATGCCGCGCGGGGGCTGGCGGTCGTCGCGATGGTCATCGCCCACGGCGTGCCGTTCATCAGTGAGCGAGTGTCCACGTCGGGCACGTTCGTCCTCCAACAGATCAACGACCTCGCCTCGCCGCTCTTCGTCCTCGTCATGGGCGTGGCCGCAGGTCTGGTCTTCGATCGCGGTTCCGCAGCGCGAGGGATCGGGCGCGCGAGTGTCAGGGGAGTCGCGCTCATCGCCCTCGGCGTGGGCCTGGAGCAGCTGAACCACTGGGTCGCCGTGATCCTGCACATCCTCGGGCTCCTGCTCATCGTCGGGACACCCCTGCTCGTCCTGGGCACGCGATGGCTGGTCGCGATCGCTGCCGTCCTGTTCATCGGCAGTCCCTGGGTCATCGAGGCGGTGACGCGCGCCGGTGGTGGCGTCGCAGGCGGCGCTGCCACCACGGCGGACTGGGCGGCCAACCCTCTCGTGCAGTGGCTCGTCACCAACACGCACTACCGCGTCCTCACCCTTCTCCCGCTCTTCCTCGTCGGGGCCGTCCTGGCGCGCCGAGGACTTCGAGACGAACGCGCGTCGTGGTGGTGCGCCCTCGGCGGGCTGACCATGGTGTGGGCCAGCTTTGCCGCGGAACTGTTGGGGCACCCGGTCGTCTTCTCCGGTGACTACCCCGATCAGGTGCAGGAGAACGGACTGGCGCTCGCGGCATACGGGATCGTCATGGCCGTTGACCTCGCAGCCGGACGACGACCAGCCGTGTATGCCGTGCTGCGCCCCCTCTCGCTCGTGGGTCAGGTGGCGCTGTCGCTCTACGTCTTCCACGTCGTGCTGCTCGTGCCGCTCATCCCGAGGTTCCCGGCGGGAGGCTGGTTGCCGTTCGGACTGCTGCTCTTCGTGGCGCTCGTCACGTCCTGGGCCTGGGCCCGATTCATCGGGCGAGGGCCGGTGGAGTGGCTCATCGACCGGCTTTCGCCCGCAAGGCGCCCGCGCGCCCCTGTCGGGGCGTGAGGACTCTCACCGCCTGAGACCCTGTCTCGACTGCTGAGCGCCGCGTAGCGTTGAACGCATGCCCGAAGACCCTTCTGCCGCAATCGCGCCCGCCGCTGCTCCTGCTCGCCCCGAGCGCGACCGTCCCTGGGTCATGCGCACGTATGCCGGCCACTCCAGTGCCGCTGCGTCGAACGCTTTGTACCGGCGCAACCTTGCGAAGGGGCAGACCGGGCTGTCGGTCGCCTTCGACCTGCCGACCCAGACGGGCTACGACCCCGACCACGTCCTCGCGCGCGGTGAGGTGGGCAAGGTGGGTGTCCCGATCTCGCACATCGGGGACATGCGGGCGCTCTTCGACCAGATCCCCCTGGGCCAGATGAACACCTCGATGACGATCAACGCCACCGCCATGTGGCTGCTCGCGATGTACCAGGTCGCGGCCGAGGACCAGGCCGATTGCTGCGGACGAGGACCCGGCGTCGGTCGTCAAGGCGCTCGGTGGGACGACGCAGAACGACATCATCAAGGAGTACCTGTCGCGCGGCACCTATGTGTTTGCGCCGGCACCGTCGCTGCGGCTCATCACGGACATGGTGTCCTACACCGTTTCTGACATCCCCAAGTGGAACCCGATCAACATCTGCAGCTACCACCTGCAGGAGGCCGGCGCGACGCCCGTGCAGGAGATCGCCTACGCGATGTCCACGGCGATCGCCGTGCTCGACGCCGTGCGTGACGCCGGTCAGGTGCCGCAGGAGCGCTTCGGCGAGGTCGTCGCCCGCATCTCGTTCTTCGTCAACGCCGGAGTCCGGTTCGTCGAGGAGATGTGCAAGATGCGCGCCTTCGTCGAGCTGTGGGACGAGCTGACGCGTGAGCGCTACGGCGTGACCGACGCCAAGCAGCGACGCTTCCGCTACGGCGTGCAGGTCAACTCGCTGGGACTCACCGAGGCCCAGCCCGAGAACAACATTCAGCGCATCGTCCTCGAGATGCTCGCGGTGACGCTCTCCAAGGGTGCTCGCGCTCGCGCAGTGCAGTTGCCGGCGTGGAACGAAGCCCTGGGGCTGCCTCGTCCGTGGGACCAGCAGTGGTCACTGCGCATGCAGCAGGTGCTCGCCTATGAGTCCGACCTCCTCGAGTACGAAGACCTCTTCGAGGGGTCGGCCGTGGTGGAGGCCAAGGTGGCCGAGCTCGTCGCCGGCGCCAAGGCCGAGATCGCCCGCGTCGCCGAGCTGGGTGGCGCCGTCGCTGCCGTCGAGAGCGGCTACATGAAGTCGGCGCTGGTCGCGTCGCACTCGTTGCGCCGCCAGCGCATCGAGACGGGTGAGGACATCATCGTCGGCGTCAACAAGTTCGAGACGACCGAGCCCAACCCCCTCACGGCCGACCTCGACACCGCCATCCAGACGGTCGATGCCGGTGTCGAGGCAGCCGCCGCGAAGGCAGTGCGTGAGTGGCGCGAGACCCGCGACGCCGACCCGGTGAAGCGCGAGCGCGCTGCAGCCTCGGTGGCGCGGCTGAAGGCAGCGGCGCAGACCGACGAGAACCTCATGGAGGCCTCGATCGAGTGCGCTCGCGCCGAGGTCACCACGGGCGAGTGGGCCCAGGCCCTGCGCGACGTGTTCGGCGAGTTCCGTGCGCCCACGGGTGTCACCGGCTCGGTCGGACTGACCGGTGGCGCTGCCGGTGTCGAGCTGTCCGCCGTGCGCGAGCGGGTGGCCGGGCTGCGCGACGAGCTGGGTGAGACCTTGCGCGTCCTCGTCGGCAAGCCGGGACTCGACGGGCACTCCAACGGGGCCGAGCAGATCGCCGTGCGCGCTCGTGATGCCGGCTTCGAGGTCATCTATCAGGGCATCCGTCTCACTCCCGCGCAGATCGTGGCCGCAGCGGTGTCGGAGGACGTCCACCTCGTCGGCATCTCGATCCTGTCGGGGTCGCACATGGAGCTCATGCCGGAGATCCTCGACGGGCTGCGTGAGGCCGGGGCCGGTGACATCCCGGTCATCGTCGGCGGGATCATCCCCGAGTCCGACGCCGCCAGGCTCAAGGCGCTGGGTGTGGCAGAGGTGTTCACTCCCAAGGACTTCGGTCTCAACGACATCATGGGGCGCTTCGTCGACGTCATCCGCGAGTCGCGTCTGGCCACGGCCGCTCCCACCGCCTGAGCACCCGGTCCTCGCGTCCCGGAAGAACTTGGTCGGGTCAGAAGTGGGCGCTGCAGTGGGGCGACGGTGAGCCGTCGGCCAGTGTGGCGAACCGGCGCAGTGCGTCGTCCGTGGCAGTGATGCGGCCACCCTTGGCCAGCGGGTCGACAGTGACGTCGCCGAGGTAGAGCGTGCCGAGGGTTTCGACATCAAGGGTGACGTCGGGCGCGTCCGACGTCGGGGTCACCGCTGCGCGTCCGTCAGAGGCGTCGATCGAGAACGTGCCGTCCGCGTGTCCCAGACCATCGACCACCCGAAGCACGATGCGATCGGTGCCGAACCACGGGCGCGCCTCGAGAGCGGCCGGAACGTCGAGGATGCGCACCCACAGGTGGTCGGGCATGGCTGTCACCCGTCGCACTCGGTGATCGACCAAGGCTTGCGTGAGCGGATCGACGACGGGCGCCGAGACGGTGACCACGTCGGCGAGATCGATGTCAGCGAGGAACTGCCAGAGGGCCAGGTGGGCGGCCGGCGACGACGTGACCATGTCACGGACCTCGATCTCGCCGGTGCCGTCGGTCCGTTTCTGCGCATAGGCCACGAAACCATCGGCCTCTCCGTCCGGTCCGAAGCGGACGGCGATGCGTTGCCGGCGGTCCTCGCTCTGCGCCTCCCAGTCGTATCCCTTGAGCCAGGCCTCGTAGTACGTCGGCCGTCCGAGGCTGCCGCGGGTGACGAGATGGTGCTTCTCGAAGACCGCAGACAGGGTCGGCCACGCAACCGATGCGTCGACCATCGCAACCCGTCCACCGTCGTCGGGGACCTGACGCAGCCGGAATCGGGACGTGCTGTCGACGCGCACTTGCGCCTCGCGGGTCGCGAGGCCGAAGCCAAATCGCTGGTAGATGGCGCCCTCTGATGCCGTGAGCACCGCGACCGGGAGGCCTGCAGACGCCGCGTCCTCGAGGTTCTCGGTCATGAGCCGACGCATGAGGCCGCGACGACGGTGCGTCGGCGCCACGGTGACGTCGGTGATCATCCGGGCGGGAAGGTGCGCGGCGCCGGTGTTGAGCGTCTTGACGAAGTGTCCGAACGTGGCGACCGGGACCTGAGTCGAGAGCGGAAGTTCGGGCGATTCCCACACGCCACGCGACGTCGCACCGTCGGCGCGCACAGCAGCGAGCCACTTCTCACGGAACTCGTCGGTGGCATGGCCCTGGTGAAAGCCGCGCGTGACGGCGTCGAGCCAGCCGTTCACCCGTGCGGTGTTCTCCGGGCTCTCGTCATCCAGGTCGAGCGTCGCGAAGAAGAAGTCGTCGGTCACGCCCTCAGTGGACCAGCCGAGAAGGTGCGGTGTCGACCGGATTCAGGAGCACACGGCATACCCACGCTCTGTCTGCGCCACGTGGGAAGGTGGGGGAATGAGCGATCTGCACTGTCCCGCAACCCTGCTCGTGGCCCGTCACGGTGACGCGGACTACCCCCACGCCAAAGTTCTCTCCGACGACGGCGGATGGCTGACCGACAAGGGCAAGGACCAGGTGCGACAACTTGCCGAGTCGCTCGGGTCCCGCAACATCGCGGGCGTCTGGACGAGTCGGGTGCAGCGGGCCATCGAGTCGGGCGCGATCGCAGCGGAGATCCTCGGTGTCGAGTCGCGCGCGGTCGACGGCCTCCAGGAGTTCTCCGTGGGCGCGCTCGCGGGTCGCGACCACGACGACCCCGAGCTCATGGGCGTCTTCGAGGCGTGGAAGGCGGGACACCTCGGCACGTTCATCCCCGGCGGTGAGAGCGGCGAGCAGGCGCTGGACCGCTACCGCAGCGCGCTCGAGGAGATCGCGGACCAGCATCGCGGCGAGACCGTGCTCGTGTTCACCCACGGGGGAGTGATGTCGTTCGGTCTGCCGCGCCTGGGACGCAACGTGCGCAACGACCTTGCGGCCCAGCTGTTCCTGCCCAACTGTGCCGTGGCCGAGATCAGCATCGATGCCGACGACGTGACCGTGGTGTCGTGGCCGGGAAGTGCCGACCGCTCCGTCATCTGACGGGGCAGGCACGTCTCAGAAGAGGCGGTGCTCGCTGTTGTCGATGCCCTTGAGGTCGTCATAGTCGAGGACGACGCAGCGTATGCCGCGGTCTTCCGCGAGGGTGCGCGCCTGCGGCTTGATCTGTTGTGCGGCAAAGACGCCGGTGACGGGCGCGAGGTGGGAGTCGCGGTTCATCAGCTCGAGGTAGCGGGTGAGCTGCTCGACACCGTCGATGTCGCCGCGGCGCTTGATCTCGACGGCCACCGTCGCACCGGCTGCGTCCTTGCAGAGGATGTCGACGGGTCCGATGGGCGTCATGTATTCGCGCCGCGTCAGGGTGTAGCCGTCACCCAGGGTGGTGATGTGCTCGGCGAGGAGCTTCTGCAGGTGGGCCTCGACCCCGTCCTTGACCAGGCCCGGGTCGACGCCGAGGTCGTGGCTGGTGTCGCTGTGGATCTCGTGGAACTTGACCCGGAGGCGATCCTCGGACTTGGCGTGCTGGACCACCCACACCGCCGTGATGCCCTCGGCAGCCTCGGACTCCTCGGGTTCGACCTCGGCCATGGCGCACGGCGGGGACATCCAGTTGAGGGGCTTGTAGGAGCCGCCGTCGGAGTGGATGAGGACCGAGCCGTCGGCCTTGACCATGAGCAACCGGGTCGCAAGAGGGAGATGGGCCGTCAGCCGACCGTCGTAGTCGACGCTGCACTTCGCAATCACCACTCGCACCGGGACACCATAGTCGCCTTCTGGTCGAGGGCTTGGCCCGCCAACGCGCATCCGGCACGCGAAACGGGAATGCCTCGGCAGGCCCCTGCCTTGGACCCTGAGGATGCGGGCTCACCGGTGCGCACGCCGCCATCCGATCCCATCCCGTTCTCAGGAGCCAGTAGCGTGTCAGCGCGCCCCACCACCCGCACAGCCCAGACTCCCGCCGTGCCCCTGGCCGGGCGTGCGTATCTCCGGCTGGTCCTGGTCCTGGGCGCACTGGTTGCCCTCGGCCCGCTCACGATCGACACGTACCTGCCCGCCCTGCCGACGCTCGCGGATGACCTCGGCGCCACCGAGCCCCAGGTGCAGTTCACCCTCACCGGCATCATGCTCGGCCTCGGTCTCGGTCAGCTCGTGCTGGGCCCGATCTCGGATGCCGTCGGCCGCCGCCGGGTCATGCTGGGCGGCATCGCCGCACACGCTGTGATGTCCGTGCTTGCCGGGCTCGCGCCGTCGATCGAGCTCCTCACCGCGGTTCGCATCGGTCAGGGCGTCTCGGGTGCGGCGGTCGCGGTCACCGCGATGGCCGTCGTGCGTGACCTGTTCACCGGTCGGCGAGCGGCAGGACTGCTCAGCCACCTCACGCTCGTCATCGGTGTCGCCCCCATCCTCGCGCCGTCGCTGGGTGGCCTCCTGCTCCAGCTCACGGGGTGGCGCGGGATCTTCGGGGCCCTGGCGGGAATCGCTGTCATCCTCTTCGTGGTCGCGCTGCGTGGCCTGGACGAGACCCTGCCGGTCGAGCGCCGTCGTCCCGCACGGGTCGGGGCCACTCTGCGAACGTATGCCGGTCTGTTGCGCGATCGTCCGTTCGTCGGCCTCGTGCTGCTCGCGGGCCTGATGTTCAGCGCCCTCTTCGCCTATGTCGCAGGCTCGTCGTTCGTCCTGCAGGAGTACTACGGCCTCAATGAGCAGCAGTTCGGCATCCTGTTCGGTGTCAACGCCGCAGGGCTCATCGTGGCGACCCAGGTCAACCCGTTCCTGCTGCGCAGGTGGGAACCGCAGCACATCCTGACGGCCGGCGTTGGTATCGCCATGGCCGCGACGGCGGGCCTCCTCGCGGCCGCACTGACCGACGCGCCGCTGGTGCTGGTGCTCGTGCCGTTGTGGTTCGTCATGTTCGCTGTGGGCCTGTCGTTCCCCAACACCCCGGCGCTCGCGCTGTCCCGTCACGGCGAGGCGGCGGGCTCGGCTGCAGCTCTGCTCGGTGCCATCCAGTTCGGGATGGCGAGCATCATCACTCCGCTCACCGGCCTGGTCAGCACGGGCAACGCCGTCGGCATGGCCGTGGTGATGACCGGTGCCGTCTGGCTGGGGGCCGTCGTCCTGCTCGTTCTCGTCCAGCCCTCCCGGATCGTCGCCGAGCAGGACGAGGTCGTGGACCTCGCCCTCGTGCCGGCCTAGTCTGCGGCGCCGACCCTCCGGGGTGGGCAGGCTCACGTCCATTCGGTGACCACAGTGCAGTCCCACTCTGGGAGACTCCGAACATGTCACGTGAGTTCACCAAAGTAGGCGTCATCGGACTGGGCACCATGGGTGCGGGCATCGTGGAGGTGTTCGCGCGCAACGGGATCGACGTCGTCGCCGTGGACATCACCGACGAGGCCGTCGAGCGTGGGCGCTCCTTCCTCGCGAAGTCGACCGGGCGTGCCCTCGACCGCGGCAAGATCGACCAGGCCGCCCACGACACCCTGCACGGGCACGTGACCTACGCGACCGACTTCGAGTCGCTCGCCGACTGTCAGCTCGTCGTCGAAGCCGTGCCCGAGCACCTTGATCTCAAGAAGGAGATCTTCGCCAAGCTCGACGCGATCGTTGGACCCGACGCCATCCTCGCGACCAACACCTCCTCGCTGCCGGTCACCGAGATCGCTGCCTCGACGACGAGCCCCAAGCGCATCGTCGGCATGCACTTCTTCAACCCGGCGCCCGTCCAGCAGTTCGTCGAGGTCATCCGCACCGTCATCACCGCCGACGACGTCTTCGAGGACGTCAAGGCCCTCGCCGAGCGCATCGACAAGAAGCCGGTCATCGTCGGCGACAAGGCCGGCTTCATCGCCAACGCCCTGCTCTTCGGCTACCTGAACCACGCGGTCTCGATGTTCGAGAGCCGCTACGCCACGCGTGAGGACATCGACGCGTCGATGAAGCTCGGCTGCGGCTACCCGATGGGCCCGCTCGCGCTGCTCGACCTCATCGGTCTCGACACGGCATACGAGATTCTCGACACGATGTACAAGCAGGGACGCGACCGGCTCCACGCACCCAGCCCGATCATCAAGCAGATGGTGTCCGCCGGCCTCAAGGGTCGCAAGAGCGGTCGCGGTTTCTACACGTATGCCGCGGCCGGCTCGCCCGAGGTCGTCGCTGATGCGCAGACCCCGGTCGAGGGCACCGCCCAGGGTGTCGCGCTGCGCGAGATCTCGTCGGTCGGCGTCGTCGGCTCCGGAACGATGGCCACCGGCATCATCGAGGTCTTCGCCAAGGCAGGCAAGAACGTCACCTTCGTCGCGCGCAGCCAGGACAAGCTCGACGGAGTGCGCGCCGCGATCGAGAAGTCGCAGGCCCGCGCCGTCGAGAAGGGCCGCGCCACGCAGGAAGAGGCCGACGCCCTGCTCGCGCGCCTGCACGCGACGACCGAGCGCGCCGACCTCGCCGAGGTCGACCTCGTCGTCGAGGCCATTGCCGAGGACCTCGCGATCAAGCAGGAGCTCTTCAGTGAGCTCGACAAGATCTGCAAGCCCGGCGCGATCCTCGCGACGACCACCTCGTCGCTGCCGATCATCGACTGCGCCCGCGTGACGTCGCGCCCCCAGGACGTCGTCGGCATGCACTTCTTCAACCCCGCGCAGATCATGAAGCTCGTCGAGGTCGTGCACACCGTGTCGACCGGCGACGACGTGATCGCCACCGTCCAGGAGCTGTGCCGCGAGATCGGCAAGCACCCCGTGACGTGCGGCGACCGGTCAGGCTTCATCGTCAATGCGCTGCTCTTCCCCTACCTCAACGACGCGATCAAGATGCTCGACGCCAACTACGCCAGCGCCGACGACATCGACACCGCGATGAAGACCGGCTGTGGTCTGCCCATGGGCCCGTTCGAGCTGCTCGACGTCGTCGGGCTCGACGTGTCGCTGGCGATCGAGCGCGAGCTCTACATCGAGTTCCGCGAGCCCGGCTACGCGCCGGCGCCGCTGCTCGAGCACCTCGTGACGGCGGGCTATCTCGGTCGCAAGACGGGGCGCGGCTTCCGCACCTCCGCCTGAAGTGAACGCGGCGATTCCGCGAGCCCGTTTGGGTGCACACTTCGTCGAGATCGGGTGACGCGCGCGGGTCACGGCCACGTGCCTGCGTGTCGCCCGATCTCGACGGGACCTGTGGATGACTCCACGGCCAGATTCTCGATTTCGGCGACAGTGCTCCCATGTGTGCCGATCCACGCTTCCCGAGCTCCCCGTTCAGCCTGGACGATGCCCGATCCCTCGAGATCACGGAAGCGCAGTGGCGCAACCCCGACCTGATCAGAGTCACACGGGGCGTCAAGGCCGCCTCGGAGATCGCGCACCACGCGGATCGGTGCCGTGCCTTCGCACTTGCTCTGCCCGACGACGTCGTCTTCAGTCACCTGACTGCTGCGCGCTTGTGGGACCTTCCGCTTCCTTCGTGGGCTGGGCCCGTCTCCGGGTTCGACGTCATGCGCAACTCGGTTCGGGCCGTGATCGAGCGTCACGAGTGCCGGGGCCATCGGGGTCTCGAACGCCGTCGCAGCCGCACCGTTCGAGGGCTCACCCTGACGAGCCTGATCGACACCTGGGTGGACCTCGCCGAGATCAATGAGCCACGGGCCTTGACGGTGGATGACCTCGTGGTCCTGGCCGACGCAGTTCTGATGCGGCTTGCTGAACAGATCGAGGTGTTGGAGGGCGAAGAGGAGTGGCAGGCCGTATCCAGGCACGAGGCCGAACGGCAAGGCAGTGAGCGACTGGACCGGCGAGATGAGTTGGAGGCGGCACTCGCCCGCCGGGTACGCCCGCGGGGAGCGCGACGCCTGCGAGAAGCCCTCGCCCTCGCCAGGGTGGGGTCCCGTTCCCCCATGGAGTCGAGGACGCGCCTTCTTCTCGTACGTCGGGGCTTCCCCGAGCCGGAGCTCAACGTTGAGGTGATCAGCCCCGAGGGTCGGTTGCTCGAGGGTGATCTGGTCTGGCGGGATCGGAAGGTGATCGGCGAGTACCAGGGCGAGCACCATGGAGGCCGCCGTCAACGCAGCGTGGATGTGGCGCGCCGCGATCTGGCAGAGGACGACGGTTGGCGAGTTGTCGAGATCTGGGCCGAGGACGTGTACCAGGCGGCGCGGCGCCGCAACTTCCTCCGGCGACTTGCCGAGAAACTGGGCTTGGACGCCCGATCCCTCGACCTCAGCTGACGTGCCCTGAGATCGAGATAGGGGGACGCGCGCGGGATCGGGCAACCTGCCTGTGTGTCGCCCGATCTCGACAGATCCATCCAGGGGTATGCCGTGCCGCCACCTCGGTGGGTAGCCTCCGCGTGTGAGTGTCGCAACGCAGCTGCCCGCCCGTGCCCAGGTCGTCATCATCGGCGGAGGGGTCATCGGTGCCTCGATCGCCTACCACCTCGCGCACGAGGGGGTCACCGATGTCGTCCTCATCGAGCGCGACCGCCTGACGAGCGGCACGACGTGGCACGCGGCCGGGCTCATGACCTGTTTCGGGTCGACGAGCGAGACGCTCACCGGCATACGTCTGTATTCGCGTGAGCTGTTCGGGCGGCTCGAGGCCGAGACCGGGCTGTCGACGGGCTTCCGGCCCGTGGGGCTCATCGAGGCGGTGGGCGACACCGATCGGCTCGAGGAGTACCGCCGGGTCGCTGCCTTCCAGCGCCGCCTCGGGCTCGAGGTCAACGAGATCAGTCCGGGCGAGATGGCCGAGCTCTTCCCGCTTGCCGACATGGACGGCCTCATCTCCGGCTTCCACGTCCCCGGCGACGGACGCGTCAACCCCGTCGACCTCACCATGTCGTTGGCACGCGGTGCGAAGAATCTTGGCGTGCGCATCATCGAAGGTGTGACTGCGGGCGACGTCATCACCCGTACCGACGGAGCACTGCCGCGGATCACCGGCCTGCGCACGAGCGCTGGCGACATCGAGTGCGAGACCGTCGTCAACTGCACCGGCATGTGGGCCCGCCAGCTGGGGGAGCGGCACGGCGTCGTCATCCCCAACCAGGCTGCGGAGCACTACTACCTCATCACCGACACCATTCCGGGGCTCGACCCCAACGGACCGGTGTTCGAGGATCCTGCGCGCTACGGCTACTACCGCGAGGAGGGCGGCGGCATGATGGTCGGCCTCTTCGAGCCGGAGGCTGCCGCCTGGAAGCTCGACGGCATCCCCGAGGACTTCTCGTTCGGCACGTTGCCGCCGGATTGGGAGCGCATGGCACCGGCACTCGAGACGGCGATGTCACGCGTGCCGATCACCCTGGAGGCGGGGGTGCGCACGTTCTTCTGCGGGCCCGAGTCGTTCACTCCCGACCGGCTTCCGGCGGTCGGCGAGGCACCCGACCTGCAGGGCTATTTCGTTGCGGCGGGCCTGAATTCGGTCGGCATCCTCAGCAGCGGCGGGCTTGGGCGGGTCATGGCCCACTGGATCGCCACCGGTCGTCCTGACGTGGACGTCACCGCGATCGACGTCGCCCGCTTCAGGCCGCACCAGCTCCACCGTGACTACCGTCGCGACCGTGTCACCGAGGTCCTGGGCAAGACGTATGCCGCGCACACACCGGGAGTCGAGCTGCACACCGGACGCGGCACTTTCGTGTCACCGGTGCACGACGAGATGGTCGCCGCCGGCGCGAAACTCAAGGACGTCTCCGGCTGGGAGAGTGCCGACTGGTATGCCGGTGACGGACAGAGCGCGCACGTCACCCCGTCGTGGGGTCGCCAGCCGTGGTTCGACAAGTGGGAGGCCGAGCACCGGGCGGTGCGTGAGGCCGTCGGGCTCATCGACATGTCCTTCATGGCGACCTTCGTGGTGACGGGCGCCGACGCTGGGTCCGTCCTCGAGCGAGTGAGTGCCGGTCACGTCGACGGCGACGTCGACCGCATCACCTACACCCAGTGGCTCGGACCCGACGGAGGCATCGAGGCCGACCTCACGGTGACCAAACGGGGGGAGAACGACTTCATCGTCGTCGCCTCCGACACCGCCCACGGCCACACGCTCGCCTGGCTGCGGCGCCAGATCGGCGACGCCGACGTCTCGATCGAGGACGTCACCGAGGCCACCGGTCAGCTCAACGTCCAGGGGCCGCTGTCCCGCGACCTGCTCGCCACGCTCACCGAGGCCGACCTGTCGACCGAGGCCTTCCCGTTCCGCACGGCTCGCACCATCACCGTGGCTGGCGTCGAGGTCCTGTGCGTCCGCATCACCTATGTCGGCGAGCTCGGCTACGAGCTCTACATCCCACGCGACCGGACCGCCGAGGTCTGGAGGGCACTGCGCAAGGAGGGCACGGCATACGGGCTCCTGCCTGTCGGTCTGAAGTCGCTCGGATCGCTGCGGCTCGAGAAGGCCTATCGCGACTACGGCCACGACATCGACAACACCGACACCGTGCAGATGGCCGGGCTCGGGTTCGCCGTCGACCTCGAGACCGAGTTCATCGGGCGGGACGCCGTGATCGCCGAGCGCGAGACACCGCGCCACGAGAAGCTCGTCCAGGTGCTGCTCACCGACCCCGAGCCGTTGCTGTTCGGCGCGGAGGTGCTGCTCCGCGACGGAATCCCGGTGGGCGACGTGCGCTCGGCGTCCTACGGCTGGACGCTCGGCGGCGCTGTGGGCATTGCCTCGGTCGCAGCCGATGGTCCGGTGACCAAGGCGTGGCTCGACGAGGGCTCCTGGGAGGTCGACGTCGCCGGTGTCCCGGTCCCGGCCACCGTGTCTCTGCGCCCCCTCTATGACCCGACGAGCGCGCGGGTCCGGACGTAACGTTGACGCCGAGTCACCGCGTCTGAGGTGTGAGCGGTTGGTCGCAGGGGACCAGCGGCGCCCGATCAGGAGAACGACATGAGCATCGACGAGGACCTGGATCGGCTGCTGAAGGGGGCCTTCGACCAGGCGCGCCCGTCGGGGCACGAGGACGTGCGAGGTTTGCGCGAGGGTGCGGTGGCCAAGGCGCATCGCATCCGGCGCAGGCGGCGCATCGTCACGGGACTGGTGTCCGCGGTGGCAACCGCCGCCCTGGTTGCGGGTGTGGGTGGTGTCGCGGGCGGCGGATGGCTCGGCCGGGGTTCGAAGTCCACCGCGGTCGTGCCTGCTCGTGAGCGTGACTGGTCAGACCTCGCCACCGGCGCCCCCGGACAGGCGTACTCGTTCCCCAAGGAGATCAGCTCAGGGTCCGCACCGGCGGGAATGTCATCCGTGCCCAATGACCAGGTCGTGGGTGCCGAAACTCCTGGTGGCGAGAGTCAGTTGCGCCTCGCCGGCTCCTGCCCACAACCGGCGGTGCCGGAGGGAGGTCGCAAGTGGGTGGCCCAGACGCGTTCGAACTACGTCCCCGCGGACGACCCTGGCGGGTCCAGGCGCGCAGCGGAGCTCACACTGGTCGGCTTCCCGACAGGGACGGGTGCCGAGGCATACCGCGACTTCGTGACCGGGCGGGGCCCGTGTCTGGTCCGCGCCGACCTCGACCTCACCACGTGGGACGGTCCGGGGGACGACGGTGCCGTGTTCCTTCCGAAGCCCTGGGCTCCGGGGACGGGTCAGTTCGCCCTGGCGAGCGTGCTTGTGGGGGACGTGGTGGTCTTCGGATCGAGTCTTGCTCCGACCGCAGTGGAGGCGCGCGACGAAGCCACGTCGATCGCGTCCAGGGCGGCCACCCAACTGGTCCAGCTTCGGTATCCGCCTGCGTTGGGCAAGGTGCTGGGGACCAGCACGCAGGAGCCAGAAGCAGAGTCGCCGCCGAGTGCGCCCGTGGAGGCTTCCGGCCTCCTGAAGTTCTTCCCGGATGAATCGTCCCTGCCTGCAGGGCTCATCTATCAGGGTGAACCGCTGGACACCCCGGCTGCAGCGCCCGTCATGGGGATCCAAGCCTGTGATCCGGGTCTTGTCGACACGTCGTCAGGCATGGACGACGCCCCAGAAGCCGAAGCCCAGGTATCGCAAATGGCCTACACGGGCAAGGGGCTGGGCGGCGATGGGGCCCTGACCGTCACGGTGTCCCAGTGGGCCGCTGGCACGGGTGCCGAGATGTTCGCGGATCTGAAGAGCAACACGATGATGTGCCGTTTCGTTGGTTCCTACCATCGCCTTTCCTGGGCCGGCCGAGACCCTGGATCCACATGGCTGTCCAAGCACGGGAGTCGTACGGGTCTCGTGCAGTACGTCGCGGCACAGAGGGTTGGCGACGTGATCGTCGCGGTCGTGATCGACGAGCAGGCCGATGAGAAGGCGTCAACAACCGCGGCGATCCGGCTGTCCGATGAGTCCGTGGCCAAGCTCAAGGCTTCGAACCTTCCCGCAGTGAAGGGACGCTGAGGCATGGGGATCGGCCGCCCACTGGTGTCGCCCGAGGCGGAGGCCTATCTCGACGCTGCCCTGCCCAGGCTGCTCGGTATTGCCCTCTCACTGACCGGTCACCGTCAGGACGCCGAGGACCTGGTCCAGGACAGCGTCGCCAAGGTGCTCCTCTCGTGGTCCAAGGTGGCGCGAGCCTCCTCACCGGACGCCTACGTCCGCAAGATCATGGTCAACACCTTCTTGAGCCGGCGCCGACTGAGGAGCTCGAGGGAGGTCATCAGCCACGACACCGTGACGTCGGATCGAAGCCGAAGCAGTCCGTCGTCCGAAGCGGGTGTCGTCGAGCGCGATCACCTGTGGCAGACCCTCTCCACGTTGCCTCCCCGCGAGCGCGCGGTGATGGTCCTGCGCTACTACGAGGACCTGCCGGACGCTGCGATCGCCGACATTCTGGGGTGTACGCCCGGCGCCGTTCGGGTGACGGCCCACCGGGCCCGCGAGAAGCTGCGTGCCCTCCTCCTGCCGCGTGGCTCGGCTCAGGGCGCTCACACGCGGGTCCGTCTAGGTCGGCCAGGGCCCAGCGCACCGGTCACGGTGTCGATGACAGGGACCCCCCTGCGACTCTGGGACGATGGGGTCATGCCCCGCGCCAACCGCCGCCGTCCTCAGGACGTGCCTCTCGCGATGGGGCGCCTCACCGGTGGCGGGACGACGACCGAGATGTATGCCGGTCAGCGGTGGACCGTGCGTCGCCTCACCGGTGCCTCCTCGGAGCGCACCTACTTCTGCCCCGGCTGTGAGCAGGACATCGTCCCCGGGACGCCGCACGTCGTCGCGTGGCCCGAGGAAGGCGTGGGTGGCGTGGGCGACCGCAGACACTGGCACACGCCGTGCTGGACGGCGCGCGAACGACGACAACCGCGTGGAGCGTTCCGCTGACCTGCGATGATGCCCGTCGAATGCTTCCGACGAGGAGATCGACGTGAACCTGAGCTGGGGCAAGAACTCGGTGCGCAGCTGGCGGGACTACCGCCAGCGGCAGCGCAGCGCTCTGCGTGAGAGCAACCGCATCCGTCACGGGGACGAACACCTCGAGCACAGCCTCATCCAGGACCTCCTGGGCGAGGACTCGGATGACGCAGCGGAGTCCCCGGCGTCGGAGTCCTCGAGTCGCGGCAGATGCGCCTGCCGATGCGACGTCGGCAACCACCGGAATCACCCAGTTCGGGGAGATGGGCCGCCCCATGAACCGGCGCTCGCCGTTCTACCTCGGCTTCGTCGGCGCCCTCGGAGCACTCATCGCGATCGGGCTGTGGCACTCGCTCGGTCGCATCGCGACGACGATCACGATCCTCGTGGTCGCGCTCTTCCTCACTCTTGCCCTCAACCCGATGGTGGAGTGGCTGGGCCGCCGTGGCCTCAAGCGCTCGCTCTCCGTGGCCATCGTCTTCGTCGGCATGCTCGTCGTCTTCACCCTGCTCGGTCTGCTCGTCTTCCCGCCGGTGGTCTCCCAGGGCAGCGATCTCGTGCAGCAGGCCCCCACCTACCTGGATCGGATCCTCGACACGAGCTGGGTCCAGGAGCTCGACAAGAACTACGACGTGGTCGACAAGATCAACGAGGAGTTCAACAAGCGCCTCACCGACGAGACCTTCATCAGCTCGATCCTCGGCGGGGTCCTCGGGGCCGGGCGAGCCGTCCTCAACGGCGTCTTCCAGACCTTCACGATTCTCATCCTGACGCTCTACTTCCTCGCCTCCCTGCCGAAGATGAAGAAGACCGCGTACTCGATGGTGCCGGCCAGCCGCCGCAACCGCTTCGCTCAGCTGAGCGAGGAGATCATGCGACGCACCGGTTCCTATGCCATCGGGCAGGTCGCCATCGCGTCGATCAACGCGATCCTCAGCTACGTGATGATGCTGCTTCTCGGCATTCCGTATGCCGCGGTGCTCGCCGTGCTCGTCGGCTTCCTGGGACTCATCCCGATGGTCGGTGCGACCCTGGGTGCCGGCCTCGTCTGCCTCGTGGCGTTCTTCGACGAGCCGCGGATCGCGCTGTTCGCGGCGATCTACTACCTCATCTACCAGCAGGTCGAGAACTACGTCATCGCCCCGAAGATCATGCAGCGCACGGTGTCGGTGCCGGGTGCGCTCACCGTCGTCGCAGCGCTCGCAGGCGGCACCCTCCTCGGCGTCCTCGGTGCCCTACTCGCCATCCCGGTGGCGGCGGCCCTGCTGCTCCTCCTCGACGAGGTCCTCGTCCCGCGCCAACGCCACCAGTAGTCCAGACCCACGCAAGGCGCGCCGGAGCGTGGGGCAACGAGCGACGCGCGGTGCCCTCGGGTGGGTGCGTCGGGACGCCGGCCTGAGTGCGTGTGCTGACGTGGCCTACGAAAGGCGGGCCGGCGTCTCGCTAGCGCCGACCGGAGGGCGCAAGCGTCGCGGACCCGGCCCACGCGACGACACACGACGAAGCCAGCCCACCGGCATACGCCGATGGGCTGGCTTGTGTGACGCGAAGCGTCAGGCGTCGCGGAAGCGGTTGATCTCGGCTTCGTACTTGGCGCGCTTCTCCGGGTCGGAGATGCCCAGGCCCGGCTCGGGCGCGAGGGTGAGCACGCCGACCTTGCCCTGGTGCGCGTTCTTGTGGACGTCGAGCGCGGCCTGGCCGACCTCGTCGAGCGTGTAGGTCTTGCTCAGCGTCGGGTGGATGAGGCCGCGGTTGATGAGCTCGTTGGCCTCCCACGCCTCGCGGTAGTTCGCGAAGTGCGACGAGATGATCCGCTTGAGGTTCATCCAGAGGTAGCGGTTGTCGTACTCGTGCATGAAGCCCGACGTCGACGCGCAGGTGACGATCGTGCCGCCCTTGCGTGCCACGTAGACGCTGGCGCCGAAGGTCTCGCGACCCGGGTGCTCGAAGACGATGTCGACGTCGTGGCCGCCCGTGAGCTCACGGATCTTCTTGCCGAGACGCTGCCACTCCTTGGGGTCCTGCTGGGTGTCCTCGTCGTTCCAGAACTTGTAGCCCTCGGCGTTGCGGTCGATGATCAGCTCGGCGCCCATCTTGCGGCAGATCTCCGCCTTCTCGGGTGAGGAGACGACACAGATCGGGGTCGCACCGGCAGCCAGCGCCATCTGCGTCGCGTAGGAGCCGAGGCCACCCGAGGCGCCCCAGATGAGGACGCGGTCACCGAGCTTGAGGGCGGCACCGTTCTTGGAGATCAACTGACGGTATGCCGTGCTGTTCACCAGACCGGGTGACGCCGCCTCTTCCCAGCTGAGGTGGGTCGGCTTGGGCATGAGCTGGTTGGTCTTGACGATCGCGAGCTCGGCGAGGCCACCGAAGTTCGTCTCGAAGCCCCAGATCCGCTGCTGCGGGTCGAGCATCGTGTCGTTGTGGCCGTCAGCGTCCTCGAGCTCGACGGACAGGCAGTGGGCGACGACCTCCTGGCCGACCTTCCACTTGCCGACGCCCGGGCCGGTGCGGAGCACGACGCCAGCGAGGTCGGAGCCGACGATGTGGTACGGCAGGTCGTGACGCTTGGCGAACTCCGACGTGCGGGCGTAGCGCTCGAGGAAGCCGAAGGTCGAGACCGGCTCGAAGATCGAGGTCCACACGGTGTTGTAGTTGATGGCGCTGGCCATCACGGCGACGAGGGCCTCGCCGGGCGCGAGCTCCGGGACGGGGACGTCGTCGATGTGGAGCGACTTGCGCGGGTCCTTCTCCTTGGCGGTGAGGCCCTCGAACATGTCCACCTCGTCCTTGTGGACGGTCGCGGCCCGGTAGGTCGCGGGGATGGCGAGGTTCGCGTAGGTCTCCTCGGTGCGGTCACCGCTGAGGATGGCGTCGCGGATCTGGTCCATGAGAGGTGGTGCTCCTTGATCTGGGTGGGGCAGGTCAGGTGATGCGTGGGTCAGTGGTGAGTCAGTGGCTGGTGGAGTCGGTGGCGGGTTCGACGAGCTCGACGAGGATGCCGCCGGCGTCCTTGGGGTGGATGAAGTTCACCCGCGAGTTCGACGTGCCGCGCTTGGGCTCGTCGTAGAGCAGGCGCAGTCCGCGCTCGCGCAGGGTCGCGCTCACCCCGTCGATGTCGGCAACGCGGTAGGCGACCTGCTGGACGCCGGGGCCGCTGCGGTCGATGAACTTCGCGATGGTCGACGCGGGGGAGAGCGGCGCGAGCAGCTGGATGTGCGAGCCGGAGTCACCGACCGCCATCATCGCCTCGCGCACGCCCTGCTCCTCGTTGACCTCTTCGTGCGCCAGCGTCATCCCGTAGGTGTCGCGGTAGAACGCGATGGCCTCGTCGAGGTCGGTGACGGCCACGCCGACGTGGTCGATCGCCGTGAACAGCGAGGACAGGGGAGATGACTCAGACATGACCCTGAGCCTAGGGACGTGAGCGCACGGCATACAGGTGTTGCGGGTGTGGCAATGGACACCTACGGGACGTCCGTCACAGGGCCCTTCGGCACCGGGCGGGGAAGTGGCTAGCATCATGGGAGTCCCTTGGGCACTCAGCCCGACACCGACGTTGGAGGACCGCAGTGAGCACCGCCCCGACCCAGAACACCGACCCCACAGTCATCGTCGCGGGGGCGAGGACCCCGATGGGCCGCATGAGCGGCAGCCTCAAGGGCTTCAGTGGCTCTGACCTCGGTGGGTTCGCCATCAAGGGCGCCCTGGAGAAGTCGGGCGTCAAGCCCGAGGACGTCGACTACGTGATCATGGGCCAGGTCCTCACCGCCGGCGAGGGCCAGATCCCCGCCCGTCAGGCCGCGGTCAAGGCCGGCATCCCGATGAGCGTCCCGGCTCTCACGATCAACAAGGTCTGCCTCTCCGGCATCGACGCCATCGCGCTCGCGGACCAGCTCATCCGCGCCGGTGAGTTCGAGGTCGTCGTCGCCGGTGGCCAGGAGTCGATGACCAACGCTCCGCACCTGCTGCCCAAGAGCCGCGACGGCTACAAGTACGGCGACGTCACGCTGCAGGACTCGATGGCCTTCGACGGCCTCTACGACGTCCTCACCAACCAGGCGATGGGTTCGCTCACCGAGGCGCGCAACGTCGACGCCAGCGCCTTCACCCGCGAGGAGCAGGACGCCTTCGCCGCGCGCAGCCACCAGCAGGCCGCTCGCGCGTGGAAGGACGGGCTCTTCGACGACGAGGTCATCGCCGTGTCCATCCCGCAGCGCAAGGGCGACCCGATCGAGTTCAAGGAGGACGAGGGCGTGCGCGCCGACACGACCACCGAGTCGCTGTCCAGGCTCCGCCCGGCCTTCGCCAAGGACGGCACCATCACCGCCGGCTCGGCCTCGCAGATCTCCGACGGTGCCTGCGCCGTCGTCATCATGAAGAAGTCCAAGGCGCGAGGAGCTCGGCCTCGACTGGCTCGCCGAGATCGGCGCCCACGGCGTCGTCGCCGGCCCCGACTCGAGCCTGCAGAGCCAGCCCGCCAACGCCATCAAGAAGGCGTGCGAGCGCGCGGGCATCACGCCGGCCGACCTCGTCGCCATCGAGATCAACGAGGCGTTCGCCGCCGTCGGCCTCGCCTCGACCAAGGAGCTCGGCGTCGACCCCGAGATCGTCAACCCCAACGGTGGAGCCATCGCCACGGGTCACCCGCTCGGCATGTCCGGCGCGCGCGTCGTCCTCACCCTCGCCCACGAGCTCAAGCGTCGTGGCGGCGGCACCGGTGCGGCCGCCCTCTGTGGTGGCGGCGGTCAGGGCGACGCCCTGCTCATCACCGTTCCCATCAGGCCTGATCGTCTGAGCCCCGGCCGACCAGGGTCACCGCCATCGCGCAGACACCCCGCGTCGTCGACGTCCCCTCTCTCGTTGCGCAAGCGAGAGAGGGGCGTTCGCGTGCGGTGGCCCGACTCATCTCCCTCGTCGAGGACGGTCACCCCGCCCTGCCCGAGGTGATGGCGGCGCTCGCGCAGCACACCGGCGGCGCCCACATCATCGGCCTCACGGGGTCACCCGGCGTCGGCAAGTCCACGACCACGGCGGCGCTCATCGCCGCCTATCGCGCGCAGGACAAGAAGGTCGCCGTCCTCGCGGTCGACCCGTCGTCGCCCTTCTCCGGTGGCGCGCTGCTCGGTGACCGGATCCGGATGGAGCACCACGGCACCGACCCGGGCGTCTTCATCCGCTCGGTCGCCTCGCGCGGTCACCTCGGCGGGTTGTCCTTCGCCACGCCCCAGGCCCTGCGCGTCCTCGACGCGGCCGGGTTCGACGTCGTCCTCCTCGAGACCGTGGGGGTGGGGCAGTCCGAGGTCGAGGTCGCTGCCCGGGCCGACACGACCGTCGTCATCGTCGCCCCTGGCATGGGTGACGGCATCCAGGCGGCCAAGGCGGGCATCCTCGAGATCGGTGACGTCTTCGTCGTCAACAAGGCCGACCGGGACGGCGCCGACGACACGGTGCGCGACCTGCGGCACATGATCCAGCTCGGCAACCGCGAGCGGTCCGTCAACTGGCGGACCCCGGTGGTGAGGACCGTCGCAAGCCGAGGGGACGGCATACCCGATCTTGTTGATTCGATTGCGGCACACCGGGACTGGCTCACGTCATCCGGCGCGCTCGCCGACCGCAGGCGACGTCGCGCCCAGGCCGAGATCGAGGCCATCGCCCTCGCGACCCTGCGCCGACGGCTCGGTGACGGCGGAGGCCTCGTGACCGACGAACTCGCCGCTGCAGTCGCCTCCGGCGACACGGATGTGTATGCCGCAGCGCTCGAGGTCGTCGACCGGCTCACCGGGGAGCCCGGACGCCAGTAGCGTGAGGCGGGTGACACCTCCAGACACGCGCCCGACCCCCGTCATCGTCGTCCTCGGCGCCGAATACCGCGAGGCGATGGTCGAGGTCCTCTCCCAGCGCTATTCGGTCGACTACGAGATCATCGCGCCGTCGACGATGGAGGAGGCCATCGAGGTCTTCACCGACCTCAAGACCGGGCGCCGACCGGTCGCCCTGGCCGCGTGCGAGTTCTTCGCCGAGGGTGAGAAGGCGACCCACCTGCTCGCGAAGTTCCAGAAGTTCATGCCGAGCGCGCGACGCCTCGTCTACATCCCGGCCGAGCGCTTCCGCGGGTCGGTGGCGGTGATGCGCGAGAGCCTCGCCGAGGGCCAGCTCGACCTCTACCTCATGCTGCCGCAGGGGCCGCGGGACGAGGAGTTCCACACGGCGATCTCCGAGACGCTGTCGGACTGGGCGCAGTCGTTCGGTCTGTCCGAGATCGACGGGACCCGGATCATCGCCGACGGGCCCTCGCCCGACCTGAGCCGGATCCGCGACTTCCTCGACCGCATGGGCATGCCCAACACGGTGCACGCTTCCGACAGCCCCGCGGGTGTCGAGGTGCTGGCGGCGGCCGGCCCCGGAGCGGAGCTGCCCGTGCTGCAGGGGCCGAACGGCGAACTCACCCTGTCGCGGCCCACGAACGCCGACCTCGGGGCCGCGCTGTACGGCCGCCCGACAGACATCGGTGAGGACGCGATCTGCGACCTCGTCATCGTCGGTGCCGGGCCTGCCGGACTCGGTGCGGCCGTCTATGCGGCGTCCGAGGGGCTCGACACGCTGATCATCGACCAGGGGCCGATCGGCGGGCAGGCCGGGACGAGCTCGATGATCCGCAACTACCTCGGCTTCCCGCGAGGGATTTCCGGTATGCGGCTCGCGCAGCGTGCGCGGTCGCAGGCCGTCCGCTTCGGGGCGCGCTTCCTCGCCGGCCAGGAGGTGACCGGGCTGCGGATCGCAGGAGGTCCCGACGGCTGCCACGTCGTCGAGCTCGGCGGCGACAGCGTGCGCGGTCGCGCGGTGCTCATCGCCACGGGAGTCGACTACCGACGCCTCGGCGTCGAGCCGCTCGAGGACCTCGTCGGTCGTGGCGTGAACTACGGCGCTGCGGCGAGCACGTCGCGCGAGGTCAAGCACAAGGACGTCTACGTCGTGGGTGGCGGCAACAGCGCCGGGCAGGCTGCCGTGCACCTCTCGCGCTTCGCCAAGCACGTGACGATCCTCGTGCGTCGTGAGGGGCTCGCCGCGACGATGTCGCAGTACCTCATCCGTGAACTGGAGGGCGAACCCGCGGATCACCGTCCGGCCGCGGACCGTCGTGACCGACGGCGGCGGCGAGGGCCACCTCGAGTGGCTCACCCTGCGCGACATCGGAGTCCGGCGCCGACGAGCGGGTCGACGCCGCGGGGCTCTACCTGCTGCTCGGCGCGCAGCCGACCTGCCACTGGCTTCCGCCGGACGTGGCGAGGGACGACAAGGGCTTCGTCCTCGCCGGCGCCGACACCCCGTGGCAGTCGTGGCAGGGCGGCCGGCCACCGGAGCCGTATGCGACGACGGTGCCCGGGGTCTATCGTCGCCGGTGACATCCGGTGCGGCTCGATGAAGCGGGTCGCCTCGGCGAGCGGTGAGGGCGCCGGCGTCGTGCCGCTCGTCCACGCGTTCCTGGCGCCGCGACGCGGGCTGACGACGGCCTGTCGGACGCGAACGGGCGGACGGCATACGGTGTCGTCATGCTGGTTGCCTTCTCCGTGTCCCCGTCCGTCGCCGATGACCAGGGAGGGGTGACCGGTGCCGTCGCCGATGCCGTGCGCATCGTGCGCGAGAGCGGCCTGCCCCATCGCACCGACTCGATGTTCACGACCATCGAGGGGGAGTGGGACGAGGGCATGGCCGTGTGAAGCCTGCGTCGACGCCGTCGCTGCCCACGGCCCGTCGGGCGGTCGCACCCGTCGCACCGACGTCGATGCTCGGCCACTGACCGCTCGCGCGTCCGTGCGGACGATGGTCAGGCTGGACGACCTCGTGCTCGATGCTCTCCCGGCGGCGGCCGCTCGCGTGGGGCTCGCCTCGAGGCCGACGCGTCCGAAGCCGGCTCGCCGAGGAGGTGTCAGGTGCCGATGAGGGTGCGTGCATGAGCACGCAGATGAGCAGTGCCATCGCGGCCGCGCCCCAGAACAGTGCACGCCAGCTGGAGTTCTCGGCGACGGCCGCAGCGATGGGCAGGCCGAGGGCGCCGCCGACACCCATGGAGGCGCTCATGAGGGCGATCGCCGTGCCGAGCTTCTCGGTCGGGAGGATGTCGCGCATCGCGCTGATGCCAAGGGGGATGAGGCCCATGCCGGCGCCCTGGAGGCCGCGACCGATGATCATCGGCAGCACCGAGGCAGCCAGCGCGCAGACGACCGAGCCGACGACGAGCGCGGAGGAGCAGACGAGCATCATCCGGCGCTTGCCATAGAGGTCGCCCAGCCGGCCGCTCACGGGGGTCGCGACGGCAGCGGTGAGCAGGGTGACGGTGATGACCCAGGACGCGTTCGAGGCGCTGGTCCCGAGGATGGTCGGCAGGTCACCGATGAGCGGGATGACGAGGGTCTGCATGAGAGACGCCGTGATGCCGGCGACCGACAGCACGAAGATGATGCCCACGACCGCGGGCGGCGTGATGGCGGCCCGCGGTTCGGCGGGGAGCGTGGTGGTCATGAAGTGCAGAGTACACACAATGTGCATCATGCACATAAACGGTGCGTTAGGCTGCGGGCGAACCGATGGACACGTGCAGGTCAAGGACAGGAAGAGGGTGGACAGTGAGCGATCCGTTCCGGGAGATCGAGCTCGAGACCATGGTGCTCGGCCGACACCTCTCGCCCCTGCGCCGTGACGAACAGGGACGCCAGCGGCTCGATCGCAGCGCCTACACCCTGCTGACCCGGCTCCTGCTCCAGGGGCCGATGTCGATCGGCCAGCTCAGCGATGCCTTCGGTCTCGACGCCTCCACCCTGAATCGACAGACGGCCGCGATGATGCGCGACGAGCTGGTGGAGCGAGTCCCGGACCCCGACGGGGGAGTGGCCCGCAAGTTCCTCATCACGAAGACCGGCAGGGACCGGCTCGCAGCCGACCGGCGCGCGAACATCCGCGGGCTGCGGAAAGTGCTGGGCGACTGGGACCCGAAGGACGTCGAATCCCTTGCTGGGTTGCTGAGCCGGCTCAACGCTGACATCGAGTTGCGCGACGGACGGCCCTGGCCGCGCAAAGAGGTGCTCAGGAGGAGCTGAAGAGGGCTGCGAGCTCCGGGTGGGCCCGGCGGTAGCCCTCGAAGAGGGCGCGGGCCGTCGACACGGAGTCGACGAGGGGGTGCAGGGCGAAAGCCTTGATGGCGGCTTGCTGGGAACCGGTGGTCGCCGCCTCGATGACGAGCCGCTCGACGGCCTTGACCTGCTGCATGAGGCCGAGCATGTGGCCCTCGACGGGGGCGAGCGGAATCGCATGCGGACCCTCGCTGTCGACGACGCACGGGATCTCGACAACGGCACTGTCCGGCATACCCGGAACGGCTCCGCCGCCACGGATGTTGAGGATCATCGACGACGTCTCGCCACGACTGATCGCGGCCATGATGGCGAGGGCAACGCCCTCGTAGCCGCCGCCGGCCACGTCGGCCTCATCGCGCTCCTCGTCCTCGGCGCGGGCCTCGCGCATGTAGGTCGCGTCGCGTTCCTCGCGCACCCGGCGCCACTCCGCCGCGGCGTCCTCGGGGTGCTTCGCGACGGTGGCGTAGAAGGCATCCTGCTGGTCGCGGAGGAACTCACCCCGGGTCTGGGGTGCGGACAGGATCGACGCCCGGGCCTCGCGGCCGAAGTAGTAGTAGTAGAGGTACTCGTTGGGGATCGCACCCAGTGCCTGGATCCATTCGGTACCGAAGAGTCGACCCTCTTCGAGGGTCTGCAGTGCTGCCGGATCGGCGAGGAGGCGGGGCAGGTGATCCGTGCCGTCCACGCTCAGGCCACGCAACCAGCCGAGGTGGTTGAGGCCGACGTAGTCGATCGCGGTCGCTGCCGGATCGAGGTCGAGCGCGCCAATTGCCCTGCGCGCCAGCGCAATCGGCGAGTCACAGATGCCGATGACGCGATCACCCAACACTCCCTGCATCGCCTCGGTCACGATGCCCGCGGGGTTGGTGAAGTTGATGAACCACGCGTCAGGCGCCAGCGCGCGGGCGCGCCGAGCGATGTCGACCGCGACCGGAACGGTGCGCAGGGCGTAGGCGAGGCCGCCGGGTCCGGTGGTCTCCTGGCCGAGCACGCCGAGGTCGAGCGCCACCCGCTCGTCGAGCGTGCGACCCGCCAGACCGCCGACGCGGATGGCGGAGAAGACGAAGTCGGCGCCGCGCAGCGCCTCGTCGAGATCGGTGGTGGCGGTGACGACGGGAGCGTGGCGGTGGCCAGCGCCGTTCTGGGTCAGCACCTGTGCCACGGCGCCCAGACGTTGCTCGTCGAGGTCGTGCAGGACGACCTCGGTCACGCGGCCGTCGGAGTCGTCGCGCAACAGGGCTCCGTGGACGAGGGGGACCCGGAAGCCTCCACCGCCGAGGATCGTCAGCTTCACGCGACCACCACCTCCACGCCGCGTTCACGGCACTCGTCGAGAATCAGCGGGTCGGCATTCGCGGTGGTGACGAGCACGCCGACCTGGTCCACGCGGCATACGCGCAGGGTTCCGGAACCCGGGATCTTGTGGCCGTCGGCCACGAGGACCACTTCGCGCGCTGCAGCGATGAAGGCGCGTTTGACCGGAACCTCGACGAAGGTCGAGTCCATGACCTGGCCGCCGCTGGAGATGCCACTGGTGCCGATGAAGGCGCGGTCCACGCCGATCTGGTGGACGGCGTCCTCGGTGAGCACGCCGACGAGTGAGTGGTAGGAGCGGCGCACCATCCCGCCCAGCAGGATCAGCTCGACCGACTCGTCGAACCGCAGGACGTCGAGGACCGCGAGGCTGTTGGTGACGACGGTGATGTTGCGTCCGCGGAGCTCGCGGGCCAGGAGAGCAGTCGTCGTCCCGATGTCGAGGGCGACGACCTCCCCGTCGCGCACCCGAGCCGCGGCAGCGGCCGCCACCAGGGACTTCGCGTGGGCATCGGCACGGGCGACCGCGTCGAAGGGGCGCGTCGTGTCGGGGTCGGTCGCCGTGACCGCGGCCCCACCGTGGACGCGGGTGAGCACGCCTGCGCGGTCCAGCTGGAAGAGGTCGCGACGGATGGTGGACGCGCTCACATCGAGTGCGTTGGAGAGCTCGCTGACCGAGACGGTCCCGCCCTCACGCACTCTGGCCACGATCTCGCTGTGCCGCTGCACCTTCACGTGACGCAACGTACCAAGAGCGCGCAGTTTCAGCCATGGGTGGACCGTGTGGAACCGCTGTGAGCACGAGAGATCCCGGCAAACGCGCAAAAACACGCAATCTGCCCTTGCGGTGGCGGCGATGTCGGGACACGATGACGAGGTGCCGGTGGACCACGTCTTTGACCCACTCGCGTCGCTGCGTCGCGACGGCGACCCCGTTGCCGACGTCTTCGTGCAGGGGATGGTCTTCCTCGACATCATCTTCACCGGCCTCGCGGCGATGCCCAAGAACGGCACCGAGGTCTGGGCCGAGGGCATGGGTTCGTGCCCCGGAGGCATTGCCAACCTCGCTGTCGCTGCCTCGCGCCTCGGGCTCCAGACCTCGCTCGGCGCGGCCTTCGGGGACGACGACTACGGCGAGTTCTGCTGGCGCTCCCTCGAGCAGGAGCGCATCGATCTGTCCCGCTCCCAGCGCTACCCGCACTGGCACACCCCGGTCACCGTTTCGGTGTCGGTCGGTGGCGACCGCCGGATGATCACGCACGGGCACGACGCACCCCAGACGGCGACCGAGATGATCGGGACGGCACCTCGGGCCCGGTCCGTGCTGTTGGATCTCGACGCCGTCCGACCGTTGGGCGAGGGCCACCCCGAACGTCAATGGGTCGAACGGGCTGCAGCCGACGGCGCACTGCTCTTCGCCGACGTCGGCTGGGATCCGAGCGGGCAGTGGTCGCCGGCCGTCCTCGACCAGCTCAAGCACTGTCACGCGTTCATGCCCAACGCCGTCGAGGCCATGGCCTACACGCGCACCGACTCGGCGCACGACGCGCTCTATGCCCTCGCCGACCTCGTGCCCCTCGCCGTGGTGACCAACGGTCGGGACGGCGCCATGGCCATCGACTCGGCGACCGGTGAGGAAGCCTCCGTCCCGGCCCTGCGGGTCGACGCGATCGACCCGACCGGAGCCGGGGACGTCTTCGATGCCGGGATGCTCGTCGGCAGCCTCGCGCAGTGGCCGCTGCTGGACCGGATGAACTTCGCGACCCTGTGCTCCAGCCTTGCCGTGCAGGAGTTCGGCGGCTCGCTCGCGGCGCCGGGCTGGGGTGACCTCGCCGACTGGTGGCAGCGCGTGAAGCGGCAGCCGACCTCCAACGCCGCGGCACGCTCGGTGCAGCGCCGCTTCGCCTTCCTCGACGACCTCGTCGCCGAGGTCCCGCCGGGCGCCGTGCGCCGCGCGGCCGCCACGATCGCCAAGCTGTCCGATGCCCAGGCTCCCGCCAACAACTCACACACCCCCGCCCAGCCCTCCGAACTGCTCACCGAGGAGACACCATGAACCGCACCCGCACCCGCACCACGCTGGTCGCCGTCACCGTTGGGGCCGGGCTCGCGCTCGGCGCCTGCGCCCCCGGCGGTTCCGGCACCGACACCAACGCGTCGGCCTCCCCGTCGGGCGCCGTCAAGACCGACGCCGCGTCCCTCGGCGACGTCACCCTCACGGTCTGGGACCAGGAGGTGCGTGGTGGGCAGGCGAAGCAGATCGAGACGCTCAACGCCGAGTTCCAGAAGAAGTACCCCAACATCAAGATCAAGCGCGTCTCCCGCTCCTTCGACGACCTCGTCAAGACGCTGCGGCTCGCGCTCACCGGCGCCGACGCGCCAGATGTGGTGCAGGCCAACAACACTCGCTCGCAGATGGGTGAGTTCGTCAAGGCCGGCCAGCTCGTCAACCTCGACCCGTATGCCGCGGCCTACGGCTGGGACAAGCGCTACCCGCAGTCCGTGCGCAACGTCGCGTCCTACTCACCGGACGGCAAGACGTTCGGCTCAGGTTCGCTCTTCGGTATGCCGCAGGTCGGCGAGGTCGTCGGGATCTTCTCCAACGACGCCAAGCTCAAGACCCTCGGCATCAACCCGCCCAAGACCTGGGCCGAGTTCGACGCGGCCCTGGCGACGGCGAAGTCCAAGGGTGAGGTCCCGCTCGTCCTCGGCAACCTCGAGAAGTGGCCGGCCGGACACGTCTTCGGCGTCGTCCAGGGCCGCTTCACCAAGGCCGACGACATCCGCAAGCTCGGCTTCGGCCAGACCGGCGGCAACTGGGTGACCCCCGAGAACACCAAGGCCGCCCAGACCCTCGTCGACTGGGTGGACAAGGGCTACTTCAGCTCCGGCTTCAACGGTCAGGACTACGACCCCGCGTGGCAGGGCTTCACCAAGGGCAAGGGCGTCTTCCTCATCGCCGGCTCGTGGCTGCAGGCGGACCTCTCGGCGGCGATGAAGACCGACGTGAAGTTCTCGCTCCCGCCGGCACCCGAGGCGGGCGGCGCGGCCGTCACGACAGGTGGCACGGGCCTTCCCTTCGCCATCACCAACAAGGCGAAGAACAAGGATGCCGCCGCGGCATACATCAACTTCCTCACCACTCCCGACGCGATGAAGGTGCTCGCCGACAACGGCAACCTGCCCGTCGTCGAGACGGCTGCGCAGAAGGCGCCGGACGCCCTCGCGACCGACGTGTTCTCCGCGTTCGGTGCGGTCTCGTCGGACAACGGGCTCGTGCCCTACCTCGACTGGGCGACGCCCACGATGGGTGACACGCTCGGCGCCACGCTCCAGGACCTCCTCGCCAAGAAGGTCACTCCCGAGAAGGCCCTCGAGGCGCTGCAGAAGGACTACGGCGACTTCACCGCCAAGTGATGGCAGGTCGCACCCGGGCGCTCGGCCCGCCGGGAGAACCCCGGCGCATCGGCTACCTCTACGTCCTTCCGGCTTTCCTCGTGTATGCCGCGTTCGCCCTCTATCCGTTGCTCAAGGCCGTCTACCTGTCCCTTTTCGACTGGGACGGGCTGACGGTCGGCACGTGGGCGGGGCTGTCGAACTACCAGGAGGTGCTCACCGACGAGCGGCTCCGGGCGTCCTTCGGCCACGCGCTCGTGCTCATGTTCTTCTTCGCCGTCGTCCCACTGTTCGTCGGGCTCGTGCTGGCCTCGGTGCTGCATCGGGCGAGCGTGCGTGGGCTGGGCTTCTTCCGCACCGTCGTGTTCCTGCCGCAGGTCGTCGCGATGGTCGTCATCGCGGTGGCGTGGCGCCGGATCTATGCCCCGGACGGGACGATCAACTCGGTCCTCACGTCCATCGGGCTGGAGTCGTGGACGCGAGGATGGCTGGGGGAGTACGCCTTTGCCCTCCCCGCGGTCGGTCTCATCGGCACGTGGTTCGAGAGCGGACTGGTCACCGTGCTGCTGCTCGCTGGCATGGGGCGCATCCCGAAGGACCTCTACGAAGCCGCCCGACTCGACGGCGCCGGAGCCATCAAGGAGTTCTTTGCGGTGACCCTGCCGTCGGTGCGCGGCGAGATCGCCGTCGCCCTGACCCTGACCGTCATCGCTGCCCTCAAGACGTTCGACCTCATCTACATGACCACCTCCGGCGGACCGGGGCACACCACGACGGTGCCGAGCTATGAGGTCTATCGACAGGCGTTCGAGCTCGGGCAGGTCGGGCTCGCGTGCACCATCGGTGTCGTCCTCACGGTGATCATCTTCGCGATCAGCTTCGTCATCACCCGCGTCGGCGACAGGGTGGCCGACTGATGAAGGTCTCGTCGTCCGAGCGCACGATGAACTACGTCATCCTCACGGGGTTCGCGATCTTCGCGATCTATCCGATCCTCAGCATCGTCATCGCGGGTCTGCAGCCGGACGCCGAGGCTCCGGGTGGACTGGGGAACCTCACCGCAGCCTGGGAGATCGGTCGCTTCGGCAGCTACCTGCGCACCAGCCTCTTCGTCTCGGCGTTCGTCGTCGTGGTGAGCACGGCCCTGTCCGTTCTGGCCGGATTCGCCTTCGGCACAATGCGATTCAGGGGCGCGGACGCGCTCTTCTACCTCATGCTCATCGGCATCATGATGCCCGCCGAGGCCATCGTCGTGCCGCTGTTCTTCGACCTGCGAGCCCTCGGCCTCACCGACACCTTCTGGGCCATCGCCCTGCCGCAGGTCGCCCAGTCGGTGGCGTTCGGGACCTTCTGGCTGCGGGCCGCCTTCCGGTCCAGCTCGCGCTCCCTCATCGAGGCGGCCCGCCTCGACGGGGCCTCGACGAACCGCATCCTCTGGCAGGTGCTCGTCCCGCTCGCCCGACCCGCGGTCGTCACCCTGATCGTGCTGACGTTCATGTGGACCTGGAACGAGTTCCTCATCCCGCTCGTCATGATCCCGACCAACGAGGCACTGCGCACGGCCCCCCTCGGCCTCGGCTTCTTCTCGGGGCAGTACACCCAGGGCTACGCCCTCCTCGCGGCCGGAGCGACGATCGTCGCGCTGCCGGTCGTCATCGTCTACCTCTTCCTCCAGCGGCACTTCATCGCCGGGATGCTCGAGGGGGCGGTCAAGGACTGATCCTGCCGCTGCCCCCTCAGTGCTCGCGAGGACGACGGCTCAGAGCTCGACCAGCGGGCGCACCTCGATGGGGAGATCACATGTCAGGAATCCCAGGCAGAACCACCCTCGCAGCCGTGGCCACGTTGGTGGCTGCACTCGCCCTCCCGGGCGCCGCCCTCGCCGCACCCGGAGCCGCCGGGGACAAGGGTCCCCAGCCACCGGACGCGACGACGTCCTCCGGCCCGCCAGCCGACCTCGATGCCCTGTTCATCGGCGCGCACCCCGATGACGAGGCGTTCTCGTTGTCCGCCTTCGGACAGTGGGGCAGTGAGCACGACACCAAGACCGGCGTCATCACGATCACGCGCGGGGAGGGTGGCGGCAATGCCGTGGGGCCCGAGGAGGGGCCGGCGCTCGGACTCATCCGCGAGCGGGAGGAACGCGAGGCGGTGGCCAAGGCAGGCATCACCGACGTCTACAACCTCGACGAGGTCGACTTCTACTACACCGTCTCCGAGCCGCTCACGGCCCAGGTGTGGGACCACGAAGAGACCCTCGCCAAGACCGTGCGCATCCTGCGCCAGACCCGTCCCGAGGTCCTCGTGACGATGAACCCGGCTCCCTCGCCGGGCCAGCACGGCAACCACCAGGAGGCGGCGCGGATCGCCGTCGAGGCCTATTGGGCTGCGGGGGACCCCACGCGCTTCCCCGAGCAGATCACCAAGGAGGGCCTCAAGCCGTTCTCGCCCGACCGCATCTTCATGAACTCCGCCGCCGGCACGAGCGCCAACGGACCCGACTGCGCCAAGGCCTTCGTCCCCAACGACACGAGCCAGACGGTCTACGGCGTGTGGTCCGGGACGCCGTCACCGGATGGCCGCACCTGGGCCGCGGTCGCACGGGACGCCCAGCGCGAGTACGCCTCCCAGGGATGGGCCGGCTTCCCCGACGTCTCGACCAACCCCGCGCAGCTCGGTTGCGTCTACCTCACGCTCATCGACTCGCGAACTCCGTTGCCGCAGTGGGGAACTGACGCGGCCTACACCAACCACGCACCACTGGACGGGTCGCTCGTCGCGCTCCAGGGCGGGCTCCCGCTCGGTAGCGGCCTGACGGTCGAGACCGACCAGTACCGCGTGCTGCCCGGCGCAGCATTCACCGTCACGGTGGGTGCCTCGGCTCCCGCCGCGACAAGCCTCGGCGCGAGCACCGCACGCCTCGAGGTCCCGACCGGCTGGACCGTCACCGGCGACGGCGCCCTCGGCACGATCGCCGCCGCAGGCAGGGCGACGACCACCTTCACGGTGACCCCGCCGGCCGGCGCGACCGTCGGCACCAAGGCACGGGTGAAGGCCTTCGTCGACACTGCAGCTGGTGTCGGCTACCAGGACGAGCCGCTCCTCGTGAGCCCGCCCGTGACGGCCACCCAGCAGCTCCTGCCGCAGGTCACTCAGTACCAGGAGTGGGCCCAGGTCGCCCACGCGCAGGAGTTCGCCGACATCGTGCGCCCCGTCCTCACCCTCGCCTCGGGTGGCAGCCGACCGGTCGACGTCGTCGTGACGAACCACAGCGCGACGACCCAGTCCGGAACGGTGACCCCCACGCCTCCCGCAGGGTTCACGATGAGCCCGGGCACGGCGGCATACGCCGGTCTTGCTCCGGGAGCACAGACCACGGTGCGGTTCACCGCGGTCAACACCGACACGTCGCTCAAGACCTCCGTCGAGGGTGGCGTCGCCGGTGACTACCTCTACTCGATCGCGGCGACGAGCACGACGGCCACGGGCACGACGCAGCAGGCGCTCGAGCTCGTCCCGACGAGCGTGGTCCCGCAGGCGTCCACGTCACCGACCGTGGATGGTGTCGTGAGTGCGGGGGAGTATGCCGGTCCCGTCCTCGACCTTTCCCGTCGCTGGGAGGGTGAGAACTGCACATCGGCCTCGGACTGCTCGGCCACCGCCCAGGTGACCTGGCGCGACGACACGCTGTTCCTCGCCGTCACGGTCAAGGACGACGTGCGCGGCACCCCGCTCGCGGCAAGTGACTGCAAGCGGCACTGGCGCACCGACTCCGTCGAGATCGCCATCGACCCGCGCGGCACGTCGGAGAACACGTCCACGACCTTCAAGGCAGCGATCCTGCCGTGGACGGCCGAGGGCGGACCGTGCTACCTGCGCGACGCCGACGCCCACCAGGGCGATGGTCCGGCCACCGCGCCGGGCATGAAGATCGCGTCGAAGGTGACCGAGCCCTACACGGGCTACGTCGTCGAGACCTCGATCCCGATGTCGCTCCTCCCGAGCGCCATCGATCCGGCGCACATGGGCCTCAACGTCCTGCCCTACGACTCCGACACCCAGGACAAGACCGGCCAGACCCGCATCGGCTGGTCCGTCTGGGGCGGCGTGCAGGGTGACCCGTATCGCTGGGGCGACGTCTCGCTCGACGGCTACGTGCCGCCGGCAGGACGCCCGACCACACCGGCGGCCCCGGTGATCCCGACCGAGGCGCTGCAGTCCGTCGACTCACCGCAGTCCATCGAGCAGGCGGTGCGCACCAACGTCGCTCTCGCCGGGCGCCCGTCGTCGACGACGTCGGAGGCGGGCTGGGTCGAGAAGGCGAAGCTGCGCGGTGACAGTGTCGAGCTGAGGTTGCGGGTCAACGACTCCGGCACGGCGCACATCACCATCGCCGACGCCAACGGCATCGCCGGTGAGGTCGTGGCGCCCGTCGCCGAGAGCACGTCCGGTCTCGTGGTCGTCACGCGTGCCGCTGACCCGGCCCCTCGCGGGTCAGGCGCGCGCCCTCGTCGGCTGGGACGACGGAGCCGGCGGGACGTTCTCGTCCGTGATGTCGGTGAAGTAGCGGGCGGGTCCTTGTGGGCCACGGGCGACTAACGTGCTCCTGTGCCCAAGGACCTCAAGCTGCCGTTCGACCCCATCGCGCGCGCCGGAGAGTTGTGGCGCGCGCGATGGGGCGACCGGAGCCAGGCGGCGCCCATGGTCACGGCCACGTCGATCATGCGGGTCCAGCAGCTGCTCATCACCGAGTTCGACGCCATCGCGGGTCGGCACGGGCTGACCTTCGCCCGCTACGAGGCGCTCGTGCTCCTCGCGTTCAGCCGCGGCGGCCAACTGTCGATGGGGCGCATCGGCGAGCGGCTCATGGTCCACCCCACGAGCGCGACCAACATCGTGCAGCGTCTCGCGGCCCAGGGCTTCGTCGAGCGCGTCGCCAACCCGGCCGACCGGCGCGGCGCCTTCGCTGTGATCACCGACACCGGTCGGGCCGCGATGGAGGCCACGACGGCAGATCTCGAGGCGGCACAGTTCGGGCTCGGGATGCTCGGTGGCGAGGAGCAGAAAGCACTGTTCTCCCTGCTCAGAGGGGTGCGAGTGGCCGCCGGTGACTTCGTCGAGGAGCCCGACCAGCACGACTGAGACGGGTCGCGCGGGCGGCGGTGACGGGCTGCGCGAAGGCAAGAACACGGCATACGCGATGGCGGGCGATTTGGCTCCGGAGTCACTCCTTTGTCATGGTTGAGAGCAGCCCGTGACCGAAATGAGACATTTCGGGTCGCGCCCCCTGTTCCAAAACAAAGGACCTTGCATGCCCAAGCTCGCCAAGCGGGTCGTTGGTGGCCTCCTCGCCCTCATCGGCCTGGTACTCACCGTCTTCGGCCTCTGGTACGCCTTCCACCTCGGTGGCAGCGGTACCGCGACCTTCTCCACGACGGCCTCCGGCACCAACCCCGTGCTCGTGCCGCAGACCGTCCTCAACCGCGTCGACGGCGACGTCACCGTCACGGCGGTTCCTCGCAAGGGAAGCACCGTCTGGCTCGCTGCGGCCACCCCCTCCGACGCCAAGGCCGTCCTCGCCAAGACCGCCCACACCACCGTCACCGGCGTCAGCACGAAGCCGTGGGAACTTCAGAGCACGACGAGCGGCACCGGCGCCACGCCCTCGCTCGCCGCCACGGACGTCTGGCGCAACACCGCCACCCGTGAAGGTGCTGTCTCCATGACCATCGAGCAGACCAACGCCCCCGAGTCCGTGATCGCGCAGGCGACCACGGGCCAGATCGAGCGCGTCGACCTCACCTGGGAGCGCAAGTCCTGGTTCGTCCAGTCCGTCATCGCCGCCCTCGTCGGCCTGTTCCTGCTGCTGAGTGGACTCAGCCTGCTGTGGAGCTCACGCCACGAGACCACCAAGCCGGTCAGGCCCGTCAAGCCGACGGACACCTCGGACGAGGCGAAGGACGTCCCTGACGTCCCGCAGGCCCCACGCCCCCTTCCGGCGACTCGCAAGGAGGAGACCGCATGAACCGCCGCACTCTCACCACCTCGTTCGTCGGCCTCACGCTTGCAGCCAGCCTGACCGGTTGCGGACTCGGCGAGAGCATCGTGGGCATCCACGCTGCGCCCGCTGAGCGCACCGATGTGGCACCCCTCAACGTGGATGGCGCCCAGAGCGTCGCGGTCCGCGTGCTCGATGCCGCAGCGAAGGCTCGATCGGCCAAGGGCGCCGACGCGGCCAAGCTGCAGCCGGCCGTGCTCGCCGACGCCGCCCTGGCGCAGGCCCAGGCCGCCACCAAACTCGGAACCGTCACCGCCACTGATCCGCTCCAGAAGGCGAGCGACCCCAAGGTCGTGGCGATCTCACAGGGCAAGCAGTGGCCGCGCGCCATCCTCGTCGGAACTCTCGATGAGGCGAGCAAGACCCAGACGCTGCACGTCCTCATGTCGTCTGCAGCGGCCCAGCCGTTCAAGATCTATGCCTCCGTCCCGATGCTTCCCGGCACCAGCGTGCCGGCGCTGGGCGGGCTCGCCGAGGGCGCACCGCTCGTCAAGGCCACGGACAAGGCCGGCGCGCCCCTGGCTCCGGCCGAGGCGCTCACGGCCTACGCTGCCGGCGCTGAACTACCCGAAGCCGACCGCGAACAAGGCCATCGGGACCGCCGATGCCTATGCCACCGCGCTGCGCACGTCGGCAGCGGGCCAGGTCAAGGCTCTCGGCGCGCTCGCGGCGTTCAGCCAGGTCCACGCCCCCGTGGCCAAGAACACCTTGGCCTTCGAACTCGCCGATGGCGGGACGGTGACGTTCGGCCAGCTCACGCGCCGCGACGTCATCACGGCCAGTGCCGGCGCCAAGGAGCTGGTCATCCCGGCGAACTACAGCAAGCTCGTCGGCAAGAGCAAGGCCACCAAGAACATCGTCATCAACAGCCTCGAGCAGCTCGTGGTGGTCATTCCCGCCAAGGGTGTCGCGACCACGGTTGGCGCTGACGAGCAGCTCGTCTCGGCCACCGCCCAATGAGCTGAGACTCGATCCAGAACCGGCTCCACGCCCTCCGGCGCGGGGCCGGTTCGCTCTTTGAGAGAATCATCGACATGAGCACCACCCCCACACCTCCCCTCGGCGCCCGCGGCGCCATCGACCTGTCCGCCCTCGCCTCCCCAGCAGGTGCACCGGGTGGCTCCGCTCCCGCTGCACCGGCGCCATCAGGGACGGGTGCGACGCCGGACGCGGGTGCGGCCGGTCTTCCCGACGGCATCCTCGTCGAGGTCACGGACGCCACCTTCTCCGAGGTGATGAACCGGACCCTGCAGGTTCCGGCCGTCCTCGTGCTCTGGTCCTCGGCCCATGAGCAGACCGTCGGTCTCGCCGAGCGGGTGGCAGCGGTCGCGGCCCAGCTCGAGGGGCGGCTCTTCGTCATCTCCGCCGACGTCCAGAACGCCCCGTCGATCCTCCAGGCCTTCCAGCCGGTCATCGTCCAGGCCTTCGGCCAGCTCAGCGTGCCGGTGACCTTCGGTCTCCTCCAGGGCCAGCCGGTCCCACTCTTCCCGGGCGTGCCCAACGACGACGAGATCCGCACGATCCTCGACCAGCTCGTGCAGGCGGCCGTCCAGAACGGCATCACCGGGCGGGTCGAACTCGGCCCGGTCCCCGGTGGCGCAGCAGGCGAGGACGAGATGCCCGCACTGCCCCCGCTCATCCAGGAGGCCTACGACGCGATCGACGCAGGCGATCTCGAAGGTGCGGTCACGGCATACGAAAAGGCTCTTGCGCAGAACCCGAAGGACCACGAGGCCGAGCTCGGTCTCGCCCAGGTCAAGTTGATGATGCGCACGGACGGCGTCGACCTCCAGGCGGCCCGCGCGGCGGCTGCGGCAGCGCCCGAGGACGTCGACGCGCAGATCGCCGTCGCCGACCTCGACGTCCTCGGCGGGCACGTGGCCGACGCCTTCACCCGGCTCATCGACACGGTCAAGGCGACCGAGGGCGAGGACCGCGACAAGGCGCGCAAGCACCTGCTCGAGCTGTTCAACGTCGTCGGCAACCACGACGAGCGCGTGCGCAAGGGCCGCACCGCGCTGATGAACGCCCTCTTCTGAGGTGCCGCCCAAACTGCTCGACGACCACGTCCGCTTCCGGTTCGCGCCGGGGGAGGGCACGGTCCTCTCGGTCGTGCTCGACTGCGATCCGGTCATTCCGGGTGGTCGCGACTTCACCCTCGTCGACGACGTGTGGGAGCTGGCCCTGCCGCGCCCGGATCTCCAGCGCATGGAGTACCGCTTCACCGTGACCCGACCCGTCGAGGGCGGCGTCGCCGCCGAGACGATCCTCGACCCGGACAACCCGTTGCTGGTCGAGACCGCGTTCGGCTCCCGTTCCGTGATGCAGATGCCGGGGTATGCCGTTCCGTCCTGGCTGCCTGCCCCTTCCGTCGCCGGTGGGTTCACTCCGATCGCCCTCGAGGGCGAGACGGCCGACGACGTGCCGGTGACGGTGTGGGCACCCGAGGGCACGCAGGGTCAGGCGTTGCCGCTCCTCCTCGTCCACGACGGTCCGGAGTACGACCAGCTGGCGTCGATCACCCAGTTCGCCGGCGCCAAGATTGCCGCGGGGGAGCTGCCGCCGTTCCGGGTGGCGCTCGCCCATCCCGTGCTCCGTGATGCGTGGTACTCAGGATCACCGCAGTATCTGAGAACCATTGCAGGACAGGGCTTCTCGCGTCTTGCTGCGGAAGCGCCGATCGATGGTCCGGTCGTCGTCATGGGTGCCAGCCTCGGCGGTCTCACGGCCCTGCTCGTCGGCCTGCTCGACGTCGAGGACATCGGGGGAGTGTTCTCCCAGTCGGGGTCCTTCTTCCACGCCCGCCTGGATGACCAGGAGAGCTCCTACAAGTACTTCGGGCGGATCTCGCGCCGGGTCCAGGAGGTCCTCGACACGCGCTCGACGGCCCGCCCGCTGCGCATCGGTCTGACCTGTGGTGGGCTCGAGGAGAACGTCGGCAACAACCGGGTCATGGCCGCCGCGCTGCAGCGGGCCGGCCACGACGTCACCCTCACCGAGGTCCCTGACCTGCACAACTACACCGCGTGGCGCGACGCGCTCGATCCTCATCTGACCGAAGTGTTGCGGGACCTGTGGGGGGAAGCGCAAGGATAGGGCGCATGCACCGCGCTGAAGCCCGCCTCCGAGTGCCCGGCCATGATGCCGAACTCACCGTGGTGCGTCACGGCCACTACGGTCGCCCGCTGCTGGCCTTCCCCAGCGAGGGTGGGAGCGCTGGGGACTTCGAGGGCAACGGCATGCTCGATGCCATCCGAGACCTCGTCGATGCCGGCCGGGTGAGTGTCTTCGCGGTCGACTCGCTGGACAGCTGGAGCTGGTCGGCCAACGACATCCCGACCGATGAGCGGGCCGCGCGCCACAGTGCCTATCACTCCTGGATCGAGCACGCGGTCGTGCCGTGGATCGCCGACCAGACCAGCGAGGAACCCGAGCTCATCACCTTCGGGGTATCCCTGGGCGCCTACCACGCGGTGCAGTTCGCGCTGCAGCGCGCGGACCTCGCGCCACTGGCCATGGGGTTCTCCGGCAACTACGACCCGACGACCTGGAACTCGTGGGGCGACCTCGGTGACGCGACGTACTTCGCCAACCCCACGGCATACGTGCCGGGTTTGCATGGTGACCACCTCGACTGGCTGCGCGAGCGGTTGTCGATCCTGCTCGTGGTGGGGGAGGGGCCGTTCGAGGAGTCGCCGACCGGAGCCTTGTCCTCGACCCGCGCCTTTGCGGAACTGCTGTGGGACAAAGGAATTCGGCACGAGTTGGACGTGTGGGGGCACGACTCCGCTCACGACTGGCCGTGGTGGCGCCGACAACTCGCGCACCACCTCCCGCGTTTCGTCTGACCTCTGGACCGTCGCAGCACACCCAACCCTGCGACACCAACAACGAAGGACCGCACATGGCACCGAAGACCGACCACCTCATCGGGCTCCTCCTCGGAGCGGAGGATGACTGGCCGGCAGCGTTCGAGGCTCTGGCGCGCCGCCTCGGGGTGATCCGCACGGCCGACGGTGCGGACCACAGGGTCAGCTCGGAGCGACTGACGATCGAGCCGTTCAACCTGCGCGACCGTCCGCGGCAGGACCTCGTCATCGACCGCCTCGCGTACTGGTACTACCACCCGCGCGAGTGGCTCAAGAAGGTCTCGCTCATGGACGACGTCTACCTGCTCAACAGCCCGTTCACGTTCCAGTCCATGGAGAAGCACTCGGCCTACTGCGCGCTCATGCGGCTCGGGATGCACGTGCCCGACACGGTGCTCGTGCCCTACAAGAACCCCGTGGACAACGCGCGCTGGGCCTACACGTCGAGCCGCTACAACAAGGGTTTCGACCTCGATGCCATTGCCGACGAGCTCGGCTACCCGATGTTCATGAAGCCCTTCGACGGTGGCGGCTGGCGTGGGGTGTCGATGATCAAGGACCGTGAGGCGCTGCACCACGCCTACGACGACTCCGGCGAGATGCTCATGCACCTGCAGAAGTCCGTGGCCGGCTTCGAGGTGTTCGCGCGTGCGCTCACCATCGGTCCCGAGACCATGACGATGAAGTTCCAGCCCGACGAGCCCATGCACAACCGGTATGCCGTGGAGCACGGCTTCCTCGCCGAGGACGTGGGTCGCGAGGCGGTCACCATTGCCCAGACCGTCAATGCGTTCTTCCGGTGGGAGTTCAACTCCTGCGAGATGCTCGTGAAGGATGGTGTCGTCTACCCGATCGACTACGCCAACGCCTGCCCCGACGTGGCGGTGACGTCACTGCACTACTACTTCCCGTGGGCGATGAAGGCGCTGCTGAAGTGGTCGGTCTTCTGCGTCGTCACCGGACGCAAGGCCCGCACGCAGGTCGACACCGGCCCGTGGTTCGAGATCGCGGACGACGAGGCGCTGGACTACAAGGCCAAGCTCGAGGCCTACCAGGGCCTGGCCGATGACTACTTCGACACCGATCGCTACCAGGAGTTCTGCGCCACGTCATTGCCCCACGTCGACGAGATGGTGCACGAGTGGATCGCATCGGACGAGTTCCGCAAGCTGCTCCAGACCACGATCCACCAGACCTATCCCACGCACGAGTGGGAGAAGTTCGAGGGTCACTTCGGCGGACTGCTCGGCATGTGGCTCACCGACGAGCAGCACCGCCTCACCTCCAACCCGGGCTGAGAGATCCGGCTCGCGAGCCGGATGTCTGCTCCCGGGCCGCATCGATGAGGCTCGGGAGATCCGATCGGGCTCGCGAGCCGGTCCTCAGGCGGCGGCCAGGTGGCCGCGGATGCGCGCTACGAGCAACTCGGGTCGCTTCAGATCGGACCACGTCACGCGCACGACGCGGAAGCCCGCATCTCGCAGCCGCTCCTCCCGACGTTTCTCATCCATGAGAGCGCGGTTGCCGTCGAGACCTTCGTACTTGACCGCTCCATCGAACTCGACGACGACACGGTCCTCCACGAGGAAGTCAACCCGACCGATGAATCCTTCGAGGTCGCTCAGCGACACCTGCGAGCGAACCCGCAAGTCGGCCGCGACCAGGATGAGTCGAGTACGTGTTTCACCCGGGGACTCGCACTTGGGATCGACAGCGGCGATGGCGTCCCGGGCCTGCTGGGCGCCGTAACGGAGCCCCAACCCCCGAAGGGCCGTCGACAGGGCACCCACAGTCGCCATTCCTCGCTTGACCGCGGCGTCCATCGCCACCAGGCCGCTGTCGAAACCGTGGTCGGCCGCCGTGAGGACGCAGGCGTCGGCGACGGACACCGTCATGACCGTGGGAATCTTGATGAGGGCCCGCTGGGCGGGCGTCGCGGTGTGGACGTGCAGGCCGTTGCGCTTCTTGCTCGTTGTGACTGGCGCGACGACATCGACGAGGTCTATGTCGACCCCGAACAGAGGCAGCCCATGGAAGGCCAGCCCGGCGTGATGCGACGCCAGCCACTGGGGGTGCCCGAGCAACACTCCACGGACGAGGAGGTCATACCGGGCTAGGGCTGGGGCTGCCTCCCACACGCATCGGTCCACGAACACCCCTGGGCGCATGCGGTGCAGGGCGTCGGAGCGCAGGGCTGAGGCGACGACCGAGGGCGGGATGTGACGCGCGCGGGTGAGCTGTTGGGTGACCAGACCATGGTGTTCGGCGGCGAGGGCGGACAACGGGCCGGAGAGTCTGCTCATGCATGGCAGGGTGCCCGAAATCGCCGAGGGCGCCGCAGAGATCTCCACAGGGCCGAAATAATGCCGGCTCGAGAGCCGGGCCCGTCCTCCCGAGCCTCATCGATGAGGCTCGGGAGGGGTGACCAGGCTCGGGAGCCGGATCGGACGTCGGTCAGGCTCCGAGGGCGGCGCTGACGACGTCCTTGGCCTCGGCCTGCACCTGGGCGAGGTGCTCCGCGCCCTTGAACGACTCGGCGTAGATCTTGTAGACGTCCTCGGTGCCGCTCGGCCTGGCGGCGAACCACGCCGACTCGGTGACGACCTTGAGTCCGCCGATCGCCGCTCCGTTGCCGGGAGCCTCGGTGAGTTTGGCCGTGATCGGTTCTCCTGCAAGGGATTCGGCGGTCACGGCGTCGGGGGTGAGGGCGGCCAGCTTGGCCTTCTGCTCGCGGTTGGCGGGTGCGTCAATGCGTGCGTATGCCGGTGTGCCATGTTTCGCGGTCAGCTCGCCATAGTGCTGGCTCGGGGACTTGCCCGTCGCGGCGAGGATCTCGGAGGCGAGCAGCGCGAGGATGATCCCGTCCTTGTCGGTCGTCCACACGGAGCCGTCCATGCGCAGGAACGACGCGCCGGCCGACTCCTCGCCACCGAACGGGCCCGAGCCGTCGAGCAGCCCCGGCACGAACCACTTGAAGCCCACGGGGACCTCGACGAGCTTGCGTCCGAGGTCGGCCGCCACCCGGTCGATCATCGAGCTCGACACGAGCGTCTTGCCGACGAAGCCGTCCTCGCGCCATTGCGGGCGCGCGCCTCCGTAGAGGTACTGGATCGCCACCGAGAGGTAGTGGTTGGGGTTCATCAGGCCGGCGTCGGGCGTGACGATGCCGTGGCGGTCGGAGTCGGCGTCATTGCCGGTGGCGATGTCGTACTCGTCCTTGCGCTTGATGAGCGAGGCCATCGCCGAGGGCGACGAGCAGTCCATCCGGATCTTCTCGTCCCAGTCAAGCGTCATGAAGCGCCACGTCGCGTCGACGAGCGGGTTGACGACGGTGAGGTCGATGCCGTGACGATCCGCGATCGCGCCCCAGTAGTCGACAGCGGCACCGCCCAAGGGGTCGGCGCCGATGCGGATGCCGGCGTCCTTGATGCGGGCGAGGTCGACGACGTTGGGCAGGTCATCGACATACGTGCCCATGAAGTCATAGGACTGCGCGCCAGCACGAGCCCGAGAGAATGGGATTCGCTTGACGCCCTCGAGGCCGGCGCGGATGAGCTCGTTCGCACGGGCAGCGATGATCTTGGTGGCGTCGGAGTCGGCGGGGCCACCGTGCGGTGGGTTGTACTTGAAGCCGCCGTCGTGCGGCGGGTTGTGCGACGGCGTGACGACGATGCCGTCCGCGAGACCGGCACCGGCCGGCATACCGTCGACTCCGGTGACCTTGCCCCGGTTGGCGACCAGGATGGCGTGCGACACCGCAGGGGTCGGTGTGTAGCGGTCCGCAGCGTCCACGAGCACGGTGACGTCGTTGGCGATGAGGACTTCGAGGGCGGAGGCCCAGGCCGGCTCGGACAGCCCGTGGGTGTCACGACCGATGAAGAGGGGACCATCGAAGCCCTGGGACTTCCGGTAGTCGACGATCGCCTGCGTCGTCGCGAGGATGTGGTCCTCGTTGAACGCGGTGTTGAGTGACGAGCCGCGGTGTCCTGAGGTGCCGAACGCGACCTGCTGGTCGATGTTGTCCGGGTCGGGCTTCAGCTCGTAGTACGCCGTGACCAGATGAGGAAGGTCGACAAGGTCGGAGGGCTGGGCGAGCTGTCCTGCACGGGAATCGGTCACTTGGCTTCCTCCTGGGTCACGAGCTTCGGCTCGACAACGGGTGTGGCTTCGGCAACGGCTGGCTGCGCCACCTCGGGCGCTGGCTCGTCGACGACCGGGGCGAGGTAGATCGCCGTGAGGCCGGCCAGCCGGACCGTCACGTGGAAGGGTTGGTTGTTCCAGGGTTCCTCGACAGCGTCGAACTCGAGCCCGGCCTGACTGGGCGTGCCGTGCTGGTCGTAGCCGCTCGTGTCGAGCAGCACCTGCCACCGGCCACCGCGAGGCACACCGACCCGCAGCCACTCCTTGGAGTCGCCGCCGAAGTTCACGACCGCCGCGACGACGTCACCGGTCTCGCGACCGGCGTCCTCGAACCGCACGAACGAGTAGGTGTTGCCGAGGTTGTCGTCGGCGTCGAGCCACTCGAACCCGGCCGACTGCGCATCCAGCGTCCACAGCGCCGGGTGGGCGCGGTAGACCCGGTTGAGCTCCTTGACGAGGTTGTGGACGCGGTAGTGCCCGGGCTGGTCGAGGAGCCACCAGTCGAGCGACTTGCCGTCGGCCCACTCACTGGGCTGCGCGAACTCACACCCCATGAAGATCAGCTGCTTGCCCGGGTGCGCCCACATGTAGGCGAGGAACGCCCGCACGGTGGCGAGCTGCTCGGTCCGGTTGCCCGGCGCCTTGTTGACGAGCGAGCCCTTGCCGTGGACGACCTCGTCGTGACTGATCGGCAGGAGGTAGTTCTCGCTGAAGGCATACATGAGCGCGAAGGTCAGCTTGTGGTGGTGGTGCTGCCGGTCGATCGGCTTCTCAGCGAGATAGCGCAGCGTGTCGTTCATCCAGCCCATGTTCCACTTCAGACCGAACCCGAGACCGCCACCGCTCGTCTCCTTGGTGACGCCGGGCCAGGACGTGGATTCCTCGGCAATCGTGACGATCCCGGGGACCCGCTTGTATGCCGTGGCATTGGTCTCCTGGAGCAGTCCGATGGCCTCGAGGTGCTCGCGTCCGCCGTGGACGTTGGGCAGCCACTCGCCGTCGTTGCGGGAGTAGTCGAGATAGAGCATCGAGGCGACGGCGTCGACCCGCAGGCCGTCGACGTGGAACTCCTCGAGCCAGTAGAGCGCATTGGCGACGAGGAAGTTGCGGACCTCGAGCCGGCCGAAGTTGAAGATGTGGGTGCCCCAGTCGGGCTGGTCGCCTCGCCGGGGGTCCGGGTGCTCGTAGAGCGGCAACCCGTCGAAGCGCGCCAGCGCCCACTCGTCCCGTGGGAAGTGCCCCGGAACCCAGTCGAGGATGACGCCAATTCCGGCCTGGTGCAACGTGTCCACGAGGAACTTGAAGTCGTCCGGCGTCCCGAAGCGCGACGTCGGCGCGTAGTAGCCGGTCACCTGATAGCCCCACGACGGACCGTAGGGGTGCTCCATCACCGGCATGAACTCGACGTGCGTGAAGCCGAGGTCGACGACGTAGTTGACGAGGTGCTCGGCGAGGTCACGATAGGACAGGCCCTGGCGCCACGAGCCCAGGTGGACCTCGTAGACGCTCATCGGACCGGTGTGCGGATTGCCCGCCGCACGAGCCGTCATCCACGACGTGTCGGCCCACTGGTGGTGGGCCTCGTCGACGACGGATCCGGTCAGCGGCGGAACCTCGGTGCGTCGCGCCATCGGGTCGGCCTTGGCGCGCACGATGTCGTCGGCGCCGCGGATCTCGTACTTGTAGATCGACCCGGCACCGAGGTCGGGGATGAACAGCTCCCACACACCGCTGGCACCGATGAGGCGCATCGGGTGGATCCGCCCGTCCCAGCCGTTGAAGTCGCCGACGACACGCACGGCCTTGGCGCGCGGCGCCCACACCGCGAACGACGTGCCGCGCACGGTCCCCATGGGGCCGGGGTACTCGTGCACCCGCGCCCCGAGGACGGTCCACAGCTCCTCGTGCCGGCCCTCGCCGACGAGGTGGAGGTCGATCTCGCCCAGGGTGGGCGCAAAGCGGTAGGGGTCGTCCTGGAGGTGCTCGATGCCGTCGGCCCACGCGACCAGGAGCCGGTAGTCCATCGTCTTGGTGGCACCAGCGCGCACCGCCGTCCACACGCCTTCGGCCTCGTGGTCGAGGGTCAGCTCTTCGCCGTCCTCGAACCGCACGCGCACCGAGGTCGCCATCGGCCGCAGGGCACGGATGCGCAGCCCGCCGTCCTCGAGGTGCTGACCGAGGAGGTCGTGGGGTTGTTGGTGTCGCCCCTGGATGAGGGCACTGATCGCACCGCTGACTTCGTGAGCAGGGGTCGGGGTCACGGGGTGTCCTCCTGGGGTGCGGACGGGCTGGACGTGGTCGTCGTGGTCGTGCCAAAGCCCGCTGCCAGTCGTTCGATGGCGGCCAGGGGGATGTCGACCCACGACGGTCGGTTGCGGACTTCGTAGACGACTTCGTACATCGCCTTGTCGAGCTCGAACGCCGCGAGCAGCGAGGGCCGATCGCGCGGATCCGTTCCGGCGGTGGCGGCGTAGCCGTCGAGGAAGGCCTGCTGCGTGTCGGTCACCCAGGCGCGCGCCGACGCATCACTGGAGTGTTCGACGGCACCTCCGGCGTAGTCGAAGCTGCGCAGCATCCCCGCGATGTCGCGGATCCACTGGTCGGGTTGGTTGCGCTCCACGAGCGGGCGCAGGGGCTCACCCTCGAAGTCGAGCAGCACCCATCCACCATCGGACGTGTGCAACACCTGGCCGAGGTGGTAGTCACCGTGAATCCGCTGCAGCGCAGGCCAATTCACACCCTCGGCGGCGTCGAAGATCGCGGAGACCGCATCGTCATGGTCGTGCAGGGCGCTGACTTCGGCGGCTGCCGCGGCATAGCGATCACGCATCCCCGCGACGATCTCGCGCGCCACCTCGGGGCTCGTCTCTGTGACACCCAGGGCGTCGGCCAGCATGGCGTGGACTTCGGCCGTCGCCTCGCCGAGCGCGCGTGCCGGACCACTGAAGTCCTCGCCCGCGCGCACCGCTTCGAGGGCGACGCGCCAGGCGTCCTCGACGCCGGGCAGGAACTCCTGCGCAAAGACGAAGTGCCCGTATGCCGTGCGCTCACCTTCGGTGTCCGCCGTCGGGCCACTGCCCGGCCACGGACCCCACGACGGCGGGCACCCGACGGGACCCGTGCTCGACGAGCGCCGACTGGAGGACCACATCGGGGTTCTCGCCGGCAGAAAGCATCCGGAACACCTTGACGATGACCGGAACGGACTCGCCGGCAGCATCGACGCAGTCGAGGATGACGGAGGTGTTGGACTGCTCGCCCGAGAGGACCTTGGAGCCCTGCACCGTGACCGAACGGGTCCACGTGCTCGCCGGAGTCGCGACGACCGAGTCGTCGAAAGCGTCACTCGCGGCAGTGGACTCGGCACGCACCCGGCCCTGGAGAAGCTCGAGCAGCTGGGCGGCATACACCGGGTCGTGCGGTGCGTCGTAGACCCACCGCGTGCCAAGGACCGAGTGCTCCATGAGGCCGACGAGAGCGCCTTCGAGACCGGCCACGGGCGCGGCCCGATAGGTGAGCGGGACCTGGTAGGTGATGGGCGAGGGGCCCGAGTCATCGGCGACGATGAGCACCTCGACGCCGACCTCGCCCTCGGGGTCGCCGAGTCTCCACGACGCAAGGCGACGCACCGACGGTGAGGTGCCCTTGGCGGCATACCAACGTTGTGTTCCCATCCACGCGTCGATGAGCTCGAGCTTGGTCGGCGTGATGCTGGCGCCCTTGTGGATCTCAGCCACGACCCTGCGCCTCCTGGCGACTCTCGTCACCGACGCGCAGCCAGAAGAAGTCGCGGCTGCCCATGGTGAAGGTGACGCGCCCGTCGGCGGCGATCCACGGGAAGTTCGCGCCACCGAAGAGGTCGAAGAGCTCGTTCTCGCCCAGGTGCTCGGGCAGCTGGATCGTGCCCGCCTGGGGCTTGTCGGAGAGGTTGTTGACGCAGAGCAGGGTCTCGCCACGGTGGTCGCGATTGCCGGCCAAGGAGCGGGTGTAGGCCAGGATCGACTCGTTGTCGGTGGGCGCGATGTGGAAGTCGCCCAGACCGAACGCCGGGTGCAGCCGCCGGACGCCGAGCATGCCGCGGATCCAGTGCAGCAGCGAGTGGCCGGTCGCCATCTGTGCCTCGACGTTGACGCCGTTGTAGTTGTAGACGAGCGAGCTGATCACCGGGAGATAGAGCTTGCCCGGATCGGCCTGCGGAGAAGCCGGCATTGCGGTCCGGCGTCCACTGCATCGGGGTGCGCACGGCGTCGCGGTCGTTGAGCCAGATGTTGTCGCCCATGCCGATCTCGTCGCCGTAGTAGAGGCAGGGGGAGCCGGGCAGCGAGAGCAACAAGCGCGTGGATGAGCTCGATCTCGGGGCGCGAGTTGTCGAGCAGGGGGGAGAGTCGCCGACGGATGCCGACGTTGGCCTTCATGCGCGGGTCAGGGGCGTACCAGCCGTACATCGTGGCGCGCTGCTCCGGCGTCACCATCTCGAGGGTGAGCTCGTCGTGGTTGCGCAGGAACGTGCCCCACTGGGTGCCCGCCGGGATGTCGGGCGTCGAGGCGAGGACGTCGATGATCGGCTGCGCCCTCTGGTCGCGCATCGCGTAGTAGAGCATCGGCATGACGGGGAAGTGGAAGCACATCTGGCACTCGGGCTCTTCGGTCGGAACCGAAGTAGTCGACGACGTCGGCCGGCGGCTGGTTGGCCTCGGCGAGCAGGATGCGGCCGGGGTACTCCTCGTCGACCATCTTGCGGAGCTTGGCGAGGAAGGCGTGCGTCTTGGGGTGGTTCTCGCCGTTGTGCCCCTCCTCCTCGTAGAGGTAGGGGACGGCGTCGAGGCGGAACCCGTCGATGCCCATGTCCATCCAGAAGCGGACGACCTCGAACATCGCCTCGTGGACGGCGGGGTTCTCGAAGTTGAGGTCCGGCTGGTGGCCGAAGAAGCGGTGCCAGAAGAACTGCCGCCGGATCGGGTCGAAGGTCCAGTTCGACGTCTCGGTGTCGATGAAGATGATGCGGGAGTCGGTGTACTTGTCGTCGGTGTCGGACCAGACGTAGAAGTCGCCGTAGTCGCCGTCGGGGTCCGAGCGCGACGCCTGGAACCACGGGTGCTGGTCGCTCGTGTGGTTCATGACGAAGTCGGTGATGATCCGGATGCCGCGCGCGTGCGCCTCGGTGACGAGCTGCTGGAACTCGGGCAGCGTCCCGAACTCGGGCAGGACCTGGGTGTAGTCGGCGATGTCGTAGCCGCCGTCACGCAGCGGGCTGGCATAGAACGGCGGCAGCCACAGGCAGTCGACGCCGAGCCACTGGAGGTAGTCGAGGCGGTTGATCACCCCTTGGAAGTCGCCGGCGCCGGAGCCGTTGGAGTCCCCGAAGGCGCGCACGAGCACCTCGTAGAAGACGGCCGTCTTGAACCACTCGGGGTCGTGCTTGAGTCCCGGCTGGTTCAGGCCAAGTCCTTGCGTGGTCGTCACTCCTCAGTACCTCTTCAGCTCGATGATGTGGACCGGCTCGTGGTCGGGGCCGAGTTGGACGATGGCCTCGCGCAGGAAGTCCCACCACGTGTCGGTGATGAGGTCGTGCGCGCGGAAACCCTCGTCGGGGTGCAGCCCGAGGGCCGGCATGTCGAAGACGACGCGGCTCCAGCGGGTGCTGTGCGGGTCGAGGTTGGCGATGACGATGACGACGTCCTCGTGGGCGGGGGTGCCGGTGGCTTCGTCGGCGGGGACGGCGCGACGCTTGCTGAACACGATGATGTTCTCGTCGTCGGCGTGGTGGAACGTGATGTTGCGCAGCCAGTGCAGGGCGGGGTGCGCGCGCCGGATCTCGTTGAGCCGGCGGAGATACCAGGCGAGCGACTGACCCTCGCGGGCGCCGCCGGGCTCGTAGTCCTCCCAGCGCCGGTTGCGGTACTGGTACTTCTCGTTGTCGATCTGCTCCTCGGCGCCGGGGCGGGCGACGTGCTCCATGAGCTCGTAGCCGGTGTAGATGCCGTAGGTCGGGACGAGCGTTCCGGCGAGCGCCGCGCGCAGCTTCCACGCGGCCGGTCCGCCGAACTGCATGTAGGGCGTGAGGATGTCGTGCGTCGTCGGCCAGAAGCTCGGCCGCATGTAGTGCGCGGTCTCGGTCGCGAGCTCGGTGACGTACTCCTCGAGGTCGGGCTTGGTGTTGCGCCACGCGTAGTAGGTGTAGCTCTGCTGGAACCCGGCCTTGGCGAGAGTGCGCATCATCGCCGGCTTCGTGAACGCCTCGGACAGCCAGATGATCTCGGGGTGGTCGGGGCGACATCCTGAATCAGCCACTGCCAGAACTCAACTGGCTTCGTGTGCGGGTTGTCGACGCGGAAGAGCGTGACGCCGTGATCGATCAAGACCTGGATCATCCGGCGCATCTCGGCGTAGGCCCCGGCCGGGTCGTTGTCGAAGTTCAGCGGATAGATGTCCTGGTACTTCTTCGGCGGGTTCTCGGCAAAGGCGATGGTCCCGTCGGCGCGCGTCGTGAACCACTCCGGGTGCTCGGCGACCCACG
>CAWEDC010000009.1:0-161159 GCA_963807825.1 uncultured Actinomycetota bacterium
GCGATGAGCGCCAGGAAGATGCCGATGAACGGACGATTCGGCGATGGGATGAGCTCCCACGTGGCAGCCGTGGTGAGCAGCAGGAGCACGAGCCAGACCATGCCCGCGTTCCCGGGCGTGATCGCTGACGTCGTGCCCCGGCGCAGGGTGATGACCAGGGTGATCGCCACGAAGCCGAAGATCGCCGAGGTCAGGATGATCGACGGACTGATGGCTGCGCTCACTGTTGTAGCGCCACAACGACGCCACGAAGCTCACGACCAGCGTCAGGGCGCCGATGGCGATGTTGGTGACTCGGGCAATCCACACGGCGCGCTCCGTCCGTCGAGCGGCACAGGTGCCCAGATCGACCACGCATGCCGATGACCGCAGGCTACGACCGCTGGCGCCCCTCGGACTCAGGAACGCCGATCTTCGCTGGGCCCGACCTCGGCCGCGGCGACGGAGCGGTCAGTGGGCGGCGTCGTGCCAGCTGTGGCCCAGGCCCACGCTGACGTCGAGCGGGACGTCCATCTCGATGGCGCGCCCCATCTCCTTGCGCACCAGCGCCTCGACGTCGTCGCGCTCGCCCGGCGCCACCTCGAGCACGAGCTCGTCGTGCACCTGGAGGAGCATGCGTGACTTCGCGCCCGACTCGCGCAGGGCGCCGAGTCGACGCCCTTCATCGCGAGCTTGATGATGTCGGCGGCGGAGCCCTGGATGGGTGCGTTGAGCGCCATCCGCTCGGCACCTCTCGCGCCGCTGGCGGTTGTCGCTCGTGAGGTCGGGCAGGTAGCGGCGGCGGCCGAGCATGGTCTGCGGTGTAGCCGGTCGCCCGGGCCTCCGCCACGATCTCGCGCAGGTAGTCGCGCACCCCGCCGAAGCGCGCGAAGTACTCGTCCATGAGCCCCTGCGCCTCCCCGGTCGAGATGGTCAGCTGCTTGGACAGCCCGAACGCCGACAGGCCGTAGGCGAGGCCGTAGCTCATCGCCTTGACCTTGCTGCGCATCTCGGCCGTGACGTCCTCGGGCTCGACCCCGAAGACGCGCGCGCCGACGAAGCGGTGGAGGTCCTCGCCCGTCCGGAACGCCTCGATGAGGCCCTCGTCGCCGGAGAGGTGCGCCATGATCCGCATCTCGATCTGGCTGTAGTCGGCCGACATCAGCGACTCGTAGCCCTTGCCCACGACGAAGACCTCGCGGATGCGGCGGCCGGCCTCGGTGCGGATCGGCACGTTCTGGAGGTTGGGGTCGGTCGAGCTGAGGCGACCGGTCGCGGCGATCGTCTGGATGTAGGTCGTGTGGATCCGCTGGTCCTCGGCCACCGCCTTGATGAGCCCCTCGACCGTGACCCGCAGGCGCATGGCGTCGCGGTGACGCAGCATCGCCTCGAGGAACGGGTGCTCGGTCTTGGCGTAGAGGTCGGTGAGCGCATCGGCGTCGGTCGTGTAGCCGGTCTTGGTCTTGCGCGTCTTGGGCAGACCGAGCGTCTCGAAGAGGACGGTCTGCAGCTGCTTGGGCGAGCCGAGGTTGATCTCGTCGCCACCGATGGCGTCGTAGGCGTCGAGCTGCGCCTCGCGCACCTTCGCGTCGAAGTCGGCCTCGAGCGCGCTGAGCGCGTCGGTGTCGACGGCGATCCCGGTGCGCTCCATCGCGCCCAGGATGTCGACGAGCGGCAGCTCGATGTCACGCAGCAGCTCGGTGCCGCCGGTCGCCTCGAGCTGTTCGCTCAGCGGCACCGACAGGTCGAGGACGGCGCGGGCCCGCACCATCGCGTCCTGACCGACCACCTCGTCGTCGGTGTCGAAGTCGAGCAGGCCCTGTCCGCCGGCGTGCTCCTCCGCCTTGAGCTCGCGCCCGAGGTGACGGACGACGAGGTCGGCGAGGTCGAAGCTGCGCTGGTCGGGCTTCACGAGATACGCGGCAAGGGCGGTGTCCATCGTGACTCCGCGCGAGCGGCATACCCCTCGCCTGCAAGGCATGCATCGGGCCCTTGGCGTCGTGCAGGATCTTGGGACGCGCAGCGTCCGCCAGCCAGTCGGCGAGCGCCTGCTCGCCGTCCTCGTCGAGTTCGGTGACATCGATGTATGCCGCCGCGTCACCTGCCGTGGCCAGGCCCACCGCCGTGACGTCCCCCGTCCCACGACCCCAGGCGCCGACGACGTGAACGCCGGTCGGCTCGGTCGTCGCGTGCTCGTCGAGCCACGGCTTGACGTCGGCGGAGGCCAGGACGGAGGCGTCGAGGTCGAAGCCACCCTCGGCCTCGTCGGGAGCAGCGTCGAAGGTCTCGAAGAGGCGGTCGCGCAGGACGCGGAACTCGAGGCCGTCGAAGACCTTGTGGACCTCTTCGCGGTCCCACGTCGCGCGCTCGAGGTCGGCGATCGTCACGGGCAGCGCGAGGTCACGCACGAGCTGGTTGAGGCGACGGTTGCGCAGGACACCGTTGAGGTGTTCGCGCAGGGACTCCCCGGCCTTGCCCTTGATCTCGTCGGCGTGGGCGACCACGCCCTGGAGGTCGCCGTAGAGACCGAGCCACTTGGCGGCCGTCTTGGGTCCGACCCCGGGGACGCCCGGGAGGTTGTCGCTCGTCTCACCGACGAGGGCGGCGAGGTCGCTGTAGCGCTCGGGCGCCACGAGGTACTTCTCCTCGACGGCCTTGGGGTCCATCCGCCACACGTCGGAGACCCCGCGCACGGGATAGATCAACGAGACGTTGTCGGTCACGAGCTGGAAGGCGTCGCGGTCACCCGTGACGATGACGACCTCCATGCCCTCGGCCTCGGCCATCGTCGTCAACGTCGCGATGACGTCGTCGGCCTCGAACCCGTCGACCTGCACGTGCTTGATCCGCAGCGCATCGAGCACCTCGCGGACCAGCGCGACCTGCCCCTGGAACTCGCTCGGGGTGGCGGAACGCGTGGCCTTGTAGTCGGCGTACTCCTCGGAGCGGAACGTCTTGCGCGACACGTCGAACGCGACGGCGACGTGAGTGGGGTCCTCGTCGCGCAACACGTTGATGAGCATCGACGTGAAGCCGTAGACGCCGTTGGTGTGCTGACCCGTGCTCGTCGAGAAGTTCTCCACCGGGAGGGCGAAGAACGCGCGATAGGCAAGGGAATGACCGTCAAGAACAAGGAGGCGACTCACGCGTGGCAGCCTATGGCCAACCCCCGACACCAGTGAAGGCGACCACACGTGAGCAACGAACCAGACACCACCGCCCAGGACCTCATGCCGTTCGTGGAGCAGATGGCGGCCCAGAACCCGACCTCACTCCTGCACCGCATGGACATCAAGGTCACCGAGGCCACGATGGAGCGCGTCGTCGCGACGATGCCGGTCGAGGGCAACACCCAGCCCTACGGACTGCTCCACGGTGGGGCGTCGGTCGTGTTGGCCGAGACCCTCGGATCCATCGGTGCCGCGCTCCACGCCGGCAAGGATCGGATCGTCGTCGGCACTGACATCAACGCGACCCACCACCGCGCGGCCCGCGCCGGGCTCGTCACCGGCGTCGCGACACCCATCTCCGTCGGCAACACGCTGAGCGCGTGGGAGATCGTCGTGAGCGACGAGGACGGCAAGCGCGTCTGCACGTCACGTCTCACGTGCCTCATCCGTCAGGCACCGCCCGGCGCCTGAAAGTCTCGCCCCACCCAGTCGAGAGGACAGAACACGCCGAGTATGCCGGCCGGCATACGGCGTGTTCTCTCCTCTCGACTGGTGCGTGTCAGCTGGCGCGGGAGGCCATCGAGCGCAGCGACCGGCGGCGCCGGATCAACTGGTCGACCGTGGCGTTGACGACGCTGCCCTGAGGGGCGAGGCGGCGCCGCAGGTGGGTCGTGCCGACGACCCGGCGCACCAGGACCGACGAGAAGCCGAGACGTGCAAAGAAGCGGTGGGCCTCACGGCTCTGCGTCGGGACGTTGCTGACGACGACCTCTGACCCGGCGCGTTCGGCCAACGACGCGACCGCCGACAGCAGGGCCCGGGCCACACCGTGGCGGCGGGACGCCCGGGTCGACGAAGAGGAGTTCGATGGCGATCTCGGGCTCGGGCTGGAGCCCGAACGGGTTCTCGGTGGTGACGACGTAGCCGACCGGCCGACCGTCGATGCGCGCCACGTGGGCATAGACGTCGGGGCGCCCCAGCGCGAGCTCCAACCGTCCGTCGTTGGCAAAGCGCGTGGCCACTTCAAGCGGCACTCCGGCATCGATCTTGGATGCCAACCACAGTCCAACGAAGTCTCGCAGCTCGTCCCGTGGGACAGCTGTGACCTCGACCATGCTGCGCGCCACCGGCGCCTCCTCGACCTCACAGCCCCCTGCGCGGTTGACGTCCCGACCCTACGGGTCCGTAGCCTGTCGCGGTAGGTCTTGGGCAACTTGGTTGAAGATGGTCGTAGAGTCACGGCCGTGGATCCCTCGTTTCCCGGCCTCGGGACAGTCATCAACGTCGCCACCGTCATCGTCGGCGCACTGCTCGGTATGGCTGTGGGACACCGCTTCCCGGACCGCACTCGCTCGGTCGTCACTGACTGCCTCGGGCTCACGACGCTGCTCATGGCGGGGCTGTCGGCAGTCAGCGTCACCGACAAGGTGCTTTCCGACGCCACCGGAACCGGCGCACCAGTCCTCATCGTCCTCGGCTCGCTCCTCATCGGCTCGATCGCCGGATCCCTCCTGCGCATCGGCGACCGGCTCGAGTCGCTCGCCGGCATCGTCGAGGCGTGGTTCGCGCGCCGCTCCCCCGCCCTGGCCGACGTCGACGACGTGGATCCGGTCGATGGCGCGACTCATGGGACGACTGCCCGCGAGAAGTTCATCGAAGGGCTGGCTGGGTGCCTCACTGCTTTTCTGCGTCGGGCCACTGACGATCCTCGGGTCACTCTCCGACGGACTGGGTCGCGGCATCGACCAGCTGCTGCTGAAGTCCGTCCTCGACGGCTTCGCGGCCCTGGCCTTCGCCTCGACGTTCGGCGTGGGGGTGTTGCTGTCCGCGGTGTCGGTCGCTGTCGTTCAGGGCGCCCTGACCGTCGTCGGCGTCCTGCTCGGCTCGGTGCTGCCCGAGCCGCACATCCTGGCCCTCACGGCCACCGGCGGGCTGATGCTCGCGGGCATCGGCATGCGTCTGCTGCGCATCAAGGACGTGCCCGTCGCGGACATGCTGCCCGCGCTCATCGTGGCTCCGCTGCTCACGCAGCTGGTCATCTCACTCAGGTGAGATGCGCGCGTATGCCGGCCGGCCGGCATACGCGATCGTCGCACCGAAGGTGCGTCAGGCCTTTTCCATCCCGGCGACGACGGCGTCCGAGACCTCCTTCATGCCCATGCGACGGTCCATGGCGGTCTTCTGGATCCAGCGGAAGGCCTCGGACTCGGTGATCTTGAGCTTGGCCATGAGCACGCCCTTGGCGCGGTCGACGGACTTGCGGGTCTCGAGGCGCTCCCCGAGATCGGCGACCTCGGACTCGAGGGTCTTGAGCTCACCCCAGCGGGACAGCGCGATGTCGATGGCCGGCACGACGTCGGTCGCCGTGAACGGCTTGACGATGTAGGCCATGACGCCGGCGTCACGGGCGCGCTCGACGAGCTCGGTCTGGCTGAAGGCCGTGAGCATGACGACGGGGCAGATGCGCTCCTTGCCGATCTGCTCGGCCGCCGTGATGCCATCCATGACGGGCATCTTCACGTCCATGATGACGAGGTCGGGGCGCAAGGAGGTGGCCATCTCGACTGCCTGCTCACCGTTGCTGGCCTGGCCGACGACTTCGTAGCCGGCCTCCCCGAGCATCTCGGCCAGGTCGAGCCGGATGATGGCCTCGTCCTCGGCGACGAGGATCCGCTTGGCGACGCGAGGGCTCTCTGGCGTCGCGGGGGGTTCGGGGGTCGCTGTGCTCACGGGGTCAGCCTAGGGGACGCCGCACGTGGCCCGCGCAAGCCCGACCTCAACCACCCACCACTCGTCCGGAGAACGACCGTTCATCCCCAAGAAGGACAGCGTCCGCGGCTTCGTCTACGAGGTCGAGACCGGCGCGTTGCGCGAGGTCGTCTGACGACTCAGCCAGCGAAATCCGTTGGTGCCGAGGGCGGGACTTGAACCCGCACGCCCTTTCGAGCAAAGCATTTTGAGTGCTCCGTGTCTGCCATTCCACCACCCCGGCGGGCGTGCGGAACCATTCTAACGGCGGTGGCGGGGCTGCGTGCGCAGCCCCTCCACTCGTCACTGCGAGGAACCCGCGAGATCGCCGTAGGCCGGCGCCACCCTGTTCTTGGCGTCACCGATGCGGTGGATCCGCAGGGCGTTGGTCGAGCCGGGGATGCCGGGGGGCGAGCCGGCGACGATGACGACGAGGTCGCCCTCCTTCGCCTTGCCACACGCGAGCAGCTCCTCGTCGACCTGCATGGCGAACTGGTCGGTGTGCCGCGGCTCGGCGCCGTGATGAAGGTTTCGACGCCCCACGTGAGCGCGAGCTGCGAACGGGTCCACTGGTGCGGGGTGAAGGCCAGCATGGGGATCCGTGGCCGCACCCGCGCGAGCCGGCGGGATGAGTCACCGCTCACGGTGAAGGTGATGAGGTACTTGCAGCCGAGGAGCTCGCCGATCTCGGCGGCGGCGGCCGTCACCGCGCCGCCCTTGGTGCGCGGCTTGGTGTCGAGCGGCTGGATCCGGCCGAGGCCGTGCTCCTCGGTGTTCTCGATGATGCGGGCCATGGTCGTGACGGCCTCGATCGGGTGCGCACCCACGCTCGTCTCCCCCGAGAGCATGAGCGCGTCGGCGCCGTCGAGGACGGCGTTGGCGGCGTCGGAGGCCTCGGCGCGAGTGGGTCGGCTGTTGGTGATCATCGACTCGAGGACCTGGGTCGCGACGATGACCGGCTTGGCCTGGCGCCGGCCGAGCTCGCAGGCCCGCTTCTGGACGAGGGGCACGGTCTCGAGGGGCATCTCCACGCCGAGGTCGCCACGGGCAACCATCAGTCCGTCGAAGGCCCGCACGATCTCGTCGAGGTTGTCGACGGCCTGGGGCTTCTCGATCTTGGCGATGACGGGGATGCGCACGCCCATCTCGTCCATGATCCGGTGGACCGGCTCGATGTCGGCGGCGCTGCGCACGAACGAGAGCGCGATCATGTCGACCCGGATGCCGAGGGCCCAGCGCAGGTCCTCCTCGTCCTTCTCGGACAGGGCCGGGACGCTCATGGCGGCACCGGGGACGTTGATCCCCTTGTTGTTGCTGAGCACCCCACCCTCGACGACCTCGCAGAGGATGTCGGTGTCGGTGGACTCGAGCACGGTGAGCGCGAGCTTGCCGTCGTCGATGAGGATCGAGTCGCCGGCAGAGACGTCTCCCGGAAGACCGGCATACGTCGTGCCGACCTCGTCGTTGTTGCCCTCGACGTCGCGGTTGGTGATGGTGAACCGCGCGCCGTTCTCGAGCATGACGGAGCCGTCCTTGAACCGGCCGGTGCGGATCTTGGGGCCCTGCAGGTCGGCGAGGATGCCGACCGCGTGACCCAGCTCGTCGCTCGCGCGACGCACATCCATGTAGACCTTGGCGTGGTCCTCGAGGTCACCGTGGGAGAGGTTGAACCGGGCCACATCCATCCCCGCACTGACCAGTTCGCGGAGCTGTTCGGGAGAGGATGTGGCAGGACCCAGGGTGCAGACGATCTTGGCGCGGCGCATGATCGTCAGCCTATCTGCGAGAACGGTTGCGCCGTGATCGGGGTCACACAGTGAGAGGGCGGTCCGTCGGGTTGACCGGACGCGGCAGGCGCGACGGCTTCCCCGACAGCCAGGCATCGACGTGGTGGGCGGCTGCCCGACCCTCGGCGATGGCCCAGACGATGAGCGACTGACCGCGACCGGCGTCGCCCGCAACGAAGACACCGGGCACCGTCGACATGTAGTCAGACCCGCGACGCACGTTGGAACGCTCGTCCAGCTCGACACCGAGCTGGGCCACGAGGGTCTCGGTCTGCGGCCCGAGGAAGCCCATGGCGAGCAGCACGAGCTGCGCCGGCAGGACCTTCTCGGTGTCCTCGACCGGCTCGAAGCCGTTCTCGCCGCGACGAACCTCGTGGACCCGCAGACCACTGACGCGACCCTCGTCGTCGGTGACGACCTCCTGGGTGCTCACGGCATACAGGCGTTCGCCGCCCTCCTCGTGAGCGGAAGCGACACGGAAGGTCATGGGGTAGGTCGGCCACGGCTGACCCGGGGCGCGCTCCTCCCCCGGCTGCGGCATGATCTCGAGGCTCGTGACGGACTTGGCACCCTGGCGGTGCGACGTGCCGATGCAGTCGGCGCCGGTGTCGCCGCCACCGATGACGATGACGTCCTTGCCCTCGGCCGTCACCTGGCCGTCGACGGTCTCGCCCAGCGCCACGCGGTTGGCGGGCGGCAGGAAGTCCATGGCCTGGAGGACGCCGGTGGCCTCGTGGCGGCCGGGCACGTCGAGGTCACGGGGCACGGTCGCGCCCATGGCGATGACCACCGCGTCGTAGCGGGCCCGAAGCTGCTCCCACGTGACATCGGCACCGACATCGACAGAGCTGCGGAAACGCGTGCCCTCGGCCTGCATCTGCTGGAGGCGACGGTCGACGACCGACTTCTCCATCTTGAACTCGGGGATGCCGTAGCGGAGCAGGCCGCCGGGGCGGTCGGCGCGCTCGTAGACCGCGACGGTGTGACCGGCGCGGGTGAGCTGCTGGGCGGCGGCGAGACCTGCCGGGCCGGAGCCGACCACGGCGACGGTCTTGCCGGACAGGCGCTCCGGCGGACGGGGAGCGACTCCCCCGTCGGCGAAGGCCTTCTCGATCGTCGTGACCTCGACCTGCTTGATCGTCACTGCGGGCTGGTTGATGCCGAGCACGCAGGCGGTCTCGCAGGGCGCCGGGCAGAGGCGACCGGTGAACTCGGGGAAGTTGTTGGTCGCGTGGAGCCGCTCGATCGCGGAACGCCAGTCACCCTTCCAGGCGAGGTCGTTCCACTCGGGGATGAGGTTGCCGAGCGGGCAGCCGCTGTGACAGAACGGGATGCCGCAGTCCATGCAGCGACCGGCCTGCGTCTGGAGCTGGCCGAGCTCCTGCTCCTCGTAGACCTCACGCCAGTCCTTGATGCGGACGGGCACGGGACGACGAGCCGGGAGCTCACGCTCACGGTTCTTGAGAAAGCCTTGGGGGTCAGCCACGGGAAGCCTCCATGATTCGGTCCCAGACCTCGGCGCCGTCGAGGTCGAGGCCCTCGGCCTCGGCAGCGGCGCGCACGTCGAGGACTCGCTGGTAGTCGCGGGGAAGGACGAGGGAGAAGCGCTGACGCGCGGCCTGCCAGTCCTCGAGCAGATGGGTGGCCACGGCCGAACCGGTGTGGCCGCGATGACGTTCGAGCAGGTCACGCACGACCTCGATGTCGCTGTCCCGCAAGGGAGAGACGTCGACGAGTTCGGCGTTGACCCGGGAGGCGTCGAGATCGAGCACGTAGGCGACACCACCGGACATACCGGCCGCGACGTTGCGTCCGGTCGATCCGAGGATGAGCACGGTTCCGCCGGTCATGTACTCGAGGCCGTGGTCGCCCACACCCTCCACGACAGCGGTGATGCCGGAGTTGCGCACGCAGAACCGCTCACCGACGCGTCCGCGCAGGAAGATCTCGCCGGAGGTCGCGCCGTAGCCGATGACGTTGCCGGCGATGACGTTGTCCTCGGCCGTGAGCGGCGAGCTCGGGTCGGGAGCGACGACGATGCGTCCACCTGACAGGCCCTTGCCGACGTAGTCGTTGGCGTCACCGACGAGGCGCAGGGTCACACCCTTGGGCACGAAGGCGCCGAAGCTCTGGCCGGCCGAACCCTTCAGGGTGATGTCGATCGTGTCGTCGGGCAGCCCGCCGGAGTGGACCCGGGTCACCTCGTGACCGAGCATCGTGCCGACCGTGCGGTTGACGTTGCGCACGGCCACCGTGCCGGTCACCGGGGTGCCGTCGTCGATGGCCTCTCGTGCGAGGGCGATGAGCTGGTGGTCCAGAGCCTTCTCGAGCCCGTGGTCCTGGCTGATCGTGTGCCGTGTGGCGGAGCCGTCGGGGCTCTCGACCTGGGCGAGGATCGGCGAGAGGTCGAGTCCGGCGGCCTTCCAGTGGGCGACGGCCTTGGTCGTGTCGAGCGCGGTGATCTGACCGATCGCCTCGTCGATGCTGCGGAAGCCCAGCGCCGCGAGGTGCTCGCGGACCTCCTCGGCGATGTACTCGAAGAAGGTCTCGACGAACTCCGGCTTGCCGGAGTAGCGCGCACGCAGCTCGGGGTTCTGGGTGGCGATGCCGACGGGACAGGTGTCGAGGTGGCAGACGCGCATGAGGATGCAGCCGCTCACGACGAGGGGTGCGGTCGCGAAACCGAACTCCTCGGCGCCGAGCAGCGCAGCGATGACGACGTCACGTCCGGTCTTGATCTGGCCGTCGACCTGGACGACGATCCGGTCGCGCAGCCCGTTGAGGACGAGCGTCTGCTGGGTCTCGGCGAGGCCGAGCTCCCAGGGTCCGCCCGCGTGCTTGAGCGAGGTGAGCGGCGAGGCGCCGGTGCCACCGTCGTGACCGGAGATGAGGACGACATCGGCGTGGGCCTTGGAGACCCCTGCCGCGACCGTGCCGACCCCGATCTCGGAGACCAGCTTCACGTGGATCCGCGCCTGCGGGTTGGCGTTCTTGAGGTCGTGGATCAGCTGCGCGAGGTCTTCGATCGAGTAGATGTCGTGGTGCGGCGGCGGGCTGATGAGGCCGACGCCGGGCGTGCTGTGACGCGTGCGCGCCACCCACGGGTAGACCTTGGGGCCGGGCAGCTGACCGCCCTCGCCGGGCTTGGCACCCTGCGCCATCTTGATCTGGATGTCGTCGGCGTGCGTGAGGTAGGCCGAGGTGACACCGAAGCGACCCGACGCCACCTGCTTGATGGCCGAACGACGCTCGGGGTCGAGCAGACGCTCGAGGTCCTCGCCACCCTCGCCGGTGTTGGAGCGACCACCGAGGCGGTTCATCGCGACCGCCATGGTCTCGTGAGCCTCCTTGCTGATCGACCCATAGCTCATGGCACCGGTGCTGAAGCGCTTGACGATCTCGCTGATGGGCTCGACCTCGTCGATGGAGATCGGCTCGCGCTCGCTCTTGCCGCCGAGCTCGAAGAGCCCGCGGATCGTCATGAGCCGCTCGGACTGGTCGTCGATGCGCGCGGTGTACTGCTTGAAGATGTCGTAGCGGCGCGAACGCGTGGCGTGCTGCAGGCGGAAGACCGTGTCCGGGTCGAAGAGGTGCGGCTCGCCTTCGCGACGCCACTGGTACTCACCTCCGACGCGCAGCTTGCGGTGGGAGAGGATCACCCCGTCAGTCGGGTATGCCGAGTCGTGCCGTGCCGCTGTCTCTGCGGCAATGACGTCGAGACCGATACCGCCGAGCTGCGACACCGTGCCGGTGAAGTACTCGTCGACGAGCTCCTGCGAGAGGCCGAGGGCCTCGAAGACCTGGGCGCCCCGGTAGGACGCCACGGTGGAGATGCCCATCTTGGACATGACCTTGAGGATGCCCTTGCCCAGAGCCTTGATGAGGTTCTTGACGGCCTGCTCCGCGGTGACGCCGGTGACGGCGCCGGTGCGGACCATGTCCTCGACGGTCTCCATGGCGAGGTAGGGGTTGATCGCGGCCGCGCCGAAACCGACGAGCAGCGCGACGTGGTGCACCTCGCGCACGTCACCGGCCTCGACCAGCAGGCCGACCATGTTGCGGGTCTTCTCACGGATGAGGTGGTGGTGCACCGCTGAGGTGAGGAGCAGCGACGGGATCGGCGCGTGGTCACGGTCGGAGTCACGGTCGGAGAGCACGACGAACCGCGCACCGCGGGCGATGGCCTCGCTGACCTCGGTGAAGATCTCGTCGAGGCGGCTGCGCAGGGCAGGCTCACCCTCGTCGACCTTGTAGGTGCCGCGGACGACGTGGGTGGCGTAGCCGGGCAGGTCGCCGTCGGCGTTGATGTGCACGATCTTGGACAGCTCGTCGTTGTCGATGACCGGGAAGGGCAGGACGACCTGGCGGGCGTGCACCGGGGTGGCCTCGAGCATGTTGCCCTCGGGACCGATGACCGTGCCGAGCGAGGTGACGAGCTCCTCGCGGATCGCGTCGAGCGGCGGGTTCGTCACCTGCGCGAAGAGCTGGGTGAAGTAGTCGAAGAGCAGACGCGGCTTGTCCGAGAGGACCGCGACGGGTGTGTCGGTGCCCATGGATCCCAGCGCCTCACCACCGGTGCGGGCCATCGGCGCGAGGAGGATCTTGAGCTCTTCCTCGGTGTAGCCGAAGGTGCGCTGACGACGGGCCACGGAGGCAGCCGTGTGGATGATGTGCTCGCGCTCGGGCAGGTCCTCCAACGAGAGCAGGCCGGCGTGCAGCCACTCCTCGTAGGGGTTCTCGGCAGCCAGCTCGGACTTGACCTCGTCGTCGCTGACGATGCGGCCGGCAGCGGTGTCGATGAGGAACATGCGACCCGGCTGGAGACGGCCGCGCTTGACGACCTTCTCGGCCGGAAGGTCGAGGACACCGGCCTCCGAGGCGAGGACGACGAGGCCGTCCTCGGTGACCCAGTAGCGACCGGGACGCAGGCCGTTGCGGTCGAGGACCGCACCGATGAGGGTGCCATCGGTGAAGGCGACACAGGCGGGGCCGTCCCACGGCTCCATGAAGGTCGAGTGGAACTCGTAGAACGCGCGCCGGGCCGGATCCATCTCGGCGTGGTTCTCCCACGCCTCCGGGATCATCATGAGCACGGCGTGCGGCAGGGAGCGACCGCCGAGGTGGATGAGCTCGAGCACCTCGTCGAAGCTCGCCGAGTCCGAGGCGTCCGGCGTACAGATCGGGAAGAGCCGGTCGAGGTCGCCGCTGAACGTGTCGGACACGAGCTGGCTCTCGCGGGCGCGCATCCAGTTGCGGTTGCCCTTGACGGTGTTGATCTCACCGTTGTGCGCCATGAGGCGGTAGGGGTGGGCCAGCGGCCAGCTCGGGAAGGTGTTGGTGGAGAAGCGCGAGTGGACCAGGGCCAGCTCGCTCGCGAAGCGCTCGTCCGACAGGTCGGGGAAGAACGGCTCGAGCTGACCGGTGGTCAGCATTCCCTTGTAGACGATGGTGCGGGCCGACAGCGACGGGAAGTAGACCTCCACCTCGCGCTCGGCACGCTTGCGCAGACAGAAGGCGAGGCGGTCGAGCTCGATACCCGAGACAGCGCCGTCGGGAGCCGCGACGAAGACCTGGCGGAAGACCGGCATACAGGCTCGCGCAGCGTCCCCGACGAGATCGGGCGTGACGGGCACGTCGCGCCACGCGAGGACCTCGAGACCCTCCTCGGAGGCGATCTGACCGATCCGCTGCTCGGCAGCGAGACGCTCGGACTCGTCGGCGGGCAGGTAGGCCATGCCCGCGGCATACGCACCCGCGACCGGAAGGTCGACGTCCAGAACGGCACGGAAGAACGCATCCGGCAGCTGGGTGAGGATGCCCGCGCCGTCACCGACGAGCGGGTCGGCGCCGGTGGCACCACGGTGGTCGAGGTTGCGCAGCGCCGTGAGGGCGTGCTCGACGATGTCGTGGCCAGCCGTGCCTCGCATGGTCGCCACCATCGCGACACCACACGCATCGTGTTCGTGGGCGCGCCGGTAGAGACCGGTGTCGGCCGGGTGGGCGGAGAAGCGCGTCGGAGACACGTCGGGTCACCGTCCTCAGGGAGTCGGGGCCAGGGTCGCGAGAACGCGACGAACCGGGCACGGAAAGGTCATCGGACGCGGACAACGCTGGCCACGTTTCGACGGATGCTATCCCACCGGCGTCTTGCAATGCGAGCGGACGTATCTCACATCGTGGATGGTTGGGGTGTCGCCTCGGCCTTGGTTCGGGCCCGTCGACCGGTGTGGACCACGATCGCGATGCCAATGACGAACACGACGAGGCTCGTCCAGACGTTGAGGCGCTGTCCCCAGATGAGTTCGGCCTCGTCGGTGCGCATCTTCTCGATGATGATCCGACCGATCGGATAGCCCGCGATGTAGAGCCCGAACAGCTGCCCCGGAGCCAGCGAACGACGGCGCTCGATGAGCAGCAGGGCCACCGCCAGGAGCATGACGAAGATGGCTTCGTAGAGGAACGTCGGGTGGTAGACGCCCTGGACGATCGCGTCGCCGTTGGCGTCGGTGACGGCTCGGCCTGCCGAGGCGTCCCACTTGTGGATCTCGAGGCCCCAGGGCAGGTCCGTCGGTCCGCCGTAGAGCTCGTTGTTGAACCAGTTGCCCCAACGGCCGATGCCCTGCGCCACCGCGATGCCCGGAGCTGCGGCGTCGGCGAAGTCGAGATATCTCACACCGACCCGGCGGCAGCCGAACCACGCACCGAGCGCACCGAGAGCCACGGCTCCCCAGATGCCGAGGCCGCCCTCCCAGATCTTGAGCGCGTCGATGGGGTGGCCGTCCTTGCCCCAGTAGGGGCCGGGCGTGGTGATGACGTGATAGAGCCGACCGCCGATGATGCCGGACACGACGGCGTATGCCGCGACGTCCAGTGCCTGCCCCGGCTCACCTCCGCGGTCGCGCAGACGGCGATCCGTCGCCCAGACGGCGACGACGATGCCGAGCAGGATGCACAGCGCATAGCCGCGGATCGGGAGCGGGCCGAGGTGGAGGACGCCGGCGGTGGGGCTCGGCATGCTCGCGGGGAACATCACTTGGTGGCCGCTTCGATGGCTGCGAGGAGTCCCTTGGCGTCGCCCACCTGCTGGAGGTCGAGCGTCTGACCGGCCAGAGCGATGGTCGGCGTCCCCGTGATCCCGGCCCTGTTCGACGCGTCCTCGGTCGACTGGACGTACTTGGTGTACTTCTTCTCGTCGACACAGGTCGTCCAGGTGTCCAGGGCCGCGCCCGTGATGCCGGCCTTTGCGGCGAAGGCCTTGGTCTGCGCCTGGGTCCAGCCCTCACCCTCCTGCGCGGGCATGTTGGCGTAGACGTCGTCGTGGAAGGGCTGGAACTTGCCCGCGTCGGCAGCACACATTGCGGCATTGCCCATCGTCAACGAGTGGGTGGTGCCGGTGTTGCCGTCGATGATCGTCTTGAGGTGGTACACGAGTTTGATCTTGCCCTGTTGGGCGAGGTCGGTGATGGTGCTCCCCATGATTGCCTCGAACTGGGCGCACGCCGGGCACTGGAAGTCCTCGTAGACATCGAGGGTCGGGGCACCGGCAACAAGGGTGACGTCCTTGTTGGCGACGAAGCCCTCGCCCATGGCACCAGCCGCGGCCGGGACCGCCGTGCTCGTGCCCACCCGGTCCTGCTTCTTCTGCTGGGCGATGACCACTCCCCCGACGACCGCGATGATCGCGACGACGACGACCACTGCGGCGACGATGATCTTGCTGACACCGGCACCGCTGTTCTTGCGGGCCGCCTCGATCTTCGCCTGGCGCGCACTGGCCGGGCCTGTCATCTTCTTCGCCATGGTGCTCGGCTCCTTGTGCAACGGATGGTGGGGAAATTGTCAGTTGGGCTGGTCGGACGAGCCGAACAGCGCGCGTTCGAGGGCCAGCGGGGAGGTCGGGCGCCACGAGAGCCACAGCCCGCACGCGAGCAGCCCGAGGTCCTCGAGGATGCGCGGCAGGTAGGAGGTTTCGTTCGCGCCCACCGGGCCGCCGCCGCCGAAGCAGCCGCAGTCGATGGTCAGACCGCGAGCCCACGCCTGGGCGATCCCGATGATGAACGCGACGAGGAGGAGTGAGGTGATCACGGCCGAGGCCCGGGTGAACAGGCCCAGGATGAGCAGCAGCCCGAGGATGATCTCCACGATGGGCAGGGCATAGCCGACGTAGGCCGCGAACTCGTGCGGGAGGACCTGGTAGGCCTGCGTGGCCGTGGCCAGCGCTTCGGGGGTGGTGACCTTGAGGGCACCGGCAACGAGGAAGACTGCGCCGAGGACGAGACGGGCGATCAGCCCGAGGCCGTCCGCGACACGAGTGTTCACCTCGCTCCTTCCCTCACTCCCCTGGCCAGATCAGTCGTCAACTCGCGCAACGCGTCGAGGCGGGCCCCGAGTTCCCCGTCACCGCTGAGAGTTCTGACGAAGGCGGTGCCGACGATGACGCCGTCGGCGTACTGGGCGAGTTCGGCGGCCTGGTCGCCGTTGGAGACACCGAGGCCGACACACACGGGCAGGTCGGTCACGGCCTTGGTGCGATCGACGAGGTCACGAGCCGAGGAGCCGACGCTGGTCCGCTCCCCCGTGACACCCATGGTCGAGGCGGCGTAGACGAATCCACGGCTGGCTTTGGTCACGAGAGACAGTCGCTCCGGCGTGGAGCTCGGCGCGACGAGGAAGACCCGGTCCAGGCCCTCGCGCTCGCTGGCCGCGATCCACTCCTCGGCCTCGTCGGGGATGAGGTCAGGCGTGATGAGGCCGGCGCCGCCAGCGGCAGCCAACTCGGCGGCATACCGGTCGACCCCACGACGAAGGATGAGGTTCCAATAGCTCATGACGAGCGCTGGAGCGCCCGCAGCGCGAACGGCCTGCGTCGCGCGGAACCCGTCGGCGACGTGGGAGCCAGCCTTGAGGGCGGCTTCGACGGCGTTCTGGATGACGGGGCCGTCCATGAGCGGATCGGAGTACGGGAGACCGACTTCGACGATGTCGACGCCGCACTCGACCATCGCCACCATGGCGCGGATCGAGCCTTCGACATCGGGGAAACCGACAGGGAGATAGCCGATGAGCGCCGCGCGGCCCTCTGCCTTGCACTGCGCGAGAACGTCACTGACGCCGAGGTTCAGATCAGGCATCAGTGCGGCCCTCGCTGTCCGCGTTGTCGTCGACGAGACCAAACCACTCGGCGGCCGTGTGCATGTCCTTGTCGCCGCGCCCCGACAGGTTCACGAGGATCGTGCCGTCCGGCCCGAGCTCACGCCCGAGGACCATGGCGCCGGCCAGCGCGTGCGCCGACTCGATCGCCGGGATGATGCCCTCGGTGCGGCAGAGCAGCCCGAACGCCTCCATGGCCTGTTCGTCGGTGGCATAGACGTATTCGGCGCGACCCGTGTCCCGCAGGAAGGAGTGCTCGGGCCCGACGCTCGGATAGTCGAGACCCGCCGAGATCGAGTGCGACTCGGTGGTCTGGCCGTCCTCGTCCTGCATGAGATAGCTCATCGCCCCGTGGAGGACACCGGGCACCGCGGTCGCGAAGCGGGCCGCATGACGGCCTTCGAGGCCCTCGCCGCCGGCCTCGACGCCGACGAGCCGGACGCCTTCGTCCTCGATGAAGCGGTGGAAGATGCCCATGGCGTTGGACCCGCCACCGACGCACGCGACGACCGCGTCGGGAAGGCGACCGGTGAGCTCGAGGACCTGCTCGCGCGCCTCGACACCGATGATGCGGTGGAAGTCGCGCACCATCTCGGGGAACGGGTGCGGGCCGGTGACCGTGCCGATGAGGTAGTGGGTGTGCTCGACGTTGGTGACCCAGTCGCGAAGGGCCTCGTTGATCGCGTCCTTGAGGGTGGCGCTGCCGTGCTCGACGGCGACGACCTCGGCACCCAGCATGCGCATCCGCGCGACGTTGAGTGCCTGGCGCTCGGTGTCGACCTTGCCCATGTAGACGCGGCACTCGAGGCCCATGAGAGCGGCCGCCGTTGCGGTGGCGACGCCGTGCTGGCCGGCGCCGGTCTCCGCGATGACGCGGGTCTTGCCCATGCGCTTGGTCAGCAGGGCCTGGGCGATGACGTTGTTGATCTTGTGCGAGCCGGTGTGGTTGAGGTCCTCGCGCTTGAGGATCACTCGGGCGCCACCGGCGTGCGCGGCAAAACGCGGCACCTCGGTGATGATGCTCGGCCGACCGGTGTAGGTGCGGTGCAAGTGCTCGAGCTCGGCCTGGAACGTCGGATCCTGCATCGCCGTCCGACGGGCCTCGTCGAGCTGCTCCAGCGCAGGGATGAGGGCCTCGGGGACATAGCGCCCGCCGAACTCACCGAACCGTCCGGCGGTCATACGGGACTCCCCGCGCCGGCCGCGATGATGTCCCGCACAGCCGTCGACGGGTCAGCACCTCGCACGAGGGTCTCGCCGACGAGCACGGCCTGCGCACCCTGGGCGGCATACATGGCTGCATCGTCCGCGCCACGGATGCCGGACTCAGCCACCGTGACGATTCCCGGAGGAATGAGGGGCACGAGACGCGAGAAGGTGTCGGGGTGGATCTCGAGGGTCTTGAGGTTGCGGGCGTTGACCCCGATGACCCGCGCACCGGCGTCGACCGCACGCTGCGTCTCACCCTCGTCGTGGACCTCGACGAGAGCCGTCATGCCGAGGTCCTGGGCAAGGGTGTGCATGCGGACGAGTTCCTCGTCGGTCAGTGAAGCGACGATGAGCAGGATGATGTCGGCACCATGGGCACGGGCCTCCCACAACTGGTAGTCCGTGACCATGAAGTCCTTGCGCAGCACCGGGATCGACACGGCGGAGCGCACGGCGTCGAGGTCGTCGAGGCTGCCGCCGAAACGGCGCTGTTCGGTGAGGACGCTGATGGCGGTGGCGCCGGCCTCGGCGTAGGTGCGGGCCAGCGAAGCCGGGTCGGAGATGTCGGCGAGCGCACCCTTGCTGGGGCTCGCTCGCTTGACCTCTGCGATGAGGGAGAGTCCGTCGGCGCGCAGTCGCTCCTCGGCGTCGATCGCGCCGGGAATCTCCGAAATCGCTCGCTCGAGGTCGTCGAGGCTGACCCGCTCGGCCCGGACGGCGAGGTCTTCGCGCACACCGGCGACGATGGCGTCGAGCACGGTGGTCATCGGCGCCGGCTCAGGAGAGATTGGTGTCGCTGCGTGCGACGTCGCCGTTGATGCCGTAGCCCGCGAGGGCCAGCACCTTGCCCGCGACGAGGCCGACGATCACGAGCACGACTCCGCCGACGAAGAGCGGCACGTTGGGGAAGATCATCGCGATGGACATGATGGCGGACGCGACGAGCACGGTGCCCACCATGACCCAGGCCGCCACGCTGTTGCCGTGGTTGTCGTCGTCTCCGTGCTCAGCCATGAATGCCTCCCGAAAAAGATGTGAGTTCGCGCGTCATTGTGTCAGGTTCGCGGTGTCTGACCGACATCGGTGGGGTCGTCCCCTGCGGTGAGCTGGTCCCAGTCGCTCTCCGGCGCGCGGCCCGGTGCGTCGTAGCGGGACGACAGCCCCGGGGCGACGCGCCGGACACGGGTCAGCCCGGCCAGGGCGAGCCCGGCGACGACAAATCCGAGCAGGGCGACCCACGGCCAGGCGTTGGCGCTCGAGTGGGTCTCGAGGGAACCGGTGCGACCGGCCGCGGCAGCAGCGATGGGCCCCAGGACCGAACCCGGATCGAGGAGCACCCGGGCAATGCTGGCGATCCCGGCCACCACAGCGAGTGCGGTGAGGACGAGCGCGACAACTCGGGCACGAGGTCCTGCGGTGGCCGACGCCACGGCACCCGCGACGACGACAAGGGCCAGGGCGACGACTCCCCCGGCGGCCTGCGCCCCGGTCGCATTCACCGAGGTGGCGCCCAGGACGACGTCATCGACGGATCCCGTGAGCCACGTGCGTGAGGCCACCACGACGACGAGGAACGCCCCGAGGATCACGAGGAGGACGAGGACGCCACGACTCCGGAGCGCGTTCACGTCACTCTCCTCAGGGCCGAGGCGGTTGCCACGGCACGCAGCACCGCGGTCGCCTTGGCGATGCACTCGTTGTGCTCGTTGCGTGGGACGGAGTCGGCGACGATGCCTGCGCCCGCCTGGACGTGGGCGACACCGTCGTCGATGAGGGCCGTGCGGATGGCGATGGCCATGTCGAGGTCTCCGTGGAAGTCGAGGTAGCCCACGACGCCGCCATAGACGCCACGTCGCGAGGGCTCGTAACCCTCGATGAGGGCGAGCGCCCGGGGCTTGGGTGCGCCAGAGAGCGTGCCGGCCGGGAAGGTCGACACGAGGACGTCATAGGCCCGCACACCGGCGCGCAGCTGGCCCACCACGGTCGACTCGAGGTGCATGACGTGGCTGTAGCGCCGCACGTCCATGAACTCGACGACATCGACGGTGCCGGGCTGGCACACCCGTCCGAGGTCGTTGCGGCCGAGGTCGACGAGCATGACGTGCTCCGAGCGCTCCTTCGGGTCGGCCAACAAGTCCTCGGCCAGGCGCACGTCGTCCTCGGGTGACTTGCCGCGAGGGCGGGACCCGGCGATCGGGTGCGTGATCGCCTGCGTGCCCGTCACCTTGACGAGCGCCTCCGGCGAACTACCGACGACGTCGTATGCCGTGCCGTCCGGTCGCGTGAACCGGAAGAGGTACATGTAGGGGCTGGGGTTGCCGGCGCGCAGGGCGCGGTAGACGTCCAGCGCGTCCGCGGGGCACGGCATCGAGAAGCGTTGTGAGAGAACGACCTGGAAGACTTCGCCGGCGCGAATGTCCTCCTTGGCGCTCTCGACGATCTGCTCGTACTCGTCGCGCGTGAGGTTCGTCGTGACGGTCTCGAGCGCCTCGTCGACGACGTCGGCCTCGACGAGGGACACGGTGCTCTCGGCGCTGGCGCCCAGCGCGCGGGTCATGGTGTCGAGCCGGGCCACCGCGTCGGCCCAGGCGTCCTCGACGCGCTCGTCGGTGGCGTCGTAGTTCACGGCATTGGCGATGAGCAGGACCGAGCCGTCGGTGTGGTCGAGGACGGCCAGATCGGTGGCGAGCATCATCGCGATCTCGGGGATGTGCAGGACGTCGGGAGTCGTGGCCGGCACCCTCTCCCAGCGGCGCACGGCGTCGTAGGAGATCATCCCGACCATCCCACCCGTGAGGGGAGGCAGCCCGGGGATCGGGTCGGTCGCGAGCGCAGCAACGGTGTCCCGCAACGCTTCCGTGGCAAGTCCTGTGGTCGGCACGCCGACCGGCGGCTCGCCGATCCAGTGCGCCTCGCCGTCCTTCTCGGTCAACGTGGCCCGACTGGCGACGCCGACGATCGAGTAGCGGGACCACACACCGCCGTGTTCGGCCGACTCGAGCAGGAACGTGCCAGGTCGGTTCTGGGCGAGCTTGCGATAGAGGCCGACGGGAGTCTCGGCGTCGGCCATGAGGCGGCGGACCACGGGGATGACGCGTCGACCCTCGGCGAGCACGGAGAAGAGGTCGAGCGAGGGCCAGGTGGCACCAAAGCTCAGGTCGGGCGAGGGCTGCGGCTGGTCACTCGCGCTCACTGGCCGACCTCCCCGACGACGACGTCCAGCGGCACCCGCGTCGAAGCACGTGCGATCTCCCGTGTGGCAGGCCGCTCCGACCTGCTCGACGCGCACGAGCAGGGCATCACCGTCGCAGTCGAGCGCGACGGACTTCACGTATTGGGCATGGCCCGAGGTGTCGCCCTTGCGCCAGTACTCCTGACGGCTGCGCGACCAGAAGGTCACGCGCCCCTCGCTCAGGGTGCGGCGCACTGCCTCGATGTCCATCCAGCCGAGCATGAGCACTTCGCCCGTGTCGTGCTGCTGGATGATCGCGGCGACGAGGCCTGCGGCATCGAAGCTCAGGCGGTCGGAGACAGCGGGGTCGAGATCAGGCACGTCCGCCATTGTGCCGCGCGGGTCTTTTGGCGCGAGGATGGGTCCATGACGGAAGCCTCGACAAACATCGCACGCAGGGAGCGTCTCGACCTGTGCGAGACCTTCGAGTCCGTCGGCCCCGACGCACCCACACTCTGTATGCCGTGGACCACCCGTGACCTCGCGGCGCACCTCGTGATCCGGGAGGGTCGCCCCGACCTCGCCTCGGGCATCTGGCTGCCGTTCATGGCGGAGCGGACCGAGCGCGAGCAGGCCAAGGTCGCTGCCCAGCCGTGGCCCGCCCTCATCGAGGCGGTGCGCTCGGGCCCGCCGAGCTGGCACCCGACCCAGCTCGCCCTCATCGACAACGCGGTCAACCTCGCCGAGATGGTCATCCACCACGAGGACGTCCTGCGTGGTGACGGGACGCCCGGTCCCCGTCGCGAGCCCACACCACACCTCGAGGCCGCCGCGTGGGCGCTGCTCTCGCGCATGGGACGGCTCCTCTTCCGCAAGGTGCCCGATGGTGTCGAGCTGCACGCACCCGGCCGTGGCGCGCTCACGGTCCGCGGTGGAGACGCGACCGTCCACGTGTCGGGAGCGCCGCTGGAACTGTTGCTCACGGCATACGGGCGTCGTCAGGTCGCACAGATCGACCTGACCGGCGACGACGAAGCCATCGCGCGCTTCGAGACGGCCCGCTTCGGACTCTGATCAGCGGACGGGGTGACCGTCGGCGCGCAGCGCGTCCTTGACCTGCCCGATGGTGAGGTCGCCGAAGTGGAAGACACTCGCGGCGAGCACCGCGTCGGCACCGGCCCGCACGGCCGGCGCGAAGTGCTCGACGGCCCCTGCGCCACCGCTGGCGATGACCGGGATCGTCACCTCGCGACGGACCCGGGCGATGAGATCGAGGTCGAAGCCGGCCTTGGTGCCGTCGGCGTCCATCGAGTTGAGCAGGATCTCGCCGGCGCCGAGTTCGGCCGCGCGCACGCACCACTCGATGGCGTCGAGTCCGGTGCCGGTGCGACCACCGTGGGTCGTCACCTCGACGTCGTCGCTGACCGTGCCGTCGTCGTTGCGACGCCGCCGCACGTCCGCCGACAGCACGAGGACCTGCGAGCCGAAGCGGTCGGCGGTCTCGGCGATGAGTTCGGGGCGGGCGATGGCGGCGGTGTTGACGCCCACCTTGTCGGCGCCGCTGCGCAGGAGCCGATCGACGTCATCGACGGTGCGCACTCCCCCGCCGACGGTCAGCGGGATGAAGACCTGCTCGGCAGTGCGCCGCACGACGTCGTAGGTCGTCGCCCGGTCGCCGCTGCTCGCGGTGACGTCGAGGAAGGTCAGCTCGTCGGCGCCCTGCTCGCCATAGGACCGGGCGAGTTCGACGGGGTCACCGGCGTCGCGCAGGTTCTCGAAGTTCACGCCCTTGACGACGCGTCCGGCATCGACGTCGAGGCACGGGATGACACGGATGGCGACGCTCACGTGCGCAGGTTATCCGGCAGGGAATGATGCGGGGTATGCCGTCCGCCTCCGATCTGCCTGCGCGCGTCGCCGCGCGGTCCCGCATCGAGGCGCGCATCCGCACGGATCGTCTGTCGGGGCGGCTCGTGTTCATCCTCCAGTGCGGGGTCGGGGCGGCGCTTGCCTGGTGGCTCGCGAAGGACGTCTTCCACCACCCGCTGCCCTTCTTCGCACCGGTGACGGCGATCATCTCGCTCGGACTCTCCTACGGGCAGCGCGTCCGGCGGGCCGTCGAGGTGATGATCGGGGTCGCGATCGGCGTGCTCATCGGCGACATCTTCGCCCACCTGTTCGGCAGCGGGGTCATCCAACTCCTCATCGTGATCATGGTCGCCATGACCATCGCCTCGCTCTTCGGCGCGGGCCTGCTCATCACCATCCAGGCGGGGGTGCAGGCGGCCATCATCACGACCCTCGTGGCCGCGCCCGGGCAGGCGTTCACGCGCTGGCTCGACGCCGTCATCGGTGGCAGCGTCGCGCTCGTCATCAGCGCGCTCGTCCCGGCGACCGGGCTGCATCGACCGCGCCAGCAGGCCGCACGGGTCGTCGAGGAGATCGCGGCCATCCTGCGTGAGACGCTCCGAGGTCATTCGCAGCCACGACACCGCCCTTGCCACGCGCACCCTCGAGCGAGCGCGCGCCTCGGAGTCGATGCTCGTCGAGCTCCAGTCGCTCGCCTCAGAGGGTGTCGCGGTGGTGCGGCTCTCCCCCTTCCGCCGACGCCACCTTCCCGGGGTCCAGGCCATCGCCGACCTGCTCGAACCCCTCGACCGGAGCATTCGCAACCTGCGGGTCCTCGTCCGTCGGGCCTCGGTCGGGACGCGGCGTCACGAAGTCGTGCCACCGGCATACGTCGCTCTCATCGACGACCTCGCGCGGTCGTGCGACGACATCGCTCGCGAGCTGCACGAACGGCACGAACCCGTGTCGGCTCGCGCGGGCCTGCGCCGACTGGGCGAGCGCAGCGCCGCCATCGACCCGGCGTCGGGACTCTCCGGCGAGGTGATCCGCGCGCAGGTCCGGTCGATGGTCGTCGACCTCCTCGTCCTCACCGGCGTGCCCCTCGACGAAACCGGGGGCTACGTGCCCGTGTCGGCTCGCACCACCGATGGCGACGACGAGGACGACTCGACGCGGTCCTAGGGTTGCCCGTGTGGCAAGTGATGCGGTGACCGACGTGGACGACCTCACGACCGAGGTGCAGCGACACGTCGACGAACGTGGCCCGCGCTGCGGTGCCGTCACCATCGTCGCGATCGACGGGCCCAGCGGATCCGGCAAGACGACGCTCGCCGCAGACCTCGGGCGCGACCTCGACGCCCTCGTCCTCCACGTCGACGACATGCACCAGGGGTGGACCGGGCTTCTCTCGACGGTCGAACTCGCGCGCGCCTCCCTGGTGGACGCCTGGTCCCAGGGCGAGCCCGCCAGCCACCCGACGTGGGACTGGGATTCCGACCGCCGTGGCGCCGATGAGGCTGTGCCACAGGCGAATCTCGTCGTGCTCGAAGGTGTCGGCGCCTTTGCCATCGCGGGCGACTCGGCTGCGGTGCGCGTCTGGGTCGAGGCGCCCCCGGAGGAACGTCATGACCGCGCGATCGCCCGCGACGGTGAGGTCTTCGCGTCGCACTGGGACGTGTGGGCCGACCAGGAACGACAGTTGTATGCCGTGTCGCCCGGTACGCGACGACGCGGACGTTCGGCTCGACACCGGGGCGACTGAGGCGGACCGGGCCTGCGCCTGACGCGCCCGGGCGGCCCGTCGCTGGCGCTCATCGTCATCGGGGTCGTCGCCGTCGTCGCTGAGCATGCGCACCCTCATGACCTCCCTGCCACCCCTGCTGCCGCAGATCCGTGAAGACCTCGGCCTCAGCTCGGTCTGGCTCGGCGTCCTCACGACCCTGCCGGTGCTCTGCATGGGGCTGCTGGCTCCGGCCGCCGCGCGACTGGGGCTCCGTCTCGGGGTGGCGCGGTGCATCTCGATCGCGATGGTCGCCGTGGCCGCGGGCAATCTCGTGCGCGGCTTCGGGCACGAAGTCCCCGCGCTCTATCTCGGCACGCTCTGCGCCGGCGCGGGCATCGCCCTCGCCGGAACCCTGCTGCCGGGCATGGTCAAGAGTTCCTTCCCGGCTGGGCGAGCCGGCCTGGCGACCGGGCTGCAGATGTTCGCGATGATGGGCGGAGCCGCTGTGGCTGCCGCCATCACGGTCCCGTTGTCCGCCGCCCTCGGCGACTGGAACCTCTCCCTCGCGTTCTGGGGCCTGGTCGCGCTCGTCGGTGCCGCTGTCTGGGCACCGGTGGACGTCTCCGTGCATCGCGGTGGCGACCACGACCGGCACCCGCCGGACCTCAGCCACCGCCTCCCGTGGCGGAGCAGGACAGCCTGGCTCGTCGCGGCCTTCCTCGCGGTGCAGTCCTGGCAGTTCTACTCGACCCTCGCGTGGCTCTCCCCCACCTATGTCGGCCACGGCTGGGACGCGCAGGACGCCGGGCTGCTGCTGTCGGTCTTCACCGGCGCCCAGTTCGTCTCCGGTCTCGTGGGTCCGGCCATCACCGACCGCGTCGGCGACTGGCGCATCCCCCTCGTCGGGGCCGGGCTCTGCGGCCTGGCCGGCCAAACGGGTGTGTGGGCCGCACCCGATGCCGCGCCGTGGCTGTGGGCGGTGCTGCTCGGGACCGCGCAGGGTGCCGCGTTCGCGGTGGGTCTCGTCCTGCTCGTCCGGTATGCCGTGTCCCCGGCTGCCGCTGCCCGCTTCACCGCCATGGCGTTCCTCGTCTCCTACACGGTGGCGTCGATGGGTCCGACGACGATGGGCGCCGTGCGCGACCTCACCGGCGGCTACTCGGCGATCTGGCTGGTGCTGGCCTGCCTGATGTTCGTGCAACTGGGCGGCGACCCTGGCCCTCAACCCCAACCGAGCCCCCGTCCGCTGACCCTGCAGCGCACGTCGCAACGGTCCGACGGACATGCAATACGGACCCCGTCGGCGCCGTCTGAGCACGACCTCGTAGCCAAATGGCGACCATTGCATGTCCGTTGGCCCGCTAGCACGCTCGGGTTCAGGGGCAGGGGCGGGGCACGAAGAGCGGTTTCGCTCAGGGGCGGGTGCGGGACTCGGCGACGAGGTCGGCGAGGCGCTGGGCCTCGGCGCGGGCCGAGTCACCGTCGGCGCGTTGGATCGCCATCACCGCAACGGATTCGGTGTCCTTGAGGTGCAGCGTCGCCCATGGGTCGCCCTCGTCGAAGGTCACGTCCGCGACCTCGTCCCACGCAATGTGCCTGCGACCGACGAGATTGTGGATCGCCAGGCCCGACTCGTCAGGGATCGCCGCGATGACTGCCCAGCGCAACAGGACCCCAGCGATCGAGAGGCCGAGGACGGCCATCATGACGCGGTCGGCGACGACCCAGTCGCCGCCAGCGTCCGGACCAGCGACGAGCAGCGCCAGCACGGTGAACAGCACGACGGACAGGACCGCCATGACGATCGCCATGATCCGACCACGACGCGACCGGAACGGCGCCCGCGAGAGCGAGGCCGACTGGGCGTCGGTCACAGGCGACACGCCGCGATGTCGGTGACGAGGATGGCGCGGGCGCCGATCTCCCAGAGCTCGTCCATGACCTGGTTGGTGACCGACCTCGGGACCATGGCGCGCACGGCCTTCCAGTCCGGGTTCTGCAGGTTCGAGACCGTCGGCGACTCAAGGCCGGGAGTGATCGCGCACGCGTCATCGACGAGCGCGGCCGGGACGTCGTAGTCGAGCATCACGTAGTGACGAGCCGTGACGACACCGAGCAGGCGCCGGTGCAGCACCTCGATGCCCGAGTCCTCGTGACTGCCGTCGCGACGGATGAGGACGGCCTCGCTGCGCAGGATCGGGTCACCGAAGACCTCGAGTCCCTGGCTGCGCAAGGTGGCACCCGTCTCGACGACGTCCGCGATGACGTCGGCGACACCGAGGGTGATCGCGGTCTCGACGGCACCGTCGAGGCGCACGACCTGCGCCTGCACGCCGTGCTCGGCGAGGTGCTTCTCGACAAGACCCTGATAGCTCGTGGCCACCCGGCGACCCGCGATGTCCGCGACGGCGGACACGGTTCCGGGCTTTCCGGCATACCGGAAGGTCGATCCACCGAAGCCGAGCGCCATCACCTCGGTGGCGGCACTCCCGGAGTCGAGGAGCAGGTCGCGACCGGTGATGCCGCAGTCGACGGTGCCCGAGCCGACATAGACGGCGATGTCGCGCGGGCGGAGGTAGAAGAGCTCGACGCCGTTGGCCTCGTCGTTGACGACGAGTTCCTTGGAGTCGCGACGCGTGCGGTAGCCCGCCTCGCGCAGCATCTCGGCGGCGGGGTCAGCAAGAGAACCCTTGTTGGGAACGGCAATGCGCAGCATGGGGAGTCTCTGTCTCAGAGGTGGGTGTAGACGTCGTCGAGGGTCAGACCCTTGGCGACCATGAGGACCTGCAGGTGGTAGAGCAGCTGGGAGATCTCCTCAGCCGCGCGCTCATCGCTCTCGTGCTCGGCGGCCATCCAGACTTCGGCGGCCTCCTCGACGATCTTCTTGCCGATGGCATGCACGCCCGCGTCGAGCTCCGCGACGGTGCCCGATCCCTCCGGACGGGTCGCGGCCTTGTCGGTGAGCTCGGCGAACAGCGCGTCGAAGGTCTTCACGCGTCAATCGTACGAGGGGCCAGGTCACGCAAGGTCACGGCGGTGGCCACGGCGGCCTGGGCAGCCTCCGCGCCCTTGTCCTCGCTCGACCCCGGCAGGCCGGCCCGCGCCAGGGCCTGCTCGGCCGTGTCGCAGGTGAGGACACCGAAACCGATGGGGACGCCGGTGCGGATGCTCACGTCGGTGAGGCCATGGGTGACCCCGCTGCAGACGTACTCGAAGTGCGGCGTGCCACCACGGATGACGACCCCGAGCGCGACGAGAGCGTCGTAGTTCGGCGCGAGCCGCGCGCAGGCGACGGACAACTCGACCGTGCCCGGGACGCGGATCACCGGAACGTCAGGAAGGCCAGCCTCGGCCAGAGCGGCAACCGCCCCGTTGACGAGACCGTCCATCACGGCCTTGTGCCAGGACGCAGCGACGATGGCGACCCGCAGGCCGGTCCCGTCGGGGAGGACCTCAGGAGCTCCGGCTTTCATGCGCTTGCCTCCGAGGAGTCGTGGGAATCGAGGACGAGGTCATGCCCGAGGCGGTCGCGCTTGGTGCGCAGGTAGGCCGCGTTCGTCGCGACGGGAGCGACCTGAAGGCGCTCGATGGTCGCGACCTCGATGCCTGCTGACTGGACGGCCGCGACCTTGTCCGGGTTGTTCGTGAGGAGCCGGACGGCACTCACGCCGAGGTCGTGGAGGATCGCCGTGGCCGCCGAGTAGTCGCGGGCGTCGATCGGCAGACCCAGCTCCTCCTGGGCGGTGACGGTGTCAGCACCGGTGTCCTGCACGGCATACGCCGCGATCTTGTCGGCAAGGCCGACACCCCGACCCTCGTGGCCCCGCACGTAGACGACGACGCCGCCCTCGCGAGCGACGCGGCACTGGGCCCGACGCAGCTGGGGGCCGCAGTCGCAGCGTGCCGAGCCGAAGACGTCACCGGTGAGGCACTCGCTGTGGAGGCGGGTGAGGACCGAGCCGTCACCGAGGCCGAGAGGGCTGACGAGCGCGAGGTGCTCGTCGCCGGTGAGGGTGTCGCGGTAGGCGTGGACCGTGAAGACTCCGTCAACCGTCGGCAGCGTCGTCGTCGCGTGGCGGACGACGCGGTCGTGCCGCTGACGGTGGGCGACGAGCTGCTCGATGGTGATGACGGGCAGGTCGTGCTCGGCGCCGAGGTCGAGGACCGCGGGCAGACGCATCATCGTGCCGTCGTCGTGGGTGAGCTCGGCGATGGCACCGACCGGCTCGAGTCCGGCGAGGCGGCACAGGTCGACGGCCGCCTCGGTGTGGCCGCGACGGGCGAGCACTCCCCCGTCGCGCGCCCGCAGCGGGACGACGTGACCGGGGCGGATGAAGCTGGCCGCAGTGGCCGTCGGTGACGAGAGCAGGCGCACCGTGTGGGCGCGGTCGGCTGCGCTGATGCCCGTCGTCACGCCTTCGGCTGCGTCGACGGTGATCGTGTATGCCGTCCGCAACCGGTCCGCGTTCTCCCTCACCATGAGCGGGAGGTCGAGACGGTCGGCGAGCTCGTCCGTCATGGGGGCGCAGACGTAGCCCGAGGAGTGACGGATGGTCCACGCCATCCACTCGTCCGTCAGCGTCTGGGCCGCGAGAATGACGTCGCCCTCGTTCTCGCGGTCCTCGTCGTCGGTGACGAGCACCGGACGACCGGCACGCAGGGCCTCGAGGGCATCCTCGATCGTCGAGAGGCGAGTCATGAATTCACCTCGACCAGCTCGCGTTCGGGGTCGCGCTCCTCGCGAGAGGCCTTGAGCCACACCGTGAAGCCGTAGAGGACCAGGACGCCGTACACGGCATACAGGACTGCCGACGGGTAGAACTTCGAGTGCCACAGGAGCGGGACCCCGACGAGGTCGACGGCGATCCACATGAGCCAGAAGTCGTTCCAGCCGCGGGCCATCGCGTAGGTCGCGAGCATCGAGCCGACGAAGATCCACGCGTCACACCAGAAGTACCAGCGCGGGGCCGGCCATTCGGCACCGATGGTCGCGAAGATCCACTGACCGATGAGGACGCCACCCACCCAGACGCCGACGTAGGCCGCCCGCTCGCGAATCGTGGCCCAACGCGGGGTCACTGCGGGAGAGTCGGCTCCGCGGTTCTTGCGGTGCTGCTGCCAGAGCCACCAGCCATAGACGCTCGTGATGATGAAGAAGACCTGGCGTCCGGCCTGCCCGTAGAGCGTCTGGTGCTGCGGGTTCGCGAAGGCCACTCCGAAGAACACCGTGAAGAGCAGGGCGTTGCCGATGATGCCGGCCGGCCAGGCCCACACGCGGCGACGCATGCCACCGATGGCGGAGGCGAACCCGAAGACGTTGCCGACGATCTCGCGCCACAGGATGTGCGAGCTGCCGATCGTCAGTTGGGCCTCGAAGAGGTGCTCGAGCCAGTTCATGCGGAAACCTCCGTGATGGTGGCTGCAGCAGCCGTGGGGTGGGTGGTGTGGGTGAGGAGGCGCTCGACGTACTTCGCGAGGACATCGACCTCGAGGTTGACGGTGTCGCCGACCGCCCGGTGACCGAGCGTGGTGAGGGCGAGGGTCGTCGGGATGAGCGAGACGCTGAACGTGTCATCGGTGACGGCCGAGACCGTGAGGCTGACGCCGTCCACGGTGATGGAGCCCTTCTCGACGACATAGCGAGCCAGGTCCGCGGGCAACGTGAACGTCACGACCTCCCAGCGGTCACCCGGAACGCGCTCAAGGACCGCGGCGGTGCCGTCGACGTGACCTTGGACGATGTGACCGCCGAAGCGACTCGAGGCGGCCATGGCACGCTCGAGGTTGACCCGTGCGCCAGTCTCCAGCGCGCCAAGACCGCTGCGGGACAACGTCTCTGCCATGACGTCGACGGTGAACCAGCCCGTCGTCGACGTCGTGCTCGACCACGGTGAGACAGACGCCGTTGACGGCGATCGACGCCCCGTGGACGGCGTCGCTCGTGACGAGCGGACCGCGCAGGGTGAGGCGGGCAGACTCCTCGCCCAGGTCGATGCGGTCGACCTGACCGAGTTCTTCGACGATGCCGGTGAACATCAGCGGGACTCCTCGAGGATGGTGGTGATGCGGACGTCGTGCCCGATGATCCGGGTGTCGGTGGGCTCCAGGCGGAGCGCGTCGGCGATGGTCGTGATGCCCAGGTCGCTCACGGACTGGCGCCCTCGACCGAGGAGCACCGGCGCGATGTAGGCGACGATCTCGTCGATGAGGCCGTCGGCCATGAACGCGGCGGCCACGGTGGGCCCGCCCTCGAGCCAGACGTGGTGGATCTCGCGCTCGGCGAGGTAGGCCACGACCTCATGGGGATGCCGGGTGCGCAGGTGAACGGTCTCGGCCGAGTCGTCGAAGACCCGCGCGTCCGGTGCGAGGTCGCGCAGACCCATGACCACCCGCAGGGGCTGCTGGTCGTGCAGGGTTCCGTCGGGTCGGCGCGCAGTGAGCTGCGGGTCGTCGAAGAGGGCGGTCCCGGTGCCGACGATGATGGCTCCGCAGCGCGCGCGCTGCTCGTGGACGTCCTGGCGCGACTCCGGTCCGGTGATCCACTGGCTCGTCCCGTCGGCCGCTGCGCTGCGACCGTCAAGGGTCGTCGCGAGCTTCCAGGTCACCCATGGGCGGCCCGTCCGGATGCGGTGCAGCCAGCTGCGGTTGAGTGCCTCTGCCTCTGGGGCGAGGAGCCCGCCCTCGGTGGCGACGCCGTGCTCCTCGAGCCAGGCGGCACCGCCGCCGGCCGCAGGATTCGGGTCACTCACGGCATACACGACGCGTGAAACTCCAGCGGCAGCCAAGGCTGCGCGCACACGGTTCCGTGCGTCCGGTGTGGTTGCAGGGTTCAAGCGTGACGTATGCCGTGCAGCCGGCTGCGCGGTCGCCTGCGGCTGCGAGGGCGGCGGCTTCGGCGTGCGGCGTGCCCGCACCCCAGGTGCCAACCCTCCGCGACGAGAGCGCCATCGGGGTCGACGAGGACGCAGCCGACGCGTGGGTTGGCGTCGGCCTCGGGTCCGTTGGTCGCGACCACGAGCGCGCGCAGCATCCACTGCTCGTGCGTGTCGGTCGTGCCGTGATCCTGCATTCGTCCTGCCCTCGTGCTCGAGACCTGGTGGTCGAGCTCCGGGGGACGTGCAGCGGGTGCCGTCGACGCATGACGCCGGACGGCGCGACCCCGAAAGGTCCCGCTGTCGCGTGCTGCCTACCATCCGGACTTTAACCGTCGGTCTGGGAGTTCCACCCAGTCAACCGACCGCTGGCTGCGGTCGGGTCGCGGACTGTCACCGCCGGTTCGGAATTGCACCGACCCCGGAGCACGTCAGAGGCCAGTATGCCGCAGCCGGGCCCCGTCACCGAAGTCCTGTCCACCGTGACATCGCCCACCCGCTTCCGGCCCGCTCAGGGGAAGGTCACACCGAAGACCTCGAGCAGCCCCGGGGCGGCGTCGAGGTCGAGGCGCGCCCCCTTGAGCCGGTTGTCCCGCGGGTCGAGCGCCAGCCCGCGGGTGCCCCGCAGGTCGGTGTCGCGCAGGTCGGTGTTGGAGAAGCGCGCGCCCGACAGATCCGAGCCCCCGAAATCGACGCGGCGCAGTTCGGCATCGGTGAAGTCGACGTCGGTGAGGACGCAGTCGCGAAAGACGAAGGCGGTGAGATCGAGTCCGGCGAACGTCGTGCCGTCGAGGCGGCAGCGTTCGAACCGCAGCGGCTGCGCCAGGAGCGAACCCGCGCCCGTCACCGTCCAGTTGACCGCGAGCATCTTGCAGCCGACGAACGTGCAGTCGACGAAGCGGGTGTCCGTGAGCGCTGTCATCGAGAAGTTGCAGCTCGTGAACGTGCACTCCTCGAAGACGCAGTCGAGCAGCGTGGCGCTCTCCCAGCTGAGGCCGTTGAGTTCCTCGCCGACCAGCTCGCGGCCGCGCAGGGTCTCACCGGCGGCCAGTGATTCCAGCACCTGATCGACCACGATCAGTGGGCGTGTGCGGCTGCGAGAGAACGCAACTCATCGATGGCGGCGGCTGCGGACTCGGCGCCATAGACGGCCGACCCGGCGACGAACACGTCGGCTCCGGCTTCGGCGCACTGCTCGATGGTCTTGGCCGACACTCCCCCGTCGACCTGGATCCAGATCTCACCACCGTGCTGCTGCACCGCCTTGCGGACCTCGGTCACCTTGGCCATCTGGTCGGCCATGAACGACTGACCGCCGAAGCCGGGCTCGACGGTCATCACGAGCACCATGTCGAGCTCGGGCAGCAGGTCGGCGTAGGGCGCCCACGGTGTTCCGGGCTTGATCGCCATGCCGGCACGTGCCCCGGCGGAGCGCAGGGTGCGCGCCAGGGTCTGCGGGTCGCGGGCGGCCTCGATGTGGAAGGTCACCGACTGCGCGCCGGCCTCGGCATAGGAGGGTGCCCACCGGTCGGGGTCCTCGATCATGAGGTGGCAGTCGAGCGGGATCGGCGACACCTTGAGCAGCGACTCGACGATCGGCAGCCCGAGGGTGAGGTTGGGGACGAAGTGGTTGTCCATGACGTCGACATGCGCCCAGTCGGCGTTCGAGATCGCGTCGAGCTCGGACTGGAGGTTGGCGAAGTCGGCGGAGAGGATCGACGGTGAGATCTGCACGCAGGCAGCCTACGGGTGGGGCGTCGGCAGGCCCGAGGACCCTCAGGCCTTCTTGCGGAGCAGCGTGAAGAACATCGCGTCGGTGCCGTGGACGTGTGGCCACAGCTGGACCTCGGGTCCGTCGCCGAGGTCGTGGAGGACCTCACCGGAGGCGTCGCGGAAGAACTCGCGGGCATCGACGACCTCGATGTCGTCGCGCTTCTTGATCACGTCGCGCACCACGAAGGTCGTCTCGGCCGGGTGCGGGCTGCACGTGGCGTAGCCGACGAGCCCGCCCGGCGCCACGGCGTCGAGGGCGCTGCGGAGCAGGTCGCGCTGGAGCGGGCCGAGCTGGACGAGGTCGCTCGGCTGACGACGCCAGCGGGCTTCGGGTCGCCGACGCAGCGCGCCGAGTCCCGTGCACGGAGCATCGACGAGAACGCGTCCGTATGCCGCCGGCTCGGCTTCTCCGACCTCGCGGCCGTCCGCTGTGCGCACCTCGATGCGCCGCCCCGCCGCCTTGGCCAGGGCGACAACGGGTTCGAGGGTGCTGCGGACGAGGTCGGCGCGGTGGTCACTGATCTCCACTGCGACGAGGTCGGCGCCGGCTTCGACGGCGAGCGCGCCGAGGACGCCACTCTTGCCACCGGGTCCGGCGCAGAGGTCGAGCCAGCGGTTGGGGACGTCGGAGCCGACAGGAGCCATGGCGAGTGCGGCAGCCAGGAGCTGTGACCCCTCGTCCTGCACTGCGGCTCGTCGCTCACGGATCGCCCCGATGGCACCGGGCTCCCCGTGCTCGAGGACGGCTCCGAACGGTGAGGTCGCGCTGGCCGTGGCGCCGGCCTCGACGAGTTCCTCGACCGTCGCGAGACCCGGGCGGGCGACGAGGCTGACCTTGGCCGGGGTGTTGTCGCTGTCGAGCAGTTCGCGCAGTTCGCCGTCAACGGTCTCTGCGGTGGCGCGTCCGCCGGTGAGGAGGGCGCCACGCATGGCACTGACGACCCACTCGGGGTGCGAGTACTCCACCGCGAGCGCAGCGGTCGAGCCGCCCTCGGGGACGACCTGGGTCACCCACTCGTCGCGCGTGCGTTCGCTGATCCGGCGCATCACGGCGTTGACGAAGCCGCTGGCCCCGGCGCCGCTCACGGTGCGAGCCAGACCGACGGTCTGGTCGGCCGCGGCGTGTGTCGGCACGCGCATGCCGAGCAGCTGGTGGGCACCGAGCCGCAGGACGTCGAGGACGCCACTGTCGATCTTGGACGTGGAGCGGTCGGCCGCGCGCTCGATGACGGCGTCGTAGAAGCCCTGCATCCGCAGGGTGCCGAAGGCGAGTTCGGTCGCGAAGGCCGCGTCGCGCGAGTCGAGCTTGTGGCGACGGATGATGGCCGGGAACTCGAGGTTCGCGTAGGCGCCGTCGTCGACGGCCCGAAGGAGCGTGTATGCCGCGAGCCGCGCCGGTTCCGCGTGCTTGGCCCGCTCGCTCGGCCTCTGCAGGGAGCGCTGGCTGCCACGTGGGCCCGAACGACCCTGGGGGCGTCGGGGCTGGGAGGAGTCGTGTTCGGGCATCAGGTCAGCGTAGTGGCGCGACCGAGCGCCTCACCCACGTCGATGCGCACGCCACGGGCCCAGTCGGCGGCCGCCATGGGCTTCTTGCCCTGCGGGCGCACCTCACCGAGCGTCACCACCCCGGACGCCGTGCCGACGTGGACGGCCTTCTTGGTGGCGTGGATCTCCCCCGGCGCCAACGGTTCTGAGCCCTCCCGCGTCTCGAGGGCGTCAGCACCGGCAACCACGACGGGGCCGACTCCGAGGCGCTCGCCCCGGAAGGTCGTCCACGCACCGGGAGCGGGAGTGCACCCGCGCACGTGGCGATTCACGGCATACGCAGGCGTTGTCCACGAGATCTCCGCATCGGCGGTCGTGAGCTTCGCGGCGTGCGAGACGCCCTCGGCGGGTTGGGGCACCGCGTGGAGGTCCCCGCTCTCGAGGCCGTCCATGGTCGCGACGAGCAGACCGGCGCCAGCGTGGGCGAGACGGTCGAGCAGCACGCCCGACGTGTCGTCGGGGCGGATCGTCTCGGTCATGAGCCCGAGCACGGGTCCGGTGTCGAGCCCCGCCTCGATGACGAACGTCGTGGCGCCGGTGGCCTCGTCGCCGGCCATGATGGCGCGCTGCACGGGGGCGGCACCGCGCCAGGCCGGGAGCACCGAGAAGTGCAGGTTGATCCAGCCATGGGTCGGGATGTCCAGGACGTCGGGCGGCAGGAGCGCGCCATAGGCGACAACAGGACACGCGTCGGGCGCGATCTCACGCAGCCGTGCCTGGAACTCCGGGTCGCGCGGCGACACGGGAGTGAGCACCTCGATCCCGCGCTCGACCGCGACAGCCTTGACCGGCGAGGGGTGCAGGGTGCGACCTCGGCCGGCCCGGGCGTCCGGTCGCGTGAGGACGGCGACGACCTCGTGCGGTGAGGCCAGCAGGGCCTCGAGGGCGGGCACGGCGGTCTCGGGGGTGCCGGCGAAGACCAGCCTCATCGGGGGTTGCAGCTCTGGCTCGTCACGCGGGTCAGTCTACGAAGGGTCGCGGGGGTCGAGCCGCGCGGTCAGCGGCGGCGGTGTCCTTGCGCGCGGAGCGACGGGCGCGCATCGCCGCCACCTCGGCCGCGAGCGCGGGGCCATCGGACAGCGGCGCACTGAGCACCATTCGCTCGGTCTCGGCGTCCACGGGCAACGGGCCGAGGACCCGCACCGACTCCCCCAGCCGCATCTCGGCCACTGCGGCTTGCAGGGCGGCCCGGGCACCGGTCAGCGTCGCCACTCGCGCCGTCGGCGGCAGCGACAATTCGAGCCGCTCGGCCAGCTCGCGATCGGCGAACCAAGCCGGGTCCCAGCGCACCAGTGCCTCGATGGCGGGCACCGTCGTGTGGGTCGGCACACCAGCGAGAACCGCGACTCCCCCCTCGGCCGAACCCCGCGTCAGCGCGACCGCGTTCATCCACCGACGCAACGACTCCTCGGCCGCGTCGAGTGATGGCCGGTCGAGCAGCGCCCACGCGTCGAGGAGCAGGCACGCGGCATACCCGCCGTCGGCAACCGGCTCGGCTCCCGGCGTCGAGATGACGAGGCGCGGCTTGGCATCGACGTGGTCGATGACGGCTCCCGCGCCCGAGGTCGCCACCGGCACGCCGGGGAACGCCCGGCCCAGCTCCTCTGCTGTCCTGCGCGCGCCGACGACGGACGAACGCAACCGTGGTGAGCCGCAGTGCGAGCACTCGAAGCGGGTCTCGACCGCGCCACACCATCGACAGGTGGGCGGCTGACCCGGACCCGCGAGACCCAGCGGACCCGCGCAGACGCCACAGCGCGCAGGTCGTCGGCAGTCCTGGCACGACAGCGAAGGCAGGTAGCCGCGCCGGGGCACCTGGACGAGCACGGGTCCACGAGCGAGCGCCTCCTTGGCGACCTGCCAGGCCATCGACGGAAGGTGGGCTCTCGCGGCTGCCGGATCCCGGGCGAGGTCGGCTCCTTCACCGGCGATGCGCACCCGGGCCACGACCTTGCGCAGCGCGGACCGATCGACGTCGAGGCCGACGAACACACCCTCGGCGCACCACTGGGCCAGCTCCGCACTGCGGGTGAAACCAGCGCTGAGGAGCGCGGCCCCTTCGAGCTCGGCACGGATGCGGGCGACCTGCCGCACCTGCGGATAGGGCGCACGCTGCTCGTCATGGAGGTCGTCGCCGTCGTCCCACCACGCCACGAGGCCGAGGTCACGCACGGGGGCGAAGGCCGCCGCCCGGTTGCCCACGACGATGCGCACGTGACCGCGAACAATCTTGAGGTATGCCGTGTAGCGGGCCTGCGGCCCTTGGTCCGCGGTGAGGCGGACGTGGTGCCCCTTGCCGAGGCGCTCGGTGAGGGCGGCCTCGACCCGAGCGACGTCACGCGCGTCCGGGACGACGATGATGCTGCCCCGGTCACCGGCGAGGGCCGCCGCAGCGGCGTCGGCGAGCAGCCGTGGCCAGTCCTCGGCGGGGTCGGTCGTCGGGGCGGCGAGCACCGAGGCAGCCGGGGCGTCACCGGAGGTGACCCGGGAAAGGAAAGCCGGCCCCACGGCATACCGGCTCCATGCGCAGGACACGGAATCCGGCACGGCGTCGACCTCAGGTGCGTCGAGCGCGAGGGCCTTTTCCGCAGCGGCATGGCGAGGCGGCACGGCCAGGCGCAGGACGTCACCCACGGCCCCGCCGTAGCGGTGGGCCACCGCCTGGGCCGTCGCGAGCACCGAGGGGGTGAGCACGGCCTCGGGCGAGACGACGCGTCGGATGAGGGCCAGGCGACCCTCGTGTTCGGGCTCGGCCGTGCGCGAGATGACGAATCCGTCGAGGTCCTGGCCGGCGAACCGCACCTTGACCCGCACCCCCGGCGCGACGTCGTCGGCCATGGCAGCGGGCACGAGGTACTCGAACGGGCGGTCCAGGTGCGCCAGCCCCGTGTCGACGAGGACGGACGCCACCGGGTCGACGTCGGCGATCGGCTCGCCGCCGGTCCTGGGCTTCGGTCGGGCCCGGGCAGCGGGCTGGATGAGCTCCAGCTGCGTCCCCTCACCCGGCTCGGTCATGTCCCGAAACTAGACGATGGGAGCGACAGCTCAGATCCCCGAGGTGCTGCAGGAGCAGCGCAGTCGTCTCGTCAGGTCGCTCAAGGGCCGGCAGGTGTCCGGCCCAGGCGAGTTCGACGAGGACCGCGCTCTCGATCTCGCGCCCGAGAAGGGCCGCGATCTCGCGGAAGTGGGCGGCGTCGTGCGCACCGGCGAAGATCGCGGTGGGCACGAACAGGGCGGCAGGGTCGACGGTCACGCGCTCCGGCTGCGGCGGCGGGTCGAGCTGGTCCGCAGCGAGCTGGACCTCGAAGGCCCGACGCTGCATCCGCGCCATGTCGGCTCGTGCTTCGTCGGTGGCCTCTGGGCCGCACCAGGTGTCGACGTTGAGCGCGACGGCACCGTCGATGTCGCCGGCCTCGAGCAGCTGTTCCTCGAGCTCGCTGAACTCGAGGATGACGGGGTCGGCGACCTCGAGTCCCCGATACGCCGGGGAGAACAGCACCAGCGAGCGGACTCGCCGCGGATGTTGCGCGGCGAACTCGAGGGCGACACGACCGCCGAAGGAGGAGCCGACGATCACGGCCTGGTCGATGCCGAGGTCGTCGAGGAGGTGCAGGACGTCGTCGGCGTCGGCGTAGTGCCCGCCCGGCAGCGGCGTCTCACCGAAGCCGCGCAGGTCGGGCGCAATGACCCGGTGGGCAGCAGCGAGGCCGGGAACGACGCCGGCCCACATGCCTCGATCGGCCACTCCCGCGTGCAGCAGGACGACCGCGGGCCCACTGCCCTCGTCATCGTGCGCGAGGAGCAGTGGGCCCGAGTTGTCGTTGCTCAGTGTCTTCAGCCCTTGACCGCGCGCTGGAGGTCCTCGACGCGGTCGAGACGCTCCCAGGTGAACGGGTTGTCGTAGCCCGCCGCCTCGGTGCGACCGAAGTGGCCGTAGGCCGCCGTCGGCTTGTAGATCGGGCGGAGGAGGTCGAGCGCGTCGAGGATCGCGGCGGGGCGCAGGTCGAAGACGGACAGGATCGCGTCCTGGATCTTGTCGGCCGGAGCGGTCTCGGTGCCGAAGGTCTCGACGTAGATCCCGACGGGCTGCGCCTTGCCGATGGCGTAGGCGACCTGGACCTCGCAGCGACGGGCGAGGCCCGCGGCGACGACGTTCTTGGCGACCCAGCGCGTGGCGTAGGCGGCCGAGCGGTCGACCTTCGACGGGTCCTTGCCCGAGAACGCGCCACCACCGTGGCGGGCCATGCCGCCGTAGGTGTCGACGATGATCTTGCGACCCGTGAGGCCTGCGTCGCCCATCGGACCACCGATGACGAACGTGCCCGTCGGGTTGATGAGCGAGCGGTAGTCGGAGGTGTCGAGGTCGGTGCCGTGCTCGGCGAGTTCGGCCAGGACCGGTGCGATGACGTGCTTCTCGATGTCCGGGCTGAGCAGACCGTCGAGCGAGATGCCGTCGGCGTGCTGCGTGGAGAGGACGACGGTGTCGAGCTTGACGGCCTTGTCGCCGTCGTAGCTGATCGTCACCTGCGTCTTGCCGTCCGGGCGGAGGTAGGCGAGCTCCTCGCTCTTGCGGACGGCGGTGAGGCGCTCGGCCAGACGGTGGGCGAGGTAGATCGGGAGCGGCATGAGCTCGGCGGTGTCGTCGCAGGCATAGCCGAACATGAGGCCCTGGTCGCCAGCACCCTGCTTGTCGAGCGGGTCGACGGCGCCGGTGCGGCTCTCGTAGGCCGTGTCGACACCCTGGGCGATGTCGGGGCTCTGCTGACCGATGGAGACCTCGACGCCACAGGAGGCGCCGTCGAAGCCCTTGGTCGACGAGTCGTAGCCAATGCCGAGCACGGTGTCGCGCACGATCTTGGGGATCTCGACGTAGGCCTCGGTCGTGACCTCACCGGCGACGTGGACGAGACCCGTCGTCACCATCGTCTCGACGGCGACGCGGGCGCGGGGGTCCTGCGCGAGCATGGCGTCGAGGATCGAGTCGGAGATCTGGTCACAGATCTTGTCGGGGTGCCCCTCGGTGACGGACTCGGACGTGAACAGGCGTGCAGCCACCCGGGGTACTCCTTCATGCGGGAACGGTTCGTCGCGCCGTCGCGGCGCGTGAGCGCCAAATCTAACCCGTCCCGCTGCCCCGTGGGGGTGGTGCCCACCACCCGGGAGGTGATGCGCCCCACGAGGGGCCGTCCTGGGGCGGCAGGACCCCTCGCGAGATGCCAGAATGTCCGCGTGAACGACCGGCCGGAGCCCATGGCCCCCGAGAGTTCGCCAGGACCCACGAACACGTCGGCGGCGAGCTCGGCCTTCGGCGACCCCCTCGATCTCCTCGCCCGGGCCCAGATGCTCGCCGATCAGGTGCGCGGCGAGTCGATCCGTGAGGTGGCCGAGGCCCGCCGTGACGCCGCTCAGGTGCGGGCCCGCACCGCGGATGCCCTGTCCGAGCTCGAGAACGTCGAGGCCAACCTCGCTGCTGCCCGCGCCGAAGCCGACTCGGTCATCGAGGCGGCACGCCAGGAAGCACAGTCCCTCCTCGCCGACGCGTCCGACCAGGCCAACCTCGTGCGCGCCCGCTCGTCCAAGACCGCCGACGAGGCCCTCTCGATCGCCGAGGAGGACGCCGCGGCGCGTCTGGCGGAGGCCGAACGTCGGGCCCACGACATCGTCGAGGCGGCGGAGCGTTCCAGCCGTGAACTCCTCGACCGGACAGCCGCGGACGTTGCCGCCGCTCGCTCGGCGTGGGAGGCCGACCGCGCTGGCGCGGAGCTCGAGATCTCTCGTCTGCGCGAGCTGGCCGAGGGCGAGGCGGCCACGCTTCGCAGCGAAACGGCGGCGTATGCCGCGGCGCACCGTGACGATGCCGAGCGTCACGTGAGTGCCCGGCTGGCCGAGATCGACCGCCTCACGAGCGATGCCTCGAGCGAGCGCGAGCAGGTCCTCCAGCAGGCACGCGAAGAGGCTGCCGCGCACCTGGAGCAGACCCGCGCCGAGGCCGACGGTGTCGTGGAGTCGGCGCAGACCCACCTGGCGTGGGCGCAGGCCACGGTCCGCGAGATCCTCGACAAGACCGAGCGCGAGACCTCTGCCCAGAAGCGCGAACACCACCAGACCCTGGCCGAGCGCGCCAAGCAGAGCCGGGACCGAGCAGCGAACCTGCTCGCGTCCGCGACGGCCCGATCCACCGACCTGGGAGCCGAGGCCGAGGCGGAGTCGAACCGGACCCGTGCGCAGGCGACGTCGGTCCTCGAGGAGGCCCGGGCGGATGCAGCGCGCACCCTCGAAGACGCTCGCCGCGAGGCCGACCGGATCACACAGGCCGCCCGCGAACGCGCCCAGGAGGCGGAGGCGCGGGCCGAACGCCGACTCGGCGAGGCTGAGCGCGGCGCGCAACTCGTGCGCCAGAGCGCCGCCGACGACATCGAAGCGTTCCAACGCCAGGCGCACGAGCAGCACCGTGCCGCTCGTGCCGAGATCCTGCGGATCACCGACGAGGCGCAGCGTCGCTCCGACGAGATCCGCGCCGAGGCACAGGACAACGTCACTCGCGCCCGCGCGGAGGTGGCCGTCCTGGCTGCCCGCCGCGACGCCATCACGACCCAACTGGGCGACCTCAGCGGAGTCATCGACGCCCTGGCCGTCGCCGACTTCCCCTCCCCTGCCCCCACCGACGAAGCACCCCTGCCACTGCCCACCCAGCACAGCAATCAGCACCAGGAGCACTGATGAGCACGCCCCAGTTCCCGACGATCTTCCGTGGCTACGACCCCATCCAGGTCGATCGCCACCTCGCCTCCATCGGTGACACCGTCGACGCGGCCCGCCAGGAGGTCGCCCAGATCACCGTCGAGCTGACCAAGGCCAAGCAGCACAACGACGAGCTCGCCACCAGCCTCAAGGAGCAGAAGGCCCTCGTGTCCTCGCTCGAGGCCAAGGAGTCGCAGGTCTCCTCCCCGACGTTCGCCCACCTCGGCGAGCGCATCGGCAGCATGCTCGGTCTGGCCGACGAGGAAGCCACCTCGATCCGTGCCGCCGCCACCGCGGAGGCCGACAAGCACCGCCGCCTGGCGGACGAGTCCTCGGCGTCCGTGCGCGCAGAGGCCGACCGCTACGCCGAAGAGGTCCGCTCCCGCGCCGAGGTCGAGGCCTCCGAGGTCGTCGCCAAGGCGAAGCAGGATGCGACCGCGCTGCTCGATGACGCCGGCCGCGAGGCGTCGGCTCGTCGCGAGGAGGCCGAGGCGCACTTCGAGAACCAGCGCGCTCGTGCTGCCGCGTCCGCCGCTGACTTCGAGAGCACCCTGCAGGAGCGTCGTGAACGCGCGTCGAGCGAGTTCACGCTCGCGCAGAGCAGCCACGAGGACCGTCTGCGCGAGCTCCAGGAGCGCACCGACCAGCTCGCCAAGGAGTCCGAGGAGGAGCACAAGTCCCGCTCCGCCGAGGCTGTCTCCATCCTCGACCAGGCCAAGGCCGAGGCGTCCGCCATGGTCACGACGGCCAAGGAGCAGGCAGAGCGGATCAAGCGTGACTCCGAGCGCGAGCTCGCGGCCGCCACTGCTCGCCGCGACAGCATCACCGCCCAGCTGAGCAACGTCCGCAACATGCTCGGCACCCTCGGTGGCGCGTCCTCCATCGGTCAGGCCGACCTCGCCGAGGTTGCGCCGGCACCCGAGGCGCAGGCTCCAGTCGCTGAGGCCGAGGCCGAGGTCCCCGCTGAAGCCGAGGCTCGAGGCCGACGCGAGGCTGAGGCACCGGCCGAGGTCGAGGCCAAGACCGAGGCCGAGCCCAAGGCGAACGCCAAGACCCGCTGACCCACACGAGATAGACCAACACGCCGTACCCGGGACCTTGGGTACGGCGTGTTGGTCTATCTCGACTTCATGAGGTCAGTGGAGCTCGGATCAGAGGAGGGTGGCGACGACGTCCCAGACGGCGTCGGAAACTGCAGCCTTCGTGGCGGGGCCGACCTCGACGGCACTGTCGCTGCCGCGTCGCAGGACCGTCACGGTGTTGTCGTCGGAGCCGAAGGTCTTGCCCTCGCCCACCTCGTTGACGACAAGGACGTCGCACCCCTTGCGCTCGAGCTTGGAGCGCGCGTGGTCGAGCACGGAGCCGTTGTCGTCGCCGGTCTCGGCGGCAAAACCCACGATGACCGGGCTCGCCGAGCCACCACGGGTCTCGACCAGCTCGGCGAGGATGTCGGGGTTGCGCACGAGCGTGATCGTCGGCGCGGAGTCGTCCGCGCTGCCGTCGACGTGGTCCTCGTGCGTCTTCTTGATCTTGGACGGCGCATAGGTCGCCGGGCGGAAGTCGGCGACGGCCGCGGCCATGACGACGACGTCGCTGTCTGCCGTGGCGGCAAGGACCGCTTCACGCATCTGCAGCGCGGTCTCGACCGGGACGACGTCAATGCCCGGGAGATCCGCAGGCGGCGGAGGTCACGAGGGTCACCTGGGCGCCACGCGCAGCGGCAGCGACGGCGAGGGCGTGGCCCTGCTTGCCGGAGCTCCGGTTGCCGAGATAGCGCACCGGGTCCAGCGGCTCGCGGGTGCCACCGGCACTCACGACGACGCGCCGACCGCTGAGGTCGCCGCGCTGGTGGCCCTGCGTCGCCCCTCGCGTCTGCGAACGTGGTCGCGTTCCGCAGCCGCATCCGCGGACGCGACGGGGCGGGAAGCGGCGGCGGAGCGGGCCAGCTCACGCTCGCACACGGCATACAGGTCCTCGGGTTCCGGAAGACGTCCGGGACCGGTGTCCTTGCCGGTGAGGCGACCACTCGCGGGCGGCACGATGTGCACTCCGCGCTCGGTGAGCGTCGAGACGTTGGCCTGCGTCGCGGGGTGGTCCCACATCTCGGTGTGCATGGCGGGGGCCATGACGACGGGACAGCGCGCGGTCAGCAGGACGTTGGTGAGCAGGTCGTCGGCCTGACCGGTCGCGGCCTTGGCCAGCAGGTCAGCGGTGGCCGGGGCCACGATGACGAGGTCGGCCTCCTGGCCGAGGCGCACGTGCGGCACCTCATGGACGCTCGACCACACGTCGGTGCTCACGGGCTTGCCGGAGAGCGCCGCCCACGTGGGGGCGCCGACGAACTTCAGGGCAGCAGCCGTCGGCACGACAGTGACGTCGTGCCCCGCCTCAGTGAGGAGGCGCAGGAGCGAACAGGCCTTGTATGCCGCAATGCCGCCCGCCACACCGAGGACGACGCGCACGGTGGGCTCAGTCCTCGATCTTCTCTGAGGTCAGCAGGTTGCCGTTGATCTCACGCAGGGCGATGGAGAGGGGCTTCTCGTGGACCTCGGCGTCGACGAGCGGGCCGACGTACTCGAGCAGACCGTCCTGGAGCTGCGCGTAGTAGGCGTTGATCTGGCGCGCGCGCTTGGCCGAGTAGAGGACCAAGGAGTACTTGGAGTCGACGTGCTTGAGGAGATCATCGATCGGCGGGTTGGTGATGCCGATGGGGTTGGCCTTGGTGCCTGACACGGAATCAGTCTCGTTTCGTCTGGTGGGGGGTGCGCATCAATGATACGAGTTCGTCGGCCACACGCCGAACGTCGTCGTTCACGAGCGTCACATCGAACTCTTCGGCGGCAGCGAGCTCGGCCTTGGCCGTGGTCAGCCGGACCTCTCGCTCCTCCTGCGACTCGGTGCCGCGCCCGACGAGTCGGCGGACCAGCTCGTCCCAGCTCGGCGGCTTGAGGAAGACGAACAGGGCCTCGGGCATGGTCTCGCGGACCTGACGTGCGCCCTGCAGGTCGATCTCGAGGAGCGCGGGCCGCCCTTCGGCGATGGCTGCTTCGACCGGACCACGGGGCGTGCCGTACTGCGCCCGACCGTGGACCGTGGCGAACTCGAGGAATTCGTCGTGGTCGACCATGCGGCCGAACTCCTCGTTGGACACGAAGTGGTAGTGCCGACCGTCGACCTCGTCGGGTCGGGGCTTGCGGGTCGTGGCCGAGACCGACAGCCACACGTCGGGGTGGTGTTCGCGAACGTATGCCGCGACCGTGCCCTTGCCGACCGCGGTCGGACCGGCGAGGACGGTGAGCCTGGAAGTGCCGGTCACGCCTTGTCGAAGCGCATGAGGAGGGCGGAGATCTGGTTCTGGCCGAGACCGCGCACACGGCGGCTCTCGCTGATACCGATGTCCTCCATGAGGGCCTTGGCCTTGACCCGACCGACGCCTGGCATCGACTCGAGCAGCGCGGACACCCGCATCTTGCCGATCACGTCGTTCGACTTCCCTTCACTGATGACCTCTTGGAGATTTCCCTGCGCGTACTTGAGGCGGTTCTTGACGGCGGCCCGCTCGCGTCGAGCCTGCGCGGCCTTGTCCAGCGCGGCAGCGCGTTGCTCGGGGGTCAGTGGCGGAAGTGCCATGGCGGAAGTCCTCCGTGTGAATCTTACGGCGCTGCTTCTCAACACCTTCAAACGATTTAATCATGCTGAGCCGGATGTGATCGGACTGGCGCAAGGGGGTTCGCCGAGCCTGCGACACGCTCACATCAGGTCAGCAGCGCCGCGAGGGACTCATTGGACCGGACAGCCCTGGCGCGCAGCGCTTTCACGTCCGGACCTGCGGAGAGGACCTCACGGCTGCTCGCCGGCAGGACGTTGGGCAGCGCGTCGCCGAAGACTCGCTTGAGGTCTTCGGAGGTGCCACCCTGCGCGCCGACACCCGGCGCGAGCAGCGGACCGTTGACCGATGCGAGGTCGAGCCCGAGGTCCTGGACCGCCGCGCCGACCGTGGCACCGACGACGAGGCCGGTGCTGCCGAGGTCGCCTGCCGCGAGCGCAGCGGCGTTCTCGCCTGCGGCTCCTCGCACCATGGATTCGGCGACGCTGAGGTCGTCGCGTCGCGCGTGCTGGACGGTCTGTCCCTCGGGATTGGACGTCAGGGCGAGCACGAAGACGCCGCGACCGTTGGCTGCGGCCTCGTCCAGAGCCGGACGCAGGGACTCGAAACCGAGGTAGGGGCTCACGGTGAGCGCATCGGCAGGTGCCACTGCAGAACTGCCGAGGTATGCCGCGGCATACGCCGACATCGTCGAACCGATGTCGCCGCGCTTGGCGTCGAGGATGACGACCGTGCCTGCGGCTCGCAGGTCGCGGATCGCGTCCTCGAGGACGGCGATCCCACCGGAGCCGAAGACCTCGAAGAAGGCCGACTGCGGCTTGACGACGCCGACGTGGCCGCCGAAGGCCTCGACGCACGCGCCGCGTGAAGGCACGCAGGCCGTCAAGGTCGTAGGTGAGCCCCCAGGACTCGACGAGGGCCTGGTGCGGGTCGATGCCGGCACACAGCGGGCCGAACTGCTCGGTGGCGGCTCGCAGTCGCTGCCCGAAGGTCTGCTGGGTTGTGGTCGTCGGTGTGGTCACGGGATCACCATCCTGTCGTGTGCGATCCCCACGAGCTCGGTGATGCGGGCGACGCCGTGGGATTCGGCGAGCGCTTCGAGCTCGGTGAGGACGCGCTGGGGTGCGGTCGGGTCGTTGAAGGTCGCGGTGCCCACCTGGATGCCGGTGGCTCCGGCGGCGATGAGTTCGAGGGCGTCACGGCCGGAGCGCACTCCCCCGACCCCGATGAGCGGCACGGTCTGGAAGCGACCCTCGCGCATGGCGGCGGTGACCTGCCACAGGGCGCGGACGGCCACGGGTCGGATCCCCGGCCCGGAGAGGCCACCGGTGATGCCGCCGAGCTGCGGTCGCAGGCGGTCGGTGTCGATGACCATGCCGAGCAGGGTGTTGATCATCGTGAGCCCCGTGGCGCCGGACTTCACGGCGGCGTCGGCGATCGACACGATGTCGGTCACGTCGGGCGTGAGCTTGGCGAAGATCGGCACGTCTCGTGGGAGTTGCTCCCGGACGAGCGCAATGACCTTGCCCGATGCCAGCGGGTCGCACGCGAAGACGAGGCCCCGGTTGGCGACGTTGGGGCAGGAGATGTTGACCTCGACACCCACGACGCAGTCGAAGGCGTCGCTGGCCGCGAGCACCTGGGCCACGTCAGCGAACTCCCCCGCCGTGTTGCCGGCGATGGACACGAGCACGCGAGCCCCGACGGACTTCAGCCAGGGCAGGTCCTTGGCGACGAAGGCGCGGATTCCAGGACCTTGCAGCCCGATGGAGTTGAGCATTCCGGAGCTCGTCTCGGCCATGCGTGGTGTGCCGCGGCCCGAGCGCGCATCCATCATCACCGTCTTGGTGACGAACGCCCCGAGCTTGGAGACGTCGAAGAAGCGGTGCAGCTCGCGCCCGTTGGCGGCGCAGCCGGACGCGGTCATCACCGGGTTGGGCAGGGTCCGACCGGTGAAGGTCACGGACATGTCGACGGCCATCAGTGACCTCCCACTCTCGGCGCGCCCGACAGCATCCTCGGGGACTCCGCAGACACCGTCGTGGAACGCCTCCCAGCGGATGCGGTCGCCGCGGAAGACCGGCCCCTCGACGCAGGAGCGGACCATCGACGTGACGCCGTTCTTGTCGCGGACCGGCATGACGCAGGTCATGCAGATGCCGATGCCGCAGGCCATGGACTCCTCGACCGCAACTTGGGCCACGGCGCCGTGCTCGGCAGCCACGCGGGTCACGGATTGGAGCATGCCCATCGGTCCACACGCGTAGGCCACAGGAGCACCCGTGCGCCGGAACACGTCCGGCAGGACGTCGCTCACCCAGCCGCGCTGCCCGGCGGAGCCGTCGTCGGTCGTGACCGTGACCCTGTCGGCCGCGCGTCGTGCCTCGACGACACCGAAGAGCCGGTCCTCCGACGCGGCACCGAGCACCATCTCGACGGTGCAGCCGCGCTCGCGCAGGACCTCGGCCAGCCAGAAGAGCGGTGCCGATCCGTAGCCGCCACCGACGAGCACGCAGGGCACCGGTTCGGTGGGTAGCGGGAAGGGACGTCCGAGGGGTGCCACGACGTCGACGGCGTCGTGCGCGCGCAACTCGGTGAGCCACTCGGTGCCGGGGCCCTTGGCCGCGATGACGAGGTCGAGCGTGCCGCCGTAGGTGCCGGACGGGCTCACCTTGTGGATCGAGAAGGAGCGTCTCAGCAGGTTGCCCGTCGTGGGACCACCCACTGCCAGGGCCGCGAACTGTCCCGGACGGGCCAGCTCCGCGACGCCCGGCGCGACGATGGTCAGGTGGTGGTAGGCGCCGACCCGACGGGTCGCGATGACCTCGCCCTGGACCTGGACGACACCGCTGTCCCTGGCCGCGTTTTCCGGGCTCATTTGTCGGCCACCTGCATGAGGTTGAGGTGGCGCGCGTGCTCCTGCAGCGAGGTGACGGTGAGGTCCCCACGGCGCAGCGCCTCGATGGCCTGGACCGCCGCAGCGAACTCCTGGACCGTCGTGATGAGCGGGACATCGGCGGTGTTGGCCGCGGCGCGGATGGCGTAGCCGTCCGCGCGAGCGCTCTGCCCGGTGGGCGTGTTGATCACCATGGCGATCTCGCCCTGGAGGATGAGCTCGCCGATCGTGCGCGAGTCACTGGCCTCGGCGTCGCCCTCGCGCTCGGTGATCTTGCGAATGACCTTGGCGGGAATTCCGTTGCGCCGCAACACATCCGTGGTGCCGGACGTCGCGACGATGTCGAAGCCGAGGTCGACGAGGCGGTTGACCGGGAAGAGCATCGCCCGCTTGTCGCGGTTGGCGACGGAGACGAAGACCGTGCCGCTGTCGGGCAGACCTCCGTATGCCGCGAGCTGGCTCTTGCCGAACGCTCGGCCGAACGTCGTGTCGATGCCCATGACCTCACCGGTCGAGCGCATCTCCGGTCCGAGGAGGCTGTCGACCATCGAGCCGTCGGCCTGACGGAACCGGTGGAAGGGCAGCACGGCTTCCTTGACCGAGATCGGGGCGTGCGGCGGCAGGTTCCCACCGTCACCGCTCGGCGGGAGGACTCCCTCGGTGCGCAGCTGGGCAATGGTCGCGCCGAGCATGATGCGGCTCGCGGCGTTGGCCAGCGCGACGCCGGTCGCCTTGGCGACGAACGGCACCGTGCGCGACGCCCGCGGGTTGGCCTCGAGGACGTAGAGGATGTCCTGCGCCAGCGCGAACTGGACGTTCATGAGTCCGAGGACGCCGATCCCCTGGGCCAGCTTGAGCGTGCTCTCGCGCACGAGCTCGATCTCGGCGTTGCCGAGCGTCGCGGGCGGCAGGGTGCAGGCGCTGTCACCCGAGTGGATGCCGGCCTCCTCGATGTGCTCCATGACTCCCCCGAGATACATCTCGGTGCCGTCGTAGAGGATGTCGACGTCGATCTCGATGGCGTCGTCGAGGAACCGGTCGACGAGCACCGGGTGCTCCGGGTGCGGCCGACGTGGCGCGCTCGACGTAGGTGACGAGGGTGTCGTCGTCGTAGACGATCTCCATGCCGCGTCCGCCGAGGACGTAGGACGGTCGCACGAGCACCGGGTAGCCGATGTCCCGCGCCACCGCGAGTGCTTCGGATGCGGAGTATGCCGTTCCGTGCTTGGGCGCTGGCAGCTTCGCCTCTGCGAGGACTCGCCCAAAGGCACCGCGGTCCTCGGCGAGGTCGATCGCCTCGGGGGACGTGCCGACAATCGGAACCCCGGCGTCCTTGAGAGCACGCGCCAGGCCGAGCGGCGTCTGACCACCGAGCTGGACGATGACCCCCGCGATCGGGCCGGCCTGCTTCTCTGCGTGGTAGACCTCGAGCACGTCCTCGAGCGTCAGCGGCTCGAAGTAGAGGCGGCTGCTCGTGTCGTAGTCGGTCGAGACCGTCTCGGGGTTGCAGTTGATCATCACGGTGTCGTAGCCGGCGTCGCGCAGGGCGAAGCTCGCGTGGACACAGGAGTAGTCGAACTCGACGCCCTGACCGATGCGGTTGGGCCCGGAGCCGAGGATGATGACGGCCTCCCGCTCGCGCGGCGCCACCTCGGTCTCCTCGTCGTAGGAGCTGTAGTAGTACGGCGTCTGTGCGTCGAACTCGGCCGCGCAGGTGTCGACGGTCTTGAAGACCGGACGCACCCCGAGAGCGTGACGGACACCGCGAACGACACTCTCCGGCATACGCCGAAGTTCCGAGAGCTGGGCGTCACTGAAGCCGTGACGCTTGGCCAGCCGAAGCAGGTCCGGCGTCAGCTCGGGCGCGTCGCCGATCTCGCGGGCGATGTCGTTGATGAGCTCGAACTGGTCGAGGAACCAGGGGTCGATGCCGGTGGCCTCGTGGGTCTCCTCGACGGTGGCGCCGCCGCGCATGGCCTGCTGGACCGTGACGATCCGACCATCCGTGGGACGGGCCGCGATCTTGAGCAGCTCGAGGGCCTCATCGCGGGTCGGGGTCTCGCCGCGCCAGTGGAAGGACGAGCCCTTCTGCTCGACGGAGCGCAGCGCCTTCTGCATGGCCTCGGTGAAGTTGCGACCGATCGACATGGCCTCGCCGACCGACTTCATCGTGGTCGTGAGGGTGTCGTCGGCGGCGGGGAACTTCTCGAAGGCGAAGCGCGGCACCTTGACGACGACGTAGTCGAGGCTGGGCTCGAAGCTCGCCGGCGTCTCCTGGGTGATGTCGTTGGGGACCTCGTCGAGCGTGTAGCCGATCGCCATCTTGGCGGCGATCTTGGCGATCGGGAAGCCGGTCGCCTTGGACGCCAGGGCCGAGGACCGCGAGACGCGCGGGTTCATCTCGATGACGATGATGCGGCCGTCGAGTGGGTTGATCGCGAACTGGATGTTGCAGCCACCGGTGTCGACGCCGACCTCGCGGATGATCGCGATGCCGACGTCACGCAGCCGCTGGTACTCGCGGTCGGTGAGGGTGAGCGCCGGTGCGACCGTGATCGAGTCACCGGTGTGGACGCCCATGGGGTCGAGGTTCTCGATGGAGCAGACGACCACGACGTTGTCCTTGTGGTCGCGCATCACCTCGAGCTCGTACTCCTTCCAGCCGGTGATCGACTCCTCGAGGAGGACCTCGGTCGTCGGGCTGGCCTGCAGACCGGCACCGGCCATGCGGCGCAGCTCGGTCTCGTCGTGAGCGAACCCGGAGCCGAGGCCACCCATCGTGAAGGACGGGCGCACGACCATCGGGTAGCCGAGCTCCTCGGCCGCCGCGATGCAGTCGTCCATCGTGTGGGCGATGACCGAGCGGGCGCTCTCTGCGCCACAGCGCTCGACGACGCCCTTGAAGAGCTGACGGTCCTCGCCGAGCTGGATCGCCTCGACGTTGGCACCGATGAGAGGGCAGTTGTACTTCTCGAGGACACCGTTCTCGTGCAACGCAATCGCGCAGTTGAGGGCGGTCTGGCCACCGAGGGTCGCGAGCACCGCGTCGGGCCGCTCCTTCTCGATGATCTTCTCGACGACCTCGGGCGTGATCGGCTCAATGTAGGTCGCGTCGGCGAACTCCGGGTCGGTCATGATCGTCGCGGGGTTGGAGTTCACGAGGATGACCCGCACGCCCTCCTCGCGCAGGACGCGGCACGCCTGGGTGCCGGAGTAGTCGAACTCGCAGGCCTGCCCGATGACGATCGGGCCGGACCCGATGACGAGAACGCTCTTGATGTCGTCACGCTTCGGCATGTCAGGCGTTCACCTTCTGGTTTGAGTTGAGCAGATCGACAAACCGATCGAACAGGTATGCCGCGTCGTGCGGTCCCGCTGCGGCTTCCGGGTGGTACTGGACCGAGAAGGCCTTCAGTTCGCCTGTGCCAGAACGCAGTTCGAGTCCCTCGACGACGTCGTCGTTGAGGCAGATGTGCGAGACGCGGGCCTCCCCGAACTCCGGTCGCGTGTCTCCTCGTCGAGGGGTGCGTCGACCGCGAAGCCGTGGTTGTGAGAGGTCACCTCGACCTTGCCCGTCGTGCGGTCCATGACCGGCTGGTTGATGCCGCGGTGGCCGTACTTGAGCTTGAAGGTTCCGAAGCCCAGGGCGCGTCCGAACAACTGGTTGCCGAAGCAGATCCCGAAGTACGGGATCCCGGCGGCGAGCACCTCGCGCAGGACACCGACCTCGTGGTCGGCAGTCGAGGGGTCACCGGGACCGTTGCTGAAGAAGACTCCGTCGAGGCCGTCGATGGCCGTGATGTCGGCGAACGTCGACCTCGCAGGGAGGACGTGGACCTCGATGCCCCGCTCGGACATGCGCTGCGGCGTCATCGCCTTGATGCCGAGGTCGATGGCGGCCACGGTGAAGCGCTTCTCCCCCACAGCCTTGACGACGTAGGCCTCGTTCGTGCTGACTTCCTCGGCGAGCGACGCGCCGGCCATCTCGGGCGCGGCGGTGACGCGCTCGAGAAGCTGGGCGGACGGCATACGCGCGTCGTCTCCGGAGAAGATGCCGACCCGCATCGCGCCACGCTCACGCAGGTGGCGCGTGAGGGCGCGGGTGTCGATGTCGCAGATGCCGACGACACCCTGGGACACGAGCTCGTCCTCGAGGGAACGCTGCGAGCGCCAGTTCGAGGGGCGCAGGGCGGGGTCGCGCACGACGTAGCCGGACACCCAGATGCGCGAGGACTCGTCGTCCTCGTCGTTCCATCCGGTGTTGCCGATGTGCGGGGCGGTCATGACGACGACCTGGCGGTGGTAGCTCGGGTCGGTGAGAGTCTCCTGGTAGCCGGTCATCGCCGTGCAGAACACGGCCTCGCCGACGGTCTCGCCGCGGCTGCCGTAGGAGCGTCCGGTGAAGGTGCGCCCGTCCTCGAGGACGAGCACTGCTGGTTCACGCATGTGGAGTGGGGTTGTCATTCGGTTTCTCCCTGGCGAGCCGTGATCCTGCCGCGCAGGATGGTCGTGTGGACGGCACCGGTGAAGCTCATGCCGTGCCACGGATTGTTGCGGGACAACGACTTTGACGCGGAGGCATCCACCGTCTGGTGCGCCTCGGTGTCGACGAGGACGAGGTTGGCGGGGACGCCCACCTCGACGTTTCGACCGTGGTCGGTCAGACCCGCGATGCGTGCGGGCGCAGCCGACATCCGGTCCGCCAGGGTGGCGAGGTCGAAGGCACCGCTGCGGACCATCGTGTCGTGCACGACGGCGAAGGCCGTCTCGAGGCCGAGCATGCCGAACGCCGCATCGACGAAGGCGTGCTCCTTGTCGTGACGAGCGTGCGGCGCATGGTCGGTCGCGACGGCGTCGATGGTGCCGTCGACCAGCGCGGCGCGCAGGGCCTCGACATCCTCGGCCGGTCGCAGGGGCGGGTTGACCTTGAACGTCGGGTCGTAGCCGCTCACGAGGTCCTCGGTGAGGAGCAGGTGGTGCGGCGTGACCTCGGCGGTGAGGTCGATGCCGCGAGCCTTGGCCCAGCGCACGACTTCGACCCCCTCGGCCGTCGTCACGTGCGCCACGTGGACTCGCGAGTTCGTGTGTTGGGCGAGCTGGGCGTCGCGAGCGATGATGCTCGACTCGGCGACGGCCGGCCAGCCCGGCAGACCGAGGCGGCCGCTGAGCTCACCCTCGTGGCAGCAGGCGCTCGACCCGGCGAGGTCGGGGTCCTGACTGTGCTGGCTGACGACACCGCCGAAAGCGCGGACGTACTCAAGGGCCCGGCGCATGACGCGCGCGTCATGCACGCAGTGACCGTCATCGGAGAAGACGCGGACGTTGGCCCGCGAGCGGTGCATGAGGGCGAGTTCGGCGAGCTCCTCGCCGGCCAGACCCTTGGTGACGGCGCCGATGGGCTGCACGTCGACGAGCCACGTTGCGCGACCGAGGTCGAGGATGCGCTCCGCTGCTTCGGCGGTGTCGGTCACCGGGTTGGTGTTCGCCATCGCAAGGACGGCCGTGTAGCCGCCGACGGCCGCCGCGGCGGCACCGGATTCGATGGTCTCGGCGTCCTCGCGTCCCGGCTCGCGCAGGTGCGTGTGGAGGTCGACGAAGCCGGGCAGCAGGACGAGGCCGTCGGCGTCGATGGTCTCGACCCCCGAGGGCACGTCGAGTCCGGTGCCAACCGCCGCGATCTGGCCCTCGAGAACGAGGACGTCCTTGGCCTCGTTCCCGAGGAGTCGGGCCCCCGTGATGTGCAGCCTGTTCATGCCGCACTCCCCTCTGTGGTCGCGGTGTTCGCTGTGGTCGCTCCGACTTCGGTGGGCGAATCCTCGCCTGCCAGAAGGTGATAGAGCACGCTCATCCGCACCGCGACGCCTGCGCTCACCTGGTCGAGGACCAGGCTCTGCGCGGCATCCGCGGCGTCGGCGCTGATCTCAAGGCCACGGTTCATCGGGCCGGGGTGGCAGATGACGACCTCGGGGTTGGCGTCGGTGAGCCAGCGAAGCCGGTCGCGAGTGAGGCCGTAGCCGACCGTGTATTCACGCGCCGTCGGGAAGTAGCCACCGCTCATGCGTTCCTTCTGGACGCGCAGCATCATGAGCGCGTCGATCGGACCGGCGGACCCCCCGCCCTGCAACACCCTGTTCAGGTCGTAGTCGAGTGAGAAGCCATCGCGCTCGGCCCAGGTCGTGATGCCACTGGGCATGAGCGTCGGTGGAGCGACCACGGTGACGTCGGCGCCGAGCCGACGCAACGAGATGATGTTGGAGCGGAAGACGCGCGAGTGGGTGAGGTCGCCGACGATGGCGACGTGCTTGCCCTCGAGGGAGCCGAGTCGGCGCTCCATCGTGTAGGCGTCGAGCAGGGCCTGCGTCGGGTGCTCGTGGGTGCCGTCACCGGCGTTGATGACGTGGGCGTCGACCCAGCCGGCGACCTGGTGGCAGGCACCGGACGAGCCGTGGCGGATGACCATCGCGTCGACGCCCATGGCGTCGATCGTGCGCACGGTGTCGCGCAGGGACTCACCCTTGGAGGCTGACGACCCCTTGCCGGTGATGTTGATGGTGTCGGCGCTCATCCACTTGCCCGCGATCTCGAACGAGCTGCGGGTGCGGGTGGAGTCCTCGAAGAAGAGGTTGATGATCGTGCGGCCGCGCAGGGTCGGGATCTTCTTGACCTCGCGCTTTTGCACGTCGTGCATCTGGGTCGCCGTGTCGAGGATGGTCCGGATGCCCTGGGCGTCCAGGTCGGCCATCGAGAGGAGGTGGCGCGGCATACGCGTCTGGGTCTTCGTTTCGGTCATCGGGCACCTCCGGTGATCGTCACGCTGTCGGCCTCGTCGAAGTCGGCGAGGCGCACGCGCACCTTCTCGGTCTGCGCGGTGGGGAGGTTCTTGCCGACGTGGTCGGCGCGGATGGGCAGCTCACGGTGACCGCGGTCGACGAGGACGGCGAGCCGCACGGCAGCCGGGCGTCCGTGGTCGGCCAGCGCGTCGAGCGCCGCGCGGATGGTGCGCCCGCTGTAGAGGACGTCGTCGACAAGGACGACGGTCTTGCCGTCGACCCCGGACTCCGGGATCTGCGTGGGCATCGGCGCTCGCGTGGGTTGGCGGCGCAGGTCGTCGCGGTACATCGTGATGTCGAGGCTGCCGACAGGGATCTCCCGGCCCTCGAACTCGGTGATGATCGCGGCGAGGCGTCGGGCCAGGGGCACACCACGCGACGGGATGCCGAGGAGGACGAGACCGTCGACGCCCTTGTTGGCCTCGATGATCTCGTGGGCGATGCGACGCAAGGCCCGGGAGATGTCGGCGGCTCCGAGGACCGTCCTCCCGCCATCGGTCACGGGGTCGGTCTCACTCGAGGAGCTCTGGGACTTCTCTGAACTCTGGGAACTCTGGGGCACAGCGGCGTCAGGACACATCAGTGTCGTGACCTCCTTCCCTGCCTCACGGGACAGGTCGTTAAAGGATGTCGGTCGCCTCACTGTAGCGACTCGAGCCGCCCTCCCCCAAAGCGCCCCACCTCGCTGTCTGGGTCGTGAGATGACATAACGAAGTGCTATGCCTGACCCAACACGATGTGATGTACTTTCTCCAACGTTCCCAGCCGAAGGAGGCACCGTGCACCCGCAAACGCTCACGACACCCACCTCCGGCAACGCGTGTGCCGCGGGCCTGCAGACGGACTCCGCCCGGGCGCCCCTGTTCCCGCCGCGCGACGCGGACGCCGACGCATACCGTGCCTGGCTCGCCCGGGCCGCGTGGCCCGAGGTCGTCTTCGGCGCCCGGATCCCGGTCTCCGTCTCGCACTGAGGAACGCTCGGGCTGACGCCAACCGAGCGGCGCCCCTGCACCATCGAACCGGAACTTTCCGGGCCTTCACGCCTTGTCGGACGTGGCACCCGTGGCCACAGTGGACGCCATGAGCGAGACCACCCCGACCTTCCTCGGCGCCGACACCGAAGCCCTGCGGCGCCTGCGCACCCAGTTGGACACCGTCGGCGAACAGTTGCGACGTCAGGGCACCACCACGACCCAACAGATTCAGTCGCTGGGGTGGGCCGGGCGCGATCAGCAGACGTTTCTCGACATGTGGAGCGGCCAGTACCACCCGGCACTGCTCCGAGCGGCCGACGCCCTCACCACCGCGGCCGGCACCATCGAGGGCCAGGCAACCGACCAGGACCGCGTCAGCGGTGGGGCCGGGGGTGGATGGCGGAACGGCAGGAACGGCGGCAGCCACCGCAGCGACAGGGGCTCTCGGTGTGGCTGCTCCAGGTGACTGGCCAAGGGGGTGCGACCGGAGCCCAGACGGCCGGTGGCGACCTGGGCAGCCTGAGTCGACGGTACGAGTCCAACGGCGATCCGGGCACCGTCTCCCACGGCCGCGGCGACCGAGGCGGCGTGTCCTACGGCACCTATCAGCTCTCGTCGACGATGGGCTCAGCCGGCGAGTTCCGCACCTGGCTGCGACGCGAGCACCCGGACCTCGCCGCACAGTTGGGCAACGCGGCTCCGGGCTCGGCAGCGTTCAGCCAGGCGTGGCGCAACATCGCGGCGACGGACAGCGCGCAGTGGGGGCAGATCCAGCACGACTACATCCAGTACAGCCACTACGACCCGCAGGTGACGGCGGTCGAGCGGGCGCTCCCTGGCATCAACCTCGAGGGGCGCGACCCCGTCGTCCGTGACGTCCTCTGGTCCACGGCCGTCCAGCACCGCAGCGCCACCGACAACATCTTCACGCGAGCCGTCGCCGGACGGGACATGACGACGATGAGCGACGCCGACTTGGTCCGCGCGGTCTACGGCGAGCGCGGGCGCGACAACGGGGCGGCTTACTTCGGCAGGAGCTCGGTCGCGTGGCAGGTCGGCAATGCCCGCCGCTTCCGGGAGGAGCAGGCCGAAGCGCTGCAACGCCTCGGCCTCTGATCAGGACTTCGCTGACCGTCGAGGCTTCTTGGACGGTCGCACGACGAGCACCGGGCACGGGGCGTACTGCTGCACGCGCTGGGCCGTGCTGCCGAGCAAGACCGTTTCACTGATCCCGCGCGAGCCGCTGGCCACCACGATCAGGCCGGCGCCCAGTTGGGTCGCTGCCTTGATGATTTCGTTGGCCGGTGATCCACTGCGGGTCCGTCGGTGGACCTTGGGCCCCCAACCTTCGAAGACCTCGGCCACGACTTCCGTCGCGGCTTCGGCCTCGGCTCTGAAGGATGCCCCCTCGCCCGCCGCCTTCGTCTTGCTCGCCGACCCGAGCTCGTTGGAGAAGGACACGGCGGCGAGCGGTCGCACGACCGCCAGCACGGAGACGTCCGTGACCTTGGTGGCATCGAGCACTGTGGTGGCAAAGCGTGCCGCGGTCAGCGACTGCTTGGAGCCATCGGTCGCGATGATGACGTGCATGTCGTCACACTCCGTTCGTCGAGTCGGGTTCTGACAGGTCTGCCGACAGCGCGTCGGATTGGTCCCCGCGCTGACCGGGCCGCCCGAAGATCAGCTCTGCGACGAAGAGGGCTCCACCGAGGGCGAGCAGCCCTGCGCACCAGATGAGCGAGCCGGGGTCGTCGATGACGACGTAGCCGAGCAGCAGGATGTTGCCGACGATTCCCACCCAGAGCAGCGCGGTCGGTGCGTGGTAGACGTCCTCGCGCTCCTCCTGACCGCGCAACTTGAGCGCGGAGATGATCACGAGCGCGTAGATGAAGAGCGTGAAGACAACGGTCACCAGGGCGAGCCGTTCGACGACGTCGACTCCGACACCGACCTTGTTGAGCACCGCGCCCACGATGAGAAGTCCGCAGACCACTGCAGCGGCGAAGCTCAGCGCCACCCACGGGCTGCGACGGCTGGCATGGATACGGCCGAAGACGCCGGGCACGACATCCTCGCGGGACATGCCGTAGAGAATGCGCGATTGGGTGACGACTGCGACGAGCGTGGTGTTGGTGATGGCGGTCATGGCGATGACCGCAAAGAGGATGGTCATGACTCCGACGGGCACGGGCAGAACGCCTGCCTTGACGACCTCGAGGAGCGCGGCATCCGAGTCCGCGAGGGTACCCACCGGCACGACGAGCGCCGCCGTGGCTGCGACCACGACGTAGATGACACCGGCCGTCAGCATGCCGCCGATGAGGGCTCGCGGGAACGTCCGTGACGGGTCGACCGTCTCCTCCGCGACGTTGGCCGCGTTCTCGAAGCCGGTCATGGCGAAGAACGCGAGCGCCACACCCGCGATGATGGCGAAGATCGGGCTCTGGTCGCCCGTGTCGAACTGGGTCAGGGTGCCGAAGTCCGCCTTGCCCTGTGCGACGTAGATGATGCCGATGATGACGACGATGACGAGCCCGGCGATCTCCACGAAGGTCATGACCATGTTGGCCACCACCGACTCAGTGATGCCGATGAAGTTCACGACCGCCAGGACGAGGATGAAGATCAGCGTGATGAGCAGCGCCGGCGGCAGATCCCACACCTGGTTGAAGTAGTTCGAGAACCCCGTGGCGAGAGATCCGGCGGCAGCGAAGCTCGCGGACAGCATGCACACCGTGATCAGGAACGTCAGGGCCCGGTTGCCGAAGGCCTTGTTGACGTACAGCGCAGCACCAGCCGCCTGCGGGAACTTCGTCACCAACTCGGCGTAGGCCAGCCCGGTGATCGTGGCAATCGTGATGCCGACCGCGAAGGCGATCCAGAACGCGCCTCCCACTGCGGCGGCGACAAGCCCGATGAGGACGTAGATCCCCGACCCGAGGACGTCACCGAGAACGTAGAAGAAGAGGAGCCGACCAGTGATGGACCTCTTCAGGCCGTCGTCGTTGTCCGCCACGAGCGGTTGGGCGTCGGTCTCGTCGATCACGGGGACCCGCTTCCTGCCCGCGTCGGCGAGCTCGATCCGTCGACCCTAACGACGTGGGCGTGCCCGCGCGCGATGAGCGCGCACGACTCCCCCCGACCCCGCGCGTTGGTCGCGCGGGCCGGTGACCTGCGGGAACGTGGTGTCGTCCCCTCCGTCGTCGACATCCGTGATGGGATCGGACGATGAAGTCCTGGATCCTGATGGTGATCATGGGGGCACTGTTCTCCGTCAGCGGGGTCATCCTCGCCCTCTTCGCGGTTGCCACGGGCACGTGGGTGCTGCTCGGTGGACTCTTGTTCCTCGCCGTGGGGTTGGTCCTTTTGTGGTTCGTCCCGGCCGCTCAGCGCGAGGCGAATGCGGATGGCACTGAGGCGCCCGTTGCCGAGGGACCGACGGTTCCCTTCGAGCAGGTCGCCGCCCTCATCCGTGAGCGACTGGCGGGCACGCCCTACGTCGTCGACGGCCAAGGGAGTCGCATCCGCGTGCACGCCGACCTCGCCGACACCGAGTTCCTCGGGCTGGCGTCGGCGCACAAGGTCAAGGTGGTTCGCGGCCTGGAGGTCATGGCCACGAAGCCCGGCGTTGCGATCACCCGCGACTTCGAACAGGATCTGGACATCAGCCTCGGTGTCGGTCGCCTGACCGGCCGGGCGCGAATCCAGTCCGGCCGGATCTGGTCCTACGAACGTCGGATCGAGTACGGCGTGGGCAAGGACGGCGCTGTCGGGCGTCAGGTCGACGTCCGGTTCTCCTCCTCGGACATCCAGGACCCGGTCAACGCGGTTCTCAAGGAAACCGGGTGGCACGCCGGCTTCTGGGGCGCCCTCCCCGCCGACGGGAAGGTGGGGCTCATCATGGGGGCCATCGGCGGAGGAGGCGCCGTCGTCACGGCCATCGTCCTCATCACCCTCGCACTTCTCGGGAAGTTCGACTGAACCTCCCGACGCGATCACCGCACGCGGTCGAGAGTGACCACGCGAACCCCACCAGCGAGGTCCACCTGATCGACTGGCGTGAAACGCGCGTGAGTGAACTCCCCTGCAAACAGGGGGATCCCGGAGCCGATCACCGACGGGTTGACCTTGAGCACGAGCCGATCGATCTCGGGCAGCAGAGCGTGGGCGAGGGTGCCGCCTCCGACGAGCCAGATGTCGAGACCGTCCTCGGCCTTGAGCTCGCGCACGCGCGCCAACGGGTTGGCCGACACGATCTCGACGGGCACGTCGTCGCGCCCCGCGAGCGACGTGGAGACCACGAGATGGCGCAGGTGAGGGTAGGCGTCGTCGAGTCCGGCGGCCAGGCCCAACTCATACGAGGCGCGCCCCTCGATGACCGTGTCGAAGTGCCGACCCTCCCCCGCGATCCCCATCGCATCGCGCGCCGGCCCGGGCAGCGTCTCGGGATGGTTCGCCACGATGAACTCGATCAGATCGGGCGTGATCGGGAAGAACTCCGCCCCACTCGGGTCACCCCCGTCCGGTCCGGCGATGAACCCATCGAGCGTGACAGCGACGTCGTAGACGAGTTTGCGCATGCGACCGATCCTGTCAGGCCGGCTCCCACGGGTTGATGACGGCAATGCCCGTTCCCTCGAAATCCTTGACGTTGCGTGTCAACAACGGGACGTCATGACGCCGACAGACGGCCGCGATCCACGCGTCCGAGATGCCGATGGGTCGACCGGCACGACGCCGCGAAGCCCGGATGGTGGCGAAGTAGGGAGCAGTTCGCGCATCGACATGGAGCACTCGTCCGTCGAAGGTCATGAGCGCCGCATCGATCTCGGCTTCGAGCGCATCTCGCCTGCGCCCGTTGGGCAATTGGAAGGCTCCCTGGAGCAGTTCTCCAACGGTGATCACAGTGATGTGGGTCTGGCGCCAAGGCACCGAGCCCATCCACTCCGCCACTCGCCCGTCCGGATCGGTCCGCATCGTCTCCGAGACGACGTTCGTGTCGAGCACGATCACGAGAAATCCGGAATCCGCCGGTCGCTGTCATCCATGTCGTCCCGCGGCGGTAGGTCGAGCTCTACCCCACCTGTTCGGCGTCGAAACTCCGCCATGACCTCACCGAACGAGACCTCGTTCGGCTTGCCCCCGGCGACCGCTTCGCCGAGGATCGCTCGCACCTCGGCTTCCATCGAGCGACCGTTCTCGGCAGCCCTGACCTGCAGGCGCTTCTTCACTTCTTCGTCCACCTTGCGGATGGTCAGTGTGCTCATTGCCCTCACCCCTGTCGATCAGCCAGTGCTGTCAATGCTAGCACTCACGCGCCATGGCGATTCGGCGTCCGAGGCACATCAGTCCGATCCGCTCCTCGGTCTCGCGCAGTGGTGCCATCCACTCCGGCTCCGCCTCCAGCTCGACGAACCCGTTTCGCACATAGAACGGCCCGTTCCACGGCACGTCGGCAAACGTGCGCAACGTGACCGTCCGCCCACCCCGGGAGGCGACCTCACGGCATACGCCATCGATGAGAGCCGACCCGAGACCACGGCGACCGTGGGCAGGGTCCACGGCAAGTTGCTCGAGATGCCAGCCACCGCCCAACTCGAGGACGTGCGCGAACCCCACCACCGGCTCCCCCACCACCAACACAAATCCCGGCTCGGCGGCGCGCTCCTCCCCCGACGGCGGCGCCGGCCAGTCGAGCTCGCCGAACACCGTCTCGAACAACGCGTCCCCCAACGCCTCGACGGCCGCCAACCTCGGAAGGTCAGCGGCCGTCGCGGGACGTACGAGCATGGTCAGGCCAGGGTCGGCTTGACCTCGGCGAGGCGGGCGAGCAGGCCGTTGACGAACTTCGGCGAGTCGTCGGTGGACAGCTCGGTGGCGATCGCGACTGCCTCGGCGATCGCGACACCCTCGGGCACCTCACCGAAGAGCACCTCGAAGGCACCGACGCGCAAGATGGCGCGGTCGACGGCGGGCATGCGCTCGACGGACCAGCCCTGGGAATACGTGGCGAGCAGGTCGTTGATCTGCGACCAGTTGTCGACGACGCCCGTGACCAGGTTGGCCGTGAACTCGTTGAGCGGAGCGTCGGTCACCGGAGTGGCGAGGCGCTCCTTGAGGAGCTCAGTGGCGTTGACCTGACGCTGCTCGGCCTCGAAGAGCAGGTCAATGGCGCGGCGGCGCGACTTCGTGCGGGCACCCATGTGTGGAGCGTCCGCCGATCAGTTGACTCGGCCGAGGTAGGACCCGTCGCGCGTGTCCACCTTGACCTTGTCGCCGGTGTTGAGGAAGAGGGGGACGCCGATCTCGGCGCCGGTCTCGAGCGTCGCCGGCTTGGTGCCACCGGTGGAGCGGTCGCCCTGCAGGCCGGGCTCGGTGTACTGGATCTCGAGGACGACCGACGCGGGCAGCTCGATGAAGAGCACGACACCGTCGTGACGCGCGACGATCGCGTCCTGGTTCTCGAGCATGTACTTGGCGGCGTCACCGACGACGGCGGGCGTCACGGTGATCTGGTCGAACGTGTCGCCGTCCATGAACACGTAGTCCGTGCCGTCGTGGTACAGGTAATTCATGTTGCGCTTGTCCACGTTGGCCGTCTCGACCTTGGTGCCGGCGTTGAACGTCTTGTCGACGACCTTGCCCGAAAGCACGTGCTTGAGCTTGGTCCGCACGAAGGCCGGGCCCTTGCCGGGCTTGACGTGCTGGAACTCGATGACGGTCCACAGCTGACCCTCAAGGTTGAGGACGAGGCCGTTCTTGAGTTCGTTCGTGGATGCCACGTGAGTTCACTTTCGATGAGAGTTTTCAAGGATCCGGTATGCCGTGTGCGCAGGCGCGCGACGACGTCACGGAAATTCTGGTGCGGGGATTTCGTCGGCGAGTCTATCCGCCGACGACCCGGCGCCCGAATCTGCGGGCGGCGGGAGCGGTCGGGCGGGCGCGGCTCAGAGGAACTGTGCCGGGTCGAACTCGCCGATCGGGATGACCCGGATGCGCGGCAGCGGTGAGGTGAACGCCTTGACGTCGTACTCGAGGTCGAAGGTCTCGAGCCCGTCGGCCTCCAGGGCGGTGAAGCCACTGTTGCGGAACTCGCGGAACGCCATGACCCCGACGCGACGGTCGTCATCGAGCAGTCCCTCGATCTCCTCGAGGAAGTCGCCGTCGTGGCTGACGAGCATGACGTCGGCGTCGCGGTCGCGGATGGCGCGCAACGTCTTCTGGATGGCGACGTCGACCACCTTGACGTCGGCGTCACCGGACAGCGGCACCGGCGTGAACCCGAGCGCATTGAGCGCCTGGATGAACGACATCGGCATGCTCGTCGTCGCGTTGAGGAAGAACAGACCCTTGACGTCCTGGTCCCACGTGTCGCGGGCGAACGACAGGAGGCGGTCCCAGCGCGGGCGCTCATCCGGCTGCGGGCGTCGACCCAGGATCGAGGTGCCAAGGGTGGCGTCGATGTTCTCGCCGTCGACGAGAACGTAGGTGATGACGGCGTCGCCACCGTTCTCGGACGGGGACGACGTGTGCGGGGCTGCCATGGGTTGGAGTGTAGGCCCGTGGCCGGGTCAGACCCCGATGGTGAGGTTCGCGACGTATCCGCTGGTCGCGTCACCGGTCACGGTGGCGAGCTGGTGGATGCCGCCGTCGTCACCGAAGACGTTGTCCGAGGTCAGGCTCGTCCGCGACATGTTGCTGACGCTCTGCTCGTACCCCGACGTGGCGTAGACGGTGTTGCACACGGCCTCGGGCAGGGCGAGCTGTGACGTCTTGACGATCTGACCGCTGCTCGTGGCCTCGGCGGTGGACTTGTAGACCTCGAAGTGCACGTGCGGCCAACGACCGCTGTATGCCGCGGGGAAGATGGTCGTGAACGTCGCCGTCCCGTTCGCGTTGGTCGGTTGCACACCGCGCAGGTAGTTCTCGTTCTCCACGCCCTGGGAGTACATCGAGTAGTTGCCGTCCCGGTCGCAGTGCCAGAGATACACGGCCACGCCCTCCATCGCGGCATACCCGTTCGCACTGTCGGTGACGGTGAGGTTGATCGTGAGCGGAACGCCCTCGGCCTTCGTCGTCGAGGTGCCGAACGAGCTGGTGATGTCGGAGCGGATGATGCCGGCGTCGTCGAGGACGTTGGCGCCGTTGCTGCCGTCGCCCGGGTAGGGGCCACCGGTCTCGTCGGGCACCTCGGTGGACACCGTGGACGCGCTGGCGGTCGCCGAAGCCGTGGTCGACGCGGATGCAGTGGTGCTCGACGAAGTGGTCGACCCGGACGAGCCGGTGGTGGCGTCGGCACACCCCGCGAGGGCGAGCAGACCGGCCCCGCCGAAGAGGCCGAGGGCCCGTCGTCGGTCGAGCAGGGTGGCGACGTCGAACTCGAGGCCGCGGTCGTGGTTGGGGTGGGGCTGCGTGGGGTTCTGACGTTCGCTCATGGGTTCACTGTGGCGACTGCGCCCCTGCCGCCAACCATGAGCGCGCTGTGCGGCTCCTGTGAACGACTCGCCACCGCAATCTGCTGACGCGACCTCACCGCGCAACCGCTCGCGGCACGGCAGACTGCGAGACATGAAAGCGAAGGCGCTCATCGGTGCAACTGTCGTCGGTCTTGCAGGGGTCGCAGTCCGGGACCTCACCCAGAAGAAGCACTCGCTCAAACGCAACTTCCCGGTCATCGCGAACCTCCGCTACTTCCTCGAGAAGATCGGACCCGAGCTGCGGCAGTACATCATCACGAACAACGACGAGGAGCGGCCGTTCTCGCGTGACCAGCGCTCCTGGGTCTATGCCAGCAGCAAGCTCGAGAACAACTACGTCGGCTTCGGCACCGACAACGACATCGAGCACCTCGAGAACTACCCGATCATCAAGCACCGCACGTTCTCCGCGTCGGCACCGTCGACCGCCGTCGCCCACGGGCATGACGACGCCGTCTCGCTGCCCGCCGCCAAGGTCCTGGGTGGGCCGCGCGGCAGGAAGCACGCGTTCCGGCCCACGTCCGTCGTCAACGTCTCGGCGATGAGCTTCGGATCCTTGTCCGGCAACGCGATCGAGGCCCTGAACCGCGGCGTGGCCCTCGCGGGCGCCATGCACAACACCGGTGAGGGCGGGCTGTCCGAGCACCACCGCAAGGGTGGCGACCTCATCCTCCAGATCGGCACGGCCTACTTCGGCTGTCGCGACGACCAGGGCCGGTTCGACCTCGCCAAACTCCAGGACCTCGTCCAGAGTGCGCCGGTCAAGGCCATCGAGATCAAGCTGAGCCAGGGCGCCAAGCCCGGCCTCGGCGGCGTCCTGCCAGCCGCGAAGATCACCGAGGAGATCAGCAAGATCCGCGGCATACCCATGGGCGCGGACTGCGTCAGCCCGTCGCGGCATGCCGAGTTCAACAGCGTCGACAGCATGCTCGACTGGGTCGAGAAGATCGCTGACGCGACCGGGCTGCCCGTCGGCGTGAAGTCCGCCGTGGGCGAGATGGACTTCTGGACCGAGCTGGCGGAGCAGATGTCGAGCCGCACCCGCGGCGTCGACTTCATCACCGTCGACGGAGGCGAGGGCGGCACCGGCGCCGCTCCCCTGATCTTCAGCGACTCGGTCGCCCTGCCGTTCCGGGTCGGGTTCGCGCGGGTCTACTCGACGTTTGCCCGGGCGGGGCTCACCGACGACGTCGCCTTCATCGGCAGTGGCAAGTTGGGGCTGCCCGACAATGCCCTCGTCGCGTTCGCACTCGGTGTCGACATGGTCAACGTCGCGCGGGAGTCGATGATGTCGCTGGGCTGCATCCAGGCCCAGAAGTGCCACACCGACAAGTGCCCGACGGGTGTGGCGACCCAGGACAAGTGGCTCGCCCACGGCCTCGATCCCACGCTGAAGTCGGTGCGCCTGTCCAACTACCTGCAGACGTTGCGGCGTGACCTGCTCAAGGTCTCGGAGGCCTGCGGTGTCCCCCACCCCGGCCTCATCGATGCCGACGCGATCGAGATCCTCGACGGCAACCGATCGGGTGTGCCGCTGCGCGAGGTCTATGGCTACGAGCCCGGCTGGGGCGCCCTCGGCCCGGACCTCGCTCGCGAGATCACCTCGATCATGTGGCCGGAGCGCGACCACGACACGAAGGCCCCCGCCTCCCCCACCGCCACCGTCTGACCGCGCCTGACTGATGACCGTCGCTGCCCAGTTCGGCGATGGACGCTGACGGTGGTTTGATCGGCCCATGCGCATCTTCTTCACCGGTGGCAGCGGCAAGGCCGGCAAGCACGTGGCAACGCACCTCGCCCAGCTCGGCCACCAGGTCACCAACGCCGACCTCGTTCCTCTCGGACACTCGTCGGTCAGCGACCTGAGGGTGGACCTCACGGACATCGGCGAGACCTACTCGGCGCTCGCAGGACTCGCAAGGTTCGACGAGCTGGAGCTGGCGAGCAAGCCCGCCTACGACGCCGTCGTCCACTTCGCCGCGGTGCCCGCGATCCTGCTCGCCCCTGACGCGAAGACCTATGCGACCAACGTGCTCAGCACCTACAACGTGCTCGAGGCCGCCACCCGGTTGGGCATCCGCAAGGTCGTGTTCGCCTCGTCGGAGACGACCTACGGTGTCTGTTTCGCCCAGGGCGAGCGGCGTCCGCAGTACGTGCCGGTGGACGAGGAGCACCCCACCGTGCCCGAGGACTCCTATGCGATGTCCAAGGTGGCCAACGAGGTGACCGCGCGCTCGTTCCAGGCCCGCACCGGTGCCGACATCTACGGCCTGCGGATCAACAACGTCATCGAGCCCCACGAGTACGCCGACATGTTTCCGGACTTCCTCAACGACCCGTCACTGCGGCGACGCAACATCTTCGCCTACATCGACACCCGCGACCTCGGTCAGATGGTGCAGCGCTGTCTCGAGGTCGACGGTCTCGGCTACGAGGTGTTCAACGTGGCCAACGCCGACATGTCCGTCGCGGCGACGAGCCAGGAGGTCCGGGACCGCTTCTACGACGGGGTCGAGGTGACGCGGGAGATGGGTCGGGACGAGACGTTCTACTCCATCGACAAGGCTCGCCGACTCCTTGGCTACGAGCCGCAGCACTCCTGGCGTGACGTCCTGCCCGATCCCGGAAAGGAATGTGACCGAACGACCGACCTACGCCAGCGCATGCCGGTGAACGTCCGTCGTTCGACGTGCGGCGTAACCTGTTGACGTTGCCTGCGGCCCTGTCGACGCGACCTGCACGGCGCCGCATTGCCCCCGCTGGGAGCGGCGCATGACCATCGAAGCCACGACCCGTTGGGACGAGATGAACAACCCGGCCACTCCACCTGCTCCGGAGCCCCAGCCCGCGGAGGCTCAGGGCTCCGATGCCCTTCGAGTGCAGATCCTCGGCGTGGAGCATTGGAGTCTGCTTGCCACCCGCGGGGCTCTCTGGCAGGAGATCTTCAGCCGCACAGGAACGTACCTTGCCATCGTGTCCGCCGCCGTCGTGTCCCTCTCGTTGGTGGTCCGGGCAGCCGGCTTCGGGCAGGAATTCCGCATCATTGCCTTGTTCGTCCTGCCGCTAGTTCTTGTCGTCGGAATGGCGACGTTCACCAGGTTGATCGAGGCCGACATCGAGGATGCCTGGATGGTCATCGGCATGAACCGCCTGCGGCGTGCGTAGGTCGACCTGGCACCGGGGCTTGAGCGATATTTCGTCACTGCCCATCACGACGATGAGGCGAGTGTCCTCCAGACCTACGGCTTCGGACGGCGCATCGGAGCCGCCCATCTGTTCGGCGGATCCCCCGTCATCGTTGGACTCGTGAACGCCATGATCAGTGGCGTGACAGCCGTCATCATCGCCAACACCTTCGACGCCGCTGACTGGTTGCAGGTTGTGGTCGGCGTTGTCGGGCTCTCTCGGTTGCGGTGGTGCTGATCTCGATCTTCGTCAGGAGGTTGCGAAAGTTCCGGCGCGAGTTCGTTCCGCAGTTCCCCAGGCCCACGGAGGACTGATCAAGTCGCCCTCACGTCTGGGCATCTGGCGGACAGATGGGTCGCGGGTCAGTGGGACACAGCGGCGTATGCCGTGTGCAACTGATCTTCCGTCGGACCTTCCAGCCTGACCGGGCGGGCGATGTCCTCGAGGACGACGAACCGCAGGAGAGAGCCACGGGTCTTCTTGTCGCGGCGCATCGCCGTCTCGAGCTCGGCCCACTTGCCCGAATCGTAGGACGTCGGCAGCCCGACCGACTCCAGCACCGCACGGTGACGGTCGACGACGTCACGCGCGAGAACGCCTGCGGCACAGGCCAGTTCGGCCGCGAAGATCATGCCGATGGAGACCGCTTCACCGTGACGACGACGATAGTGCTCGACGTGCTCGATGGCATGACCGAACGTGTGCCCGTAGTTGAGGATCTCGCGCAGCGAGGACTCCTTGAGGTCCTGGCATGACGACATCGGCCTTGACCTGGATCGGCTCGCTCGATGAGCTCGATCGTGTGCGGACCGTCAGGTCGGGTTGCCGCCTCGGGGTCCGCGGCGACGAGGTCGAGGATCACGGGGTCGACGATGAAGCCGGCCTTGATGATCTCGGCCAACCCCGCGACGTAGTCCTCACGCGGCAGGGTCCGCAGCACGTCGACGTCGCAGAGGACCGCGCGCGGCAGGTGGAAGGAGCCGACGAGGTTCTTGCCCTCGGCCGTGTTGATGCCGGTCTTGCCACCGACTGCGGCATCGACCATGCCGAGCAGCGTCGTCGGCACCTGGATCACGGGCACCCCGCGCAGCCAGGTCGCAGCGACGAAGCCGGCGAGGTCGGTCACCGTGCCACCACCGACACCGACGACGACGTCGGTCCGGGTGAACCCGTGGTGTCCGAGCAGCGCCCAGAGGTCGGCGGCGACCACTGCGGTCTTGGCGTCTTCGGCGTCAGGCACGCCCACGGCATACGCATCAATGTCCGTTGTCCCGCAGGGACGCCGTGACCTTCTCGCCCAGCGCACGCATGGAGTCCGGGTGCACGACGAGCGCGCGCTGCACGCCCTCACCGATGACGTCCGCAACCCGCGTGGAGCAGCCGGCCTCGATGACGACGTCGTAGTCGCCACCGACACGAGACGACGCTCATTGCGCTGCCCGCAGGTGCTCGGCGATCTCGCTGACGATGTCGGCGACGGGACGACCGGCGGTGTCGATGCGATGGGTCGCGACCCGGTCGTAGGTCGGTCGGCGTTCGTTCATGAGCTTGGTCCACGAGGCCCGCGGATTGATGACGAGCAGCGGCCGGCTGCCGTCGAAGCCGACGCGCTTGGCGGCATCGGCGATGCGTGACATCGAGGAAGACGACGACGTGGTCCGCGAGGACCGTCTGGGTCTCGGCATCCATGGGGGCGCCACCGCCGAGGGCGACGACTCCCCGCTCGGCAGCGACCGCGCGGGCCACCTCGGCGCGCTCGAGCGCCCGGAAGGCGGGCTCGCCCTCGAGGACGAAGATGTCGGAGATCGAGCAACCCTGGTCGGCCTCGATGGCGGCGTCGGTGTCGTGGAAGGGCACGTCGAGTTCGGCAGCGAGCGCCTCACCGATCGTCGTCTTGCCCGCGCCGGGCGGACCGATGAGGACAGCGACGGGGCGCTGGGTCACCACGAGCGCATCGTCTCGGGGATGGACGCCAGGTATGCCGCGTGGTTGCGTCGCGTCTCGTCGACCGAGTCGCCGCCGAACTTCTCGAGGCAGGCCTCGGCCAGGACGAGCGCGACCATGGCCTCGGCGACCACTCCAGCGGCGGGCACGGCGGAGACGTCGGAGCGCTGGTGGATGGCCTTGGCCTCGGCCTCCCCCGTCGTGTCGATCGTGTCGAGGGCGCGGGGAACGGTGGAGATCGGCTTCATCGCGGCGCGCACGCGCAGGACGTCACCGGTCGACATGCCGCCCTCGGTCCCACCAGCTCGGCCGGTGCGCCGCTGGATCGTGCCGGAGGCGTCGCGTTCCATCTCGTCGTGGGCTGCCGAGCCGCGGCGGGCGGCGGTGCGGAAGCCGTCTCCGACCTCGACGCCCTTGATGGCCTGGATGCCCATGAGCGCTCCCGCGAGGCGGGCGTCGAGTCGTCGGTCCCAGTGGACGTGCGATCCCAGCCCCGGAGGGAGTCCGTAGGCGAGGACCTCGACGACTCCCCCGAGGGTGTCGCCGTCCTTCTTGGCGGCCTCGACCTCGGCGACCATCGCGGCCGAGCCGGGACCGTCGAGGGTGCGGACCGGGTTGGCGTCGATCTCGGCGACCTGGTCGGGGGTCGGCAGCGGTGCATCCTCGGCCACTCCGGCCGGGCCCATGGACACGGTGTGCGAGACGAGACGGATGCCGTAGGCCTGCTCGAGGAAGCGCGCGGCCACCTCGCCCAGGGCGACGCGGGCAGCGGTCTCGCGGGCCGAGGCACGCTCGAGCACGGGGCGGGCGTCGTCGAAGCCGTACTTCTGCATCCCGACGAGGTCGGCATGGCCGGGACGAGGACGGGTCAGCGGCTTGTTGCGCGCGACCTCCTTGTCCGCGTTGACGTCGTTGGACGCGGCGTAGGCCTCGTCCGACACGGGGTCGGCCGACATGACCGTCTCCCACTTGGGCCACTCGGTGTTGCCGATGCGGATCGCGACCGGCGAACCCATCGTCAGACCGTGGCGCACTCCGCCGAGGAACTCGACCTCGTCCTGCTCGAACTTCATCCGGGCACCACGGCCATAGCCGAGGCGGCGCCGGGCCAGAGCATCGGCCAGGTCCTTGCGAGTCACCTCGACTCCGGCGGGAAGGCCTTCGATCGTGGCAAGGAGGGCAGGGCCATGAGACTCGCCTGCGGTCAACCAACGGAGCATGGCCCGATCCTCCCACGGGCCCCGACAGACCCACGGGTCGCGGTCAGCACGTGGGCGCGGTCGGGAGCTGGCGGCATACCCCCTCTTGACAGGAAACCATTAGGTTTCCTATTGTGAAGACGTGGACCTCATCTTCCGAGCACTTGCGGACCCGACTCGTCGGGCCCTGCTCGATGCACTGTTCACCCGGGACGGCCAGACGCTGGTCGCCCTCACCGCCGAGTTCGACATGACCCGGATCGGGGTGGCGAAGCACTTGGCGCTGCTCGAGGAGGCCGGACTCGTCGTCAGCCGGCGACAGGGTCGGGAGAAGCTCCACTTCCTCAACCCGGTCGGGATCCGTCAGATCCACGACCGCTGGGTCAGCAAGTACACCGAGCCCTGGGCTGCCGGCCTTCTGGGACTGCGCGATGAACTGGAAGGACAGGACATGAGCACGAGCAAGGTCTTCGAGATCTACATCCGCACCACCCCGGAGCGGCTGTGGGAGGCCATCACCGATCCCGACACGCGTCGGCGCTTCCACTTCGGCAGCACGATCGCGTCGGACTGGACCCAGGGCTCGACCTACGAGGTCACCCACGACGGCCTCGACGGCCCCCTCGTCGACGGCGAGAACCTCACGGTGGAGCCACCCCGGCTCCTCGTCCAGAGTTTCCACGCGCACTGGGACGGCGCCGCCGACGCGGCGGGCACGTCCCGGGTCACGTGGGAGATCGAAGCCGTCGGCGACTCGTGTCGTCTCACGGTCGTCCACGACCAGCTCCCCGAAGACGTCGACGAGGCGATCTACGGCGGCTGGCCCATGGTGCTCTCGGGCCTCAAGACCTGGCTCGAGACCGGCACCGAGCTCACCACCCCCGGCTCGCAGATGTACGGCTGAGCCAACCTCACCCGCAGGAGCACGACATGACCACTCTCGACAAGACGTTCACCGGCACCCTCGCCAAGAGCGGCGCCGACGGAGGCTGGACCTACCTCGTCACCGACTGGAGTGCCGACTTCTTCGGCACGCGCGGCCTGGTCAAGGTCGCCGGCACCGTTGACGGCCACCCGTTCCGCGCGTCGTTCATGGCCCTGGGCGACGGCACCCACAAACTCGCCCTCACCAAGGCGACCCGCGACGGCGATCGGCAAGGGCGCCGGCGACAGCGTCACGATCCACCTGACCGAGCGCCTCGACCGGCTCCACGTCCGCGGCGGTGAACGCGTGATGTTCACCGACGTCAGGGCCGTTGCTGTGGGCGTCACCGACACGGACGCGGCCATCGCCTTTTTCAGCGAGCACCTCGGCTTCGAGGTCCGGATGGACGTCCCCATGAGCGAGACGATGCGTTGGGTCGAGGTCGCCGCGCCAGGCGCCACCACCTCGGTCGCCCTGCTGGCGAGCAACGGTCCGCCCGCGGGCATCGACACCGGCATCCGGTTCGTCGTCGACGACGCCGCTGCCTCCCACGCCCGGCTGGGCGCTGCCGGCGTGCACGTCGACGAGCTCATCGTGTCCGACTACGCGCCCCCGATGTTCGACTTCACCGACCCGGACGGAAACGTCTACTACGCGAGCCAGCTCGACCGCTGACCCGCCCGCGCCTGCACCGTCGGGGGCAGGTTCTCGCCTAGTCTCGGCGCATGACGACGACACCTCCCACGGCAACCCCGACGGCATTTGCCATGTCCACCCGGATCCAGAGCGGCGCCTTCATGGGTGCGCTCGTCGTCATCGGCGTCGTGATGTCCTTCGTCCTGGGCACGGACGGGACACCTCCGATCTGGGTTCCGTTGGCGCAGCTCGTCGCCGGCATCGCCGTTCACTTCCTCGTGGAGGCTGTGGGCTACCGGCCCGAGGCGCTCGATCCGGCCATGAGCGATCAGGAGGCCACGTCTGCCGGCCGCATCCGCTGGACGAGCTCCATGACGCTTCGGTTCGCCCTCATCGAGGCCATCGCCATCGTGTCGCTCGTGGGTGCGTTCGTGTTCGACCAGGGCATCTGGACCTACGCCGGGGGCGCCCTCGTGTCACTGGCCCTGATGGCGGTCCACGTCTGGCCAGGGTCGCGCCCGGTCACGAAGACCGCCGACGCGCTCGAGGCCGACGGCAAGCCGTCCTTCCTGCGCGAAGCGTTCGGCCTGCCGACCCCGGGGCCCTACCAGCAGTTCTAGGGGTTCTCGCCTCGCGGTTGGTGTCGCACCATCCACACGTCCACGGGGTCCTCGCGTTCGAGCACGAAGCCGTGCCTCTCGTAGAGGCGGCGTGCCGGGCTCCCCTGCAGGACGTTGAGTCGGAACGGGCGCCCGTCGCTGGGGATCTGCAGCGCCCAACGGAGCACCTGCCCACCCAACCCACGACCCTGATGGTCCGGGTGCAGGTAGAAGTGCTCGATCCACGTCTCTTCCGCCTCCGGACGGACCGCGATGAGGCCGACGTCGACGCCCTCCACCGTGATGACCTGGGCGACCTCGGGCTGGAACCCGTTGAGGAAGTGCTGGCGAACCCGAGTCGGGTCATATCGCCCGAGACGCTCGAGATCGGGCCGCATCACCTCGGCTCGCAACTCCGCCACCCACGAGGCGTCACTCGCGACCGCAGGTCGGAGGGCGAAGTCGCTCACTGACCGACAAGCCCCGCGAGAACCTGCTCGGTCCACGCCAGCGCCACGAAGACTCCGCCACACATGAACGGCCCGAAGGCCATCGCCGATTTGCGACCCGCGCGTCCGGTGAGCAGCAGCACCAGCGCCCCGACACCACCGAGGACGAACGCGGCCAGGGTCCCGACGACGACATGTCCGACCGAGAACCACCCGAGCAGCAGGCCGATGGTGGGTGCGAGCTGCACGTCGCCGCCACCGAACCCTCCGCCGGGCAGGAACGCGAAGAGGACGTAGAGCAGGGTCAACACGACGCAGCAGATCGCCGCGGCCAGGAGCCGGTCCCACTCCCCTGTCGCGATCGTCGGTGGCACGAGCAGCAACGCAAACGCGGGCAGAGCCGGTCGGGTGAGTCCGACCGGGAGCCGGTGGACATCGATGTCGATCCAGACGAGACACACGCTCAGCCAGGCAAAGAGCAGGTATGCCGGCAGCGCGGCATACGCGGCCGTGTCACCGACCGTCTGGGTCAGGACGACAACAAGGGCGCCGAGCAACGGTGCCACCCACCAGGACGGCGGGGTCGCGTGACTCGCCTCGTCCTCGGGGATGCGGTAGCCGCCCGTGGACAGCTGGCGCCCGGTGAGGTGCCCCACGGCGATGCCGCCGAGGGTGAGGAGGGCGGTCGCGAGCAGGGGCACGGGCTGGCTGTCCATCAGCTGCTGTCTGCCTCGAGCACCGCGGCGAACATGGCACCCACGGGGCCGGGTCGCCCGGTCATCAGCTCGACCTGGGCGGCCGCCTGATAGACGAGCATGTCGAGACCCGAGACGATCTCGGCCTCGTGGTCGCGGGCGGCGCGGGCCAGTGGGGTGGGCCAGTCGGCGTAGACGACATCGAGAAGGGTGCAGCCGTCGAACGATGATCCGGATGCCTCCAACGTGCTCGCTGCAGCGGCACTGCCAGCCAGCGCGAGCGTCGAGATGACCAACGGGCGGGCGTCTTCGGCCCATCGCTCCAGGGGGACGTGCGCGGCCCTGATGTGGTGCCGTGCGAGGAGTGCGATGACGTCGTCGGCGGCAGCGGCGTTGCGGGCGGCCACGACCACGTCGCGCACCCCGAGCTCGCCGAGCGCCAGAGCCGCCGACCGGCTCGTGGCTCCCGATCCGAGGATGGTGGCGCGGCCATCATGTTCGACGTGCTCGACAGCGCGCACGATGCCGACGACATCGGTGTTGTGGCCGTCCCACTGTCCGTCGCTGCGACGCACCAGCGTGTTGATGGCACCGGCGTCTCGAGCCACGGCGGTCACGGTGGTTGCGACCTCGAACGCCGCCTCCTTGAGCGGCATCGTCAGGCTCAGTCCGCGCCAGGTCGCGTCGAGCCCGGCCACGACACCGGCCAGCTCATCGGCGACGACCTCACGACGTTCGTACGTCCACTCGGAAAGGCCGAGTGCGGCATACGCCGCAGTGTGAAGGGCGGGTGAGAGCGAGTGCGAGACGGGCGACCCGAGGACGCCCGCTCTCACTGCCCGCAGTCCTTCGGCTTGGCCTTGCAGTACGCGTTGAGCTCGCGGACATTGGCGTTGTGCTCGGCCAGGGTCACGCCGTACTTGGTCTCGCCCGTGATGGGGTTGACCGCGACGAAGAAGAACCACGGTCCGTCGGCCGGCTTGGCCGCCGCGTCGATCGAGGCCCGACCCGGGTTGCTGATCGGCCCCGGCGGCAGGCCCGGGTGGATGCGGGTGTTGTAGGGGTTCGACTCGTCCCGGAGCTCGGCCTGGCTCGGGAACAGCGAGCGACGCTTCGCGCCGTACGACACAGCGGCGTCGGACTGGAGGAGACCGTAGGCGGGGGCGCCCTGCGTCTCGATCCGGTTGAGGAAGACCCGCGCGATCTTGGGACGGTCCTCGTCGAGCTTGGCCTCGGCCTCCACCAGGGAGGCAAGGGTCAGGACCTTCTCACGGTCGGCGTCAACCACACCTGCCGCGTCGAGGGTCTTGATGGTCAGCGCCACCATCGCCTTGAGCTGGTCGACTGCGGGCGTGCTCTTGTCGAACTCGTAGGTCGACGGGAAGAGGTAGCCCTCGACGTTGCCCTTGGCCGACGCCGGCAGGCCGATCGCCTCGGGGTTCTTGGCGGCCTGGGTGTACTGCGCGACCGGCACGCCCGTGGCCTTGCTGAGCAGTGCGTAGACCTCCGTGGCCCACAGACCCTCGCGGATCGTGACTCCGCCACCCTTGCGGCTGGCCGGGTTGGTGAGCATCGTGAAGGCGTCGATCGCCTTCATGCCCTTCTTGAGCGTGTAGGTACCGGCCTGGATCTTGGCGCTCTGCTCCGGGTCCGCTGCCGAGGCGTCGAGGTATGCCGTGCGGGTCTTGACGACGCCCGCCGCCTTGAGCGTGGACGCGATCGTCTCCCCGCTGTCGCCAGCCTTGATGCTCACGTCGACGTCACCGGCGCCGGGGCCCGGGAAGTCCTCGGCCTCGGAGGAGCCTCCTCCGCCGAAGATCGACGAGACGACAGGCTTGAGCAGGGTGATGGCCGTGACCGACGCGACACCCACGAGAACCAGAGCGATGATCAGGGCGATCGTGCGACGGCCCCGGCTGCGCTTGCGACGCTGGTGGCGACGACGGCGCGGCTCATCGGGAGCGGGCTCCCCGAAGATCGTCGTGTCGAGGTGGTTCTGGGTCACCGTGGTCCGTCCTTCGTCTTCGGCCTGCGCCGTTTGTGCCTCACTGGCTCACCCGGTGGGCGGCCCAAACTGCGTTCCTCGTCCAGTGCGGCTTGCAGGATGAGGACCGCTGCCGCCTGGTCGACGACTGCACGCTGCCGACGTCCGGCGACACCACTGTCGCGCAAGGCCCTGTGAGCACTGACACTCGTGAGGCGTTCGTCGACCAGACGGACGCTCACGGGTGCAACCCGGCGAGCCAACTCCGCAGCATACTTGCGGGCGGCCTCGGCGCTTGGACCTTCGTCGCCCGAAAGTGAGCGCGGCAGGCCGACAATGACCTCCAGAGCCTCCCGTTCGGTGCTCAGCGCGACAATTTCGGCGATGTCGTCGCTGGGAGTCTCGACGTCGGGCCAGATGCGGGTGAGCGTGGCGTGCGGTGTCGCGAGCATGCCCGAGGGGTCGCTGACGGCTACGCCGACACGCACCGTGCCGACGTCCACCCCCAGACGAACCCCGGGGCGGACGCTCAACCGACCAGCTCCCCGACGCGCCACTCGACGGCGTTGATGGCCTCACCGGACTTGGAGATGTCCTGGCCACCGCCCTGGGCGATGTCGTCCTTGCCGCCGCCACCACCACCGAGGGTCTGGGCGGCGATGCGCACGAGCTCTCCAGCCTTGATGCCCTTGTCGCGGGCGGCCTGGTTGGTGGCGATGACGACGACGGGTCGACCCTTGGCGCCACCGGTCACAGCGACCACCGACGGTGAGGCGTCGCCGAGCTTCTGGCGGGCGTCGAGCACCATCGCGCGGACGTCATCCGCACCCGCTTCGCCACCGGCGTCGTGTCCGACGAACCGGACTCCCCCGACGTCCTTGGCGTTGTCGCTGAGGGATCCGGCCGCGGCGAGCACGGCCTGCTTGCGAGTGCGCTCGAGCTCTCGCTCGGCGTCCTTGAGTCGCGTCACCATCGCACCGATGCGCTCGGTGAGTTCACCGGGCTGGGCACCGACGATGCCGGTCAGTTCGGCGACGATGGCGCGCTCACGAGCGAGGTAGCGCAGGGCGTCCATGCCGACGAAGGCCTCGACGCGCCGGACGCCGGAGCCGATGGAGGACTCCCCCGTCACCGTGATGGCACCGACCTGCGACGAATGACCGACGTGGGTGCCACCGCAGAGCTCGCGCGACCAGGGGCCACCGATCTCGACGACGCGCACGTCCTCGCCATAGGTCTCTCCGAAGAGCGCGAGCGCTCCGGCCTCACGGGCCTGGGCGAGCGACATCCACTGTGCCGAGACGGGCAGGTCCTTGCGCACGGCGAGGTTGGCGACCTCCTCGATCTCGCTGCGGGTCTCGGGCGAGAGCGCCTGTCCCCAGGCGAAGTCGAGACGGAGGTAGCCGGGCTTGTTGTAGGAGCCGGACTGCAGCGCCGACGGGCCGAGCACCTGGCGGAGCGCAGCGTGGATGACGTGGGTGCCGGAGTGCGCCTGGCAGGCGGAGATGCGCCACTCGGGGTCGACCTCCGCGAGAACGCCTGCGCCCGCGCGCAGCGGGCCGTGGACGACCTCGACGGTGTGGGCGATGAGCCCCTTGACCGGCCGCTGCACGTCCATGACCTTGAGGTGGACGCCGTCGGCCGTGATGATGCCCTCGTCGGCGATCTGGCCACCGGACTCGGCATAGAACGGGGTGCGGTCGAGGACGACCTGGCCCTGCTGGCCCGGCTCGATCTCCTCGACCCGGACGCCGTCGACGACGAGGCCGATGACCTTGGCCTCGCTCGTCAGCTCCTGCCACGCTCGGAAGTCGGTCTCGCCGGACGAGCGCAGTTCCTTCCACACCTCGGTGTTGGCGTGGCCGGACTTCTTGGACTTGGCGTCGGCCTTGGCGCGGTTGCGCTGCTCGAGCATGAGGCGGGTGAAGCCCTCACGGTCGACGGAGAGGCCGTGCTCTTCCGCCATCTCGAGGGTGAGGTCGATCGGGAAGCCATAGGTGTCGTGCAGCTGGAACGCCTGGTCGCCGGCCAAGCGTCGTGCCACCGGACTGCTTCGTCCTGGACACGGCGGTGTCGAGGATCGTCGTGCCCGAGGCGAGCGTGCGTCGGAAAGCCTCCTCCTCGGCATACGCGATCTTGCTGATCCGGTCGAAGCCGGTCTCGAGCTCGGGGTAGGACTGCTTCATCCGCTCCATCGACACCGGCAGAAGGTGCGGCAGGGCGGGCTCGTCGAACCCCAGCAGACGCATCGAGCGCACCGCGCGGCGCAGCATCCGTCGCAGGACGTAGCCACGCCCTTCGTTGCCGGGCGTGACGCCATCGCCGATGAGCATGAGCGAGGTACGGACGTGGTCCGCCACGACGCGCAGCCGAACATCGTCGGGGTGGGACGCCTGCGCGGAGTGACCCGAGTTGGCGCCGTAGGACTTGCCGGTCATCTCCGCGGCCTTGGCGAGGACGGGGTAGACCTCGTCGATCTCGTAGAGGTTGTCGACGCCCTGGAGGACCGAGGCGACGCGCTCGAGCCCCATGCCGGTGTCGACGTTCTCCGCGGGCAGCGGCCCGGAGACGTCGAAGTCGACCTTGGACCGCACTGCACTGAGCTCGAACTGCATGAAGACGAGGTTCCAGATCTCCATGTAGCGGTCCTCGTCGACGGCCGGCCCACCCTCCTGGCCGTACTCCTCGCCGCGGTCGTAGAAGATCTCGCTGCACGGGCCGCCGGGACCGGGCACGCCCATGTGCCAGTAGTTGTCGAGCCTTGCCTCGGCGCACGATCCGCTCCATGGGGATCGTCGTGTACTCCGCCCACAGGCGCTCGGCCTCGTCGTCGTCCTCGTACACGGTCGCCCAGAGACGGTCGGGGTCAAGGCCGTACCCGCCGTCGTCCTGCGACGTCGTGAGGAGCGCCCAGGCGAACTTGATGGCGTCCTTCTTGAAGTAGTCGCCGAAGGAGAAGTTGCCGTTCATCTGGAAGAACGTGCCGTGACGCGAGGTCTTGCCGACCTCCTCGATGTCACCGGTGCGGACACACTTCTGCACGCTCGTGGCGCGCTCCCACGGCGGCGTCTCCTGGCCCGAGAAGTACGGCTTGAACGGCACCATGCCTGCGTTGACGAACAGCAGGTTGGGGTCGTCGTGGATGAGCGGCGCGGAGGGCACCACCGTGTGGCCGTTCTTCTCGAAGAAGGCAAGCCAGCGGCGCCGGATCTCAGCGGTTTCCATGTGGGCAGTCCTGGAGGTTGAAAGGCATCGGGTCGAGCGTGTCGGGCCCGAGTGGGGCACCGGTGAATCCTACGGGTCGCACCTCCCCGAGCGCCGCCGCGTTCCTTGCCACGGTGCGCCACCCTAGGTAGAGTTAGACCATGGTGACGAGAGGTCCACGCATGACCGGCCCCACGCGGGCCGTGCTCGACGTGTTCCTGACCGCAGCCGACACGGACCACTACGGCCTGTCGATCGGCTCCGCCACTCGGCTACCCAGCGGCACCATCCACCCGATCCTTGCCCGCCTGGAGGGTCTCGACTGGCTGGCGAGCAGGTGGGAGGACGTCGACCCCGCGGCCGCCGGTCGCCCTCGTCGTCGGCTCTATCGCCTCACTGAGGCAGGTCGCGCCGAGGCTTCGGCGGCTGTGGCCCTTGCGGACGCACGCCGCGCGAGACTGGCACGCCTCCCCTCCCCTGCGACGGTGCAACCATGACCCACCTCGCGAGCACGATCCTCACGCTGGGACTTCGACTGCTGCCCAGGCCGGAGCGGTCGCGCTATGCCGAAGAGTTCGACTCCGACCTGCGGTCCCAGCCCGGTTGGCGACGTCTTGCGTATGCCGTGTCGACCGTTCTCGGGATGCCGCGCCTTCGTTGGGAGCTGCTCTGCCGACGCGCTGGCCAGCGCGTGCCGTACTGCTTCGTGGGGATGCACCGCGACGTCTCCGTGCACCCGAACCCCGAGGACGCGCAGATCATCGCCCGCGAGTGCACCCTGTGCCACCGAACCCGCGACCCCAGCCAGTACGCCACGCGACTCAACCCCAAGGGCCTCGGCTGGGCGCCGCCGCCACACTTCTGATCGGAGCTGTCAGCGTCCGCCCAGTCGTTCCTTGAGCCAGGTCCAGCGCTCCTGCAGTCGCGCCTCGAAGCCGCGATCGGTCGGCTGGTAGTAGTCGGTCTTGCCGTGCAGGTCGTCCGGGAGGTACTGCTGGCGCGCGACCCCGTCGGCCTCGTCGTGCGCATAGACGTAACCCTTGCCATGTCCGAGACGGGTCGCACCGGCATACCCGCTTCCGCGAAGGTGAGGGGGCACGGCCCCGCCACGTCCACCACGGATGTCGGCAATGGCGGCGTTGATCCCGGCATACGCAGCGTTGCTCTTGGGAGCGAGCGTGTTGTGAACAACGGCCTGCGCCAGGATGATTCGCGCTTCGGGCATGCCGACCTGGGCGACGGCGTGCATCGCAGCGACGGCGGTCTGGAGCGCGGTGGGGTCGCCCATACCGACGTCCTCGCTGGCCGAGATGACGATGCGTCGGGCGATGAAACGCGGGTCCTCGCCGGCTTCGAGCTGGCGGGCGAGGTAGTGCAGCGCGGCGTCGACGTCGGAGCCACGCATCGACTTGATGAAGGCGGAGGCGACGTCATAGTGCTGGTCGCCGGTCTTGTCGTAGCGCACCGATGCCTGGGCAACCGCCTGCTCGGCGTGGGCGAGCGTGATCTCGATCGGGGTGTCGTCGGCAGCGGCCTGCAGGAGCGTCGTCGAGGGCCACACCCGCCGCCGCCTCCAGCGAGGTCAGGGCTCGCCGGGCGTCCCCACCGGAGATGCGCACAAGGTGCTCGCGAGCCTCCTCCGACAACGCGTATGCCGCGTCGAGACCGCGCGCGTCGCTCACCGCCGAGTCGAGCACCTCGGTGACCTGCGCGTCATCGAGGGAGGTCAGCGTGATGAGCATCGAACGCGAGAGCAGCGGTGCGATGACGGCGAACGACGGGTTCTCCGTCGTCGCGGCAACGAGGATGACCTGACGGGTCTCGACGCCGGGCAACAGTGCGTCCTGCTGCGCCTTGGTGAACCGGTGGATCTCATCGAGGAAGAGCACCGTCTGACGGTCGTAGAGGTCCCGGTTGCGCGCGGCCGCTTCCATCACGGCGCGCACGTCCTTGACGCCGGCGGTGACGGCCGACAGCTCGACGAACTCGCGGTTGGCCGCCGTGGCGACGAGGTGCGCCAGCGTCGTCTTGCCGGTCCCGGGCGGGACCCCAGAGGATCGCGCTGAGCGAACCGGCCGTGCCGCCGGATCCCTCGATGAGGCGGCGCAACGGGCTGCCGGGGCGGAGCACCGCGTCCTGGCCGCGGACCTCGTCGATCGAGGCGGGCCGCATCCGGACGGCCAGTGGCGGCAGGGTCGACGAGGTCGTCCCACTCCCGGAGGAGGCGAAAAGGTCGTCAGCGGCTGCCACCTCAGCAGCCTAACGGTCGCCACCGACGACCAGATTCGTGCCATCTGCGCTGGTCAGGCGTCAGTTCCCCTGCGTAGGTTGGGACGCGATCGCACAGTCCTTGACGAAAGGTGAAGTCATGCCCGACAGCTCGTCCATCACGGTGCACCACGAAGACACAGGAGGCGAGGGTCGCCCCGTCGTCCTCATCCACGGATGGCCCCTGTCCGGCGCATCGTGGAAGGACACGGTCCCCGCGCTCACCGAGGCCGGGCTGCGCGTCATCACCTACGACCGGCGAGGATTCGGGCAGTCGGAGCCGGCGGCTGATGGCCGCTACGACTACGACGCCCTCACGGCCGACCTTGCCGGGCTCATCGAAGGGCTGGACCTGCACGACGTCTCGCTCGTCGGGTTCTCCATGGGTGGCGGCGAGGTCGCCCGCTATGTGGGCACCCACGGCGAGGAGCGCCTGCACAGCATCGCCTTCGCCGCAGCCATCCCGCCGTGGCTCCTCAAGAGCGACGAGAACCCGGACGGCGGACTCCCCCGCGTCCGAGGCCGAGAAGATGCAGGCCGGCCTGCGCGCCGACCGCGAGGGCTTCCTCGACGAGTTCACCAAGAACTTCTTCAGCGCCGGTGGCGAGCTCAAGGTGACCGAGGAGCAGCGCGCCGAGGCCGTCGCTCTCGCCGCCCAGGCCGACCTCGACGCTGCCGTCACGTGCATCGTGTCCTGGCTCGAGGACTTCACCGGCGACCTCGCCAAGGTCACCGTGCCGACTCTGGTCATCCACGGCGACTCCGACGCCATCGTGCCGATCCAGGTCTCCGGTGAGCGCACCCACGCGCAGGTCGCGGGCAGCGAGCTCGTCACCATCAAGGACGGCCCGCACGGCATCAACACCAGCCACACCGACGCCTTCAACGCTGCGCTGGTGCGCTTCCTCACCGCGTGACCCCAGCCGCCAGCGACGTCGAGCGTCTCCTCGCACGGGAGGCGCTCGTCGTCGCGAGCGGTGGGCATCCGGTCGTCCGCTTCGACACGGGTGCGGGCCTGCTGCTGCCGGCACTCGGCCTCGCGCAGACCTCCGCCGTGGCCTGGGCCCAGACCTGGAACGGACGGGCGCCGGGGTGTGCAGCTGCTGGGCGCCCGCGACGAGGTGGCAAGGCTCCTCGCCGCCCCCCAGTTCCCGGAGTGGTTCACCCAGCACGACCCGGTGCACGTCACTGCCCCGCGCGAGATCTATCCCGTCGTCGATGACGCGCTGCCGGTCCGTGGCGGCAACACGTGGGACTGGATGTGGACCGACACTCCCCCGCCGGTGCTCTCGGCCGAGACCTCGCGTCGAACGGATCCGGGACGACGAGCACGACGCCCTCGTCGACTTCCTGCACGCCCACAACCCCGAGACCCACGCGGCGCCGTTCGCCCGCCCGCAGCAGCAGTGGGTCGTGGTGCGCGACGACTCCGGCGGCATCATCGGCTGCGGGTGCGACGAGCCGGGCAACGCCGAGGTCCCGCTGCTCGGTGGCATCACCGTCGACCCCGCGCACAGGGGCGAGGGGCTGGGAGCCGCGATCACGGCATACCTGACTCGCGCAGCGATCGAACGCACCGGTGCGTCGTCGCTGGGAGTCTTCGAGGAAAACGCCCACGCTCGCACGCTCTATGAGCGCCTGGGCTACGTCGTCGGCCTGGCCGCCCGCACGCGTTTCGTCGTCCGCCCGCGATGACCGCCTGATTTCTCTGCGCGGCCGGCGCGAAACACGCACAACGTGCCCAGCCGCGCGCGCATGGGTGCGCGGTTGGCGAGGGTATGCGCGGGTGGCCCGAACCGCGCTCGGAATGAGCGAGGTGGCGCCGTCAGGACTGGGTGGCGCGCACCTTGTCGAGACGGGCCGTGAGCGACTCGACGCGGTGCGAGTTGCTGTGCAGATTGATGTAGCGCGGCCCGAAGACGGCGAGCAGGGCATCGTCGAGGCGACGCACGGCTCCCGCCGGGTAGCGGTAGTCCATCCGCTCGTTGATGCCCTGGGCGTCGATCGACCCGAGCAGTCCCCCGAGCTCGTCGAGCGAGGTGATGCCGAGCTCGAGCAGCAGGCCAGAGATCCACGAGTAGTGGTCGGTGCGCGACCAGCCGGCGTCCTGGAACTGCGCGGACAGGAAGGCCGCCAGGTCGGTGCCGCTGATGCGCGGGTCGTCGTCGGCGGCCCCGGGGTCGACGCCGCCCACGCTCGCCTGCAGCCGGTCACGGATGGCCGTGAACTCACGGTCGGCCAGCTCCAAAAGCCCTGCGGCGAGGGTGAATCGGCGATCGAGGTCAGGCACGTCGGCCGCTGGGACGGAGCCCTTGTAGCGGACGTCGTGCTCGAACTCGGCCCACGCGTGCTGGAGGATCGTGCGCACCTGGACGGACGCCGAGCGTCCCCGAAGATGCGTGTATGCCGGGTCGCTCTCGTTCTCGTCGAGGGTCACCAGGAGGTGCCGGCTGGCGTAGCCGAACCGGCCCTCGCTCGCGGTCTCCTGACCGAGGTCGCGGTCATCGAGCACGCTGAACTCACCGGACAGCAGGTCCGCGACAGCGGCCACGTCACCGTGCAGGTAGGTGACGACCCGGACGCCGATCTGGTCGGTGATCTCGGTGAGCGGGTCGGTGTAGAGCGACTCGCCATTGACCGTGCGGGCCGCCTTGGCCGCGAAGGAACCCGACGCTCTTGGCCCGACCGGTGACACTGACGTAGTTGATGCCGGCGTCGTCGAGCATGGCCGTGATCATCGTGGCGAAGTCGTCGGCGACGGGACGCAGGTCCGGTTGCTGAGCGGCATACGCCTTGATCGCCTGGCGTACGACCTCGCCGTCAGCCGACTCGGGCGTCGTGGTCACGCGGGCCACCCCAGAACGGTGCGCAGTCCCGCGACGCCGGAAGTCGGGTCGTGGTGCACGGCGCGGATGCCGAGCTGGCGGGCGGCCTCGACATTGGCCTCGACGTCGTCGACGAACCCGACCTGCTCAGCAGGGACGTCGAGCGCCTCCAGCACCCGCTCGAAGTAGGCGAGCTCGGGCTTCCTCGCTCCGAGGTCGCACGAGTAGAAGGAGCGCGCAAAGACGTCGTCGTAGCCGAACACCCGGCGCAGGTAGTCCTTGCGGTGGTCCTGCTGGTTGGTCGCCAGCACGCACGTGACTCCCGACGCCGCGACCTCCCGGACGAGAGCGCACTGCCTCCTCGTCACCGTCGACCTGCTCCCAGAGCCCAAGCAGGTCGTCGACGCTGGCGGTGGCCTCGGGCCAGTCGACGAGAACGCCGGCGAGGACCTCGCGGAAGGGCGCGTCACCGCGCAGGGCCGGGATCTCGGCGGCGAAGACGGCCTCGGCGAACCCCGGGCCACCCCAGGCGTCGAGCCTGGGAGCCCACTCGTGCCGAGGGTGCTGGAGGACGCCGTCAGCGTCCCAGAGCAGGACACTGACCGGCCGCGCCGGATCGAGGGGCCGGTCGACCACGATGTCGATGTCGGCGCGCACGGTCATGTCAGGCCTGCTCCGGCTTCGACTCGGGCTTGGACTCGGACGTGGCGTCAGCCTTGGCCTCGCCCTTGGGCTCGGGCTTGGCGTCGACTCCGGCCTCCTTGCGCTGCTCCGGCGTGATCGGTGCCGGCGCGGCGGTCAGCGGGTCGTAGCCGCCACCGGACTTCGGGAAGGCGATGACGTCGCGGATGGAGTCGGTCCCGGCGAGCAGGGCGCAGATGCGGTCCATGCCGACGGCGATGCCACCGTGCGGCGGGGCGCCGAAGGCGAAGGCGTCGAGGAGGAAGCCGAACTTCTCCTGCGACTCCTCGTCGGTGAGGCCCATGACCTTGAAGACGCGCTCCTGGACGTCGCGGCGGTGGATTCGGATCGACCCACCACCGAGCTCGTTGCCGTTGCAGACGATGTCGTAGGCGTAGGCCAGCGCGCTGCCCGGGTCCGTGTCGAAGGTGTCGGCGAACTCCGGCTTGGGGCCGGTGAAGGCGTGGTGCACCGCGGTCCAGGCTCCGGCGCCCACGGCGACGTCACCACTGGCGACGGCGTCGGAGCTCGGCTCGAACATCGGCGCGTCGACGACCCAGGTGAAGGCGAAGGCGTCCTTGTCGATGAGGTCTCCGCGCTGCCCGATCTCGAGGCGGGCCGCACCGAGCAGTGCGCGCGACGACTTGGCGTCACCGGCGGCGAAGAAGATGCAGTCGCCCGGCTTGGCGCCGACGTGCTCGGCCAGTCCGGCGACCTCGGTCTCGGTGAGGTTCTTGGCGACCGGTCCTCCGAGGGTTCCGTCCTCGGTCACGAGGACGTAGGCAAGACCCTTGGCCCCGCGCTGCTTGGCCCAGTCCTGCCACGCGTCGAGCTTCTTGCGCGGCTGGCTCGCGCCACCGGGCATGACGACGGCGCCGACGTAGGCCGCCTGGAAGACACGGAAGGTCGTCTCGCTGAAGTAGTCGGTGCACTCGACGAGCTCGAGGCCCATGCGCAGGTCCGGCTTGTCCGACCCGAAGCGACGCATCGCCTCGGCGTAGGTCATGCGCGGGATCGGGCGCGGGATCTCGACGTCGATGAGCTTCCACATCTCGGCGAGGACGTCCTCCATCAGCTCGATGACGTCGTCCTGCTCGATGAAGGACATCTCGATGTCGAGCTGGGTGAACTCGGGCTGGCGGTCGGCGCGGAAGTCCTCGTCGCGGTAGCAGCGGGCGATCTGGTAGTAGCGCTCCATGCCAGCGACCATGAGCAGCTGCTTGAACAGCTGCGGGCTCTGCGGCAGGGCGTACCAGGAGCCGGGGGCCAGGCGCGCGGGCACGAGGAAGTCGCGAGCACCCTCGGGCGTCGAACGCGTCAGGGTCGGGGTCTCGATCTCGACGAAGTCGCGGCTCTCGAGCACGCGACGCGCGGCAGCGTTGACCTTGGAGCGCAGGCGCAGCGCGGTGCCGGCCGAGGACTTGCCCGGGCGGCGCAGGTCGAGGTAGCGGTGCTTGAGGCGGGCCTCTTCACCAACCGTGGTGCGCTCGTCGATCTGGAACGGCAGCGGCGCACTCGGCGCGAGCACCTCGATGGCGCTCGCCACGACCTCAACGGCTCCCGTGGGCAGCTCGGGGTTGACGTTGGCCTCGCTGCGGGCAACGACCTCGCCGGTCACCTTGATGCAGAACTCGGCGCGCAGGTCGTGGGCTGCACCGGTGAGGACCTCGTCACGCGCCACCACCTGGACGACACCACTGGCATCGCGCAGGTCGATGAAGGCCACTCCCCCGTGATCGCGACGCTTGGCCACCCAACCGGTGAGCGTGACGGTCTGGGTGGTGTGGTCGGCGCGCAGAGTGCCGGCCTCATGGGTGCGGAGCACGAGGGGTCCTTTGGAACGGGGGTGGATGAACTCCGTCATCCTACGGAGTTGCCCCCGCCTCACACGAACCGCATTTCCGGTATGCCGTCCGCTCACCGCACGAGCAAGGGCCGCACCACCCGGAGGTGGAACGGCCCTTGGTCGATCATCGGCCGTGCGGCCGACCCCGATCAGTTGGGGATCTTGAACTTCTGGCCCGGGAAGATCAGGTCCGGGTTGTCGATGTTGTTGAGCTTCGCGATGGCCTTCCAGCTCACGCCGTACTTCTCGCCGATCTCGGAGAGCGTGTCGCCCTTCTTGACCGTGTGAACGCGCAGCGCAGGGGCGGCCTTCTTGGGCGCCGGAGCCGGAGCCTTGGGGGCCGGGGCCGGGGCGGGAGCCTTGGGGGCGGGTGCCGGAGCCGGGGTGCCCGAGCGGCCAGCGGCCTCGGCTGCGGCCTTGTCGTACTCGGCCTTCTTCTTGGCGGCCTCCGCCGCAGCCTCGTCGGCTTCCTTCTTGGCCTCTGCTGCCTTGTCGCCGCTCTCCTTGCGAGCCTTCTCCGCAGCCTCGTCGGCCTTCTTCTTGGCCTCGTCGGCCTGCTTCTGTGCGTGGCTGACGGCGTCGTTGTCGTCGTCGAAGCCGAGACCCTTTTTGAGGTCGTCCAGGAAACCCATGGGGGTTGGTCCTTCCGATTCGATCCTGCCGTTCGGCCACGTGGCCGAACGGCACCCCGGAGTCGATGGGGGCATTTCGACGCTACCCAAGGTCGGCGCCGCGATGCCCGGGAGCGTCAGGGCAATCGCGCGACGTGGATCACTGGCTCAGATCGATGCCGTCGCGATAGAACCAGCGACCAGCACGGCGCACGAACGTGCTTCGCTCACGCATCACGCCGGACTGCCGCGAGCGCCCATGGCCCGAGCGCCAGTGCGCGGCGAACTCCACGCGTCCCTCGACGTCGTCCCCGGACGAGCCGAGGATCTCTAGGCCCACCCATTCGAGTGAACCGTCAGGGCTCACGTCCGTGGGCCGGGTCGCCGGATGCCACGTGCGGAAGAGGTGGTCACTGTCACCGACGGCGTATGCCGTGTAGCGCGATCGCATGACCGTCACCGGAGTCGGTGGCCAGGTCTCCCCCGCGAGGTACGGGCCGCAGCAGGCGGACAGCGCGGCTCCGTCAGGCTGACCGCCGCAGGGGCATGGTTGATCGCCGGGTGCGGTGATCACGCGCGCTCCGCGCCGCCCGGACCCTGCGGCCATGGGCTGTCGTGGGGTCGCAGGGAGTCCCAGTTCCGCTGTCGCGCAACGTGAGCGGCGAGAACGGCAGAGACGAGGATGCCGTTCTGAAAGCGTCCCTCGAGGACCGCTTCCACGGCGTCGTCGAGCGCAACCCAGGCCAGCGGCATACCCTGCTCCTCCGCCTCGCGAACGTGACGTTCGGACTCGGGGCCGCGCGAGACGTCGCGCGCGAGGAAGACCCGGATCGCTTCGTCAAGACCGCCCGGCGACGGGCGCAGGTCGACGAGGACGTCGTAACGTCCGGCGACGAGGTCGGCCTCCTCGTGCAGCTCGCGAGCGGCGGCCCGCCAGGGCGGCTCACCCTCGACGTCGAGCAGTCCCGCCGGGATCTCCCACTCGCGGGCGCGGATCGGGTGGCGGTACTGCTGGATGAGGCAGATGCGCCCGTCGTCGTCGAGGGCGACCACGGCGACGGCGCCGGGGTGCTGGACGTACTCACGCACGTGCAGACCAGCGTCTCCGAGGTCGACCTCGTCCCGCACGACGTCCCACACCCGGCCCTGCACGAGGACCTCGGTGTGGCGTACCGGACGAGGGTCGAACTCGTCGGCGAACCGATCCGCGGTCACCCGACCTCGGCGTCTGCGCTGACCTTGGGACGCTCGACCTCGACGAGACGCGCGGCGCGCTGCTCCTCGATGGCGGCACCGATGAGCCCGGCAAAGAGCGGGTGTGCCCGCGTCGGGCGCGACTTGAACTCGGGGTGCGCCTGCGTCGCGACGTAGTACGGGTGCTCGTCACGCGCCAACTCGACGAACTCGACGAGACCCAGCTCGGGGTGTGTCCCCGAGATGACCAGACCCGCGTCCTCGATCTGGGCCCGGTAGGACTCGTTGACCTCGTAGCGGTGGCGGTGGCGCTCGTCGGCACTCAGAGCGCCGTAGACCTCTGCGACAACCGAACCCGCGCGCAGGTCGGCGCGCTGGGAACCCAGTCGCATCGTCCCGCCGAGGTCACCGGCGCCCTCGACGAACGCCTTCTGCTCCTCGATGGTCGCGATGACCGGAGCCGGCGTCTCGGGGTCGAACTCGGTCGAGCTCGCCCCCTCGATACCGGCAACGTTGCGGGCGTACTCGATGACCATGCACTGCAGCCCGAGGCAGATGCCCAGCGTCGGCACGCGGTGCTCACGGGACCAGGTCAGTGCGCCGAGCTTGCCCTCGATGCCACGCACGCCGAAACCACCGGGGACGAGGACAGCGTCCACGCCACCAAGAGCCTTCTGCGCTCCGGCGGCTGTCTGGCACTCGTCGCTCGCGACCCAACGGATCTTGACCTTGGCGTCATGGTGGAAGCCACCAGCACGCAGGGCCTCGGTGACGGAGAGATAGGCGTCGGGCAGGTCGATGTACTTGCCGACGAGGGCGACCTCGACCTGGTGCTCGGGGTTGTGGACCCGACCCAGCAGGCGGTCCCACTCGGTCCAGTCGACGTCCCGGAAGGTCAGCCCGAGGCGACGGATGACGTAGGCGTCGAGCCCCTCACGGTGCAGGACCTTGGGAATGTCGTAGATGCTCGGGGCGTCGACACAGGCGGCCACGCCCTCGGTGTCGACGTCGCACATGAGCGAGATCTTGCGCTTGATCGAGTCCGGGATCTCCCGATCGGCCCGAAGGACAAGGGCATCGGGCTGGATGCCGACCTGGCGCAGCGCGGCGACGGAGTGCTGCGTCGGCTTCGTCTTGAGCTCACCGCTGGGGGCGAGGTAGGGCACGAGCGAGACGTGGAGGAAGAAGACCTTGTCGCGTCCGAGGTCGTGACGGACCTGACGGGCCGCCTCGAGGAAGGGCAGCGACTCGATGTCACCGACGGTCCCACCGATCTCGGTGATGATGACGTCGGGCGCCTCGGCGTCGTCGACGTCGGGAGCGCCGGCCGCCTGGGCACGCATGCGCTCTTTGATCTCGTTGGTGATGTGCGGGATGACCTGGACGGTGTCGCCGAGGTACTCACCGCGCCGCTCCTTGGCGATGACCTTGTTGTAGACCTGACCGGTCGTGACGTTGGCCTTGCCGATGAGGTTGCGGTCGAGGAAGCGCTCGTAGTGCCCCACGTCGAGGTCGGTCTCGGCACCGTCATCGGTGACAAAGACCTCGCCGTGCTGGAACGGGTTCATCGTTCCGGGGTCCACGTTGAGATAGGGGTCGAGCTTCTGCATCGTCACGCGCAAACCGCGTGCCCTGAGCAGGAATCCGAGGCTGGATGCCGTGAGGCCCTTGCCGAGCGAAGAGGCGACGCCTCCGGTCACGAAGATCTGTTTCGTCTGAGCCACCACGGGCTTCAACAATACGTCATGGCGAAGGTCGCACGCGCCATGTCCACCCCCGACGCGCTGATCACAGGACGGACCGGTATGCCGTCAGCGCGGCTTCCAGCGCGTCGGCACTCGTGGGCAACTCGGCTCCACGACTGATCGCTCGGGAGCGAAGGTCGTCGCGCACGGCGCCGTGGAGCAGGACGTCGGCGAGCGCGCGCGCCATCGAAGGCACGTCCCCCACCGGCACGAGGATCGCCGCGTCGGCGACGACTGCGCCGGTGCCTCCGGCGTCGGTCGCGACGATGGCGGCACCCGAGTGCAGGGCTTCCTGGAGCCCCACGGGCTGTCCCTCCCACCTTGCGGTCGACACGACGGCGTCGGCCGCGGCAATGAGGTCGGGGACGTCGCTGCGGTGGCCCAGGAGTCGGACCGGCACCCCGCTCGCATCGATGCGGAGCTGGAGTCGGTCACGGTCCGGCCCGTCGCCGGCGACTGCGGCCAGGACGGGGATGTCGTGGTGTTGGAGCATCTCGGCGACGGCGTCGATGAGGAGGTCGAGGTCCTTCTGGGGCGCGAGCCGCGCGACGGTGACGAGGAGCAGGGTGCGCGCATCGAGCCCGAGATCGCGGCGGACGGCGTAGCGATCACGCGTCACCGTGGCTGGTGGCGGCGCGGCGATGACGGCCAGCTCGGAGCGTCGAGCGTTCAGACGCAGCTGGTGCTCGACGATGTCGGCCGAGACGCCGAGGACGAGGTCGGCGCCCCGCGCCACGACGCGTTCGAGAACGGCGTGGACGCGCCCGGCAAGACCACCGCCCGGCGACGAGTTGTGGATGGTGACGACGAGTGGCGACGCCATTCCCACGAGTGCGACGGTCGCCAGAGCACCCACCCGGGCGCCATGGGCATGGACGACATCCGCTCCCCCACACACCTCACGCAGGGTTGCCAGAGCCCGCGCATCGCCCACGGGATGGGGTCGATCCGTGACACTGAGCTCAACGGTTGCGGCACCGGCGCCGGCGAAGGCGAACTGGTCCAGCTCACCGGCGGGGGCCAGCACGACGACGTCGTGGCCCGCACCGACGAGCCCGGTGACGAGGTCGTGGACATGCTTCCCCGTGCCCCCGGCACTCGTTCCCATGACGAGAGCGATTCTCACTGCTCCTGCTCCTTCCGGCGACGCTGCCGCCCACGTTCTCGGATGGCCCGCATTCCCGATCGGTCGGCGAGCGCCATGACCCCCAGGTGGGACCCCATCGTGACGACGCCAACCGCAAGTCCTGCGAACAGGGAACCCACGAGGCCGTCCCAGTCGATCAGTCGCTCGACCGCGTCGCCGACAGCGATGGCCACGGCCATGGCCACGATCGCGCCGGCAACCGTGCGACCGCTCCCCGCAAGAGCCACGGATCCCCAGGAACGGCGCACGAGTAAGGCGAGCGCGATGCCCGAGAACGTCATCCCACACGTGGAGGCGATGCCAAGGATCCCCAGGGTCGTGCCGGCGTCGGAGCCTTCGGGGATGGTCGCCAGGGGAAGCAGCCCGGCAATGGCCCAGCCGGCGGCCACGGCCAGAGCTGCGTGGATCGGACGACCGCGCACATAGAGCGCCCGGGTGAGCAGGGCAGCAACGCTGAAGCCCACGAGTCCGGGTGCGTAGGCCGCCAGGGTCCCGGGGAGTGCCTCGAGGGCCGTCTGCGCGCGGCCATCGGATCCACGGTCCAGGGCAAGGAAGAAGCGGCCCACGGGCCGGGACACGGTGATGAGGACGGCTGCTGCACCGGATGTGAGCAACAGGATTCCACCGATGCTGCGCGCCAGGGTCCCAGCAGCCGTCGAGTCGTCGGACTCCCCCTCCTTCGCGCTCTCCGCGTGGGCCATCGCCGGGAAGGCCGTCGTGGCGATCGGAACGGCGAGAACGGCATACGGAAGGAGGTAGACCGCCTGGACGTAGGCATAGATGTTGACCACGCCGATGTCGATGGTCCGTGGGGCGTGTGTGAGCCACAGGGTCAGGAACACCGCGGCCTGCTGCGCCGCAAGCGCCACGACCCCTGCGCCCGCCAGACCCGCCGCTCGGCGACCGAGATCGCCCGGGAACGTCAGGGTGGGTTTGAACGTGATCCCCGCCCGCACGGCCGGCACGAACAAGGGAACGCTCAGCACCAGCACCCCGAGGGTTGTGCCACCGGCGAGGATCCACACTGCGTCCGAGGGCACCGCGTCCGCGGCGACACGTTCGCTGATCCGCTGCCCGTAGGCCACGTAGGCAGCCATCACCACGACGCTCGACAGCAAGGGCGCCAGGGCCGCGGCGAGGAACCGCCGGTGAGCCTGGAGCATGCCGGCAAGCACGACGCCGATGCCGTAGAGCGCGACCTGGGGGGCAAAGATGCGCAGCATCGTCGCCCCGAGATCCACGCTTCCGGGCTCCGTGCGGTCGTCGAGGAGGAGTTCACTGAGCCAGGGCGCTGCGATGAAGACGATCGCGGCGAGGGGCACCAGGACGACGACGGCCCAGGTCAACAGGGCTGACCCGGCGCGGTCGGCGTCCTCACGACGGCCCATGCCGAGCTGCCCCGCGACGAGCGGCACGGCGATGGCAGCGAGCGCGCCACCGGCCGCCACTTCGTAGACGACGTTGGGCAGGGTGTTGATCGTCTGGTACGTGTCACCGACGGGGGTCGCCCCCACGTAGCCCGAGAAGACGAAGGTGCGCACGACTCCGGCGACACGTGCCAGCAGGGTGGCGACGGCGACGACGAGTGCGGCCCGGGCCAGCGACTGGCCCACGGATCCGGTCGTCACGGGCGACCCCAGGAGTCGATCTGTCGCAGGACCTGGTTGCCCTCGATGACCTTGCTGAACGAGACCTTCTCGGACAGGACAGTGAGCCCGGCGGTCAGGGCCAGGAGGGCGAGGCGACCTCGCAACCCGGTGCGTTCGACGAGCGCGAGTCCAACCAGCGCCCCGGCCGCGTTGGCGCCGGTGTCGCCGAGCATCGACTCGCCCCGAAGGTCGCTCGGGAGCGTGCCCGCTGCTGCGCCGAGGGCTGCGGCTGCCGTCGCTGCACCCTGGGCACCCAGGGGCAGGAGCAGCGGAGCGGCTCCCAGGGACACGACCTTGAGCGTGCGTCCGGGCCGAAGGTCGAAGAGGTTGGCGAGGTTGGCCGAACCGGCGATGGCCGCACCACCGACCAAGGAGCTGAGCAGGCCGCGGTTCGTGTGCCGATCCGCGAGAACCGAGGCCGCGAGACCGGTCGCTGCCAGCCCCACGATCTTGATGGCCCCCGTCGTCACCTCACCACGAGACAGCGCGCCGAGGTGGCCCTTGAGGCCCTTGCTGGAGGCGTCACCCGCCAGGTCGTCCAGGGCACCGAAGGCTCCCGCGCCCAGGCTTGCCACGACACCTGCGGCGGAGGGGGCGCCTGCCGCGGCGGCACCGGCAGCCGCGGCCACGGCATACACCGGTCCCTCGAGGAGCGTGACCGTCCGGCCCGCGTGGTTCGTGCGGTCCCAGGGCGCCCGAAGGTGCGCTGGGACGTGGCGACGAGCGAGCATCGCCCCACCTGCCGCTGCAGCCGCCACGACGGCGCCCACGAGCGGCCGTCGGCTCATGGCGCCGGGATCGGCGGGTAGCCGGCAGAGACGCCGTCGCCAAGGCCGAACTGTCCGACTCCCCCGGTCAGCTGTTGGACCAGGGCGTAGACCACGCTGACCTGGCCGAGCGCGAGGCTGACGTCGTCGACGGTCGAGAGGGACCGGGCGGTCGTCGCGTCGCTTCGTGCGGTTCGCACCACGGAGGCGGCACCGGTGAAGCCGCTCACGCCGACGTCCTCCGTGAGGACAGCTCCCCTGCCCGCACGGTCGAGCGCGGCGGCGAGGGAGACCAGTCGCGCGGCCTGCCGATCGCGGTCGACCACGACGTCACCCTTGACCGGCGCGGCGACGATCACTGCTGTGTTGGCCCGCACCAGGTCCGCCGTCTCGACATCGATGAGCTTGGCCCCGGTGAGTGCGTCGAGCGCAGCCTTGCCGGCGTCGTTGGTCGCGGCGGCATCGGCTGCCACGAGCGTGGTGGCAAGTACGTCGTCGAGTGGACTCGAGCCCGCCTCGGCCGATTCGGGCAGACCCAGGGCCTTGCGCTGTTCGGTCGCCAGTTGCGACTGCTGCTCGCTCGCCTCGGTGTCCTTGGGAATCCATTCCTCCTTGACCGTCGTGCGAGACACGACGGTCGCTCCGGACGCACCGAGCGTCTCGGTCACGGCCTTGACGTCATCGGCATCGGCGTCCGGCAGCAGGACGAGCGCGACCTTGACGTCCGTGAGGGTGCCACCCACCAGGCGGGCGCGGGCCTCTTGGGTGAAGTCGTCGCGGGTGACCCCCACCTTGCGGGCTGTCTCGAGCTCGGTGCGCAGGGTGGCACGGTCCTCGCGGAGCTGGGTGACCTCCTGCGTGAGGGTTTCACCGATCGTGCCCTTGAGCGGGCCCGCGCCGAGCACGATCCCGACCGCGAGGGCCATGAAGATCGAGACGATCGAGACGATGTGATAGCGGAAGTCGATCACGTGAAGATTCCTCCGAGTACGGACCAGAGATCATCGAGGCGGGCGCCGAGCACCTGCAGCAGCACCTTGCCTCCGGGGGTGGCCCAGAGTGCAGCGGCCAGCGCACCCAGGCCGACGAGGACCAAGAAGAGGAGCCAGGTCCCCGAGATGCGCGAGCGATAGAGACGGCTCACACCCTTGGCATCGATGAGCTTGCCGCCGACGCGCAACCGGGTGAGGAACGTGCTCGCCATGCCGGAGCGGCCCTTGTCGAGGAATTCGATGAGGGTCGCGTGGGTGCCGACGGCGACGATGAGCTGCGCGCCCTTGTCGTCGGCCAGCAGCATCGCGACGTCCTCGCTCGTTCCGGTGGCGGGAAAGACGACCGGCTCGACACCGAGGTCACGAACCCGCTCCAGTCCGGGCGCGCGGCCGTCACGGTAGGCGTGCACGACCACCTCCGCACCGCACCGCAGCGTTGCGTCGGACACGGAGTCCATGTCGCCGACGATGAGGTCGGGCTTGAGCCGGGCCTCGACGATCGCGTCGGCGCCCCCGTCGACGCCGATGAGGATCGGCTTGTACTCGCGGATGTAGGACCGAAGCATCTTCAGGTCCTCCTTGTAGTGGTACCCGCGCACGACGATGAGGACGTGGCGCCCGTCGAGGTCGGTGCGGATGTCCGGGACACCGACACCGTCGAGGAGCAGGGCGCGCTCCTGCTTGAGGTACTCCATCGTGTTGGAGGCAAACGCCTCGAGCTGGACGTTGAGTCCGGCTCGCGCCTCGGCCATGGCCGCTGTCACCGACGTGTCATCGAGGGCCTGACCGGTTGCGATGACCCGTGTCACCCGCCATGAGGTTGTTGCCGTCGAGGTGGACGAGGGTGCCGTCGGTGACCTCCATCGCGTCGTCGCCGACGGCGTCAAGGAGGGGGATGCCCGCAGCGAGGAGGATCTCCGGACCGAGGTTGGGATAGCGGCCCGAGATCGACGTCGCAGCATTGACGACCGCGATGGGACGGCACGCGACCAGTGCTTCGGCGCTCACGCGGTCGATGTCGACGTGGTTGATCACGGCGATGTCGCCCGGTTTGAGGCGTTTGGTCAGGTCCTTGGTGCGGGGGTCCACGCGCGCGGGACCGCTGACTCCGGCGGGACCGGGGTCGCGTTCGCGGCGGAGACGAGTCATGAAGGGCATCCCGCACATCGTGCCACGCTGAACGGTCGTGGCCGCAGAGGGCGCGGCCGGTCAGACGTCGGCGCCCTGCCCGAGACTGGCGAGCAGGTCGCGTGCGTGCTCCAGGGCGGCATCACCGACACCACCGGCCATCATTCGGGCGAGCTCGCTGACGCGTTCTTCACCCGTCACGCGACGGACGCCACTGCGGGTCACCTGCCCGTCGTCGGCCTTGGACACGACGAGATGCTGGTCGGCGTGGGCAGCCACCTGGGCCAGGTGGGTCACGACGATCACCTGCGCCGTTGTGGCAAGCGCAGCGAGCCGAGCACCGACGTCGAGGGCAGCTCGACCGCCGACGCCGGAATCCACCTCATCGAAGACAAAGGTCGGCACCGAACTCGTGTGGTCGGAGGTGGCGGTGGCCACCTCGATCGCGAGCATCACCCGTGAGAGCTCACCACCGGAGGCCGCCTTGCTGACGCTGCGTGGAGTGCTCCCGACATTGGCGGCCAGCCCGATCTCGACGTCGTCGCCACCGTGCGGACCGAGCCGGGCGGACTCCTCGACGCCGACGACGACGGTGGCCGACCCCATGGCGAGGTGCGTCAGTTCGTCGCCGATGCGTGCGGACAGACTCTTGGCCGCCTTGCGCCGCGCGGTCGAGAGTTTCTTGGCAGCGGCGGCACGTTGGGCCTCGAGCTCGCCCACCGCGCGCTCGAGCTCACCGATCCGGTCGTCGTCACCCTCGAGCTCCACCACGCGCTTGGACGCGGCGGCGCTCCAGGCGATGACCTCGTCAATCGTCTGTCCATAGCTGCGGGTCAGGTCGGTGAGTTGCGCCCGGCGTTCCTGGACGAAGGCGAGGCGACCCGGATCCAGGTCGACATCCGCGACATAGCTGGAGAGGTCGGACGCCAGGTCGGTGACCAGGTGGGTGACCTCGGTGAGGCGGCCCTCGAGATCGGCGAGCGCCGGGTCGTTGGCACTCACCTGGCTCATGGACGATCTGGCCGAGGCCAGCGCTCCCATCACGCCACCATCGGCACCCCCAGAGGCGTCATCGTCGCCGACGAGCAGCAGGTGTGCCTCGCTCGAACCGCGGCGCAACTCCTCGGCGTGGGCGAGCCGTTCGTCCTCGATGCGCAGGTCGGCGTCCTCGCCGGCCAGCGGCTCCACCGCGGCGATGCGCTCCAGTCCACGGTGCAGGAGGTCCAGTTCCTGAGCGCGCTCGCGCGCGGCAGCGCGCAGGGACTCGAGTTCTGCCAGAGCCGATGCGTGTGCGGCATACACCTCGTTGTATGCCGTTCGCGCACCTCCCAGCGGACCTCCGCCGAACGCGTCGAGCAGTTCGCGGTGCTCCTCCGGTCGGCGCAGGCGCCACTGGTCGGCCTGGCCGTGGACGGCGACAAGGTGTTCGCCCAGCTCGGCAAGGACGCCGACCGGCGCGCTGCGACCACCGACGTGGGCGCGCGAACGGCCCTCGGTCTGGACGGTGCGGACGAGGACGAGGGTGTCGTCGACCTCTCCCCCGGCCTCGGTGGCGCGCAGGGTGGCGGGGTGGTCGGCAGCGACCTCGAAGACGCCCTCGACGACGGCCCGCTGTGCGCCCTCGCGCACGAGACCGGCATCGGAGCGGGCGCCGAGGAGCAGGCCGAGGCTGGTCACGACCATGGTCTTGCCCGCTCCGGTCTCGCCGGTGAGCACGGTCAACCCCGGCCCGAACTCGATGATCGACTCATCGATGATGCCGAGGTCCTGGATCCTGATTTCTTGCAGCATGGGGTCGAGTCAGCCCGTCTCGGGTCCGGACTCGTTCGTGCGGCGAGCAGCGCCACGCCATCCGTGGACCGACAGGTCGAACTTCTCGACGAGGCGATCGGCGAACGAGGACGCGGCAAAGCGGGCAAGCCGCACCGGGTCGGGGCTGTTGTGGACCTGGATGCGCGCACCCGGGGGCAGGTCGACGGCCCGACGGCCGTCACACCAGACGACACCCGAACCCTGGGTCCGCGGCACGACCTCGACGGCGAGCTGGCTGTCGGGGCCGACCACGACGGGTCGAGCGAAGAGCGCATGGGCGCTGATGGGGACGAGCAGCATGGCCTCGACATCGGGCCACACCACGGGTCCGCCAGCCGAGAAGGCATAGGCCGTGGAGCCGGTGGGCGTCGCCATGACGAGCCCGTCGCAACCCCACGTCGACAGGGGGCGGCCGTCGATCTCGACGGTGAGCTCGATCATGCGCTCACGCGAAGCCTTCTCGACCGTGACCTCGTTGAGCGCCCAGCTCTCGAAGACCGTCTCACCCTCATGGATCGCGACGACCTCGAGAGTCATGCGCTCCTCGACGGTGTAGTGCCTGGAGACGATGCGCTCGACGGTGACGTCGAGGTCGTCGCGCTCGACCTCGGCGAGGAAGCCCACGTGGCCGAAGTTCACGCCGAGCAGCGGGACGCCGGAGCCTCGCGAGAGCTCTGCCGCGCGCAGGATCGAGCCGTCGCCACCGAGGATGCAGACGAGCTCGCAGTCGCGCGTCGGGTCGGCGGGATCGGCGCTGATGAGGTCGGGTGCTCCCTCGAGAGGGGTCCCCTTCATCTCGTCGCTGATGACCGCGACGGACACACCGGCCGCCGTGAGCCGCTTGACGACGCCGAGCGCGTGGTCGTGGACCTCGGGGCGGTTGGGGTGAACGACAAGAAGGATCCGTCGTGACTCGCTCACGCTCGAACCTCCTTGCTCAGCTCACGGACTGCGGCGGCCACCGCACCGGGGTCCATCGTGCCCGAGACCCCTGACCGGGCCCACAAGAGGTACTCGGTGTTGCCCTCTCCGCCATGGATCGGGCTGCGAATGAGGTCCTGGATCCCGAGGTTGGCCGCCTGGGCAGCGGCCACGACGTCCTTGAGCGCCTGCCGTCGGTGGCGCGGGTCGATGACGATGCCGTTCTTGCTCAGTCGGCCGCGCCCCACCTCGAACTGCGGCTTGATGAGGAGGACGACGTCGGCGCCGGGGTTGGTGAGGCCAGCGATGGGTTCCAGGACGAGGGTCAGCGAGATGAAGGACAGGTCACCGACGACGAGGTCGAAGGTGCCGAGGTCGTCTGGTCCCACGTCGCGGATCGAGGTGCCGCTGCGCTCGGTGACCCGTGGGTCGGCCTGCAACTCGGCGACGAGCTGGTCCCGGCCGACGTCGAGCGCGACCACGTGGCTGGCGCCGCGGGCGAGCAACACCTGCGTGAACCCTCCGGTGGAGGCTCCGACGTCGAGACAGGTGCGCCCGGAGGCAGTGAGGCCCATGGACTCCCAGGTCGTCAGGGCGTGGTCGAGCTTGTGCGCGGCGCGCCCCACCCACCGCGGTCCGTCCGAGGCGACCTCGATCGCACTCGCCTCATCGGCGGGAGTGGCCGCCTTGCGGGCGACCCGCGCATCCACGGTGACGAGCCCTGCTTCGATGAGTTCCCTCGCCTCCCCACGGGAGCGGGCGAGCCCACGTCGCACGAGCTCGGCGTCGAGCCGAGCGATGTCAGCCTCCGAGGTCGCTGAGCCGACCCTGCAGGGTGCGCTGCACCTGCTCGCCGCGCTCGATCTGCGCGTCGAGGTCGTCGACCGGGGCGTCGGCGAGGTCACGCAGGGAGGCGTCGATGACGAGGTCACCCGTCTCGGGCGCTGACCCGCCGCCGGCTACGTGCGGCGACTCGGGTTGTGGCTCTGACTGTGGCTCTGACTGTGGCTCGGGCTGAGCCGCAGCGTCTGGCTGCGGCTCAGCACCGTCCGACTCGGGCTCCTGCGAGAACGTGTTCGCTCACGCGCCGCCCGCCGTGGTCGCGCGTGGCGGTGGCCTTCTTCGCGGGTGTCGACTTCTTGGCGGCGGGGGCCTTCTTGGCCGGAGCCTTCGTCGCCGTCTTGGCCGTGGTGCTCGTCTTCTTCGCAGCGGGGGCCTTCTTCGCCGGGGCTGCCTTCGACCGCGGTCTTCTTCGCCGTCGCCTTCTTCGCGGGCGTGGCGGCCGAGGCCGACTTCTTCACCGTCGACGCCTTTGTGGCGCGGAGCCTTCTTGGCCGGTGCCTTCGTGGCCGGAGCCTTCGTGGCGGACTTCTTCAGCGCCGAACGCGCCGGACGCCGACTCGGTGCCGTGGCCGGCTTGGCGGCGGCAGCCGTGTCGGTCGCCGCGTCGCCCACGAGAGTGGCTGCGCTGGTGGCGGCACCGGAAGCGGCCTTCGAGGTGCGACCCGCGAGGGTCGAGGCGAGCTCCTCGACCTGGCCGCGCAGGGCGTGGACGGTGTCGGTGACGTTCGAGAGCTCCTGCTGCAGGCTGTTCACGTCAAGGCGACCCACGGCCTTGTCGACCTCGGAACGCACGAGGGACACGAGGTTCTTGCGGTTGGTGTTGGCGGCGGCGACGAGGTCATCGGCCAGCTTGCTCGCCTGCTTCGTGACCTTCTTGGGCGACAGGTCGCCGTTGGTCAGGGCGACGAGCTCGGCGGCTGCCTCCTTGGCAGCGCCCTTCGTCATCTCGCCCAGCCCTGAGGCGAGCTCGACATATCCCTGAATCGACCGCTTGGCCATGGTTCCTCCTGTGGTTCGTGATGGTTCCCGCCCACGCTACTCGGAGGACGTGCTCAGGTCAGGCCCCGTCAGTCGCCCAGCGCGGCGAGTTCTGGCGGCATTGCCCGAACGACACCCGGCTCGGCTTCCCCGTTGTCACGGATCTCCCACTCAGCGCGCAACAGTTCGGCCGTCGCCTCGAGCTCGTCGACATCGGTCAGGAGCGCCCGCAGATCGCGGGCAACCCAGGTCGGACGCGACGGTGGCGCCAGCGTCGAGGGCATCCCTGACGCCATGCACTCCCGTCAGGACCAGCAGCGAGTCCATCCCCGCATGGTGGGCTCCCTCAATGTCGGTCTCGAGCCGATCACCAATGGCGAGAACGCGATTCGGCGGAACTCCCAGGCGCTCGGCACACATCAGGTAGAGCGGCTCGTCGGGCTTTCCCGCGACCAGCTCCGGGCCGCGCCCGACGGCTGCGCCCACCGCCAGCACCAGTGCACCGTTGCCCGGGGCGTATCCGTCGGCGGTGGGAAGAGTGTGATCCGTGTTGGTCGCCAACCACAGCGCTCCGCGCTGCACGGCGTATGCCGCCTGCGCCAGATCCGTTGCGCTCACGTTCGGTCCGTAGCCCTGCACGACGGCAGCCGGCTCGTCATCGACCGAGGTGACCGGGACGAAACCGCTCTCGCGCAAGGCTTCTGCCACACCCTCGCCGCCGATGGCGAGGACGGCAGCACCGGGCTCGAGGTGTCGGGTCAGCACCCAGGCAGCCGCTTGGCTGCTCGTCGCCACCGAGTCATCGGTGATGTCGAGGCCCAGCCGGCGCAGGTGATCAGCGACCTGGCGCGGAGGACGCGACGCGTTGTTGGTCGCGAACTGGATGGGGACGCCGACTGCCGACAGCGCCTCCACGGCGTGCGGCACCGCGGGGTCACCGCGGTAGACGACTCCGTCGAGGTCGCAGACGATCGCGTCGTAACGATCGACGAGCCTCACTCGTCGCCTTCGTCCTCCTCGTCAGCACCACCGAGCAGGTCGGTCGTGCTGACACCGTCGAGCTCTTCGAGGCGCTCGACCGCGTCGGTCTCGAACTCGACGTCGGCGTCGGCCGCCTTCTCGAACCAGTCACGCGCTTCGTCGACGCGACCGAGGCCGAGCAGGGTGTCGGCGTAGGCGTACTTGAGCCGCGGCTGGTTGCCCTTCTTCAGCTCGGGGATCTGCAGGGCGACCAGCGCGGCGTCGGTCTGGCCGAGGTCACGACGGATACCGCCGATGACGATCGCCAGCTCGACGCGCTCTTCCTTCGGCAGCCGCTTGGCCTCGGGCGACTGGGCCAGGTCAAGGGCACGTTCGTGACGTCCGAGACCGCGTTCGCAGTCGACCATGAGCGGAAGGAGGTGGTCGGAGCCACTGATCCGACGCACGGTGCGGAACTCACTGAGGGCACGGGCGAAGTCGCCGGAGCGGTAGGCCACCATGCCCAAGGCCTCACGGGCCGCCGGAACCCGGCCGGCGCGGCGCACTGCCGTCTCGGCGTGGGCCATGGCGTTCTCGATCTCGTCCGCCTCGAGCAGGGCAGCAACCATCACCAGGTGCTGGGCGACGCCCTCGGCGTTCTCCTTGCTCAGGGTGCGCAGCTGCTGGTGGACCGAACGGTCGAGCTCGTTGCCGGTGACGCCATCAGGAATGCGGGGTTCCGGGCGACGAGGGGTCTTGGGCGCGAGGCGCGGTCCGCCCCGCTGCTCGCGGTCACGCTCGGCGCCACCTCGAGTGGGTCGCCCGGTGTCGCGCCGGTCGTCACTGCTGGCTCCACGCGATCCACGGTCATCGCGGCGACCGGCGGACGGTCCGTCACGACGGTCATCGCGTCCGCGGTCGGGACGATCAGCTCCTCGAGGTCCACGACCACTGGCGTCACGACCTCGAGAGCCGGCGTCACGGTCGAACCCGCCTCGGCGTGGTTCGTCGCGGGCGCCGTCTCGGCGCGGTCCACGGTTCTCGTCGGTCATGAATACCCTCCAGGGCAGGTCAGGCGGCCAGGGGCCGCATCGAGCACGAGCAGTCTATGGGGGTGGTGCGTGACGAGCACAGATGTGTCTTCGTCGAGGGCACTCAGGCCCGAAAATGAGAAATGGCCCGCCATAGAGGCGAGCCATTTCTGAATGATTGTCCGGCTGCGTCCTACTCTCCCACACCGTCACCAGTGCAGTACCATCGGCGCTGAAGGGCTTAGCTTCCAGGTTCGGAATGGAGCTGGGCGTTTCCCCTTCGCTATGACAGCCGAAACTCTATGGAGATGTGGTTGTACTTCCCCTGCATCACACCGGGTTCAACCCTTGTGAGGGTTGTGGTGTGTGCGGGGGTTTCCCGACCGTATCTCGGGAACTGCACAGTGGACGCGAACGCAACTTTTTAGTGTGTATCAAGTTATCGGCTTATTAGTACCAGTCAGCTACATGCATTACTGCACTTCCACGTCTGGCCTATCAACCCAGTAGTCTAGCTGGGAGCCTCTCGGACATTGAAGTCCATGGAAATCTCATCTTGAAGCGTGCTTCCCGCTTAGATGCTTTCAGCGGTTATCACTTCCGAACGTAGCTAATCAGCGGTGCTCTTGGCAGAACAACTGACACACCAGAGGTTCGTCCATCCCGGTCCTCTCGTACTAGGGACAGCCCTTCTCAAATTTCCTACGCGCACAGCGGATAGGGACCGAACTGTCTCACGACGTTCTAAACCCAGCTCGCGTACCGCTTTAATGGGCGAACAGCCCAACCCTTGGGAGAGACTCCACCCCCAGGATGCGACGAGCCGACATCGAGGTGCCAAACCATGCCGTCGATATGGACTCTTGGGCAAGATCAGCCTGTTATCCCCGGGGTACCTTTTATCCGTTGAGCGACGCCGCTTCCACAAGCCAGCGCCGGGTCACTAGTTCCGACTTTCGTCCCTGCTCGACCTGCCGGTCTCGCAGTCAAGCTCCCTTGTGCACTTACACTCGAAACCTGATTACCAACCAGGCTGAGGGAACCTTTGAGCGCCTCCGTTACCTTTTAGGAGGCAACCGCCCCAGTTAAACTACCCACCAGGCAATGTCCCTGATCCGGATCACGGACCTAGGTTAGATATCCAGAACGACCAGAGTGGTATTTCAACGTTGACTCCACGAACACTGGCGTGCCCGCTTCACAGTCTCCCACCTATCCTACACAAGCCGTACCGAACACCAATACCAAGCTATAGTAAAGGTCCCGGGGTCTTTCCGTCCTGCTGCGCGTAACGAGCATCTTTACTCGTAGTGCAATTTCGCCGAGTTCATGGTTGAGACAGTGGAGAAGTCGTTACGCCATTCGTGCAGGTCGGAACTTACCCGACAAGGAATTTCGCTACCTTAGGATGGTTATAGTTACCACCGCCGTTTACTGGGGCTTAAATTCTCAGCTTCGACCCGAAGATCTAACCGGTCCTCTTAACCTTCCAGCACCGGGCAGGCGTCAGTCCGTATACATCGTCTTGCGACTTAGCACGGACCTGTGTTTTTAGTAAACAGTCGCTTCTCCCTGGTCTCTGCGGCCGTTCTCCCTAGACAGTAAATGTCTTCAGGATCCGGGCCCCCCTTCTCCCGAAGTTACGGGGGTATTTTGCCGAGTTCCTTAACCATGATTCACTCGATCGCCTTGGTATTCTCTACCTAACCACCTGAGTCGGTTTGGGGTACGGGCGGCTCGAACCTCGCTAGAAGATTTTCTTGGCAGCATAGGATCACCCTGCTTCCCGCATTCGCGGTCACTATCAGGTCTCAGGATATGTGTGAGACGGATTTGCCTATCTCACTCCCTACACCCTTGGACGTGGACTACCATCGCCACGCGGAGGCTACCTTCCTGCGTCTCTCCATCGCTTGACTACTACCAAATCGGGTCACGCGCTCCGCTCAAAGGATCCACCCGAAGGCTTCACTAAAGAGTTTCAGGCGTTTAGCATCAAAAGGTTCGTCATGGGCGGTTCTTCGCCGGTTCCGGAATATCAACCGGATGTCCATCGACTACGCCTGTCGGCCTCGCCTTAGGTCCCGACTTACCCAGGGCAGATTAGCTTGACCCTGGAACCCTTGGTTATTCGGCGGACGGGTTTCTCGCCCGTCATTCGCTACTCATGCCTGCATTCTCACTCGTGTGGCCTCCACGGCTGGTTCACACCGCCGCTTCCCTGGCCACACGACGCTCCCCTACCCATCAACACGCTTGGACCACCAACCCGCAGGTGTGGTGGCCGGGCAATATGTCAATGCCACAGCTTCGGTGGTGTGCTTGAGCCCCGCTACATTGTCGGCGCGGAATCACTTGACCAGTGAGCTATTACGCACTCTTTAAAGGGTGGCTGCTTCTAAGCCAACCTCCTGGTTGTCACTGCAACTCCACATCCTTTTCCACTTAGCACACGCTTTGGGACCTTAGCTGGTGGTCTGGGCTGTTTCCCTCTCGACTACGGAGCTTATCCCCCGCAGTCTCACTGCCACGCTCTCACTTACCGGCATTCGGAGTTTGGCTAACGTCAGTAACCTGTTGAGGCCCATCGGCTATCCAGTAGCTCTACCTCCGGTAAGAAACACGTGACGCTGCACCTAAATGCATTTCGGGGAGAACCAGCTATCACGGAGTTTGATTGGCCTTTCACCCCTACCCACAGCTCATCCCCTCAGTTTTCAACCTAAGTGGGTTCGGTCCTCCACGACGTCTTACCGTCGCTTCAACCTGGCCATGGGTAGATCACTCCGCTTCGGGTCTAGACCCAGCGACTCATACGCCCTATTCGGACTCGCTTTCGCTACGGCTTCCCCACACGGGTTAACCTCGCCACTGAGCACTAACTCGCAGGCTCATTCTTCAAAAGGCACGCTGTCACCCCATAAGAGGGCTCCAACGGATTGTAGGCACACGGTTTCAGGATCTATTTCACTCCCCTCCCGGGGTACTTTTCACCTTTCCCTCACGGTACTTGTCCGCTATCGGTCACCAGGGAATATTTAGGCTTAGCGGGTGGTCCCGCCAGATTCATACGGGATTTCTCGGGCCCCGTATTACTTGGGATAACTCTCTGAAGTTCACGTCATTTCGTCTACGGGGGTCGCACCCTCTATGCCGGGCCTTTCAATGCCCTTCGACTATAACGCGAATTTTTGACTCCATGCCAGGATGTCAGTCCCAACTGAGAGGTCCCACGACCCCGTACCTGCAACGCCTGACAGCTATCACACAGATACGGTTTAGCCTCATCCGCTTTCTCTCGCCAATACTCACGGAATCGCGGTTGCTTTCTCTTCCTGTGGGTACTGAGATGTTTCACTTCCCCACGTTCCCTCTACCTGCCCTATATATTCAGGCAGGAGTGACTGGACTTGCCTCCAGCCGGGTTTCCCCATTCGGAAATCCACGGATCACAGTCTGGTTATCGACTCCCCGTGGCTTATCGCAGATTCCTACGTCCTTCTTCGGTTCCTGGTGCCAAGGCATCCACCGTGCGCCCTTAAAAACTTGAGCCACAAAGATGCTCGCGTCCACTGTGTAGTTCTCAACATACGGGCGGCCCCCACACCAGACTTGGCGCCTACCAGCTCCACCCTTACGGGAAGACCAGGTGGTTCACCATGGTGGGGGTCCTGACCGGATACCGGCCTTCAGGAACGAGCATGCGCTCGAGCCCTCAGGACCCAACAACGTGTCAAACGCCGTGTCCCCACCACACACTTTCCGTCCCACCTCCGAAGAGACCAGGTGTACTTGTGTGTGCCAAGTAGCGGCGTCAAATAATCGATGTTCCACCCTTGAGCACCTGCTGCCCCACGTACGGGGACAGACCAGGCTCTGGACCCTTGCGGGCCAGTGCTCCTTAGAAAGGAGGTGATCCAGCCGCACCTTCCGGTACGGCTACCTTGTTACGACTTAGTCCCAATCGCCAGTCCCACCTTCGACGGCTCCCTCCACAAGGGTTGGGCCACCGGCTTCGGGTGTTACCGACTTTCGTGACTTGACGGGCGGTGTGTACAAGGCCCGGGAACGTATTCACCGCAGCGTTGCTGATCTGCGATTACTAGCGACTCCAACTTCATGGGGTCGAGTTGCAGACCCCAATCCGAACTGAGACCGGTTTTTTGGGATTCGCTCCACCTCGCGGTATCGCAGCCCTTTGTACCGGCCATTGTAGCATGTGTGAAGCCCAAGACATAAGGGGCATGATGATTTGACCTCATCCCCACCTTCCTCCGAGTTGACCCCGGCAGTCTCCTATGAGTCCCCACCATTACGTGCTGGCAACATAGAACGAGGGTTGCGCTCGTTGCGGGACTTAACCCAACATCTCACGACACGAGCTGACGACAACCATGCACCACCTGTATACCGACCTTGCGGGGCACCCATCTCTGAATGTTTCCGGTATATGTCAAGCCTTGGTAAGGTTCTTCGCGTTGCATCGAATTAATCCACATGCTCCGCCGCTTGTGCGGGCCCCCGTCAATTCCTTTGAGTTTTAGCCTTGCGGCCGTACTCCCCAGGCGGGGAACTTAATGCGTTAGCTGCGGCACGGATCTCGTGGAATGAGACCCACACCTAGTTCCCAACGTTTACGGCATGGACTACCAGGGTATCTAATCCTGTTCGCTCCCCATGCTTTCGCTTCTCAGCGTCAGTAGTGGCCCAGAGACCTGCCTTCGCCATCGGTGTTCCTCCTGATATCTGCGCATTTCACCGCTACACCAGGAATTCCAGTCTCCCCTACCACACTCTAGTCTGCCCGTACCCACCGCAAGTCCGGGGTTGAGCCCCGGATTTTCACGGCAGACGCGACAAACCGCCTACAAGCTCTTTACGCCCAATAATTCCGGACAACGCTCGCACCCTACGTATTACCGCGGCTGCTGGCACGTAGTTAGCCGGTGCTTCTTCTGCAGGTACCGTCACTTTCGCTTCTTCCCTGCTGAAAGAGGTTTACAACCCGAAGGCCGTCATCCCTCACGCGGCGTCGCTGCATCAGGCTTTCGCCCATTGTGCAATATTCCCCACTGCTGCCTCCCGTAGGAGTCTGGGCCGTGTCTCAGTCCCAGTGTGGCCGATCGCCCTCTCAGGCCGGCTACCCGTCATCGCCTTGGTGAGCCATTACCTCACCAACAAGCTGATAGGCCGCGAGTCCATCCCAGACCGAAAAACTTTCCACACCATAACCATGCGGTTTAGTGTCATATCCGGTATTAGACGCCGTTTCCAGCGCTTATTCCAGAGTCAGGGGCAGGTTACTCACGTGTTACTCACCCGTTCGCCACTGCTCACTTGAGAGCAAGCTCCAAGATCACCGTTCGACTTGCATGTGTTAAGCACGCCGCCAGCGTTCGTCCTGAGCCAGGATCAAACTCTCCGTTGATGTTCACAAACCCGACCCCCGAAAGGACCCGGATAAAACTGAACCCAATAAAGGGTTGTCTACCCGGCTGAGTCTGAACAACCAGCAATTAAGCTGTTTGATCATTGTCAACCAAAGGATAATCGAAGCAGAACAACCACCACCACCCAGAAAGGCAGCCACAGCCACCCCACGACGAGGTTAATTGGCATCGATTTTTGACACGCTGTTGAGTTCTCAAGGATCGGACGCACACCATCACCCAACCCCTCAGGGCCAGACTCCAGGGCAACTCTCCAAACTTACCCGCGGCCACACTTGGGCGTCAAATCCGTGACCCACTCTCAGAGTGACCGAATCCGACGCGCTTGGTTCTTCGCGGTGCACCCACACTAGCAACCTTGCGGCCGCCGTCCAAACCGGCGTTTCCGCTGGTTCTTGCTGTGGGGATCAACCCTGGGGACCGGCCTACTTCGTGTGTGGCACAAGGCCTCACGCGGTGGTGTCCGTTCCTCCCTCTCGGGCTGACATCGAGAACATTAGATGACGTTCTCCCCCAACACCAAATCGGCCAGCCGAAACGGCTGCCCGGAGCACACGGCATACCGAAAAGGCCTGTGCCACAACGGTTCTAGACCTTGCGCGCAGCTGCCATGGACTTGCGGCCGCGACGGAGGATCGCCACGGCACCGTGCAGGAAGTGCTCGTCAGCGAGCGTGAACTCGGGATCGGTGACCTTCTCGCCGTTCACGGAGGCCCCGCCATCACCGATCGCACGCCGTGCGGCGTTGCGGGAGTCGACGAGCCCGACGGCCACCAGGGCGTCCGTCATGGTCATCCCCGACGACACCTCTCCCCCGGGCAGCTCCGCCGTCGCGTCCTCGAGCGTCCGCAGATCCAGCGCCGCCAGATCGCCCTTGCCGAAGAGCGCTTCGGACGCAGCCTGGACCGACGCCGTGGCATCGGCACCGTGCACCAGAGTCGTCACGTCAGCCGCGAGAGTGCGTTGGGCAGCGCGACGGAAGGGTTCCTCGCTCACCTGTCGCTCGAGCTCAGCGATCTCGTCCTGGCTGCGGTCCGTGAAGATCCGCACGAGCTTGATGACCGAGGCATCCTCGACGTTGAGCCAGTACTGGTAGAAGGCGTAGGGGCTGGTCATCTCGGAGGACAGCCAGACCGCGTTGCCTTCGCTCTTGCCGAACTTGTTGCCCGCAGAGTCGGTGACGAGCGGTGTGGTGAGCAGGTGGACCGACTCCCCCTCCACCTTGTGGATGAGGTCCGAGCCGGCGGTGAGGTTGCCCCACTGGTCCTGTCCACCGGTCTGCAGGGTGCAGCCGTGCGCGCGGTAGAGCTCGAGGAAGTCGAGCCCCTGGAGGATCTGGTAGCTGAACTCCGTGTAGGAGATGCCCTCGTCCGAGTTGAGCCGCGCGGCCACCGCGTCCTTCTTGACCATCTGGTTGACCCGGAAGTGCTTCCCGATGTCACGCAGGAAGTCCAGCGCCGACATCGGCGCGGTCCAGTCGAGGTTGTTGACCATGATCGCGGCGTTGTCGCCCTCGAAGTCGAGGAAGGGCTGCACCTGCTGCTGGATGCCTGCCACCCATTCGGCCGTCTGCTCCTTGGTCTTGAGCACGCGCTCGGCGCTCGGCCGCGGGTCCCCGATGAGGCCGGTCGAACCACCCACGAGGCAGATGACCTTGTGACCCGCCCGCTGGAGGTGCCGCATCACGATCAGCTGCACGAGGTTGCCGAAGTGCAGCGAGGGCGCCGTCGGGTCGAACCCGCAGTACGCGGTGATGGGTCCGCTCGTCAGGGCGTCGCGCAGGGCGCCTTCGTCGGTGGTCTGCGACACGAGGCCGCGCCACTGCAGTTCAGCAAGGATGTCGTTCACGAGGCGATCAGCCTGCCACGGGCAACTCGGTGGACGATGCGGCACGTCGACGTGTGGGATGCAGGGGTGAGCCAACGCATCCACGACCACGAGTGCGACACGTCGCGCGTGGTCCGTGCCCTTCTGGAGTCACACTGCCCGCAGTGGGCCGGGCTGGAGCCGCGGCAGTTGCTCACGTCCGGGACCGACAACGCGATGTGGCGCATCGACCCGCCGGTGTCGCCAGCCTCGTTGTACGGCTCCCCCGCACGCAGGGTGCCGCCGACAGCCTCACGAAGGAGCTCATCGTCCTTCCGGCCCTCGCGGGCCGCTGCCGGTGAACGTGCCGACGATCGCGTATGCCGGTCGCCCGGTCCGCTGTTTCCTCACCCTGGGCCGTGGTCGAGTGGATCGAGGGTTCCGACGCGTGGGAGGCGCGGCTCTCCCGCAGGAGCCGGACGGGGACGCTGGCCGAGACCTTGCGCGGACCGTGATCGCCATCGGGGCTGTCGGACATCGACGTCCCCATCGTTTCCCGGCTCCCGTGGCGGCCACTCCTGCCCCTGCTCAGCCGACTCGACGAGTGGCTCACTGACGAGAAGTGGAATGCGGACGGGTTGCTGGACGTCTCGGCGGTGCGCCGCTCCGCCGCGGAGTCGGCCGAGGCCGCCCTCGATGAGGTCGTGCCCGACCGGTTCGTGCACGGCGACCTCATCCCCGGCAACGTCCTCGTCACCCACGGTCGACTCAGCGCGGTCATCGACTGGGGAGGTGCGGGGATCGGGGACGCCGCCCTGGACCTGGTGCCGGCCTGGGCGATCCTCGATCGAGGTGGGCGTGGCGTCTTTCGCGCCGCAACGGGAGCGACGCCCGCCGCGTGGCTGCGTGGGCGGGCCTTTGCCCTCGAGCAGGCCGTCGGCGGAGTCCTCCGCTACGTCCCGACGCGGCACACACTGGCAGCGGTGATGCAACGCTCGTTGGACTGGATCCTCACCGATCGCGACTGAGAGGCTGACGTCATGGGTGCACAGAACGACCGGATCGCCACCACCACGGCTGGACGGGTGGCCGTGCTGTCCGACGTGCACGGGGTCCTGCCCGTCCTCGAGGCCGTCCTGGCGGAGCCGGACGTCGCTGGCGCTGACCTCATCGTCGTCACGGGCGACCACACGGCCGGTCCGATGCCCGTCGAGACGCTCGACGCGCTCACGGCACTCGGTGATCGGGTCGTCCTCGTGCGAGGCAACGCCGACCGTGAAGCCGTGGCGGTCACCGAGGGAGCCGACTGCCCCCACCCCGAAGCCGTCTGGGCCGCCCATCAGCTCCGCCTCGACCAGGTGGACCTCCTGAGGGATCTCCCCCACCCCGTGGTCATCGAGATCGCTGGATTCGGGCAGGTGCTCTTCTGTCACGGGTCTCCCCGCGACGATGACGAAGTCGTGCTCGTCGACTCACCAGTGGCCGCGTGGCAGAGCGCCCTCTCGACCGTCCCGGAGTCCGTGCAGACCGTCGTGTGCGGCCACACGCACATGCCGTTCGTGCGTCTCGTCGATCGTCGGCTCGTCCTCAACCCGGGCAGCATCGGCATGCCCTACGGCCGCGCCGGCGGCGCCTGGGCCCTTCTCGACCACGGCCAGGTCTCGTTGCGCCACACCGAGATCGACATCGAAGCCGTGTGCGCCCGGATCGTCGCCGAGTCCGGCTACCCCGACCGCGAGGCGTGGGCCGACGAGTACGTCCGGTCGCGCAACAGCGACCTCGATGCCCTCGCGGCCTTCACGCCGAGGGTGGGCACCTCCTCCACTGCGTGACTGGCAGACTTCGGCGCATGGGTGAGCGGACGGCATACACGGAATTCATCGCAGGGCTGCCGAAGGCAGAGCTGCACGTCCACCACGTCGGCTCGGCGCGGCCCGAGACTGTCGCCCGGTTGGCGGAGCGGCACCCGGATGCCGGTGTGCCACAGGGCATCGAGGCGCTGCGCGACTTCTACACGTTCTCGGACTTCGGTCACTTCATCGACGTCTACCTGGCCGTCGTCGGGTTGCTGCGCACGCCCGAGGACATCCACCTCCTGACCTACGAGGTCGCCGAAGGCCTTGCGGCACAGCAGGTTCGCTACGCCGAGCTGACGATGACGCCCTTCACGAGCGTGCGGATGGGGATCTCGATCGAGGCCTACACGGAGGCGATCGAGGACGCGCGTCGAGCCGCCGAGCGAGACCACGGCGTCGTCCTCCAGTGGATCTACGACATCCCCGGCGAGGCCGGGCTCGAGTCCGCGGACGCGACCCTCGGCTACGCGCTCGACCACGGTCCCCAGGCGCTCATCGGCTTCGGTCTGGGCGGACCCGAGGTCCCGCGGCCCCAGTTCAAGCCGCACTTCGACCGTGCTCGGGCTGCTGGGCTGCGCTCTCTCCCCCACGCCGGTGAGTCGACCGACGCTCAGTCGGTCTGGGACGCCCTCGATGCCCTCGGGGCCGAGCGCATCGGCCACGGCATCCGCTCCATCGATGACCCGAAGTCTGGTCGAACGCCTTGCGGCAGAGCGGATCCCGCTCGAGGTCTGCCCGACGTCGAACATCGCCACCCGGTGCGTCGAGCGGCTCGAGGACCACCCGATCCGAGCGCTGCGCGATGCCGGTGTCGTCGTCACCATCAACAGCGATGACCCGCCGATGTTCGGGACGACCCTCAATCGTGAGTACGAGATCGCCGCGGAACTGCTCGACCTCGACGAGCGCGGGCTTGGCGAGCTTGCCCTGACCGCGGTGGACGCGAGCTACGCGCCGAACGACGTGAAGGCGCGAATCCGCGCCGAGATCAGCGACTACGTCGGCGGATGACTCCGGGCCGGTAGGCGCTCACCGTCGGTTCGCCGTCGATCCAGAACCGCCAGGGGTATGCCGTGCCGTCGCCACCGGGCCCACTCACGCCCACCCGCGGTCCGGTTCGCACGAGGTCTGGGTCGACCGGATCGCCTGAAGCCAGATGGCCGAGTTCGATCGGTGGGACCTGCCCGAGCGGTCGGGCGACAGAAGTCGCGAGCCGTGTGCGCCCCGTCGAGAGCCAGCGTCGTCGCCAGTCGAGCGGGACCGCGACACCAATCCCGCTCACGAACGCCCGGCCGTCGTGCCGACGCGATGCCATGCCCGTCGATGACCTCGCCGGCGCGCACGAGAACCGCTTCGGCGGTGCCCGGCTGACCGGCCACGAGGCACAGCATCCAGTGCATCCCGTAGGTGAAGTAGACGTAGGTGACTCCGGCTTCGCCGAACATCGGCGCCGTGCGCGGCGTCTTACCGCGGAACGCATGGGAGCCGGGATCGCGGTCGCCGGCATACGCCTCGGTTTCGGTGATGCGCACGGTGACACCGCCGTGCGTGAGGTGCGCGCCGAGGAGGTCGCGGGACACGTCGAGGACGGGACGCGCGAAGAACTCTCTCGGCAGGCGGGTCACCGGATGGTCGGCTGGCTCGCCGCCCAGGTGCGGGCCTCGTCGCGGTGAGCCGCCGCCCGGGTCACCTGCTCGGCCACCCGCACCGGCGCCGTTCCACCCTTGGCGTCGCGCGAGGCGAGCGAGCCCTCGACGGTGAGGACGTCGCGGACCGCGGGCGTGAGGTGCTCGGAGATCCCCGCAAGATCGTCGTCGGTGAGGTCCCACAGCTCGATGCCCCGGCCCTCGCACACCCGCACGCACTCCCCCGCCACCTCGTGGGCGATGCGGAAGGCAACGCCCTCTCGGACCAGCCACTCGGCGATGTCCGTGGCGAGCGAAAAGCCCTGCGGTGCAAGGGATTCGAGGCGCTCGGTGTTGAAGACCAGCGTGTCGACCATCCCGCTGAACGCTGGGAGGAGAACCTCGAGCGTGTCGATGGAGTCGAAGACCGGCTCCTTGTCCTCCTGGAGGTCGCGGTTGTAGGCGAGCGGCAGTCCCTTGAGAGTCGTGAGCAGCCCGGCGAGGTTGCCGACGAGCCGACCTGCCTTGCCGCGCGCGAGCTCTGCCACGTCGGGGTTCTTCTTCTGCGGCATGATGCTCGACCCCGTGGAGTAGGAGTCGTCGAGCGTGACGAAGCCGAACTCCTTGGTCGCCCAGAGGATGACCTCCTCGGCAAAGCGCGACAGGTCGATCGACACCATCGCGGTGACGAACGCGAACTCGGCGACGACGTCGCGGGCGGCCGTTCCGTCGATGGAGTTCTCGACGGCGGCGGTGAAGCCGAGGTCCGCGGCAACCGCTTCCGGATCGAGGCCGAGCGAACTGCCCGCCAGGGCACCGGAGCCATAGGGACTGAGCCCAGCCCGGGCGTCCCAGTCACGCAGCCGATCGACGTCTCGCAGCAACGGCCACGCGTGGGCGAGGAGGTGGTGGGCCAGCAGCACCGGCTGGGCGTGCTGGAGGTGCGTGCGGCCGGGCATGGCCACCGTGGGGTGGCGCTGGGCCTGGGCGATGAGGGCGTCGACGACGTCGAGCACGAGCCCGGCGACGGTGCGGGCGTGCTCGCGCAGATACATGCGCACGAGCGTCGCGACCTGGTCGTTGCGTGAGCGACCGGCGCGCAGGCGTCCGCCGACGTCGGCTCCGGCGCGCTCGATGAGGCCACGCTCAAGGGCTGTGTGGACGTCCTCGTCGCCGGGAGCAGGCACGAACGCACCCGGACTCGACGTCGGTGGCGAGCTGCTCGAGTGCGCTGAGCATCGCGGCCAGGTCGGCGTCAGCCAGCAGGCCCGCGGAGTGGAGAACCCGGGCGTGCGCCCGGGAGCCGGCAATGTCGTGCAGGGCCAGGCGCCAGTCGAAGTGCGTGGAACGCGACAGTTCCGCCAGGGCGTCGGCCGGGCCGCCGGTGAAGCGACCTCCCCACAGACTCAGCCCAGCCTGACCTGTCGGTGATGCCTGGTTCCGGCATCTTGTGCACTCACGCGTTCTCCTTGCGGGTATAGGCCAGAAGCCGGGCGGCGACCTTGCGGGACGCCGCCGGGCCTGTCGTGATGACCATGATCGTGTCATCCCCGGCGATGGTGCCGACGATGCCGGGGACGCTCGTGTGGTCGATCCCCGAGGCCAGGAAGTTTGCCGCTCCCGGCGGCGTGCGCAGAACGATGAGGTTGGCCGACACCTCTGCGGAGACCAGCAGCTCGTGGCAGCGCTGCGCGAGCCGGTCGGTCTTCTCCTGGCCGTCCGGTGCGACGCGCACGGTGCGGTCACCGCCCTCGCCGGGAACGGCATACACGAGGCTCTTGCCCACGCGGACCTTCTCGGCGCCGACGTCCACGAGGTCGCGCGAGAGCGTGGCCTGGGTGACCTCGATGCCGTCTTCGAGCAGGACCTCGAGGAGTTCGGTCTGGGACCGGACCGATCGGCTCGACAGGATCTCGATGATGCGCTGCTGACGCGCGGTGCGGGTCGACGAGACGGTCATCGACGATCCCCGCCGGACTTCTCGACGAGCCAGGACAACACGGCCTTCTGGGCATGCAGCCGATTCTCGGACTCGTCCCACACGACCGACTGCGGGCCGTCGATCACGGCGGCATCCACCTCGAAGCCGCGGTAGGCGGGCAGGCAGTGCAGGAAGATCGCGTCCGGCTTGGCCATGGCCAGCAGCTCGGCGCTCACGGCGTAGGCCGCGAACGGGCTGGCGGAGCCCTGACGGGACTCCTTCTCCTTCTCGAAACCCATCGAGACCCAGGTGTCGGTCGCGACGACGTCGGCACCGGTGACCGCCTCAGCAGGATCCTCGACGATCGTGATCGATCCGCCCTGCGCCGCGGCGATCTCCGTGGCGCGCGTCAGCACGGACGGGTGCGGCTGGTAGTCGAGGGGTGTGCCGATGCGCACGTGGAGTCCGGACATGGCCATGCCGAGAAGATAGCTGTGGCTCATGTTGTTGGCGCCGTCACCGACGTAGGCGAACGTGAGGCCGGCCAGCGTTCCCTTGTGCTCCTTGATGGTGAGGAGGTCGGCCAGGATCTGGCACGGGTGGAACTCGTCGGTCAGCGCGTTGATCACCGGCACGCTGGAGTGGGCGGCCATCTCCTCGATGCGCTCCTGCCCGTAGGTCCGCCACACGATCGCCCGCGCTTCACGAGTCAGGACCCGGGCGACGTCGGCGATCGACTCGCGCACGCCGACCTGGGCCAGCTTGCCGTCGATGACGAGCGGGAAGCCGCCGAGGTGGGCGATGGCGCCGGCGAAGGAGACCTGGGTGCGCAGGGTCTGCTTGTCGAAGAGGACTGCGACGACCTCGGGCCCCGCGAGGGAGCGGTCGCTGAACGGACGCGCCTTGATCGCGGCGGCGCGGTCGAGGATTTCGGCCTGCTCCTCGGGGGTGACGTCGTCGTCCCGGAGGAAGTGCCGGACGGTTGCGGTCATGGTGTCGACTCCTTGGCGGTGGCGATGAGCGCCGGCAGTGCGGCGACGAACAGGTCGAGCTCGTCGCGAGTGACGACGAGCGGCGGGACGAGGCGAATGGCGTTGGGCGCAACGGGATTGATGAGGAATCCGGCCTCGCGTCCGGCCGCCGCGACGGCTGCAGAAAGGTCGGAGCGGAGGACGATCGCGCGCAGCAGTCCTCGCCCGCGCACTCCCTCGATGTCGGGGTGGCCCAGGGCCTCGACAGCCTCGACGAGGTGCTCGCCCATCTCGTTCACGTGGTCGAGCAGTCCGTCGGCCTCGATGGTCGCGAGGACGCTGAGCCCAGCGGCGGCGACGAGGGGGTTGCCGCCGAACGTCGAGCCGTGCTGGCCAGCCGTGAGCAAGCCGGTGACGGTGGGCCCGAAGGTCACGAGGGCGCCGATGGGCAGGCCGCCGCCGAGTCCCTTGGCGAGGGTGATGGCGTCCGGGACGATGCCGCTGCTCTGGAACCCGAACCAGTCGCCGGTGCGACCGACTCCGGTCTGCACCTCGTCGATGATGAGCAGCGCACCTGCCGCTGTGGTGATCTCACGAGCGGCCCGCAGGTATGCCGGGTCCGCGACGATCGCTCCCGCCTCACCCTGGATGGGCTCGAGGACAACGGCCGCGGTGTCCGTGGTGACTGCGGCCCGCAAGCGCCTCGATGTCGTTGTAGGGGACGTGCGAGACATCGGGGATGAGCGGTGCGAACGGCTCCCGATAGGCGGCCTTGTGGGTGAGCGCCAGGGCACCGGTGGTGCGTCCGTGGAACGCACCCTCGGCCGCGACGATGCCCGTGCGACCGGTGCGACGGGACAGCTTGATGGCCGCCTCGATCGCCTCGGCTCCGGAGTTGGCGAAGAAGACGCCGGAACCCTCGGGTGCCTGGGCGATCTCGAGGATCCGCTCGGCGAGCTCGACCTGGACGCGCGACGTGTAGAAGTTCGAGATGTGGGCCATCTCGCCGACCTGCTTGGAGACGGCGGCGACGAGCGCGGGGTGGTTGTGCCCCAACGCGTTGACGGCGATGCCACCGACGAGGTCGAGGTAGCGCTTGCCGTCGGTGTCCCACACCCACGCGCCGTCACCTCGCTCGAGGACGAGCTGCGGTGCACCGAAGACCGTGATGAGTGAGTGGGCGTAGCGGTCGAGGACCGCCTGCTGTGACTCGTTGCTGTCGTCGTTGCTCATGAGTCCTCCTCGATGAGGGTGCCGATGCCGTCGGAGGTGAAGACCTCGAGCAGCAGGGAGTGTGGTTCGCGTCCGTCGATGACGTGCGCCTGGGGCACGCCCTCGGCGACGGCCCGGATGCAGGCCTCGAGCTTGGGGATCATGCCGGCGTCGACGGTCTTGACGAGTTCGCGCGCCTGGCTCAGGGGCAGGGTCGAGAGAAGGGAGGACCGGTCGGGCCACGCGGCATACACGCCTTCGACGTCCGTCAGGACGACGAACTTGCGCGCACCGAGCGCGACCGCGAGTGCGGCGGCGGCGGTGTCCGCGTTGACGTTGAGCACCTGTCCCTCGTGGTCGAGGTCGGGGGCGATCGTCGAGACAACGGGGATCCGGCCGACGTCGAGCAGGTCCATGACCGACTGGGTGTTGACCGAGACGACGTCGCCGACGAGCCCGAGGTCCTCCTCGACACCGTCGATGACCACGCCGCGGCGGCGGGCCCCGAAGAGCGCGCCGTCCTCGCCGGAGAGGCCGACGGCAAGCGGTCCGTGCTGGTTGAGCAGGCCGACGAGCTCACGGCCGACCTGGCCGGTGAGGACCATGCGCACGACGTCCATGACCTCTGGCGTGGTGACGCGCAGACCCGCCTTGAACTCGCTCTCGAGACCGAGGCGGTCGAGCATGGCCTTGATCTGTGGGCCGCCGCCGTGCACGACGACGGGGCGCAGACCGGCATAGCGGAGGAAGGCGATGTCCTGGGCGAAGGCGAGCTTGAGCTCGTCGTCGATCATGGCGTTGCCGCCGTACTTGATGACGACGAGCGCTCCGCGGAACCGCTCGAGCCAGGGCAGGGCCTCGACGAGGGTGCTCGCCTTGAGCTTGGTCAGGTCGTCGGTCACCGGGGCATCCTCATGAGCTGTAGGCAGAGTTCTCGTGGACGTAGTCGTGGGTGAGGTCGTTGGTCCAGACCGTGGCCGTCGCGTCGCCGGCATGCAGGTCGATGACGACGTGCACCTCTCGGGGTTCGAGGTCGACGAGATTCCGGTCGTCCCCGATGCCCGCCGCGCGGCACACCTGGACACCGTTGATCGCGACGTCGAGAGTCGTCGGGTCGAACTGCGCCTGGGTGGTGCCCACTGCAGAGAGGACCCGGCCCCAGTTGGGGTCCTTGCCGAAGATGGCGGCCTTGAACAAGTTGCTGCGGGTGACGGAGCGCGCGACGTCAACGGCGTCGGACTCCGTTGCAGCAGTGCGCACTTCGACGGCGATGTCGTGGCTGGCACCCTCGGCGTCGGCGATGAGCTGTCGGGCGAGGGACGCGCAGACGTCCGTCACCGCAGCGGTGAGGTCGGCCGCGCTGACGGCGACCTTGGATGCGCCAGAGGCCATGAGAAGCACTGTGTCGTTGGTCGACATGCACCCGTCGGAGTCGACGCGGTCGAAGGTCACGGTAGTGGCAGCGCGAAGCGCCTCGTCGAGTGTTGCGGAGTCCGTCATGGCGTCAGTGGTGATGACGCAGAGCATCGTCGCGAGGCCGGGCGCGAGCATTCCTGCGCCCTTGGCCATGCCGCCCACGGTCCAGCCGTCACGGGTTGCGGTTGCCACCTTGTGGACGGAGTCCGTGGTCATGATGGCGCGGGCAGCATCGAGGCCACCCTCAAGACCAAGCGCGGCCGTGGTCAGGCCGATGCCGTTCTCGATCTTGTCCATCGGCAGGAACTCACCAATGAGCCCGGTGGAGCAGACGACGACATCCATGGCGCTGCACGACAGCGCGTCGGCCACGATTTCGGCCGTGCGGTGGGTGTCCTGGAAACCCTGTGGACCGGTGCACGCGTTCGCGCCACCCGAGTTGAGGAAGACGGCGTCGGCTCGCCCGTCGCTGACGACCTGACGGGACCACGTCACCGGAGCTGCCTCGACGCGGTTGGATGTGAAGACGGCCGCAGCGTGGTGGTCCGGGCCGTCATTGACGACCAGGGCGACGTCACTGGCTCCCGAACCCTTGAGACCGGCAGTGGCCCCCGAGGCACGGAAGCCCTGTGCTGCAGTGACGCTCACGATCCGCTCCGACCCGTGAGCACGGTCGACGTCACGATGAGACCGGCCTTGCGCCAGACCTCTCCCGCCCTGTCGATCTCCCCCTCGGGAACGAGAACCCAGTCGGTGTCGTAGGTCGACAGCGCGAGGACACTGATGCCTGCGGGCACGAGCGGGGTGAGGATGCCCGCCATCACGCCAACGGCATCGAAGGCCAGGGGTCCGGCGACCTCGACGGCACGGAACGGGCCCTCGGTCAGCACACCTGCCGGCACCGCATCGGCAAGGCACACGACGGAGGTCTCGAGGGGTGATCTGCTCAGGGAGGCGAACGGCCCCTCGGTCCAGTCCCACGTCGGCTCGGTGCCGGCGTCGAGCCGCGCGATCGCGAGCGACTCGGGGTGAGTCATGAGGTGCATTGGCATGGCGCTCACGGCGCCACCCCCGATCCGAGTAGGCCGGTCGACTCAGGAAGGCCGACGGCGAGGTTGAGGCACTGCACGGCAGCTCCGGCGGTGCCCTTGGCGAGGTTGTCGATGGCGGCGACGGCGATGACGCGACCGGCCCGCTCGTCGAGGGCGATCTGGACCGTGACGTGGTTGCTGCCGATCACGTGGGCGGTGGTCGGCCAGGAGCCGGGCTCGAGCAGGTGCACGAAGGTCTCTTCTGCGTATGCCGCGTGCCAGGCTTCGCGGACGTCTGCGGCCGTGGTGCCGGGTGAGACCTTGGCCGTGCAGGTCGCGAGGATGCCGCGGGGCATGGGGGCCAGGGTCGGCGTGAAGGACACGGTGACCGGCGAGCCCGCAGCGGCGCCGAGGTTCTGCTCGATCTCGGGCGTGTGGCGGTGCCCTCCCCCGACGCCGTAGGGCGACATGGAGCCCATGACCTCGGAGCCGAGCAGGTGCGGTTTGAGCGACTTGCCCGCGCCGGACGTCCCCGATGCGGCGACGACGACGACATCATCGGTCTGCACGACGCCAGCGGCAAACCCCGGAGCCAGTGCCAGCGACACTGCTGTGGGGTAGCACCCCGGAACCGCGATCCGGTTCTGTCCTGCAAGTGCGGCACGGCCCGAGGCACCACCGGGCAGCGCCAGCTCGGGCAGACCGTAGGCCCACGAACCGGCATACGGAGTGTCGTAGAAGGTGGTCCAGGCGGACTCGCTGCGCAGCCGGAAGTCGGCGCCGCAGTCGATGACCACGGTGTCGTCGCCGAGAGCCTCGGCCACCGCGGCCGAGTGGCCGTGAGGAAGGGCGAGCACGACGACGTCGTGACCAGAGAGGACGTCGGCCGTCGTCTCGTCCAGGACTCGGTCGGCGAGACCGAAGAGGTGTGGGTGGATGTCCCCCAGTCGGGAGCCGGCGTTGCCACCTGCCGTCACCGCACCGATCGTGACTTCAGGGTGCTGCAGCAGCCAGCGGAGGGCTTCGCCTCCGGCGTAGCCGCTCGCTCCAGCAACTGCGACGCTCACCATGTGCATAGTCTTGCATGGCTCAGCATCTCTATGCAATTCACTCACCAGCCTGCGAGCCCTTCCGGTCTCGTGCTGGCTCGCGCTCAGCCGCCGGGCGGTCGGCGCACGACGGTCGACAGCTTCAGTGCTGTGTCGGTCTGCTGGACATAGGGCAACGCGCGCAGGACGGCGAGCACTCGCTCGAGCTGCTCGGGGTCGGCCGCGACCACGCGCAGGATCGTGTCGGCACGGCCAGTGACCGTGAACGCCTCGACGACCTCCGGGATGCGGACCAAGTCGTCACGGACCTGGTCGAAGGCGGTCGCGCCGTTGGTGAAGAGCTGGACATGAGCCTCCAGCGGCCACCCCAACACCTTGGGGTTGACGATCACCGTGAATCCCTGGATGACCCCGTCGGCGACCATCCTGTCGACCCGGCGCTTGGCTGCCGCGACCGACAGTTTGACTGCTGCGCCGATGCGGGCGTACGTCGCGCGCCCGTCGGCTGACAAAATCTCAAGAATATTGCGGTCCATGGCATCCACAACACAAGAATATTGCATCTCATGGTGACAATTGCTCGGCACACGCGTTCTGAGTGCAAGATCTGGTCGTGTTTCTTGCACGCTGCGAACCCTAGGCTCGATGGATCGCCCACGAGAGGATTCCATGAGCACCACCGCCGAGCTGACGCCCTCTGAGCGCGCGGCACTGGAAGCCGTCGACCCCGCATCGATCGTGCGGGACCTTGCCACCCTGATCGCGATCCCGAGCGTCGGCGGGACCAGCGCGGAGTCAGCCATCCAGCATCACCTCGCCCGCACGGTCTCCGAACTCGATCTCGACGTCGACCTGTGGGCGATGGACATGCCGACCTTGACGGACAGCAAGGACTACCCGGGGATGGAGGCGCCGCGATCCGAGGGATGGGGTCTCGTCGGCACCACACCAGGCGAGGCATCACGACCGCGACTGATCCTGCAGGGACACGTCGATGTGGTTCCCTCGGGAGCGCTGCAGGAGTGGGAGCACGAACCGTTCACGCCCGTCATCACGAACGACCGTGTGCACGGGCGAGGTGCCTGCGACATGAAGGCGGGCGTCGTCGCCAACCTCGCCGCGGTCGCCGCGATCCGTCGCGCCGGTCTCCGGTTGCGCGACCCACTGGCGCTGCACTTCGTCATTGGCGAGGAGGACGGCGGCATCGGGGCCTACGGCACCCTCGCCCGCGGGCACACCGGCGATGCCTGCCTCATCACCGAGCCGACCTCCGGCACGCTGACCATCGCCAACGCCGGCGCGCTGACCTTCCGCATCACCGTCGGCGGCCGGGCCACGCACGCGAGCACGGCCTACGAAGGATCCAGTGCGATCGACTCCTACCTGGCGATCCACCAAGGTCTGGCCAGGCTCCAGGAGCGCCGCAACCGGGAGGTCGACGCCCTGATGCGGGAGTACCCCGTGGCCTACCCGATCTCGGTCGGTACTCTCCGCGCCGGCGACTGGGCCAGCAGCGTCCCCGACGTGCTGGTTGCCGAAGGCCGCATGGGCGTCGCCCTCGACGAGGACCCGCAGGACGCACGACGTGAACTCGAGGCGCATGTTGCGTCGGTGGCGGCTGCTGACCCCTACCTGCGCGACCACCCCCCTCTGATCGAGTGGACCGGCGGGCAGTTCGCGAGCGGGCGCAGCAGCGCGACACCTGCGCTGGCCGACACTGTTCGCGACGCGCACGCCGACGTCACTGGACGCGACCGGCCGCGGGACCGGGGCGCGCCCTATGGCAGTGACCTACGGCTCTACGAGGGGGCCGGTATCCCGACCCTGCACTACGGCCCGGGCGACGTCCGGCTCGCGCACAGCTCCCAGGAGTCGGTGTCGATCAAGGAGTGCGTCGCGGTCACCCGGGCGCTGGTCCTCACGGTCCTGAGGACCTGCGGCACCACCGGCTGAGGCACGAACCTCACCCCTCCTGCCTCAGCGCAGGGGGTCGTCGTCTCCCCACGAGATCAGGCCCAGCGTCCGGTCGTTCTCGGCCAGACCGGCTTCGGCACGTGCCTGCAGTGATGCCACGGTGTCGGTCCCGGCGCGCACCATGCGGCCGCTCCACGCGTCGAGGTCACCTCGTGCCATGGCGAGCAGCAGGTCAGTCACTTCTGCCGGTGACGTCCACTCGACGCGGTCGCGGTGCATCACCATTGCGTCGGTCATGTCGGTCCTCACGACGCCGGGGGCGAGGTCGAAGACGAGTGCCGTACGTCCCTCCCCCAGCCCGAGCTGGGAGGTGAGCCGCGCGAGAGCGCCCTTGCTGAGGTTGTATGCCGTCGCGTTGTCGGCGTTCTTGTAGGCCGCGCCAGAGTTGAGGTTGACGATCCTGCCCGACGCGAGAAGGTGCGGGAGGACCGCACGCGTCATGAGGTAGGGGCCGCGCACATTGGTCTCGACCGTCTCCCACCACTGGTCCGGGTCGCTGTCGGCCAGCGGCACCTCGGCGTCGATGACGCCGGCGTTGTTGACGAGCAGGTCGATGCGTCCGTGACGTGCCACGACGTCCGCCACCCAGGCCTCCACCGCGGCCCGATCGGTCACCGGCGCCGTGGAGCGCGAGCCGCGCTCCACGGCATACCCGTTGTCCTGCAGGGCATCGGCGATGTGCGCACCGATCCCTCGCGAGGCTCCGGTGACGATCGCGACCGGCTGGGTCATCGCTGGATGGCTCCCGTTGCCGACGCGGCCGAGGCGACCGCCGCGTCACGCAGGGCAGAGACCTCGTCGGTCTTGAGGGTGCGGTCGGCGCGGAAGGTCAGCCGGTAGGCCAACGACTTCTTGCCGGTGTCGAGCTGGTCACCTCGGTAGATGTCGAACAGGGACACCGACTCCAGGGACTCCCCCGCACCGGCGCGCAAGGCAGCCTCGACGTCAGCCGCCGCCACGGACTCGTCGACAACGAGCGCCACGTCCGTGTGCGCCGCCGGGAAGGTGGACAGTTGCGTGGCCTGGACGGCGGATCCGGACGCGGCCACGAGGACATCGACGTCCAGCTCGCCTCCGACCGTCGCCACCGGCAGATCGAGCGCCGCGACGACCTTGGGGTGCAGCTCGCCGACGTGGCCGACTGCTGTGCCATCGGTCAGGGTGATGGCCGCACACCGTCCCGGGTGGAACGGCGCCCGGTCACGAGCCGCAACAACGGACAACTCGAGCCCCAGGGCGCGGCCGACTGCCAGCGCCCAGCCGACGGCGTCCGCAGCCTCGGCCCGGCGCGCGGGACCCCACGGACCACCGCGTTCGATGTCGCCCGCCGCGGCGAACGCGACATGCCGAGGCTGTGCGGGCACGGCTTCGAGAATCTGCGCCAGGGTCGCGTCGTCCGGGCGTGCGTCCGCAGGCGGAACCGGTGCCGACGTCGGCGACGACGAGCCGACGGTCACGAGGCCCACTTCGTAGACCGCGACGTCGCGCGAACCACGAGAGACGTTGCGACGCAGGGCATCGAGCAGGGTGTCGAGGATGGAGGTCCGCATGAGCGGGGCCTCGTCGGACAGCGGGTTGACGATGCGCACCGTCGAGCGGCGAGCATCGTCGTCGGCGGTAGCCGAGCTGGTCGAACCGGCCCTCACCGATGAAGGGATAGGTCAGCACCTCGACGAGACCCTGGTGGGCCAAGGTGTTGGCGATGGTGCGCCGGGCGCGCTGACCGTGGGTGAGCCCACGACCGGCGCTCTTGGGCTGCGGCAGGACCGAGGGGATCTGGTCGTAGCCACGGACCCGGGCCACCTCTTCGACGAGCTCGGGTCCGTCGGTGAGGTCGGGACGCCAGGTCGCTGCTGCCACGGAGACGACATCGCCGTCGCGTTCCTCGACTTCGCACCCGATCGCGCGCAACGTGGTGAGGACCTCGTCTCGCGAGTAGTCCAGACCGATGTAGCGCGTGGGCAGCGTGACGTCGAAGTCGAAGGCCTCGCGCTCGATGCGGTTGTCGACGTCGGTGACACCGGCATCCGCCGTGCCGCCACCGTGCTTGACGAGCAGGTCCACCGCCAGCTGAGCCGCGGCAGAGGCGACCGCAGGATCGACACCTCGCTCGAAGCGCTTGGACGCCTCGGTCGTGAGCTTGTGCCGACGCGACGAGCGCGCCACGGTCACGGCGTCGAAGTGCGCGGACTCGATGAGCACGTTGGTGGTCGAGTCACTCACCTCGGAGGACTCTCCGCCCATGACCCCGGCGATCGCCAGAGGCGTGTCGGAGCCGTCGACGATGAGCAGGTCCTCGGGGTCGAGGGCGCGCTCGACGTCGTCGAGAGTCGTGAGCTTCTCCCCCGCCCGGGCGCGACGCGTGCCGATCGACCCCGAAAGGGTGTCGAGGTCGAAGGCGTGCAGCGGCTGGCCGAGCAGCATCATGACGTAGTTCGTGACGTCGACCGCGAGCGAGATGGGACGCATCCCCACCTGGGTCAGGCGCTTCTGCATCCAGGCCGGGCTCGTGGCCGTGGTGTCGACCCCGCGCACGACCCGCGCCACGTAGCGGTCGCAACCGGAGCGGCCGTCGAGCGGACGCTCGTCGGCCAGCGACACGGCATACCCGTCGCCGTTGGCCGAGGCCACCTCAAGGCGAGCCGGGTCACGGAACTCGCGCCCCGTCGACAGGGCGTACTCACGCGCGATCCCACGCAGGGAGAAGCAGTAGCCGCGGTCGGGCGTCACGTTGACCTCGACGACCTCGTCACCCAAGCCCAGCAGGGCAATGGCGTCATCGCCCGGCTGCAGGCCAGCAGCGGCTTCCTCACCGAGCAACTCGGTCAGCACGATGATGCCGTCGTGGTCCTCACCGAGACCGAGTTCGGCGGCGGAGCAGATCATGCCGTTGGAGACGTGGCCATAGGTCTTGCGGGCCGAGATCTCGAAACCGCCGGGCAGCACGCCGCCGGGCAGCACCGTGACGACGAGATCACCGGGAGCGAAGTTGTGGGCACCGCAGACGATCTCCTGGGCCTTGCCCTCGGTGACCTTCTGACCGTGGTCGCCCACGTCGACGGTGCACCAGTTGATCGTCTTGCCGTTCTTCTGGGGTTCGGGCTGGACGGTGAGGACGCGGCCGACGACGAGCGGGCCGGCGATGTCGCCACCGTGCAGGCCCTCCTCCTCGAGGCCGACGCGCACGAGGGCTGCCGCGATGTCGACACCCTTGGCATCGGCCGGGACGTCGGCGAGTTCACGCAACCACGAGACGGGGGCGTGCATCAGATCTCCATTCCGAACTGGCGGGAGAAACGAACGTCTCCCTCGACGATGTCGTGCATGTCACCGATCCCGTGACGCAGCATGAGCGAGCGCTCGATGCCGAGGCCGAACGCGAACCCGGTGTAGCGGTCGGGGTCGATGCCGGCGCTGCGGAGCACGCGGCGGTTGACCATGCCGGAGCCACCGAGCTCGATCCAGCCCGTGCCACCGCACGAGCGGCAGGCCGGGTCACCCCCACGGCAGATCCAGCACTGGCAGTCGATCTCGGCGCTGGGCTCGGTGAACGGGAAGTAGTTGGGGCGCAGGCGCGTGACGATGCCGTCGCCGAAGAGCCGCTGCACGAAGGCGTCGAGCGTTCCGCGCAGGTGGGCCATGGTGATGCCCTCGTCGACGACCAGTCCCTCGAACTGGTGGAACACGGGGGTGTGGGTCGCGTCGAGGTCGTCGGTCCGGAACGTCTTGCCCGGGCAGAGGACATAGATGGGCGGCTCGCGATCGAGCATCGAGCGCACCTGGACGGGCGAGGTGTGCGTGCGCAGAACCAGACCGGATCCGGTCGGCGCGACGTAGAAGGTGTCGGCCTCCTGGCGGGCCGGGTGGTCGGGACCGATGTTGAGGGCGTCGAAGTTCAGCCACTCCGACTCGACCTCGGGGCCTTCGGCGATCTCCCAGCCCATGGAGACGAAGATGTCCTCGACCCGCTCGGAGACGAGGTTGATGGGGTGGCGGGCACCCACCGGTCGCCGGGCGACTCGGACGGTGAGGTCCTGGGTCTCCTCGACGAGGACGCGTTCGTCGCGCTCGGCCTCGAGCTCGACCTGACGCGCGGCGAAGGCCTGGTTGACGCGACCGCGCGCCTGACCGACGCGCTTGCCGGCCTCGGCCTTGGCGCTCGGGGGCAGGGCCCCGATCTCCCGGTTGGCGAGGGCAAGCGGCGACTTGTCACCGGTGTGCGTGGGGCGCAGGGCCTTGAGGTCGTCGAGCGAACTCGCCGTCGCCACCGCGTCGAGCGCACTGGTGACCGCTGCGTCAATGGCCTCGGGGTCGAGCACGGCGACCTCCACCGGGTCGTAGTTCGTGTTGGGTCCAGACATGGCTTCCACTCTCATCGCGGGCACACCTCGTGGGCGCCCTGCGGGTTGGGACGTCAAATGCGTGCGGAGGTCACGCGCCCCCGGGCCGGACGTGGGCGCCGGGTCTCTGTCGAAACGAGATCAGGCGGTCCGCGTCACCGGGCCCGAGGGCACGGTAAATCGGCACACGGCACGGGGAGTGCGAGAAGCCGAGGCGGGAGACATGACAGCCAGCCTAGCGCGCGGGCGCCTGCCGACGTCGGCGGGTTTGTGCCGTGGCAGCGCCGAGGACCGCCACGACGAGACCCACCGCGGCCGGGGCGACGAAGCCTCCCCCAGCACCGACCTCGTCGATGGCCAGACCCGCAAAGGGCGCGCCCATCGCGCCCCCGAGGGTCAACGACGAGCCGTGCCACCCCATCGCCTCGCCGCGAGCCGACGCCGGAACGATGCGGCTGGCCTGGTCCACGCTTGCCGTGATCGTGGGTGCACAGAACAGCCCCGCGACGAAGCCCAGGACCGAGAGCGAGACGACCCCGTGGGCCAGACCCATCGGCAGAGTCACCAGGGCGAGACCGCCGAGCAACCAGAAGGTGGAGATCGGCCGGCTCAGCCCGCCATAGACCAGGGCGCCGAGCAAGGAGCCAAGTCCCCAGAGACCCAGGACGATGCCGATGGCCGTGGGTGAGCCGAGTTCCCGCATGCGGGCCACGATGCCCAGGTCGGTCCCCGACAGCACGAAGGTTGCGCACGCCGCAGCACAACAGACCGCGATGAACGGCAGCCCGAACCACGCCGATCGAGCTGCAGACTCCCCCGCGCCCTCCTCCTCCTCGGCGTCGCTGCGCAGCGGCAGGTCGACGAGCCACAGGGTCAGCCCGCCGACCACCCCGAGCATCTGGACGGCGAACAGCACCCAGCGGGTGTCCCAGTGGGAGGCCGCCCAGATCGTCGAGGCGGGCCCGATGATGAAGGCGATCTCGACCGCCACCGCATCGAGCGAGATCGCGGTCCGGCGTTCCTGGCTCGGCACGGCAGCGATGACGGCCTGCCGGATGATCGAGAAGCTCGGGATGACGAACAGGCCGGCGATGCCCGCGAGCACCAGCAGGGGCAGGTAGTCGACCCACGGAGCGATGGACCAGCACACGAGCGCGACGACGGTGGAGGGCAGCACGACCCGGCGCAGACCGATCCGGTCCAGCAGGCGTCCGCGCCACGGTCCGCTGACGGCCACGGCGATGGTCGCGACGGACGCGAGCAGGCCTGCCGCGGCATACGAGTGGTCGAGGGTGGAGACGGTGTGCACGGTGAGGAGCACGCCCGCGGAGAACACCGGGATGCGGACGAACGAACCGAGCAACAGGGCCAGCCGCAGGTCTCGGCTCGCCAGGGCAACCCGGTAGGGCGCGATGGACACGACCGACACCGGACACCCCTCTCCCTCAGCAGGATTCGTTGCTGATCACTTGGAGGGTATGCCGGGTGGGCCAGTCAGCCCAACCGGGTTTCACTCACAGCGGCTCACTCGGCAGGAACACCCGGACGACTGCGCCGCCGCCAGGGGCGTCGTCGATCTCGGACCACCCGCCGTGCGCCTCGACAATGCCCTTGACGATGTAGAGGCCCAGCCCTGTGCCCGTGCCGCTCGGACCGTGCCAGAAGCGGCCGAACACCGCACGCCGTTGCTCTGCCGGGATTCCCGGACCGTCGTCGGTCACGCTGATGATGACGCCCCTGTCACCGTTGAGTGTGTGCGGTGCCGCAGCGAGGACGACCTTGCTCTGGCGATGCCGGATGGCGTTCTCGACGAGGTTGGAGATCACCTGGTCCAGTCGGTCGCTGTCGGCATAGATCTCCTCGGCGCCCGTCGCCACGCTGACCGTGAAGTCGTCCACGTCGTGACCGCCCGCGACGGCGCGATCCACATGGCGGTTCAGCATCGCCTTCGTGTCGACCGGAATCTCATGAATGCGCAGCTTCCCGGTGTCGATGCGTGAGACGTCGAGCAGATCGGTGATGAGCCGGGTGAGCCGGTCGGCGTCCGAGTCGACCGCCTCGAGCATCGTGAGGCGCTGCTCCTCGGTGAACTGGTCCCACCGGCGCAGCAGGGTCGAGGTGAAACCCTTGATCCCGGTGAGCGGTGAACGCAGTTCGTGGGCAATGGTCGAGATGAGCGCCGCGTGATCGTGCTCGGCCCGTCGTCGCGCCTCGGCGTCCCGCACACCCAGCAGGATGGCACCGAGGGGGCCTGCTTTGCCTGCACGGAGGTACTTCGCCGTGATGAGCAGTTCCTTGCCGTCCGGCAGGAGCAGGAGCTTCTCGCGGTGCCCGGTGCGAATGCTCAGCCCACCCCACGGATCGGTGAGCGCCCACCACGACTCGCCGTTGCGCGTCTCGAGCGGCAGCACGACCCGGATGTCGCGCCCCACCATCTCGGCAGCCAGACGACCCAGGATCTGCTCTGCCCGGTGGTTGACCGATGACACGGCACCGGTGGCGTCGGCAGTGATGAGCCCATCCGGGAGCATCTCGGCCGCCGACGAGGCAGCCGGGACCGGAACGGTGAGGTAGGAATCGGACGGGGGCGGATGAGCCATGTCGCCATCCCACCACGTCCGGCCCGGATCGTCAGGTCCGACGCGTCGCACCGGCCGACGTGGCCAGGCAAATCGTGGCGGCCATGGCCAGGTTCAGCGACTCGACCCGCTCGTGGATCGGCACCCGCACCACGTCGCTGCACCGGTCGCGGATCTCTGCGGGCAGGCCCCAGGCCTCGTTGCCCAGGACCCACGCGTGCGGCTGACTCACGTCGACGTCCGGCAGCAGGGTCGTGCCGACTCCGTCGGCGGCATACGTGTGTATGCCGTGTGCCGCCAGGGCGTCCAACGTCTCGTTCACGTCGAGTCCGGAGACGACCGGCAGGTGGAAGAGGGACCCCACGGTCGAACGGACGACCTTGGGTGAGAGGACGTCGACCGAGCCGTCGGTGACGAGCACGGCGTCGGCGCCGAACGCATCGGCACCACGGATGACGGTGCCGGCGTTGCCGGGGTCGCGCACGTTGGTCAGCAGCACGACCAGTCGCGGAGCGTTCGCGAGCACCTGTTCGAGGGTGTGGGTCTGCCCGGCAACGACCGCGAGCACACCTTGCGGCGACTCGGTGTCGGACATCGCGGCCAGGACCGCGTCGTCGGTCTCGTGCAGGTGGATGTTGGCATCCTGCGCTGCCGCGATCAGGTCCTGGTGACGCTCGATCGCATCGGCGGTGACATAGATGTCATCGACGAGCGGAGCGGCATACCGGATCGCCTCGCGCACGCCCTGCGGACCGTCGACGACGAAACGACCGGTGCGCTCACGCGCCGAACGCCGGGAGAGCGATCGCACTGACTTGACCCGATCGGATCGGATGTTGGTCAGCACGGCTCTCCCGGCGTTCGGTGGTGCGAGCGGACTCGCAGGCTCAGACGGCAGCCTTGTCGACGACCGGCTGGGCCGGAACGTTCGCCTTGGCGATCTCGACGAGGGCCACGAAGGCCGGCATGTCGTTGACGGCGAGCTCGGCGAGCATGCGACGGTCAACCTCGATCTCAGCGATCTTGAGACCCTGGATGAGGCGGTTGTAGGTCATGCCGTTGGCGCGGGCCGCAGCGTTGATGCGCTGGATCCACAGACGACGGAAGTCACCCTTGCGGGCGCGACGGTCGCGGTAGGCGTAGCCGAGGGAGTGAGTGACCTGCTCCTTGGCCTTGCGGTAGAGACGGGACCGCTGACCGCGGTAACCACTCGCGCGCTCGAGGACGACCCGGCGCTTCTTATGGGCATTTACTGCCCGCTTCACGCGTGCCACGTGAGACTCCTTGCTGTTCTTGGACGTTGGGGGTGTGCCGGCTCAGATGCCGAGAAGCTTCTTGACCTTCTTGACGTCGGCCTTGGACACGAGAACGTCCTTGCTGAGGGCGCGGGCCTTCTGGGGGGTCTTCTCGTGGAACTTGTGGACGTGACCGGCCTGCTCGCGCATGACCTTGCCGGAACCGGTGACGCGGAAGCGCTTCTTGGTGCCGCTGTGGGTCTTGTTCTTCGGCATGGCTGCCGATCTCCTTCGCTGTCGGTGCTGCTGTGGTGCTGCTGTGAAATCTGTGGTTGGCGCCTATTCGGCGGCAACGGCCTTCTTCGGGGCCTTGGGCTTCGAGTCGACCTTGTCGGCCGGCTTGGGCTTGGCAGCCGGCTTCGGCTTCGCGGGCGCTGCTGCGGGCTTCGCGACGGGCTTGGCCGCAGCAACCGGCTTGGCTTCGACGGCGGGCTTGGCTGCAGGGACCGGCTTGGTCTCGACGACCGGTGCGGCCTCGACAACGGGCTCGGCCTCAACGACCGGCTCGGCCTCAACGACCGGCTCGGCTTCGACGACGGGCTCAGCCTCGACGACGGGCTCGGCGACCGGCGCGGTCTCGACGACCTCGGCGGACTGCTCTGCTTCCATCGCCGCAGCGATCTCGTCATCGAGCTCGTTCTGCGAGTCCTGCACATCGGGCTCGGCTGCCTGGCTGGCATCCGCGCTGTCGTGCTTCTTGCGACGCTGCTCGGCGCGGGCCTCGGACTTCTTCTTCGTCGGACCCAGCACCATGATCATGTTGCGACCATCCTGCTTCGGAGCGGACTCCACGGTGCCCAACTCGATGACGTCTTCGGCCAGCTTCTGGAGGAGGCGGTAACCGAGTTCGGGGCGCGACTGCTCGCGACCACGGAACATGATCGTGACCTTGACCTTGTCGCCGCCACCGAGGAACCGAACGACGTGGCCCTTCTTGGTGGCGTAGTCGTGCGGGTCGATCTTCGGGCGGAGCTTGATCTCCTTGATGACCGTGTTGACCTGGTTCTTGCGCGCTTCTCGGGCCTTCATGGCGGCTTCGTACTTGTACTTGCCGAAGTCCATGAGCTTGGCGACCGGCGGCTTGGCCATGGGGGCCACCTCGACCAGGTCGAGGTCTGCTTCGGCCGCGAGACGCAGAGCATCTTCGACGCGGACAATGCCGACCTGCTCGCCGTTGGGGCCAACCAACCGCACTTCCGGAACCCGGATGCGGTCGTTGATACGAGGCTCGCTGATGTCGAACTCCTTCTGAAGGGAACTGAAGACTGTGCTGTGGCCCGAAAACGAGAAAAGGCTCCTCGCGCAGCGCACGAGAAGCCTCACATCCGTCCACGAAAACACCGACAGCAGAACTTCTGCCGTGGATCGCATGGAGAACCCGGCGACCTGAGGTCGACGCGGGTGGAAGCGAACTTCACTTGCGCACTGTGTTCACCATCTGGCGGGTGGTGACACAGCCGGTCCGGCAGCAAGGTTAGCAGTCAGGCGCCATGGGACCAATTCGGCGTATGCCGCCCCCTTCCGTGCCGCTGCGCCCCGACACAAGAGCCCCGCGGCGTCGTCCGGGATGTGCGTCCGACCGGAGGACTGCGCGCACCGAAAATGCGAGGTGACAGACCTCGGGAAGGCGGCGCGCAGCCGGAGGGCGGCTAGCGCATCCCGCACGACGCAAGGGGCGAACCCGAGGGGCCGCGGCGGGTCAGGTGATGCGGAAGGCCAGGCCGTCGATGCGGGCGCGGAGCTCGCCGTCGGTGGCGAGGCGCTCCCCCACGCGGGTGGCGATCTGCTGGATCTCGGCCGGGGTCGAGGCCTTCGGTCAGCTCGAGGACGAGGCCGAGGATGCCTTGGCCGGTGGGGGCGCCCTCCTCGATGCGGTGGGTGCGGACCGCGGGTTCCTCGGCGAGGGCTGCTGCCACGGCCTTGGCGACGAAGGGGTCTTCGTGTGGGATGAGCCATTCACGTTCTTGGGCGAGGGCCCAGACCATGGAGGGGCGCAACGCGCGGGTGAGTGGGCCGGCGACGTCGATGACGATGACGTCGCAGAGTTCGCTCACAGCGGCCTGAGCGGCCCGGCCGGAGGTGACGGGGACGGGTCGGGCCTGCGGGTCCCAGGCGGCGAGGGTGGCGAGGCTGGTGAAGACCGGCAGGGCGCGTTCTCCGTCGGGGGCGACGAGGGTGACGGCGGCCATGTCGGTCTGCTTGTCGACGGTCAGCCCGTCCTGGACCTCGGTCTCCACGGGCTCGGCGACGATGGGGACGAGCAGCCGGGCCCCCTGCAGGGCGGCCATGAGGGCGCTCGCGTCACCCGCCTCAAGGGCAGCGGTGAGGGCCGGGTCGGCCGCGCCTTCGTCACCCTCGAAGCCGGTGAAGACGAGGTCGCGGGTCATGGGCGACCGGCGACGTCGAGTGCGTCAGGGAGCGTGAAGGCGCCGCGATAGAGGGCGGATCCGGTGATGGCCCCCTCGACTCCTTCGCCGACCATGGTGCGGAGGGCTTCGATGTCGGCCAGGGTCGAGACGCCACCGGAGGCGATGATCGGCCGGTCGGTGCGGGCGCACACGTCGCGCAGGAGGTCGAGGTTGGGGCCCTTGAGCATGCCGTCCTTGTTGACGTCGGTGACGACGTAGCGGGCGCAGCCCTCGGAGTCGAGGCGCGCAAGGGTCTCCCACAGGTCGCCGCCCTCCTGCGTCCAGCCTCGTGCGGCCAGGGTCGTGCCGCGCACGTCGAGCCCCACGGCGATGCGGTCACCGTGCTCGGCGATCGCGCTGGCCGTCCACTCGGGGTTCTCGAGGGCCGCGGTGCCGAGGTTGACCCGGCGGCAGCCGGTCGCGAGCGCGCGGTCGAGAGTCTCCGCGTCGCGGATTCCGCCGCTCATCTCCACGTCGATGTCGAGCTGTCCGACGATCTGGGCGAGCAGCTCGGCGTTGTCGCCACGACCGAACGCTGCGTCGAGGTCCACGAGGTGCAACCACTCGGCGCCCTGCTCCTGCCACCGCAGGGCGGCCTCGACCGGCTCACCGAACTCGCCGCCGGACCCGGCAACACCTTGGACGAGTTGGACGGCACGCCCTCCGGCGACGTCGACGGCGGGCAGGAGCTGGAGGCGAGGGGAGGTCATGGCACCTTCACTGTTGAGTCACGGTCGGAGTGTGAAACGTGGGGTTCTGCGTGGTTGGACGTGGCCGCTCAGAGCGACCGGACCCAGTTCTCGAGCAGGTGCAGGCCTGCCTCACCCGACTTCTCGGGGTGGAACTGGGTGGCTGACAGGGGGCCGTTCTCGACAGCGGCGACGAAACGCTCGCCGTGCGTTGCGTGCGTGACGCGAGGGGCCACGACCGCGAAGGCTCCGGTGGGTTCGGGAAGCGTCCAGGTGCGGACGGCATACGAGTGCACGAAGTAGAAGCGCTCGGACTCGACCCCGGCAAAGAGCGACGAGCCGTCAGGCACCTCGACCTCGGTCCAGCCCATGTGCGGGACGATCGGCGCCTGCAGTCGCTCAACCGTTCCGGGCCACTCGGCGAGGCCCTCCTCGGTCGTGCCACTGGGCTCCGTCGAGGACTCGAAGAGTGCCTGCATTCCGACGCAGACGCCGAGGACCGGGCGGCCACCGGCGAGGCGGACGTCGACGATGCGGGGCGCTTCGGCCGCGCGCATTCCGCGGACGCAGGCGTGGAAGTTGCCCACGCCCGGCAGGAAGAGCCCGTCGGCGTCGAGCGCCCGCCCGCGATCGGCGGTGAGCTCGACCTGGGCGCCGACCTGCTCGAGCGCCCGAACCGCGCTGTGGACGTTGCCGCTGCCATGGTCGAGGACGACGACCCGGCGACCGGTCATCGCTCGGTCTCCGAGCGGTGCGCTGCCTCCTCGGCGACGAGCGCGTCGAAGGCTGCGATGGATCGGGGGCTGGGGTCGATGCGCTCGTGGCTCTCGTCGGTCGCGCCGAGGAGGAGCTCCTCGCCGGGCAGGCCGAGCAGACGCATGAGTCCGATGAGGACGTCGAGCGGCTGCCCCTGGGTGTCGGCAAAGTGTTCGGTGATCGCGGCGGCGGTCGTGCGAGAGCGCGCACCGGCCACGTCGACGATGAGCCCCGCCGGCAGGGCAGGAAGGTCGGGGGTGCGGCGGACACCGGTGCCCGGCTCCCACACGATCCACCGCTGCTCGAGACGCCATCCACGTGCCTGGACCGTCACCACGGCGCACCCGTCGATGACGAACAGTCCGATGGCCGGCCGGTGGCGAGTGGGGACCCGTCGGGCGGCGAGGATCTCGAGCCCGACGTCGTAGGGCGCGACCGACAGGGCCCTGTCCTCGGCGAGGTAGACGCCGGTCCATCCGGCGAGGGGGACGACGCGCACGGCCACGAGACCGCGCCGGACCCAGCGGGCCGACGCCGCAGCCCCTCCTCGGACGAGGACGACACCGTGCCCGAGCTCTGGTGTCTGGTCAGGGGTGGCCACGGCTCAGAGCGCACCCTTGGCACTCGGGATGCCCTGGACGCGGGGGTCGCTTTCGACGGCAGCACGCAGCGCGCGGGCGACTGCCTTGAACTGGGCTTCGACGATGTGGTGCGGGTCGCGGCCCGCGAGAACGCGCACGTGCAGCGCGATGCCCGCGTGGTAGGCGAACGACTCAAGGACGTGACGCGTCAGCGAGCCGACATAGTTGCCGCCGATGACGACGTACTCCTGGCCCGCGGGCTCCCCTGTGTGCACGACGTAGGGCCGACCGGCGACGTCGACGACCGCGTGGACGAGCGCCTCGTCGAGCGGCACGGTGGCGTCACCGAAGCGGGAGATGCCGCTCTTGTCGCCGAGGGCTTCACGCAATGCGTCGCCGAGCACGATCGCGACGTCCTCGACCGTGTGGTGGGCGTCGACATCGACGTCGCCCGTGGCCCGAACGTGCAGGTCGATGAGCGAGTGCTTGGCGAACGACAGGAGCATGTGGTCGTAGAACCGGACTCCGGTGCTCACGTCGCCGACGCCGGTGCCGTCGAGGTCGAGGGTCAGCTCGACGCTGCTCTCCGAGGTGGAACGCGTCACCGTCGCGGTGCGGTTGCTGGTCACGACTGTCCTTCCAGGTGTTCGGGACCGAGGGCTGCCACGGCGTCGAGGAACGCCGTCGTCTCCTCCGGTGTCCCGGCGGTCACTCGAAGATAGTGCTCGATCCCCACGTCCCGAACGAGAACCCCCCGTTCGAGGAGCGCCTGCCACGTCACATGGCTGTCGCGCAGCCCGCCGAAGAGGACGAAGTTGGCGTCGCTGGGGACGGGGTCGAGGCCCAGATCGGTGAGCTCCGCGACGATCCGGTCACGCTGGTGCTTGATGACGTCGACGGTCCCGAGCATCGTGTCGGCGTGCCGCAGCGTGGCCCTCGCGATCGCCTGCGCAGGCGAGGACAGGTGATAGGGCATGCGCACGAGCCGCAGGGCATCGACGAGTTCGGGGTCCGCGGCCAGATAGCCGAGACGACCCCCGGCGAACGCGAACGCCTTGCTCATCGTGCGGGTGACGACGAGTCGTGGACGCCCCTCGAGCAGGGTGAGCGCGCTGGGTGTCCCCGGCCGGGCAAACTCGGCATAGGCCTCGTCGACGACGATGATCGCTCGCGGCGCCGCATCGTGGACCGCTGTGACCACGTCGAGGGTGAGCGCCGTGCCCGTCGGGTTGTTGGGCGAGCACAGGAAGACGACGTGCGGATCGTGCCGCTGCGCCTGCGCCACGGCGGACTCGACGGAGAGGTCGAACGCTCCCCCGCCCTCCACGCCACGCAGACCATCGACCCACGTCGTGCCGGTGGTTGCGGAGATGATCGGGTGCATCGAGTACGCGGGAGTGAAGCCGAGGGCGGTGCGCCCCTGGCCGCCGAAGGCCTGCAACAGGTGCAGGAGAACCTCGTTGGAGCCGTTGCCGGCCCAGACCTGCTCCGGGCTCACCGATGTTCCGCTGCGCGAGAGGTATGCCGCGAGGTCGCCTCGCAGGTCCGTGAACTCCCGATCGGGGTAGCGATTCAGGCCTGAGGCCACCTCGGCCACAGCGGCGACGATCTCGTCGACGACAGCGGCCGGCACGGCATACGAGTTCTCGTTGGTGTTGAGGGCGACGGGGACGTCGAGTTGCGGCGCGCCGTAGGCCGTCCGGCCGCGCAGGTCCTCGCGCAGCAGCTGCTCGATGATGTTCATGCCAGTTCGGGCAGACGTGCGATGACGGCCTCGCCGTGGGCAGGGAGGTCCTCGGCGTTGGCCAGGGTGACGACGTGGGCGCCCACCTCGCGCAGGGCTTCCTCGGAGTACTCGATGACGTGGATTCCGCGCAGGAACGACTGCACCGACAGGCCGCTCGAGTGGGAGGCGCAACCACCCGTCGGGAGGACGTGGTTGGAGCCGGCGCAGTAGTCGCCGAGGCTCACCGGTGACCAGGTGCCGACGAAGACGGCGCCGGCGTTGCGGACCCGTGCCGCGACAGCAGCGGCATCGGCGGTGTGGATCTCGAGGTGCTCGGCGGCATACGCATTGACGACGTCGAGGCCGATGTCGACCGAGTCGACGAGGACGACCGCCGACTGGCGACCGGTGAGCGACTCGACGACGCGCTCGGAGTGCTTGGTCGCGGCGACGCGACGCTCCACGGCGACCTGGACGGCGTCGGCAAGGTCGGCGCTGTCGGTGACGAGGACCGCGGCCGCCAACGGGTCGTGCTCGGCCTGGCTGATGAGGTCAGCGGCGACGTGTTCGGGGTCGGCAGTGGCGTCGGCGAGGATGGCGATCTCGGTGGGGCCGGCCTCGGAGTCGATGCCGATGAGTCCCTTGAGCAGGCGCTTGGCGGCGGCGACGTAGATGTTGCCGGGACCGGTGACGAGGTTGACCGGCTCGAGCGGCTCGTCACCGTCGAGTCCGTGGGCGAAGGCCGCCACGGCCTGGGCGCCACCCATGGCCCACACCTCATCCACGCCCAGGAGCGCGCAGGCCGCGAGGATCGTGGGGTGGGGCCAGCCGCCGAAGTCCTTCTGGGGAGGGCTCGCGACGGCAACCGACCCGACCTCCGCGAGAAGGGCGGGGACGACGTTCATGACGACGCTGCTGGGATAGACCGCTCGCCCGCCGGGGACATAGAGGCCGACCCGATCGACCGGGACCCACCGCTCGGTGACCGTGCCACCGGTGGTCACCGTGGTGGTCGACTCGGTGCGGCGCTGCTCGGAGTGGACCACGCGGGCCCGGCGGATGGACTCCTCCAGGGCCGCGCGCACCTGCGGGTCGAGATCGACGAGCGCCTCCGCGATGACCTCGGCCGGGACGCGCAACGAGGCCGGGCGCACACCATCGAACCGCTCGGAGGCGTCGAGGACGGCTTCACGACCGCGGGCGGCGACGTCGTCACACACCGGACGGACAGCGGCCAGGGCCGCTTCGACGTCCAGCTCGGCACGCGGCAGGGTGCCCCTGAGTTCACGGACAGAGGGCGTGCGTCCACGAAGGTCGAGAACGGGGATCATGGATCCCAGTCTAGGTAGCGTCCCCGTAGAAGACGTGCTCGGCCGCATGCCGGGCACGACGAGCGACTCGGCGATAGCGGTTGGCCAGCTCCTGGCCCGATCGAGCAGGCAGGCCCATGATCCGGGCCATGCCGTCGGCGTCGCGCACATCGGACGGGACGGAGTCGACGGGCCGTCCGCGAGACAGCAGCCCGGCGTTGCGCATCTGCGACGCGAGGCGCCAGGCCTCGGCAAGGGCCAACGCGTCGTCACTGTCGATGAGCCCCGCGGACTGGGCCGCTGCCAGGGCCTCGAGGGTGGAGGTCGTCCGCAGGCTCTCGTGGGCGTGTGCGTGCTGCAGCTGGATGAGCTGCACACACCACTCGACGTCGCTCAGGCCTCCGTGACCCAGTTTGAAGTGCGTCTTGCGGTCGGCGCCGCGCGGGAGGCGTTCGGACTCCATGCGCGCCTTGAGGGTGCGGATCTCACGCACCTGCCCGGCGTCGATGCCGCCCTCGGGCCAACGCAGCGGGTCGATGAGCTCGACGAACGCAGCCCCGAGATCCGCATCGCCAGCCACCGGCGCCGCACGCAGCAGCGCCTGCGACTCCCACACGAGCGACCATCGTTCGTAGTAGGCGCGGTAGGAGTCGAGTGAGCGGGTCAGCGGCCCGTTCTTGCCCTCGGGACGCAGCCCGGCGTCGACCTCGAGTCGCGGGTCGGGCGCAGCGAGGCCGAGGAGGCGGATCAGCTCCTTGACGACGTCGAGGGCCTGCTCCTGTGCGGCGCGCGCGTCCACACCTTCGACGGGGTCGTGGACGAAGAGCACATCTGCGTCGCTGCCGAAGGCCGCTTCACCTCCACCCAGGCGTCCCATGCCGACGACGAGGTGACGACTCATCGGTGGCGCGCCGGTCTTCGTCTCCAGAGCCTCCAGAACGACCTCGAGGGTGACGTCGATGAGGGCACCGCTGAGGTCCGCGAGCGCCTTGCCGAGGTCGTCCAGCGTGAGGTGCCCGAGCAGCGAGGCGACGGCGAGCCGGAAGAGCTCTGACCGTCGCACTGCGCGGGCCGCGAGGACCGCAGGTTCGGATCCGTCCTTGCGTCGAGCCGCGGCCCGCATGCGCCCCTGGACCTCGTCGCGGGTGCGTGGCCGCAGGCCGGTGGACTCGCCGAGGAACTGAACGGACTCCGGTCCCTGCTCCAGGAGCTCGGCGGCATACCGGCTCCGGCCGAGCGTGTGAGCGAGGCGCTCGGCGGCACTGCCTTCGTCGCGCAGCAGGCGGAGGAACCACGGCGTCGTTCCGAGCTGGTCGCTGATGCGTCGGAAGGCGAGCAGGCCGGCGTCGGGGGCGGCCTCGTCGGCGAACCAGCCGAGCATGACGGGCAGCAGTTGTCGCTGGATCGCGGCGCGTCGACTCACTCCCCCGGACAGGGCCTCGAGGTGGCGCAGGGCTCCGCGAGGATCCGTGAAACCGAGGGCGGCCAACCGTTCGCGCGCGGCCTCGGGAGCGAGACGCACCTCGTCGGGGCCGAGGCGGGCCACTGCGGACAGCAGCGGGCGGTAGAAGATCCGCTGGTGCAGGCGGCGGACCTCTCGAGCGGCCGCGCGCCACTGGGCGGTGACCGAGTCCTCGGGGTCGCGCTGGTGGCCCAGCGCCCTCCCGAGCCGACGCAGGTCGCTCGGGGCCGTGGGCATGAGGTGGGTGCGGCGCATGCGATAGAGCTGGATGCGGTGTTCGAGAGTGCGCAGGAGCCGGTATGCCGCCTCGAGAGTCTGTGCGTCCTCTCGCCCGACGTAACCACCCTGGGTGAGGGCGGCCAGAGCCGTGAGCGTCGTGCCCGAACGCAGGGACTTGTCGGCGCGACCGTGGACGAGCTGCAGCAGTTGCACGCTGAACTCGACGTCGCGCAGCCCGCCCGGCCCGAGCTTGAGCTGACGGTCGGCCTCACCCGAGGGGACGTTGTCCTCGACCCGACGGCGCATGGCCTGGACGTCCTCGACGAAGTTCTCGCGCGACGCGGCCGACCAGACGAACGGTGCGACGGCGTTGACGTAGGCCCGACCGAGGGCCCGGTCACCAGCGATGGGTCGGGCCTTGAGCAGGGCCTGGAACTCCCAGGTCTTGGCCCAGCGCTCGTAGTAGGACACGTGCGAGCTGAGGGTGCGGACCAGTGGGCCGTTCTTGCCCTCCGGCCGCAGCGCGGGGTCGACCTGCCACAGGGCACCTGCGGCGGTCTGGCTCGAGCAGATCTTGATGATCGCGGTGGCGAGCTCGGTGGCGACAGCCAGCGCCGCGTCCTCGTCACAGCCCTCGGAGGGCTCGGCGACGAAGATGACGTCGACGTCGCTGATGTAGTTGAGCTCGCGTCCCCCGGTCTTGCCCATGGCGATGACGGAGAAGCGGCACTGGTCGGCGGTGGGCCCCAGGGCCGCGCGTGCCATGACCAGCGCGGCCTCGAGGGCGGCCTCGGCAAGGTCGGCGAGAGCTGCCGCGGTCTCGGGGAGCCGGGCCTGAGGGTCGGGTCGCGAGACGTCGAGGGCCGCGATGCCGAGGAGTTGGCGGCGGTACTCGATGCGCAGTGCGTCCTCGGGCGTGGTGCCCTCGGCTGGCTTGGTCACGGCCTCGGTCATGAGGTCGATGCGTTCCTCGACCTCGAGCTGGACCGCGTCGACGACGGCGATCCAGTGCTCGGGGCGGGCAATGAGGTGATCGCCCAGGGCGGTCGATGCGCCCAGGACGGAGAACAGGCGGTCACGGGCGCGGCCGGGCTCGCGCAGAGCCGGGACGAGGGCCTCGCGCAGGGAGGCATGGGCCGGGGTGGCGACGCACTCCATGAGGCGCACGAGGGTGAGGAGCGCTTGGTCGGGATCGTTGACCCGCGCCAAGGTCACAGCGAGACCGTCCGTCTCGACGCGGTCCCGATCCTTGACCAGAGGAGCCAGAGCAGGGTCGGCCAGCAGGGTGTCTGCCCTGCGGGGTTCGGCAAAGCCCAGCCGCGTCAGGTCGCCGGGCACCGACGGCATACGAGCGCTCACAGTGCGCTCCTCACAGTCGCGGGAGGTACCGCTCGAGCTCGAACGCGGTGACCTGCCCGCGGTAGTCCGCCCATTCGGCGCGTTTGTTGCGCAGGAAGAAGTCGAAGGTGTGCTCGCCCAGCGTCTCGGCGACGAGCTCGCTCTCCTCCATGACCTCGATCGCATCACTGAGCGAAGCCGGGAGGGGTCGGATGCCCATGGCCTTGCGCTCGGAGTCGGTGAGGCTCCAGACATCGTCCTCGGTCTCGGGGGCGAGCTCGTAGCCCTCCTCGATCCCCTTGAGGCCGGCCGCGAGAAGAACGGCGAACGCGAGGTAGGGGTTGCAGGCGGGGTCGATCGAGCGGACCTCGACGCGGCTGCTCTGGGCCTTGTTGGGCTTGTACATGGGAACGCGCACCATGGCCGAGCGGTTGTTGTGGCCCCAGGTGAGGTGAGCCGGCGCCTCTCCCCCGCCCCAGAGACGCTTGTAGCTGTTGACCCACTGGTTGGTGACGGCCGTGATCTCGGCGCCGTGGTGGAGCAGGCCCGCGATGAACTGACGCCCGGTCTTGGACAGCGAGTAGGGAGCACCCGCCTCGTAGAAGGCGTTGCTGTCACCGTCGAAGAGCGACATGTGGGTGTGCATGCCCGACCCGGGGTGGTCGGCCAGCGGCTTCGGCATGAAGGAGGCGAAGATGCCCTGCTCGAGCGCGACCTCCTTGATGACCGTGCGGAAGGTCATGATGTTGTCGGCCGTCGAGAGGGCGTCGGCGTAGCGCAGGTCGATCTCGTTCTGACCCGGCGCGCCCTCGTGGTGGCTGAACTCGACGCTGATGCCCATCGACTCGAGCATGGTGATCGCGGCGCGGCGGAAGTCCTGGGCCGATCCGTGCGGCACGTGGTCGAAGTAGCCGGCCTGGTCGATCGGCGTCGGCTGCTCCCCCGGCTTGAAGCCCTTCTCGAAGAGGAAGAACTCGATCTCGGGGTGGGTGTAGAACGTGAAGCCCTGGTCGGCCGCCTTGGCGAGCGTGCGCTGCAGGACGTGGCGCGGGTCGGCCATGCTCGGGGCGCCGTCAGGAAGCGTGATGTCGCAGAACATCCGCGCCGTGCCCGGGTTGTCGCCACGCCACGGGAGCACCTGGAACGTCGACGGGTCGGGCTTGGCCAGCATGTCGGCCTCGTAGACCCGCGCGAAGCCCTCGATCACCGAGCCGTCGAAGCCGATGCCCTCGGAGAAGGCACCTTCGAGCTCGGCCGGGGCGACGGCAACGGACTTCAGCCCACCGAGGACGTCGGTGAACCAGAGGCGGACGAAGCGGATGTCCCGCTCCTCGATGGTGCGGAGAACGAACTCCTGCTGGCGATCCATGTTCGGCATCCTAGGGGAGGCACGGCAAGGGCCCCGGAGCATCTCGCTCCGGGGCCCTCCCCTCTTGGTGGTGAATCAGCTCACAGGGAGCTCAGTTCACTTGAAGGAGACCTGCACCTGCAGCTCGTTGCCGTCGGCGCTGGACTTGTTGACCTTCATGACGGTGCCCGAACCGGCGACCTTGACCGAGTTCCACGGGTTCGTGGCGTCCCAGTAGGCGTTCGGGTTGGAGTCGTCGAAGGTGGAGATGCCCGGTCGCGACGGAACCGTCGTCGGGCACACCGTTGCGGTGGAAGGTCACCGCGTCGGTCTTCTCGAGGCCGAAGGTGGCGTCGAAGGGCTGACGACGGTTGCCGAGCAGGACTCCGCCGTCGAGGACGACGGGAGCCGGACGGGCGTCGACCGGAAGCGACTGGCCGCCACCGGGGTGACCCGACGTGTTGTTGTCCGTGAACTCACCGTTCACGTACCAGACGAGCATGCCGTTCTGGTACGGGAAGCGCTCCACCCAGTCGGGCCGGGTGTTGGCGAACCCGAAGTTGTACGGGCCCGTCTTGAGCGTGGCGTCGTAACCGGTGTAGGTCCGGTTCTCGGCCAGGTAGTAGTGGCTGACGACCTCGGACGTGGAGCCGCCCATGCGGGTGAAGCCATTGGCGGTCCAGCCGTTGGTGCCGGCCTCGACGTCGTCGGTGACGGTGGTGCCGCCCACGGTGATGGCGAGGTCATCGAGGAACGGGCCCTCGAAGTGCAGGCCGCCGTCGGTGGCGTAGCGGAAGCGGAACTGGACGGACTTGCCGGCGTAGGGCGTGAGGTCCCACGTCTTCTGCGCCCACGGGGTCAGACCCGCGTTGTCGGCCGGACCGGAGACCGGTGCCGCCGCGTCCTTCCAGGTCGCACCACCGTCGGTGCTCACCTCGGAGTAGAGGTAGTCGTAGTCCTGCTCGATGTTGTACTGCATCCACGCCGAGACCGAACCCGTGGTCGCGCCGGTGAGGTCCACCGTGCGGGTCAGGGTGTTGTTGAGGCTGTCATTGGCGCCACCCCACCACTCGAACGAACCCGAGCGGGGCGTGTTGTAGTCGGCCGTGACCGTCTTGTCCGGGAGGGTGACCGCGAGGGCCTGGTAGTTCGACTTGGAGGCGGGCTTGTCGGCCGGGCCGAGCTTGACCGTGGCGTCCGTGCCGTACTTGACCGTCTTGACGTCGAGCCAGCCGAGCTGGAGCTTCTCGAGCGGGCCCATGTAGCCGGGCGTGGTGCCGATCGAGTCCTCGCCGTGGTTCAGCCAGGAGCCGCCGGACATGAGGGTCCAGAAGCCGGTGCCGTTGTCGCCACCCGCGGTGTCGTAGTAGTCCGGGAGACCGAGGTCGTGACCGAACTCGTGGGTGAAGACGCCGAGGCCACCGTTCTCGGGCTCGGTGGTGTAGTCACCGATCCAGATGCCGGAGTTGCCGAGCGGCACGCCGCCGAGCTTCGCGCCCTCCGGGCCGGTCTTGCCCTGGTCCGTGGAGTAGGCGTACCAGCGGTGCGACCAGATGGCGTTGGTGCCCTGGGCCCCGCCGCCGGCCTCTTCGCCCTCACCGGCGTGGATCGCCTGGAAGTGGTCGATGTAGCCGTCGGGCTCGTTGAAGTTGCCGTCACCATCGGCGTCGTAGCGGTCGACCTTGTCGAACTGCTTGAGGTATGCCGTGATCTCGGCGTCGGTCTTGCCCTTTGCCTTCTCGGCGTTGTACCAGGCGGTGGCGGTGTCCTTGACGTAGTTCCAGTAGCCATCGGCGTTGTTGCTCTTGCCGTAGCGGGCCTCGTTGAAGGGCACGGTGACCCAGTCGGAGACATCGCCCTTGGCAAGGAAGCGGCCGTTGGACTGCTTGAGGTAGAAGTCCTTGAAGGACTCGCCCTCGCCGAACATCATGTCCTCGAAGTGGGCCTGGTTGAAGTCAGGGGTCCACGCCGTCGAGTTGTCGTCGGTGGCGTTGCCGTCCCAGTTGCGGTCGGGCGCGGGGATCTGGTTGTGGACCGGACCGGGCGTGGCGTCGAAGCCCGCCTTGGTCTGGGTGCCGAAGTCGGTGAGGACGGTGAAGATGTCCTCCTCGCGCTCGACCGGGTAGGAGACGTAGCGGTCCTTGCCCGCACGGCTGCCCTTGGGGGCGTGCTTGTTGCCGGCGAGCTTGATGACGCGCTGGCCACCGCGCATCTCGGTCGTCGCCTGGCCCTTGACGAGCTTGTCGACGGCCTCCTTGCGCAGCGCGCGCTGGGCGTCGCCGAGCGGGTTGGGCAGGTCGTCCTGCTGCTTCTGCGAAGCCTTGGTGTCCGATGCCGGGGGCGCGGCGTCCTTCGCCTGCGCACCCATGGGGGCGAGGCTCACCAACAACGCTGCTCCAGCCAGTCCAGCCAGGGCGCGACTGTGTCGTCTTGTCACGGTTCCTCCGAATGTGATCGCTCGCCAGGGGTCAGGCGTGCCTATGCAGAGAAACATGTGCGATCGGATTGCACAATGGTTTGTGCGAGTTTTTTACCTGCCCTTTACCTTCCGGGCGCGGGCCCGGGCGTGACCGGGTCTCTGACAGGATCGGCCCATGAGCGATCAGCCGACTCCCCCCGCCGAGACGATCAACCCCTACGGCACCGGCGCGCAGGCAGCCCCCCAGAAGCGCATCCGCGTCCCCCATCTGCAGAAGATGAAGGAGACCGGCGAGAAGTGGGCCATGCTCACGGCCTACGACATGTATGCCGCCGAGATCTTCGACGAGGCCGGCATCCCCTGCCTGCTCGTCGGTGACTCCGCCGGCAACAACGTCTACGGCTTCGAGACGACGGTCCCGGTGACGGTTGACCACCTCGTGCCGCTGTGCCGCGCCGTGACGTCGGCCGCCAAGCACGCCATGGTCGTGGCCGACCTGCCCTTCGGCTCCTACCAGGCCAGTCCGCAGCAGGCGCTCGCCACGGCCACCCGCTTCATGAAGGAGGGGCTGGCCCACGCCGTCAAGCTCGAGGGCGGCAAGGCGATGGTCCCCGAGATCGAGCTGCTCGTGCGCGCCGGCATCCCCGTCATGGGGCACATCGGCTTCACGCCGCAGAGCGAGCACGTCCTCGGCGGCTACCGCGTCCAGGGACGCGGCGACGGCGCCGACCGACTCCTCGAGGACGCCCTCGCCCTCGAGGCAGCCGGTTGCTTCGCCATCGTCATCGAGATGGTCCCGGCGCCCGCAGCCAAGAGGGTCACGGAGGCGCTGCGCATCCCGATCATCGGCATCGGCGCCGGACCCGACTGCGACGCCCAGGTCCTCGTCTGGCAGGACATGGCCGGCCTGCGTGGTGGCCGCGCCCCCCGCTTCGTCAAGAAGTACATGGACATGCGGACAGGTCTCTCGGATGCCGCGAAGGAGTATGCCGCCGAGGTCGCCTCGGGCGCGTTCCCTTCCGCGGAGCACAGCTTCGAGTCATAGACCACCGAACGAAAACGAGAGCGGCGTATGCCGGGTGCGCACCCGGCATACGCCGCTCTCGTTCTGTCTGTGGACCCGTCAGTCCTCGAGGTCCTCGTCGGTCCCGCTGTCCCAGGCGCGGTCCTCGGCGTCCCACTTCTCGGTGTTCTGGGCGGCGGTGGCGAGGGCGTTGCGCGCCTCGTCCTCGGTGTCGTAGGGACCCAAGACGTCGTCGTTGCGGCTGCGGCTCTCGTCGGCCTCAACCTGCTTGGTGGTGGTGTTGTACCAGTACGCCACGGTGTCCTCCTGAGTGTCTGAGCAGGCGCTCTGCCTAGACTCCACCGTATGCCGATGACGTACGGAAGTGTCGCTCCCGGTGAGGTCTCCCCAAGGCGCGCCGTCCCCTCGAGCATCGAGCGCCCCGAGTACGTCGACAAGGCGTCGCCGGACAAGAACCTCTCCCCCGAGGTCAAGGACGCCGAGACGATCGAACTGATGCGGGTGGCCGGTCGCATTGCGGCCCAGGCGATGGAGGCGGCAGCCGCGGCGATCGCCCCGGGAGTGACCGCGGACGAGATCGACCGCGTCGGCCACGAGTTCCTCCTCGACCACGGCGCCTACCCGTCCACGCTCGGCTACCGCGGCTTCCCCAAGTCGCTCTGCACGTCGGTCAACGAGGTCGTGTGCCACGGCATACCGGACTCTCGTCCCTTCGAGGACGGCGACATCGTCAACATCGACATCACGGCCTACATCGGTGGCGTGCACGGCGACACCGACGCGACCTACCTGTGCGGCGACGTCGACGAGGAGTCCCGACTGCTCGTCGAACGGACCCGCGAGGCGATGATGCGCGGCATCAAGGCCGCCGTCCCCGGACGCCAGATCAACATCATCGGACGCGTCATCGAGAGCTATGCCAAGCGGTTCGGCTACGGCGTCGTGCGCGACTTCACCGGTCACGGCATCGGACGCTCGTTCCACTCCGGGCTCGTCGTGCCGCACTACGACGCGGCGCCGTCCTACGACACGGTCATCGAGCCCGGGCATGACGTTCACCATCGAACCGATGCTCAACCTGGGCACCGAGAGTCGTGGGACATGTGGGACGACGACTGGACCGTCGTCACCGCGGACCGCAAGCGCTCGGCCCAGTTCGAGCACACCATCCTCATCACCGACACCGGCAACGAGATCCTCACCCTCCCCTGACCTGGTCACCCAGCACCCTCCACCCACACGACGGACGAAGGAGTCCCCCATGAGCAAGAAGAACGTGCTGCCCCTCGGAATCGACGTGGGCGGGAGTGGCATCAAGGGCGCACCGGTCGACCTCAGCAAGGGTGAGTTCGCGAGCAAGCGCAAGCGGATCGACACCCCGGCGAAGTCCACCCCCGAGGCGGTCGGCGACATCATCGGCGAGATCGTCGAGCACTTCGACGACGTGCGCGGCGACTCCCCCATCGGCATCACCATCCCGGGCGTCGTGACCAAGGGCGTCGTGCGCTCCGCCGCCAACATCGACAAGTCCTGGCTCGACTTCGAGGCCGAGAAGATGCTCGAGAAGAAGCTCGGCCACGACATCGTCCTCGTCAACGACGCAGACGCTGCGGGTGTCGCCGAGCTGCACTATGGCGCGGCCAAGGGCCAGAAGGGACTCGTCATCGTGACGACCCTCGGGACCGGCATCGGGACCGCCCTCATCTTCGACGGCAAGCTCATCCCCAACTCCGAGCTCGGCCACCTCGAGATCGACGGGTTCGACGCCGAGAAGCGCGCCGCCTCCTCGATCAAGGACATCGAGGGCCTCACCTACCCCGAGTGGACCGAGCGCCTCCAGCGCTACTACAGCCACCTCGAGAACCTGCTGTGGCCGGACCTGTTCGTCGTCGGCGGTGGCGTCTCCAAGGACCACGAGCAGTTCCTGCCGCTGCTCAAGCTGCGGACCAAGATCGTCCCGGCGGTGCTCGAGAACAAGGCCGGCATCATCGGTGCGGCCCACCTGGCGCAGGAGTACCACGACTCACACTGACGCCTCGAGCGGGTGGTTCAGCGCTGGCGCGCGACGACCATCGCCTTCTTGGGGATGTTCTTCTCGACGTCGTACTTCGCCTTCTTGCCCGTCGTCAGCTGCTCCGCGTAGCCCATCTTGGAGAGCCGCATGAGGACAACCGGGCAGGCTTTGCAGCGCGGCTTGTCCTTGCAGCACTTCTTCTTGGCGGAGACCTTGGGCACGAACCGAGGGTAGGTGAGCCTTACCTACATCTCCAAACCGGGTCCACGACGTGGGCGTGTTGCCGCTCGCCGTGCTCAGAGCGAGAAGTCGACCGCGCCCCGACCGGCGAGGTCGTGGATACTCGTGTCCGCTCCCCCGAGCCGGTCCGCCTGCCCGAGGTAGAGCTCTCGCCCGGCCTGGTTGAGCAGCCCGTCGTGGATCGGCACCGCGGACGCCGGGTTGAGCCTGCGCAGGAAGCCGGCCATGTCGCGGCTGCGCTGCCACGGAGCGTTGAGCGGGAAGGCCACGACCTCCACGTCGCCCGGCTCGCCGTCGAGGCTGTCGCCGGGGTGGAACAGGCCTGGCTCGCCGTCGGCGCGCAGCACGACACCGACGTTGGGAATGCGCGGGATGTCGTCGTGGATCAGCGCGTGGAGTTCGCCGACCGGGGTGATGGTGACGGCGCCGACCGTCGTTGGGCCCTCGTGGGAGTGGGCGTCGATCCCGATGCCGGCGAGCAGCTCGACGCTGCCCGGGTCGCAGAAGACCGGGGCGGATGCGTTGCCGCGCAGGAGGGCCGGAAGCCGGTCGGGGTCGACATGGTCCGGGTGCTGGTGCGTGATGACGATCGCCGAGAGGTCGCGCAGGTCCTCGAACCCGGGCGTGAAGGTGCCGGGGTCGAGGAGGATGCGCTCGTCACCGATCTCGACGAGGAGGCAGGCATGTCCGAGGTGCGTGAGTCGCATTCTTCACGGTATGCCGTGTGGCGGGCGTGAGGGCGGACGAGTCAGTCATAAGCCGGGTTCTGTCGCGTGGCCGGTTGCCCGGGTCACGCTGACGGTCATCCATCTCGGACCACTGTTGCCAGTGGCCTCCAGCGCTCTACCCGTGTACTCGGGCGGGCCGCCCTCGAACGCACACTGTCTGAGCTTGCTCCGGGTGGGGTTTACCTAGCCGACTCCGTCACCGGAGCCGCTGGTGGTCTCTTACACCACCGTTTCACCCTTACCGCCCGACCGGAGTCGGGAGGCGGTTTGTTTTCTGTGGCACTGTCCCGCGGGTCACCCCGGGTGGCTGTTGGCCACCACCATGCCCTGTGGAGCCCGGACTTTCCTCGACGTGGTTGCCCACGCCGCGACCGTCGGACTGACTCGTCCGCCGGCACAGCATACGGGTGGACGGATGCGCGGGTGACGCAAGAAACAGTCAGCAGTGCTGGTTTGTTGGGCTGGGAGCGCCTACCGTCGGGCCATGACCATTGAGAAGAAGACCGGGATGTCCTTGGCAGGCCGCACCATCCTCATGTCGGGCGGCAGCCGTGGCATCGGGCTGGCCATCGCGCTCCGAGCCGCCCGAGACGGCGCGAACGTCGCGTTGCTGGCCAAGACGGACCAGCCCGACCCCCGGCTCGAAGGCACCGCCCACACCGCCGCCCTCGCCATCGAGGCCGCCGGCGGTCAGGCCCTCGCCGTGATCGGGGACGTGCGCAACGACGACTCCGTGGCCGATGCGGTCGCGCAGACCGTGGACCGGTTCGGCGGGATCGACATCGTCGTCAACAACGCGAGCGCCATCGACCTGTCCCGCACCCCCGACATCTCGATGAAGAAGTACGACCTCATGCAGGACATCAACTGCCGAGGGTCCTTCCTGCTGGCCAAGACGGCCCTGCCGCACCTGACCCGTTCCGATGCGGCTCACGTCCTCACGCTCTCACCGCCGCTGAATCTCAACCCGGTGTGGGCGGGCGGTCACCTGGGCTACACGATCGCGAAGTACGGCATGAGCCTCGTGACGCTCGGCCTGGCGGAGGAACTGCGGGACGCCGGGGTGGCGGCCAACAGCCTGTGGCCACGCACGCTCATCGCCACGGCTGCGGTCCAGAACCTGCTCGGTGGCGACGCCGCGATCCGGAGCAGCCGTCGTCCGGAGATCATGGCCGACGCCGCCCACGTCGTCCTCAGCCAGGACCCGCGCACCTGCACCGGCAACTTCTTCATCGACGACGAGGTCCTCGCCGAGGTCGGCGTCACGGACCTCTCGGTCTATGGCGGCCCGGACTCCGAGCTGCAGAAGGACATCTTCCTCGACTGAGGACCGTCTGACGGGCTCGACTGCCGGCCGCCGCGGCTCAGGCGAGGACGAACTTCGTCTGCCCCGTGGTCAGGTCGACCGACTCGAGGCGCACGGAGACCGAGGCTCCGAGTTCGGCCTCGCCCTTGGCGCGCACGATGACCGGGAGCTCGAGGAGCTGGACCTCGAGGCCTCGGTCGTCGCGCTCGACGACGACCGCGTCGAAGGCCTGGCCGACGCGCGGCTGGAGCACCGCGGCCTCGACGGCGTCGGCGCACATGCGCTCGGCCGACCCGGCGCGGCGGTCGGACTCCTTCATGATCTCGGGGATCGTCGGCAGGGCCTCCCGGACCCAGGTCGGGACCTCGGCGCCACTGCTGATCGCCTCGCAGATGACCAGGCCGAAGCGGTCGACGAGGCGGCGCAACGGCGCCGTCACGTGGGCGTAGGCATCGGCGACCGCTGCGTGCTCGGCCTGCTCGGGCACATCGCCCTCGAACGGCGTGTAGCCAGCCCCTCGGAAGAGCGCCGTCGCCGAGTGGATGAGGGCGAGGTGCTTGGGGTTGTTGCGGTCCAGTCCGCGCAGGAAGTCGCCGTAGTTCTGCTCGGCCGGCCACGGGGCACCCAGGGCCTTGGCCTGACGTCGGAAACGCGCCACCGCGTTGTGGTCGGCGTCCGGCATCGTGCGCAGGATGCCGACTCCGGCGTGGAGCATCATGTCGGCCGCGACCATGCCGGTGAGCAGCGAGATCTGGGCGTTCCAGTCCTCGGAGCTGCGCGGCGGCCGGAACGCGAGGGTGAAGTTGCCGTCGTCGCCGAGGTTGACCTCCTGCTCGGGCATGGGCAGGCTCGCGCCGCCTCGCAACTGCTCCTGACGGACGCGCTTCTCACCGATCTCCTTGAGGAGGACCCAGCGCTCGTCGGTCGTACCGGCGTCGATCTGCTCCTGCACGCCGACGTAGTCGAACCGCTCGACCGACTTCACCATCGCCCGATACAGCTCGGCGCCGGTCTGCTCACCCTCGGCGTCGAGCCGGATGTCCCAGACGAACGCCGGTCGCACCTCGCCGGGGAGCAGACTGGCCGCCCCCTCGCTGAGCACGGGCGGGTGGAGCGGCACCCGGATGTCGGGACAGTAGATCGTCTGGCCGCGGCGGCGGGACTCGGTGTCGATCGCTCCCCCGGGCGCCACGAAGGCGGGCACATCGGCGATGGCGTAGCGGACCCGATAGCCCTCACCGTCACGCTCGAGGCACATCGCCTGGTCGAGGTCCATCGACGTCGCGGGGTCGAGCGTGACGAACGGGACCGAGGTCTCGTCGCGCTCCGGCGCCGCGGGCGGTGAGCCCGCGACCTGCTCGGCCTCGGCCTGGACCTCCGGTGGGAACGCCTCGACCGCCTTGACCTCGGCGCGGATGGCTGCGAAGCGGGCGAGCAGCGCCTCCCGCACGGTGTCGGACGTCGTGGCGTCGGCCGGGGCGAGGCTGATCTGGCGCTGAGGCATGCCAGCCAACCTACAAGGGGCGCGTCCCGCATAGGGTGACCGCGTGCTCATCGTCCTGCCCCCGTCGGAGTCCAAGTCGAACCGCCGCCGGGGCAAGCCGGTGGACCCGAGCACGTGGTCGTTCCCTGAGCTGGCCGACACCCGCAGCGCCGTCGCCGCCCACCTGCGACTGGCGAGCGAATCCCCCACTGCCACAGTCGATCTCGGCGTCTCCCCCGGGCTCGCCGCCGAGGTCGCCCGCAACCTCATCCTCGACACCGCGCCAGCCACGCCGGCCGCCGAGGTCTACACCGGCGTGCTCTACGACGCCCTCGGTCTCGACTCGATGGACGCCTCGGCGCGTCGCCGGGCCAACCAGTGGGTCGTCATCGTCTCCGCGCTCCACGGTGCCGTGCGACTCAAGGACCGGATCACGGCATACCGGCTCTCCATGGACGTGAACCTCGCCGGGCTCGGTCCGGTCGCGGCCGCGTGGCGACCGGTCCTTGACGACGTGCTCGCCCCCGCTGCCGGGCGCGAGGTCGTCGTCGATTGCCGAAGCTCGACGTATGCCGCCGCGTGGACTCCCACGGGCGACGTCGCCGACCGCTGGGTGCAGATCCGCGTGCCCGGCGCCAGCCACATGGCCAAGCACACCCGCGGACTCGTGGCCCGCCACCTCTGCGTGAGCGGTGAGCGGGCGCGCACACCAGCCAAACTCGCCGCCATCGTCGGCGAGGCGTTCGACGTCGAACTCACTCCCCCGGCCCGCCGCGGCAAGCCGTCGATCCTCGACGTCATCGCTCGCTGATCGCGACCCCGGTGGCCATGAGCCGCCATCTGCGTCCGGGTCCTCGACGGAGCTCCCAGCGTCCGCAGCGGGCGAACTCGTCCAGGTCGTCGACCAGCACCCCAGCCACTGCCTCTGCCTCGGCGTCCTCCGTGCCCCTCTCGGTGGCCGGCACGAGGAAGCGCAGGTGGAGCTGCGGCTGCGGCTGACTCGAGGTCGCGTGCGCGACGTCGAGCAGGCGGTCCTCGACCTGGTGCGTCCGGGCGAGAATGCCCTCCGCGGCCGGGAGCACGTCCTGGGGCCGCACGCCCGGCACGGACGTCGAGGATGTCGACCGTGACGCGGTAGGACGGCATCAGGCCGTGAGCGCCCCGGCCAGTGCCGCTTCGACGTCCTCGATGAGGTCCTCGACGGACTCGAGCCCGACCGAGATCCGGATGGTGCCGTCGGTGATGCCGACAGCGGCCCGGGCCTCCGGCGTGAGTCGGCGATGGGTCGTCGTGGCCGGATGCGTCACGAGGGACTTGGCGTCGCCGAGGTTGTTGGAGATGTCGACGAGCTGCAGGGCGTTCATGACCTTGAACGCGACGTCCTTGCCGCCCTCGACCTCGAAGGTGATGACGGTGCCGCCGCCCGTCATCTGCCGCTGGGCGAGCTCGTGCTGCGGGTGGCTCTCGAGCATCGGGTAGATGACCCTGACGATGCCCTCTCGCCCCTCGAGGTGCTGGCCGAGCCTGAGCGCGTTGGCGGACATCTGGGCCACGCGCAGCGCCATCGTCTCGAGACCCTTGACGAGCACCCACGCGTTGAACGGCGACATGGCCGGGCCGGTGTGCCGCATGAGGTTCTTGACCGGACCGTCGATGAACTCGGCCGGGCCGAGGACCGCACCGCCGAGGACGCGCCCCTGGCCATCGATGTGCTTGGTCGCCGAGTAGACGACGATGTCGGCGCCGTGCTCGAGGGGGCGCGAGAAGACCGGGGTGCCGAAGACGTTGTCGACGACGACCTTGGCGCCGGCGGCGTGCGCCAGCCGGGAGACGGCCTCGATGTCGACGAGCTCCTGCATCGGGTTGCTCGGCGTCTCGAAGAAGACCGCGGCCGTGGGGACGGACAGCGCCTCCTCCCACTGCGCGAGGTCGGGGCCGTCGACGAAGACCGCCTCGACGCCGAACCTCGGGAGGATCTCGTCGATGATGACGAAGCACGACCCGAAGAGGGCACGCGAGGACACGATGCGGTCGCCCTTGCCGCACAGGGCCGCCAGGGCCACCCACACGGCAGCCATCCCCGACGCGGTCGCGAAGCAGGCCTCAGCGCCTTCGAGCAGACGAAGTCGCTCCTCGAACATGCTCACCGTGGGGTTGCCGTAGCGGCTGTAGATGAACTTCTCGATCTCGTCCTTGAACGCCGCCTCGGCCTGCTCGGCGGACTCGTAGACGAACCCGGAGGTGAGGAACATCGCCTCACTGGTCTCGTCAAAACCGCTGCGGGTCAACCCTCCTCGCACGGCAAGGGTCTCGGGGCGGAAGGAACGACCGGCATCGCTCAGTGCGTCGCCCATGTCAGCCCTGCTTCCACGGGAGGCCGGCGACCTTCCAGCCGGCCACGGTGCGGTGGCCTTCGGAGTCGTGCGGACCTTCAAAACCTTCGAGCACGTTGTATGCCGGCCCCAGGCCTGCCGCTGTGGCCGCCTCTGCTGCCGCGATGGAGCGCGCGCCCGACCGGCACAGGAAGTAGATGGGGGTCCCGTCGCCGACGCCCGCTGCTCGCAACTCGTCCACGAAGGAGTCGTTGATGCTGCCGTCGGGGTAGCGCTGCCACTCGACGAGGACTGGCTCGTGGGACGAATCCACCTGCGGGACACCGACATAGGACCATTCGGCGCGCGTGCGCACGTCGACGAGGACAGCGTCCTCGCCCTGGGTCACCGCGGCAAAGGCCTCGGACGGAGTGACATCACCGGCATAGCTCATGCCGCCAGCGTAGGTGCGTGCGTGCCCGTGTGGAGGGCTGGTTCAGAGACCGGACTCCGCCGTGCGCACGAGGATGCGACGGCACTCCTCGCACCGGTGGACCTCGTCCTGCGGGGCGGACTTGATCACCCGGAGAGCGACCGGGTTGAGCTCCAGCTGGCAGCCGCCGCAACGGCGCTGCCGAAGCGGTGCCGCACCCGTGCCGCTCGTCGCCTTGATCTTGTCGTAGAGCGCGACCAGCTCGACGCCGGCAGCGAGCACGAGAGAGTCGCGCGGGGCGGCCACCTCGGCCTCATCGGCGTCGAGTTCGGCAATGCGCTTGTCGCGAGCCGACTCAAGTTCGGTGAGCCGGTCGGTGATCTCGCCGCGGCCACGCTCGAGCTCGGACACGTCGGACTGGACGGCTTCGGCGCGCTCCATGACCTCGAGCTCGACGTCCTCGAGTTCTGACTGGCGACGCGCGAGCGACTCGAGTTCGTGCTGGATGGCCGTCAGGTCCTTGGCGCTGCCCGGTGCCCGAGTCCAGACGCTGCTGGTCGCGGGTGGCGCGGTCGCGCACCTGCTGCACGTCGCCGTCGGCCTTGATGACCTCGCGCTGGATGTCGCTGAGCTCCGTGCGCGAGCGCACGAGCTGGTCGTCGAGCAGGCTCGCCTTGCCCTCGAGGTCGGCGATCTCGGCCAGCTGCGGGAGGGTCTTGCGCGCGTGGGCGATCTGCGACAGCCGGGTGTCGAGGGCCTGGAGGTCGAGCAGCTTGGACTGTTGTCCGGGTTCGGCTTTCACGGCGATACCTCCGGCTGTTGTTGCTCCGACCGTGAAGGTCCACGGGTCGGTGCGCACTGTGCTGATGTCGATGTCCACCCTAAGGGCAGCGGCGAGGGCGTCTCGCACGGTTGGCAGCCACACGGACTCGCTCGACCAGTGGCCCGCGTCGACGAGGTAGGGCGTGCCTCCGCGCGCTTCCTCGCGAGCCTCCAGCGCAGGGTGGTGACGCAGGTCGGCGGTGACATAGACATCGGCTCCGGACGCCCGCACCGCGTCGAACTGGTCGTCGCCCGCTCCCCCGAGGACGGCCACGGTCTCGACCATCGCATCGGCCGGTCCAGCGACACGCAGGCCGGCAGCGGCAGCCGGGAGGGCGGCATACAGGGCCGTTGCGAAGTCGCCCAACGTCATGGGTGAGGCGAGGCGCCCGACGCGACCGAGCGGCTGGTCCTCGACGAGGACCAGAGGCGTGGTGTCGGTGAGGCCGGCCGCGGCTGGCGAGGGCTTCGCAGACCCCGGCGGCGGCGACGTCGGCGTTGGTGTGCGCGACGTAGAGCGCGATGTCGCCGACGACGAGGCCGGTGACGCTCGCGCCCTTGGCCGTCGTCGTGGCGACGGAGTGGATGCCGCGCATGAGGAGCGGGTGGTGGGTGATGAGCAGGTCGGCCTGCGTCACACGGGCCTCCTCGATGACCGCGAGAGTCGGGTCGAGGGCGAGCAGGATGCGCTCGACCGGCTGCTCCGGGTCGCCCGTCACGAGGCCCACCTGGTCCCACGACTGCGCGGTGTGCGGCGGGTAGAGGCGTTCGAGAACGGCAACGACGTCGCGCAGGAGAAGGGTCATGTGGGCCCGGCCGGCCTCGAACCGACGACACCCGCGGTGTAAACGCGGTGCTCTACCAACTGAGCTACAGGCCCCGACACGGCGCAGGGCCGTGATCGGTCGCCCATTCTGTCAGGCGATGACGCAGATCGCGTCAGGCGTGCGACATCGCTGTGTGATAGCCGCTGAAGTCACGTCGCTCACCGATGCCGGTGACGAGGGACCAACGGATGACGCCCTCGCGGTCGATGAGGAAGGTGCCGCGCCGAGCGACGCCGGCCTTCTCGTCGAAGACGCCGTAGGCCTTGGCCACCTCACCGTGGGGCCAGAAGTCGGACAGCAGCGGGAAGAAGTAGCCGTCGCGGTCGGCGTAGGCCCGCAGCGAGAACATCGCGTCACACGAGATCGTGAGCACCTGGACGTCCTCGGAGACGAAGCGTCCGAGGTCGTCGCGGATCTCGGTCAGCTCGCCGGTGCAGATGCCGGAGAACGCCCACGGGTAGAACACGAGGAGGACGTTGCGTCGCCCGAGATGATCGGCGAGCGAAACGTCAGAACCGTTCTGGTCGCGCAGCGTGAAGTGAGGGGCGTGCTGCCCCACCTCAAGGCCCGACATGGCGTCCGTCATGCCCTGCAGTCTGCCGCAGAACGATCAGAGCCGTCCCTTGGGTGCGCCGAGCTTGATGGCGCGCCAGTGCGGGGACGCGTGGAAGGCGCCGCCGGAGTGCAGACCGGCGGTGGCCGCGGCCTCGTCGATCTCGGCGGCGTCGACCGCACCGTCCTTGGCGTCCTTGGGGGTGAGGGCGACGACGAAGCCACCCTCGGCCAGAACTCCGACGAGGTCGACGAGGGCGTCGGTGAGGTCGCCGTCGTCGGCGCGCCACCAGAAGACGACCGCGTCGGCCTCTCCGGTGTAGTCCTCGTCCTCGAGGTCGGATCCGATGACGTCCTCGACGGCGAAGCGGAAGTCGTCGTCGACGTCGTCGTCCCAGCCGAACTCCTGCACGATCTGCTCAGCGGCGAAGCCGAGGCGCTCGACGGCACCTGAGCCGTCAGGCCCGGCTTCGGCGGGCGGTGGTGCAGCGGTGTTCACGGTGGGGCTACCTCTCGTCGTTTACGGTCTGGAGTCACTAGTTGACTAGGAAGATCGTCGCTGGTGCAAGCGGTTCGCGACATTTGCCGCGCATCACGTGCCCGAGCAGCCTCGTCGCGCAGGAATTCTGTGGCCGTCTGGAGGTCGAGGTGGGGCACGGAGACGTCGACCGGTCCCGGGGTCGTGACCAGCGTGACAGTCGCGAGGTCGAGGCGGCGGTCGAGGGGTCCCTGAGCCAGGGTGAGCGACTGCACTCGGGCGTGCGGCATGACCGAGACCCGCCGCGACAGGCGCCCGGCCCGGACCATGACCGAGTGCGGCGACACGGCGAAGCCCGAACGTCGCCAGCTCAGCCAGTCGAACCTCTTGGCCCGCGGCGACACGAGCGTCCAGCCACCGTCGGCGCCGTCGCCGAGCGCGGCCCGGCGCAGGTCGGCCTCGGAGAGCGCCGGGTCGAGCAGGGTGAGGACGTCCAGCGCCTGCTCGAGCGTCCCGACGGGGAGCACGGTCGTCTCGTTGTCGTCGTTGCCCGACGGGTCGTGGGCGATGCCGGCGACGTTGACCTTGACCCGCCACCAGCCGAGCGGCCGCCACCACAGCGGCTGCACCATCCCGACCGCCTGGATGCGGTGCAGCGGGACGGTCGTCGTCCGCTTGTCGGTGAGCCCGTGCTGGATCCGCACCGACGTGCCGGTGTCGGCGAGACGGAAGTTGCCGTGCTTGAGCAGCTCGCCGACGCGGTTGACCGCGATACCGAAGGCGAGGGGCCCGAGGGCCGGGAGGGCGATGGCGGCACCGGTGAGCGCCTCGAAGCTGGATCCGTAGGCCGCGAGCGCGACGCTCCCGGCGAGCAGGGCCATGACGCCGAGGAAGATCGTGCCGCCGTGGAGGATCGTCGCGACGAAGAGCCGGGAGTTCGGGACGCGCAGCACCTCGCGCCCTTCGTCGCATGCCGAACGGCGTGCGGTGGTCGAGGCCTGGGCGCCCGCCTCGTCACGTGACTCCGTCTGGCGCGTCACCGACCGGACCGGGCCGGCCTCGTCGCGGCGTCCGGCGAGGGCGAGGAGCTCACCCCGGACCTGGTCGGCCCGACCCGCACCGAGGAAGGCGAGCTTGAGCTGGGAGTCGCCACCACCGGCTGACTGGACGATGACCTGGGAGAGACCGGTGAGCTGGGCCAGCAGCGGCCGGCTGATCTCGATGGCCTGGACCCGCTCGAGAGGGACCTGGCGGTGCTCACGGAAGAGCCAGCCCTTGCGGAACTCGATCTGCCCGTCAGCCACCCGGAACTTCGCGAACCGCCAGGAGAGCCAGCCGAAGAGCCCGACGAACCGAGGACGGCGAGGATGACGGCACTGGCGACGAGCGAGTGGTCGAAGAGGAAGCCCGAGGCCCTCGCGAATGCCCTGGTCGGCCTCGTCGTCGCCACTGTCGCCCCCGCCACCCAACCCACGGAAGATGTCGTCGACGAACTGCGTCGCGGCATACCCGAGAATCGCGATGCCGACGACACCGCCACGCAGGATGGGCGACAACGGGTGGAGGTGCTGCCACTCGCGCAGCCCGAGGTCGCGCCCTGTCGGGGGTCGACGCCACGGCGGGGCTCCGAGGAGCTGGATCGGGTTGTGTCACAGGCCTGCTCGCTGGGCCTCGCCGCGGGCGGCAAGGCGACCCCGCAGGGCCTCGGCCTCGTCGACGGGCAGCCCCGGCAGGGTGCCACCGCTCTCGGGCGAGGCCGTGTGGAACTCGCAGGACGCGATGCCCCGCGAGCGCATCAGCGGACCGGACTCGACGTCGATGTACTGGAGCCGGCCGTAGGGGATGCTCACGAGCGAACGGAACAGGCGACCCTTGCGGATGACGATCTCGTCGGGCAGCTCGATCCACGAGATCGCCGAGACCTGCCGGACGATGAGCCACGCGCCCCAGGCGAGGAGGGCCGCTGCACGCCGGCGCCGATCCAGAACCAGGGCGACACGAGCACCGCGAGGACGGCGAAGGCCACGAGGAACGGCGTGAGCCACACGAAGAGCGTGATGAGCCGGACGGTGCGCAGGGCGGGGCTCACGGGGCGCCACGGCAGCTCGTCGCCGCGAAGGGTGACAGCGGCCGGGTCGAGCGGAGTGGTCATGGCCCAAGCCTGCCAGCCAACCCGAGGCATGTGAACCGACGGAGCCCCACTCCCAGTGGCAGGATGGACGAGTCGACCTCACCGGGTCGGAACCGCAAGAGAAGGGACATCGTCGTGACGTTTCGCGAGGAAGCCGGACCGATTCTCAATGGCCTTCCCGAGCAGCCTCACCGACATCGACCCCGAGGAGACCTCGGAGTGGTTGGAATCGCTCGACCAGGTGATCGACGAGGGCGGGCGCAAGCGGGCTCGCTACCTCATGCTGCGCCTGCTGGAGCGGGCGCGCGAGAGCCAGATCGGCGTCCCCTCACTCACGGCGACCGACTACGTCAACACCATCGACCAGGAGCAAGAGCCCTGGTTCCCCGGTGACGAGGAGGTCGAGCGCCAGTACCGCCGGTGGATCCGCTGGAACGCCGCGGTCATGGTGCACCGCGCGCAGCGGCCCGGCGTCTCGGTGGGTGGGCACATCTCCACCTACGCCTCCGCGGCCACGCTCTACGAAGTCGGCATGAACCACTTCTTCCGCGGCCAGGACCACCCCGGCGGCGGGGACCAGATCTTCTACCAGGGCCACGCCTCCCCGGCATGTATGCCCGCAGCTTCCTCGAGGGCCACCTCGGCGAGACCGACCTCGACGGTTTCCGCCAGGAGAAGAGCCACATCGTCGACGGCAAGATCCGGGCGCTGTCGTCCTACCCGCACCCGCGGATGATGCCGGACTACTGGCAGTTCCCGACGGTGTCGATGGGCATCGGCCCGATGAACGCGATCTACCAGGCGCAGTTCAACAAGTACCTCCACAACCGCGGCATCAAGGACACCTCCGAGCAGCGGGTGTGGGCCTTCCTCGGCGACGGCGAGATGGACGAGCCCGAATCCCGCGGTCTGCTCGAGCTCGCGGCCAACGAGGAGCTCGACAACCTGACGTTCGTCGTCAACTGCAACCTGCAGCGCCTCGACGGCCCGGTGCGCGGCAACGGCAAGATCATCCAGGAGCTCGAGGCGGTCTTCCGTGGCGCTGGCTGGAACGTCGTCAAGGTCATCTGGGGCCGTGGCTGGGACCCGCTGCTCGCGGCGGACCGTGACCACGCGCTGCGGCACATCATGAACACTACGACTGATGGCGACTACCAGACGTTCCGCGCCAACGACGGTGCCTACGTCCGCGAGGAGTTCTTCGGTCGCGACCCCCGCACCCGCAAGATGGTCGAGAACCTCACCGACGAGCAGATCTGGCACGACCTGCAGCGCGGTGGCCACGACTACCGCAAGGTCTTCGCCGGC
>CAWEDC010000010.1:0-66055 GCA_963807825.1 uncultured Actinomycetota bacterium
CAGTTCCGGGCCTATGCGTTCGTCTCAAGCTCCCGGCTTCGGCCTACGGTCTCGAGGCCACGCGGACTAACGGCTTCAGCAAGGGACCCCGGCGCTCAACCAGCGCCGGGGTCTTTCTGCGTCCGCTTCAGGGTGAAGACCGGCAGTTCGGCTGGACACCTGAATCGCGCGCGGATGTTCGTCGTGCCGACGCCACGAGACACATAGAGCGGTGCGCTCGCCGTGTCGTACCAGCCCTCGAGGAAGCGTCCGGAACCTGACGGGCGTATCGCCGGCAGCAGTGGCAGTCGAATCTGCCCCCCGTGGGTGTGACCACTGAGCAGCAGCGAGGCGGGTACACCGGCCGGGAGGACATCGGCAAAGCCCGGTGCGTGGAAGGCCCACACCATGGCATCCCGTGTTCCACCCGGGCGATCGCCGCCGCTGCATCAGGACGACCCTCCACGTAGTCGTCCAGCCCCACGATACCGAGCTCGCCGACCCCACCTGCAGCGCGCCGTCTCATTACAGAGGAACTGGACCCCTGCCGCCTCGTACGCCCTGCGGGCGTTGATCCGCTCGATCCCACCGGAGCGCTCCCAGTTCCCCATCACAGCGTAGGTACCAATGGTGCCGCGAGCCCGCCGTGAAAAGGCGATGAGATCGTCGAGGGCGTCATAGTGCTCGACAATGTCCCCGGTGAGGAGCACGATCTCCGGTCGCTCGGCGTCGAGCAGCGCGAGTGCATTCCGGCGGCCCCCGCATTGGCGGGAAGGTGCACATCGCTCACCTGCGCGATGCGAAGTCCATCGAGGCCCGGGGCCAGTCCCGGCACGAGCGCGTCGTGTCTCGTGAGCTCCACGGTGGTCGCGCGGGGCCGACGCCCAGCCGACGGCCCACGCCGGCCGCGCCCGCCGCCCGTCGCAGCGAAAAAGTGACGGCGCGAGACGCGACCGCGCCGACCCTCGTCGGCGGGGATCATCGGGCCCGTGGGCCGACGCGGGGACTGCGCTCCGGTCTTCATCTCGGGGGTCTCGCCCCCACCGCAGCCTGCGGCGAGGAGGCCCGCGAGCGAGATGGCGACAGTGGCGGTCAAGCGGCGGCGGGCAGGAGTCATGGAGCGGGAAGTCACCCCAAGACGCTAGCCGACGCACGGCATACTCTCGGCCCATGGCCCTTCCTGTGATCCTCGACGTCGACACCGGAGTCGACGATGCGTGCGCCCTGATCCTGGCGACGCTCCACCCCGCGCTGGACCTGCGCGCGGTCACCTGCGTCGGCGGCAACGCGCCCCTACCGGACGTCGTGCGCAACACCCTCACCGTGCTCGAGGCGTGCGGCGCGACCACGGTCCCGGTCGGTGCCGGAGCGTCGCATCCGCTGCTCGAGCGACCCGTCGACGCGCGCCACGTCCACGGTGACGACGGCATGGCCGACCTCGGTTGGCCGGCGCCCCAGGGCGCTGTCGACCCGCGCCATGCGGTCGACCTGTTGCGCGAGACGATCGACGCCGCCGCGGCGCAGGGAACGCCCGTCACCCTCGTGCCGCTGGCGCCGATGACCAACATCGCCCTGCTGGCACGCATGTATCCCGAGTCGTTCGCCAGGATCGGCCGCATCGTCTTCATGGGCGGTGGCGCGATGGTGAGCAACGCGACCGCGTCGGCGGAGTTCAACGTCTTCCACGACCCGGAGGCCACGGCCATCGCGCTCGACGCGAGTGTCGACCACGACGTTCCCGTGACGATGTATGGCCTCGACGTCTTCTACGGCCCCCAGATCACCCTCGCCGACGCGGACGAGCTCGCGGCTCTCGACGAGCGCGGTCCGGGCGCGCTCGGTGCCGGTCTCATGCGCTTCATGAGCGGACGTTTCGACAGCGACAGCGCCTCGATCGGCGACGCCGGCGCGGTGGCCCTGCTCATCGATCCCGACGCCGTGCAGACCAAGCGGCTGCCCGTCCGCGTCGAGCTCTCCGGCACCTGGACCCGCGGCCGCACCATCGTCGACACCCGCGACTGGGCCGGCAGCATGGACCACGACCCGCACGGACTCGCCCACGCGAAGGTCGACGTCGCCCTCGAGATCGACGGGCCGCGCGTCGCCCGCCTCTGGATCGACACCATCAAGGGAGCTGTCTGATGGGGCGCGTCATGGTCCTCGGGTCCCTCAACGTCGACCTCGTCACCCGCGTCGAACGCCACCCGCTCCCCGGCGAGACCCTCCTGGGTGAGGGGCTCGAGCGGCTCGCTGGCGGCAAGGGCGCCAACCAAGCCGTCGCGGCCGCGGCCGCAGGTGCCGAGGTGCTCATGGTGGGTTGCGTCGGCGACGACGGAGGTGGTGCGGCATACCTTGAACGCCTGCGGCACAGGGGAATTGACGTCTCACGCGTCCGCACGATCAAGGGTGAGGCCAGTGGGCACGCCCTCATCGCCGTCGATGATCGAGGAGAGAACAGCATCATCGTCATTCCCGGAGCCAACGGCCTCCTCGACAGCACCGAGATCGCCGCGGTCGACGACCTCGGCCCCGGAGACGTCCTCCTCCTGCAGCTCGAAGTGCCGCTCCCCGTGGTCTGTGGTGCCGCCCGTCGGGCGGCGCACCTCGGTGCCCGCGTCGTCATCAACACCGCACCGTATGCCGCCCTCCCGGCCGATGTGATCGCGCTCGGCGACCCGGTGGTCGCCAATGAGCACGAGATGGTGGCCCTCGCCGAGTCCGGCGCCGAGCCCGCCTCACTGCTCGTCACCTTCGGCGCCAACGGCGTCACCTGGGACGGCGAAACCGTCCCGGCGCATCGCGTGGATCCCTTGGCAGTGCGCGACACCACGGGGGCAGGAGACGCCTTCTGCGGAGCCCTGGCCGCAGCCCTCGCCGCCGGCGCCGACCGCGCCTCAGCCCTCGAGAGCGCTCTCGCGGCGGGTGCCGCAGCGGTCCAGCACAAGGGCGCCCAACCCGACCCAACCTTGAGGTGATGAGCAGCAGGATTGCTGCGAAGGGTCAGGCGGGGGAGACGATGAGGGCGGTGGCTGATCCGCCGACGCGGGTGAGGACGACCGTGGCCTGCTCGCCACTGCCGGCCTTGGTGCCGATCTTGAGGTCGCGACGCAGCTGCTCGTCGTCGAGGCGGATCCCGCGCTTCTTGATCGTCAGCCCGGTGACGTTGTGTTCGCGCAGCCAACCACGAAGCGTCTTGACGCTGAACGGCATCGCCTCGTGCACGGCATACCGACGGGTGTAGGCCAAGGACACGTTGCGTGAGGTGAGGACATAACCCGTCCCCTCGTCGGACTCCATCCCGCTGGTGCCGCGGGTGACGGCACCGACCAGACCGGCCCGGATGACGGCCTTGTCGACGTCATGCAGCCAGGTGCCCACGTCCGACAGCGAGGAGGCTGAGGGCGGCACGGGGTCGGCCATGGACTCGTTGACGACGATGGGCGAGGAGTCGGGGCCCATGACTCGCGCGGTGCGACCTCGGGCCATGGCGAGCGGGCCCCACCAGATGGCGCACTCGACGACATCACCGGCCCACGACGTCCACTGGGCCTCGGTGCCGTTGGGGATCGCTGCGTGGTCGAAGCCGGGGCTGAGCTTCACTCCTGTGGCGGGCACGGCCGCGGCGACCTGCTGGACGTAGTCCCAGGACGGCGAGATCTCTTCCAGGCGGAAGGTGCGGCGGGTGCGACCGGTGATGTCGGCGACCCCCCGGGTGCGACGGGCCGGGTCGAGCCAGGCGCCCACGCGGTTGCGCCCGGGGTCGAAGCCGAAGTCTGCGTCCTCGGCGTGGCCGACCCGGGCGCGGGAGTCCGGCCAGGGGCGCAGGTTGGCATCGGCGACAGCCGCCGTCACAGGATCCGAGTCGACGGCTCGCACCGTGACGCCGAGCGAGGACAGGGTCACGGCATCGGCGCCGATGCCACAACCGAGGTCGTGGACCTGCGCCAGGCTGGCCCGGCTGAACCGGTGGGCGTGCGCCACCGCAACCTCGAGGCGGGTGGCCTGCTCGAGCCCGTCCGGGGTGAAGAGCATGTCGGCGGCGAACTCACCGAACTTCGCGGTGGCCTTGGCCCGCAGTCGCTGCTGGGTCAGGGCGGCGGCCGTGAGGTCGGGGGAGTGGCCGGCGCGTCGCAGGCGGTCCTGCAGGGTGAGGACGTCGGAGTCGATGTAGGGCGGGAGGGAACGCAAGAGCTCCTGCCCCTCAGGGGCAGCAAGGGCCCTCACCGTGCTGACGTCCACGGGGCAACCTTCTCATTCGGCCATCGGGCCCTCGCGTGCGGCACCCGCTCACAGCGTCCGTGCCCGGTCAGTGGGGGACTCAGCTGCCGAGGGACATGCCGGACCAGCCGGCGCCGAGCGCAGATCCGCGTGAGGAAGAGACCGGTGCCCTGTGCCGCGGTAGGCCCACAGGGCGCCGGTGCCGTCCTTGGCGACGAGGTCGACGAGGCCATCGCCATCGACGTCACCCATGCCCGTGAAGACGGTGAAGTGGCTGGAAGCCGCTGCCGATGGCCAGTGGTCCGAGGAAGGTGCCGGCGGCGGAGAACCGGAGGAGGGAGAGAATCCCTGCGGCTGTTCTTGCCCACGAGGTCGGTGCCGCCGTCGCCGTCGAAGTCGCCGACGGCCTCGAGCTCACGCAGGCTGGCCCAGCCGGTGCCCTTGCTGACGCGAGGCTTGAAACCGCCCGTGCCCGTGCCGGGATACAGCCAGAGAGCGCCGGCGGAGTCGCGGGCGAGGAGGTCGACGTTCCCGTCGCCGTCGAGGTCGCCGGGCGCGACGACGGCGGTGAAGCCTGCCCCAGCCGGCGCCCAGGGTCACTGCTCGAGGCGATCGTGCCGGAGCCACTGCCGCGGTGGAGGGTCAGCTCCCGGTTGTCGTGGACCGAGCTGAGGAGGTCGGGTATGCCGTCGCCGGAGAAATCTCCCGGCGCCAGGATTTCGGGGGCCGAGGGCCAGCCGCTCGCGATCAGGGTGCGCGGCCAGCCAGCCGCGTCGACCGTTGGTCGGGTAGTTCCACAGGTTGCCGGAGGCGTCGCGGGCGATGAGGTCGGAGAAGGCGTTGCCCGCGAAGTCGGTGCCCACCGAGGAGCCGAGCGGGATGAACCAGGTCGAGCGCAGGTTGAGCGTCGAGCGGAAGACTCTCCGCGCCGACGCCCTGGGTGCCGCTCGTACCCGATCGAGGTGATGGACGTGCGCGCGGCCGCCGAACCACGTGCCCTTGGCGTCACGCGAGATCGTCATCGACCGGAAGGTCCCGATCGTCGGCCAGGCCTTCTCGATCGCGCTCGACCGGCACGTCAGGTAGGTCCACGTGTCGGGCGCCTCGGCGTAGACGCCGTCGTAGGGGTCGGCCTTGGCGACCTGGTAGGGCAGGATCGATCCGACGATCTGGCCGCCGTTGGTCGAGCTGAACTCGGTCTGTGCGATGGCGGTGCCGTACTTGCGCACCTGACCGGTCGTCGCCAGCGACCGCGGCGTCCGAGTTCGGGTGCTCGGGGTTGGCGCTCGTCAGCCCGGGGTAGACCTGACAGGCCGTGGTGTCGCAGATGTCGAAGCCGTCGGTGCTTCCGAGTCGCGCCGCGGCGTAGGACCGCGCGGCCACGGCTTGGGCCTTGACCGCCTCGAGACCCCACGATGCCGGCATCTCGGCCGGGACCACGGAGCGAAGGTAGTTGTTCATCGCGCAGGACGTTGACCGTCCCGCTAGGTGAGGTACCGCCCCCGCCGCTACGCTCAGGATGCACCGGCGTGGCCGCAGACCGCCTCGGTACTGACGGTCGCCTGACGGCGTACGGAGCGTGAGGACCGAGTTGGCGATCGAACCGTCGCCGACGAAGGTGAGGTCTTGGCCGTGCCGAAACCTGGCGCAGGGCGACGTCGCCGGCACCCAGCCCGAGAAGCCCGTGCTGGGATCGGTGACGTAATGCCTCGATGTTCCACTCGCCACCCGAGGACCGTGCGCGACCCGCCAAGCACGAGGCGTCGGCCGTCGACAGTGGGTCGGTGCACGTGCCGTCGGTGAGGGTGAGGCCCGGCCTCGGCGACGACGACCGTCGGGCTGCTGTTCATCGCCGTGAGGCGCACCCGGACCTCGGGGTTGCCGATGTCGGCGCGCGGTCGTGCCCGGGTAGTAGAAGTCGAGGATCTGGGCGACTGTCTTCCCCTGGCTCGCCGCACCCCGCGCACCCCACTGCGACATTCCGCGCCCGTGCCCGAACCCGCGACCGCGCAGTCCGATCACCGGGCCGGTGACTGCCGCCGTGTCGGGCGCCCGGATGCGGCAGTCGCGTACTCGGGCTCAGCTCCGTGGCCAGCGAGTCGGAGGCTCGGTCGCCAGTGAGGCCGGCACGGCCGACGCGGCAACGGTTGCCCGTGGCGCGACGTCGAGGCGGCGAGGCTGCTGCGACGGCTGTCATCGGCGCCGCAAGGAGGATCGTCGCAGCGGCGATCGAGGTCAGACGGTTCATCGGATCAGCATTCCCCAAGGTGGTGTGGCGACGACAGAGTCATGGCGAGTACCTGCCACACCCACTCTGTTGATCAGGTGGTCGCGGCGTCGTGGGAACTTTTCCACACGTAGGGCGTCGTCGTCGACACTTTGATGAGGCCGGATCGTTCGAGGATGGGTCGGGAGAACTCGGTGGAGTCGCTGTTGATCCAGCGCTTGCCCTGCGCGATGGCCGATCGGGCTCGCGCCGCAGTCAGCGCACGATAGATCCCGCGACCCCGGTGCTCGGGTCGGGTGGCCCCGCCCCAGATGCCGGCGAAGTCGGTGCCCTCGACGGGTTCGAGCCGACCAGCGCTCACGATCTCGCCACCCTCCTCGGCGACCCACATCTCCATGTCGGTGCGCGTGCGGAGGCGGTGGATGATCTCCTCGTACATCGCGTCCGTGTCGGCCGCGTCGTCGCCGAAGACCTCGCCCTGCATGACGACCATGGCTCGCACGTCGGCCTCGTCATGCAGTTGGCGCACCGTGACGCCCTGCGGCAGTTCGAGATCGAGGGCCAGCAACGCAGCGTCGCCGATCATCACCGACTCACTCTCCTCGGCCTCGAACCCGGCAGCCAGCAGTGCCTCGTGCAGGCCCGGCGCGTGGTCGTGTCCGCGCGTCTTCCACTCGACCTTGAGGATCTCGGGCATCGCCCGGTAGTGCTCCAGCGCCGCCTCGACGAGCCCCCGCACCGACTCCACCGTCGCCGGCCCCTCGTCGGTGTCGAGGTCGCGATAGGTGATGAACCCCCGCCCACCGAGGTAGGTCGCGAGCAACAGCGGCCCGAGCGCCGTGGTGCTCAGGGCCGACGGAACCTCGGCGTCGCGGCGGAGCTGGCGGTCGTAGGCCTCGAGCAGGGTGGCGGGGTCAGGTGCTGTCATGCCCTGACCCTTGCGCTCGCGGCCCGTCGCCGCAATCGCTTTACGTGGCGCTCCGCCCACAGCGAACACGGTGAGAACTTTTGGCACTCGAGTTGACCGAGTGCTAACGGCGACCTAGATTTGGGTCATTGGCACTCGCCACGTGTGAGTGCCAGCGCAGGCGGACCGACTCGACCCCCGCGACGGCGTGTTGATCCACAGTTCGGCGCATATTTTGCAGCTCATCTGTCCACCATCGACTCATCCCAAAGGGGAGGTCACACAGTGTCGGTTTCCATCAAGCCGCTCGAGGACCGCATCGTCATCAAGTCGCTCGAGGCAGAGCAGACGACGGCGTCCGGTCTCGTCATCCCGGACACCGCGAAGGAGAAGCCCCAGGAGGGCGAGGTCCTCGCGGTCGGCCCCGGTCGCATCGACGACAACGGCAACCGTGTCCCGCTCGACGTCAACGTCGGCGACAAGGTCATCTACAGCAAGTACGGCGGCACCGAGGTCAAGCACGGCGGCGAGGAGTTCCTGATCCTCTCGCGCTCGCGACGTCCTCGCGATCGTCGGCTGACCGAGCCCCACGGGCCGTCAAGAACTGAACCACCACGTATGCCGTGGGCTCACCTCCCACGGTGAGCTCACGGCATACGCGCATCACCACCACTGCTTGCGTCTGCGTCGATGGCTGCTAGAGCCACCACGGGCGCAGACGCAACGATCAGACAAGGACATTCATGGCCAAGGAACTGGAGTTCAACGACTCCGCCCGCAAGGCGCTCGAGCGGGGCGTCGACGCCCTCGCCAACGCCGTCAAGGTGACGCTCGGCCCGAAGGGTCGCAACGTCGTCATCGACAAGAAGTGGGGAGCCCCCACGATCACGAACGACGGTGTGACCATCGCTCGCGAGATCGAGCTCGAGGACCCCTACGAGAACCTTGGCGCCCAGCTCGCCAAGGAGGTCGCGACCAAGACCAACGACGTCGCCGGTGACGGCACGACGACCGCGACCGTCCTCGCCCAGGCCATGGTCCGCGAGGGTCTGCGCAACGTCACCGCTGGTGCGGCTCCGGCCGGCCTCAAGCGCGGCATGGACAAGGCCGTTGACGCCGTGTCCGAGACGCTGCTCGAGATGGCCCGCGAGGTCGACGGCAAGGACGAGATCGCCTCCGTCGCCTCCCTGTCCGCCCAGGACCCGGAGATCGGCGCCACCATCGCCGAGGCGTTCGACAAGGTCGGCAAGGACGGCGTCATCACCGTCGAGGAGTCCTCGACCGCGTCCACCGAGCTCGAGTTCACCGAGGGCATGCAGTTCGACAAGGGCTACATCTCGCCCTACTTCGTCACTGACCCCGAGCGCATGGAGGCCGTCCTCGAGGACGCCTACGTGCTCATCAACCAGGGCAAGGTCTCGGCCATCGCCGACGTCCTCCCGATCCTCGAGAAGGTTGTCCAGTCGGGCAAGCCGCTCGTGATCATCGCCGAGGACATCGACGGTGAGGCCCTGTCGACGCTCGTCGTCAACAAGATCCGCGGCACGTTCAACGTCGTGGCCGTCAAGGCTCCCGGCTTCGGAGACCGTCGCAAGGCGATGCTCCAGGACATTGCCGTCCTCACCGGTGGCCAGGTCATCGCCGAAGAGGTCGGGCTCAAGCTCGACACCGCCGACCTGACCGTGCTCGGTCAGGCACGTCGCGTCGTCGTCACCAAGGACAACACGACGATCATCGACGGCTCGGGCGACTCGGCCGAGGTCGATGGCCGCGTCAACCAGATCAAGGCCGAGATCGAGCGCACCGACTCCGACTGGGACCGCGAGAAGCTCCAGGAGCGCCTCGCCAAGCTCGCCGGTGGCGTCTGCGTCATCAAGGTCGGTGCCCACACCGAGGTTGAGCTCAAGGAAAAGAAGCACCGCATCGAGGACGCCATCTCGGCGACCCGCGCGGCCATCGAAGAGGGCATCGTCGCCGGTGGCGGCTCCGCTCTCATCCAGGCCGTCAAGGTCATCGACACGCTCGGTCTCGAGGGTGACGAGAAGGTCGGCGCCACCATCGTGCAGAAGGCCGCGGCCGAGCCGCTGCGCTGGATCGCCGAGAACGCCGGTCTCCAGGGCTACGTCGCCGTTGCCAAGGTCTCCGAGCTGGAGCCCGGCATGGGCCTCAACGCCGCGACCGGCGAGTACGTCGACCTCATCAAGGCCGGCGTCATCGACCCGGTCAAGGTGACCCGTTCGGCCCTGCGCAACGCAGCGTCGATCGCGTCGATGGTTCTCACGACGGACACCCTCGTCGTCGAGAAGAAGGTCGACGAGGACGGCGGGGCTGGTCACAGCCACGGCGGCGGTCACGGCCACAGCCACTGAGCTGAACCCGTGAAGCCCCAGCGCTTCTGAACAAACGCGTATGCCGCGTGCTCCCGTACAGGGGGAGCACGCGGCATACGCGTTGGTGGACTCCTGCAAGCGCGCCCTGGCCGTTCGCCGTCTACGATCCGTGGTGATGACTTCACCGCCACCACAGATCCCGGATCTGCGGCACTTGAGACGGCTCGGTCACGGGGGGTTTGCCGACGTCCACCTGTACGAGCAGGCGATGCCCCTCATGCCCGTGGCCGTCAAGGTGCTGCGTCCGGCTGCGAGCGACCTCGGTGTAAGCTGGTCGCCGAGGCCAACACCATGGCCGAACTGGCCGAGCACCCCTACATCGCGTCCATCCTGCGTGCGGGAGTGACCGACGACGGGCGCGCCCTATCTGGTCATGTCGTACTACCCGCAGCCCAACCTCTCCGAACAGGCTCGAGCACAGCCTCTCTCGGTGTCGGGGGCGCTTCGCACGGGCATCCAGGTCGCCAGTGCAGTGGAGACCGCCCACCGAGCCGGCATCCTCCACCGCGACATCAAGCCGGCGAACATCCTCGTCTCGTCCTACGGCACGCCGGCTCTGTCCGACTTCGGCATCGCCGGTCGCTCGGCAACGGTCGGCGACTCTGGAGAAGTCGGCGTCTCCGTCGCGTGGACCGGCGCCGGAGGTGCTGCGCGGAGTGAGCAACGGTTCCGTGGGCGCCGACGTCTACTCGCTGGCCGCAACGATCTCGTTCCTGCTCACCGGGCGAACCCCGTTCGAGGTCGGTGGCCGGCGACAACTCCAACGATGCGCTCGTTGCCCGCACCGTGCGTGAGGCGCCGACCCCGACGGGGCGCCCAGACGTGCCCGCGTCGCTGGAGTTGCTCCTCCAGCAGGGCATGGCCAAGGACGTCGCCACCAGGCCGGAGAGCGCTCTCGCCCTGGCCCGGAGTCTTCAGGGCATCGAGCAGGAACTCCGGCTGCCGCGCACCGAAACGGTTCTGCTCCGGCCTGTGGGACACGACGCAGGAGATCAGACCGGCGACGCCACGACCATGCGCGCGGCCATGTGCCGACGCGGCACAGCGAGTCGGATCCCAGGTCGAGTCGTCGACTGCGCGAGGCACCGCAGGGTCAGGGGCGTCGACTGCTTGCCGTCGGCCTCGGTGCTCTTGTCCTCGCGGGTGCCGTGGGAGCAGGCGTCATGTTGGGTGGTCGTGACCAACCCGATCGCGCGGAGACCGCGACCTCCGGGTCGGCGACGACTCCGGTCGGGCAGCGCCACGTCACCCACGTCGAGTCCTTCCACGACGGGGTCCACCACGACGCGCGGCCGGTGCCCTGGACCCGTGTCTGATCGGCAGGTGGCGGACCGTGGCCTACCGCGAACCCGTCCCGGGACTCGGTGAGATCACGTCATTGGAGCGGCAGATCACGATCGATGCGAACCGGAGGATGGTGGTGAGCTATGACAAGGCTGCCGCCAGCGGGATCGAGGGTCTCGTGTTCGACGGCACAGTCGAGTACACCGTGGCGACGCAGGCCGGGACGATGTCCTTCACCCTCGTGCGCAACGACGGGACTCTGTCAGCGGGCGGGACGGAGACTCCGCTCACGCCGGGCGTGAGTGATGTGCAGTACACCTGTCAGGGCGACACCTTCACCGAGAAGCAGGGCGGTTTCAGCACCACCCTCGAGCGGGTCCCAGCGGGCTGAAGGGTGTTCTCGGAGAACGCGTATGCCGCGTGCTCCCGTACAGGGGGAGCACGCGGCATACGCGTTTCTCGGGTGAACCGAGGTCAGGTGACGTTGACCGTCACCGTTGCCACGGTGTCGTTGCGACTGTCACCGACGAGGACTCGCACGGTGTACGCCCCGGAGTCGCCCAGGTGTGCGAACCCTTGAGGGTCGCCGTGCCATCGGAGGCCATCGTGACGGTGGCGTCCGTGGTGGGGCTGCCGTCACCCCAGGCCACGCGGGCGGTGTAGCCCTCGGCGGCGGGGACCCCACCGTTGGCGGTTCCGAGCGTCACCGAGGAGGCGACGCCGGCCTTGGCGGTCGCGCCCGCTGCCGGGGTGACGGTGATCGGGGCGCCGTTGTCGGCGACCGCGAACACGTGGATCCGGCCGGCGCTCTGCGGGTCGCCCGTCTGGGTCGGCAGGGTCACCGACGCCACGGTCTTGCCCGCGGGGATCGTCAGCGGCGCAGTCGCGAACAGCTTGAGGTGGCAGCCGTCCGTGCTCGTGCCGTTGAGCCGCGAGGTCATCTCGACAGCGAGGACGTTGTCGAACTTGACCGAGCCGCACCAGTCGCCGTACTGGATCTTGTAGGCAGTGCTCGTCCCGTCCGTGAAGGTCACGGTTCCGGTGGTGTCCTGGTCCTTCTGGGTCCCCGTGCCGATGAGGCTCAGCTTGGTGGCACCCGGGGCGAGGGTGACGGGCAGGGTCTGCCCGGCACCGGTGGCGTTGTCGTTCTCACCGGCCGGGATCGCCGGCATCGAGAACTTCAGGTCGGTGCCCGGGACGGTGATCAGCTTGCCGGGTGAGGCGCCGGCCTCGGCCAGGGCCGGGCGTGAGATGCCGGCCTGACCGCCGTCGCACACGCTCTCCTCACCGGGATCGCCGATGCAGACGAGGTTGAACCCGGAGGCGTAGGACGGGACGACCGCCTGGTGCACCGTCACGGAGCCGACGGCGCTCGCCTCACCCTTGGGGTCCTTGACGGTCACCACCGTCTCGTAGACGCCCGGCTCGGCCCAGGTGTGCTCACCCTTGACGGTGAACGAGCCGAGGTCACCCGCGGTGATCGTGCCGGCCGACGAGGTTCCGTCGCCCCACGCGATCGTGGCGCTGAAGTCGCCGACAGCGGATCCCTTGCCACCCGAGAAGGTGGCGACCGCCCCGCTGATCGGGGCACCCTCGATGCCTTCGAGGGCGGCTGACGCGCTCACCTTGAGCCCGGTGTTCTGGGCGTGTGAACCGTCGGTGAGGAACTCGATCTCGGACAGGGTCGGTGTCCCGGTGCTCGCCGTGACGACGAGCCGGTATGCCGTGTAGGTGCCCGGGCTTGGCGATCTTGAACGGCCGCGTCTGGGTGCGCCAGGCGAAGGCCTGGCTCGTGCGGCTGTCGATCGTGTCCCAGGTCCGACCGTTCTTGCTGCCCTCGATGCGCCACGCGCTCGGCTCGCCGGCAGCAGCGCCGTTGGTGAGCGTGTAGAACGTCGCCCGCTGACCGACGCCCGAGAGGGTGTAGGCCACCGTCGGAGTCGACGTGTTGAACGTCGTCGCCGTGGTCGAGCTGTTGTCGAACAGGGCGGCAGGCGTCGTCGCCGCAGGTGCGGTGATGGTGCCAGCCGTGGGTCCCGTGGCGTCGCGCAGCGGCGCCGGCAGGTCGTCACCCTTGGTCAGCGACGGCGGAGCGTCGTTGCGCTTGGTGCCGTAGTCGGACGGCGAGGACCCCATGGCGAAGTCGATCGTCGCGGCACCTGCGAGCTTGCTGTGCGGGATGGAAACGCCCTTGTGCGTGCCTCCGTTGACCTTGAGCTTCTGCACGTAGATGTTCTTCGCGGAGTTCGCCGGGGCGTTCACCACGAGGTCACCCTGGGTGCGGTGGACGGTCGCCTTGGTGAACTTCGGTGAGCCGACGGCCCATTCGGCCGAACCGACCTGGAGCGGGTAGATGCCGAGCGAGGAGAGGATGTTCCACGCCGACTGCTCGCCGTTGTCCTCGTCGCCGGCGTAGCCCTGGCCGATGTCGCCACCGACGTAGAGGCGGCGCAGGATCTCGCGCACCTTCTCAGCCGTCCGGGACTGCTCGCCGGTCCAGTTGTACATGTAGGGGATGTGGTGCGAGACCTGGTTGCTCATCCCGAACATGCCCATCCGGACGTCACGCGCCTCGATCATCTCGTGGATCGTGCCGCCGTAGGAGCCGACCTTGGTCGCCGTCTCCGGCCGCGTGAAGAACTCGTCGAGCTTGTCCGCCATGGCGGCCCGCCCTCCGAGAAGGTTGGCGAGACCGTTGCCGTCCTGAGGTGCATGGAAGGCGAAGTTCCAGCCGTTGGTCTCGGTGTAGCCGTTGCCCCACACATCGGGGTCGAAGTTCGGCGCGAACTCACCGTTGGCCGAGCGCACCCTCAGGAAGCCGGTCTCCGGGTCGAAGTAGTTCGTGTACTCCGTGGCGCGCTTGAGGAAGTACTCGGACTCCTCCTTGAGCGTGGCCTGGCGTGCGGCCGGAACGCTGGGGTCGGTGGCGAGCTTCGCGGCCTGGTTGCCGATGCCGAAGTCGTTCACGAGACCCTCGAGTCCCCAGGACACGCTCTCGTGCGTGCTCTCCGGGGTGAAGCCGAGGAACTGCGAGGTGGCCAGTCCCTTGCGGCCGACACCGGAGGAGGGCGGCAGGACGGTGGCGTTCTTCAGCGCCGCGTCATAGGTGCCGACCTTGTCCGGCAGGGCCACGCCCTTGACGTAGGCGTCGGCGAACGAGACGTCCGAACTCGTGCCGGTCATGAGGTCGGCGTAGCCCGGGGAGGACCAACGGGCGACCCAGCCACCGTCGCGGTACTGCTGGACGAAGCCGTCAGCGATCTCGGCAGCCACCTCCGGATAGAGGAGGGAGTAGGCCGGCCACACGGTCCGGTAGGTGTCCCAGAAGCCGTTGTTGACGTAGATCTTGCCGTCCTTGACGGCGGCGTTGGTCGTCGTCGGGGTGGCGCTGCCGGACTTGGCCGACACGGGGCTGGCGTACTGGAAGCGCGGCGCCGCGGCCGTGCCGGTGTTCTCGAACTGGCTGTTCGGGTAGAGGTTGAGGCGGTAGAGGTTCGAGTAGAGCGTGCGTGCCTCGGAGTCGCTGGCACCCTCGACCTCGACGACGTTGAGCCGCTTGTCCCACTTGGCCTTGGCGTCGCCCTGGACGTCGTTGAACGTCCTTCCGGCGAGCTCGAGGTCGTGGTTGCGCTTGGCCTGGTCGAGCGAGATGAAGGAGGTGGCGATGCGCAGTTCCACGTCCTTGTCGGTCGTCGTGTCGAACTTGGCGTAGCGGGTGCCGGTGTGGCCGGAAGGGGCAACGCCGGTCGATGCGGCCGCACGGTCGAAGACGCCGTGGATGAACATCCGGCTGCGTCCCACGGACAGGCCGCTGCCGTTGTCGACCCAGCCGTCCACGGTGCCCGCGGCGGCGTTCACCGTGAAGCTGCCGTTGTTGTCGACGGTGTCGAGGACGAGGTTGCTCGTCGGAGCTCCCTCGGGGAAGGTGAAGCGCCACACTCCACCGTGGTCGGCAGGTGCGGTCTCGGCGACGATGCCGCCGTCGAGGTGGACGCGGTAGTGGTCCGGGCGGGCCACCTCGTCTGCGTGGTCGTAGGCGAGGGCGCGTCCCGTGGCGCTGCCGGTCGGGACACCCTGTGCGATCGAGGGCATGACCGACATCTGGTTGCGGTCACCCATCCACGGGGAGGGTTCGTGCGAGATCCCGAGACCCTGGAGCATCGGACGGTTCTGGGCGTTGTTGCCGGCCTGGTAGTAGTACTGCCAGGACTGCGAGTTGGCGTCCGAAACGGGCGTGAAGAACGTGAAACCGTTGGGAACAGCGCTGATCGGCAGGTTGTTGCCGCGCGAGAACGACCCACTGGAGTTCGTTCCGCGACGGACGTCCACGGCATACGTCGGGCTGGAGCGGTCGAGCGCAACGGGAGCGGGATCGACCTTGATGTCGTCGACCCAGCCACTGAAGGTCGTGTCCTTGGTGGGGCTCGCGGTGTTGTCGTAGCCGAGGAGGATCGCGTCGATCGTCTTGCCCTGGGCCTTGGTGCCGAGGTCGATGACGACCGAGTTCCACTGCGACGCATAGAGGATCTTGCCGACACCCTGCCCGTTGGGTGAGGCGGCGGTGTCGGTGCTGTCGGTGGCGCCGAGGCCGGACAGGAAGGTCCCGTCGGTGAAGCGCAGGTCGACTGCGGAGTAGGTCGACGGGTAGTTCAGGTCACCCGAGATCATCTCGGGGAGGATCTTGTAGGTGAGCTGGGACCGTTGTCCCACAGGCACATCCACGTCGAACAGGCGGTTCCAGGCAAACCCGCGCCCGGCCGCCGTGTGCCGGCCGCCGTAGCGCAGGGCCTTGACCCCGGTCCAGCCGACCTGGGACTTGATGTTGAAGCCCGAGCGCGGACCGGCACCCACCACGGTCGCGATGGGCGTCAGCGCCGGCTCGGTCGGGTCGATCGCGCCAAAGAGGTTCCAGTCGGCGAGCTGGATGATGTTGCCGCTGTTGTTGGCCGTGACGTTGAGGCGGTAGAAGCCGTAGTCGCCGGGAGTCGTCACCGTGAACGTCTGCTTGCTCTTGCGTCCGGCGAAGACGACGCCGGTGCGCTGGTCGAGGTCGGTCCAGGTCGTCCCGTCGGTCGAGCCCTGGAGCGTGACGTTCTTGGGGTCGCGCTCGGGGGCGTCGTCGCCGGAGGTCATCGACCAGGTGAGGGCGCGCTTGGGGAGCGGACAACTGGTAGCGGACCCAGCCGGTCGAGGCGAACGCGAGCCACTTCGTGTCCGGGTTGGCGTCGGTGAGGTTGGCGGCAACCTCACCGGGAGCGTTCTCGGCGCTCGCCGTGACTGCGGAGACGGCTCCGAGCAGGCTGCCGTCGGCGGCGGCGCCACCGGTGACGTTCTGCTGGCGCGGTCCGGTCGAGTCCACCTCGACGGTGGACTCGAGGGGCTGCGGTTGGCCGGCCTCGAACGATGTCGACCACGCACCTCCCTCGACTGCTGCTGTCGGTGGGGCTGCCTGCGGTGGTGCTGCGGCTGCGGTCCCGGGGGCGCAAGCCCATCCGAGAGCGAGCGCAACGGCTCCTGCGGTCAGTCCTCTGGGGACGGCGGTGGTCAAACGCATGGTTCCTCCGGGCTCGTCGTTGAGCATCAACCGATCTCCCGCGACCGGTCTCGTTCTCGACCCTCCCTGTATGCCGTCCGCTCCGCAATGCGAGGACCTCACCTTGTCCGGTGAAGACAAGTCATCGGACAAAACGACTCCAGAGGGGCTTCGGCGGGTGGTCCCACGTTGCTCTGCAGCGCGGAGTTTGGTGTGATCAGACCTGTGACAGCGTTGTCAGGTAAACGGACATCCGCGCGGCCCACCATGGCCGACGTGGCAGATGAGGCGCACGTCTCCGTCAAGACGGTGTCGAGAGTGGTCAATCGCGAGCCGGGGGTGCGTCGCGACACCGAGTTGCGCGTACGGGGGGTCATTGATCGCATCGGCTTCATGCGCCACGACGGGGCACGCATCCTGCGGCAGGGGCGCACGCAGACCATCGCCCTCGTCGTCGAGGACCTCGCCAACCCCTTCTACTCGCAGATCGGTGCGGCCGTCGAGCGCGAGGCGCGCATCCGTCAGTACCAGCTCATCACCGCGTCCGCGGAGGGTTCCCCGACCCGGGAGCGCGTGGTCCTCGAAGGCCTCATCAACCGCCGGGTCGACGGTCTCGTTGTGGTGCCCGCCGGTGAGCGTCCCGCGAGTGACCCGACCGTGTCCGCGAGCGGCACGCCCATCGTCTACGTCGACCGGCCCGTGCGCGGAGAACCGTGCGACACGGTCATCAGCGACAACGCGGGCGGGGTGCGCAGTGCCGTCGAGCACCTCGTCGCCTACGGGCACCGACGCATCGCCCTGCTCGGGGACGATGCGGAGTTCTGGACCGCTCGGAAGCGACGCGAGGCCTTCGTCGCCATCCACGACCAGCTCGGCCTGCCCGGCGACACCCGGGTCGCCATGGGGCCACACACGCCCGACTCCCTCGCCGAGCGGCTCGGGAGCTGGTCGCGTGAGCGCACACCCGTGACGGCCGTGATCACCGGCAACAACCGGGTCACCCTCGCCGCCCTGCACGCCATGCGCCGGGCCGGCGTCCAGATGGGGCTCGTGGGCTACGACGACTTCGAGCTCGCCGATCTCATCGAGCCGTCCGTGACCGTGGTCCACCAGGACCCGGCCTCGATCGGCCAGAAGGCCGTCCTCCAACTCTTCGCTCGCCTCCTCGGCGACGAGTCGCCCGCCCAGACGGTCGTCATGCCGACCCGGCTCATCGTGCGCGAGTCCGGCCGTCTCCCCTCATCCGTCCCAGTTCGGAAGGCCCATTCATGACCGACATCTCGACGAGCGCGGCCCACGCCACGACCGCTGCTCTGGCGACCAACACGCCCCGGCGGTTCTATCGCGGGGGCGAGCGCATCTTCACCTTCCGGGGCATCGAGGCGACGAGTGACTTCGACGGCTACCGACCCGAGGACTGGATCGGTTCGACGGCTCGACTCTTCGCCGAGGGCGGTGGGGGAGTGACGACGCTGGACGGTGGTCGTGAGCTGCCCGATGCCTTCGCTGCGGACGCCGACGGGTGGTTCGGTGAGGCGCACGTCGCGCGCTTCGGCGGTGACCCCAACCTGCTGACGAAGCTCCTCGACAGTGGCGAGCGCCTCCCCGTGCACTCGCACCCGAGTCGGGAGTTCGCGACGGCTCACCTCGACTGCGATCACGGCAAGACCGAGGCCTGGATCGTCCTCGTCGCCGAGCCCGGACGCGACCGTGTGGGTGGGCTTTCGCGACGAGCTCTCTGCCGAGGCCCTCGCCGGACTCGTCGACGCCCAGGACGACCAGCTCCTCGCGGCCCTCAACCCCATCAACGTCTCCGCCGGTGACGCCGTGCTCGTGCCGGCCGGACAGCCGCACGCCATCGGCGAGGGGGTCCTCATCCTCGAACTCCAGGAACCCACTGACTTCTCAGTCATGTTGGAGCACAGGCGTTTTGGCCTCGAACTCGACCACGCCTTCCTCGGACTCGAGCGACCGCTCGCGCTGCAGAGCGTCGACCACGGCCCGGTGACGCCGCAGCGCCTCGAGACCCTGCGACGCCGGTGGGCCGATGTCGTGGACTCCGGCTCGGCCCTGCCCGACGAGGCGAGTGCCTACTTCCGGGCCGAGGTCGTGCGGCCGGTGACGGGCGACGTGACGGTGGGGGCGGCATACGCCGCAGTGGTCGTCGTGGACGGGCACGGGACGTTCACGTCCGCGCACGGCGCACGCGAGGTGCGCGCCGGTGACGTGCTGCTCGTCCCGTTCTCTGCCGGTGACGTCACCGTGAGCGGCAACGTCACCCTGATCCGGTGTATGCCGCCCGCCCCCTGAGCTCTCAGCTCTCCGAAATGACGGCGAAGGTCTCGCCGGCGTAGGTCACCGTGTCTCCGGGGCGCACCTGGCGGCCGCGGCGGATGTCGACCTCACCGTTGACCTCGACCTCGCCGGCCTCGACGACGGCGCGGGCGTCAGCACCGTCCTCGACGACGGACGCGAACTTGAGGAGCTGGCCGAGGCGGATGCTCTCGCCGGCAATGGGGATCTCGGTAGGTGTCACGTCTCAAGGATAGGTGCCCGGGAGAGTGGCCTAGTGTGCGAACCATGCGCACTCTCGGAGTCCTCGGTGGCATGAGCTGGACGAGCACGGCGAGCTACTACCGCCTCCTCAACGAAGGGGTCGTGGCCCGGCTCGGTGGCCTGCATTCGGCCCAGCTGCTCCTCCACAGTGTGGACTTCGACCCCGTGGCCAAGGCCCAGCACGAGGGCGACTGGGATGCCACGGTCGCCATCCTGGCGAGGGCCGCCGAGGGCCTGGCTCGCGGCGGCGCCGAAGCGCTGCTCGTCGCCACCAACACGATGCACAAGGTGGCCGACGAGCTCGAGAAGGCTTCTGGTCTCCCGCTGCTCCACATCGCCGACGCCACGGCCGATGCGATCGTCGCCGACGGCGTCAGCAGGGTCGGGCTGCTCGCGACGGCGTTCACGATGGAGCAGGACTTCTATGTCGGACGCCTGCAGGCCAAGGGACTCGAGGTCATCGTCCCCGACGCACCCCAGCGCGCCGAGGTCCACCGGATCATCTACGACGAGCTCTGCCTCGACGTCGTGCTCGACGCGTCACGCGATGTGTATCGCGAGGTGATCGCGTCTCTCGTCGAGGGCGGCGCGCAGGCGGTCATCCTGGGCTGCACCGAGATCACCCTGCTCGTCGGCGAGCAGGACAGCACGGTCCCGCTCTATGACACGACGCGGATCCACGCCGATGCCGGCGTCGACTTCATGCTCAGTTGAGCGAGGCGTTGCTGGACCGCCAAGAAAATGTCGGGCGGCTGAGAGCGTCCCTGGGCGCTCCCAGCCACCCGACTGGACTGCCGGACAACTGAGCGCGTCCCTGGTCGCTCCCAGCCGTCCGGCCGTTTGGGTCACTCGCTGCTGATCGAGTCAGCTGGCGAGCTCACGTTGGTTGAGGATGCGAATGCGCTCTTCCTCGGTCATTCCGCCCCAGACGCCGTACGGCTCGCGCGACAGCAGTGCGTGCTCGCGGCACAGCTTGAGCACCGGGCAGGTGTCGCAGACGGCCTTGGCGCGGTCGTCGCGGCTGCGCCGCTGGTTGCCCCGCTCACCCTCCGGGTGGAAGAACACCTCAGGGCTCACCTGACGGCAATGTCCGTCGAACTGCCACTCCCAGACGTCGAGCGTCGGCTTCGGCAGTCGTGCGATGTCAGTCATGACCCCTCCTGTCCGTGGTGGTCGACGTCGTCGTCGGCCAACCGTTGTCGTCCTGCGCCCCTGCGTGCGCAGCATCAGGCTAGGAACGGGTTGGCAAGGGGCGGGTCTGGGGCAGGTAAGAAGTTGGCAAAGACTGGTGGTGAGGCGGAAAGCCGCAGGTCAGCGAGCCGGAACGGGGTGTTTTGCGCTCCAGCATCTGGACAGGCCCTGGTGCGTTCCCGAGCGACATCCGATGGGGAGCTTTCGCCGGTTCGGAGCCGCGCGGGGGCTGCCCTAGACTTGGGCAATGAGCCTTGGTGTTGACCGTCACTCCACCCACCTCGAGGCCGAGTCCGCCGCTCCGGCGTCGGCGCCACAGACCACGCAGGCCCCCGAACCCGGTGCGGCCGACGCTGCGCAGCCCGCGCTCCCGGCCCCGTTCGCCGCTCTGGGGCTCACCTATGACGACGTCCTGCTGCAGCCGGGCGAGACCGACGTCATCCCCAGCGAGGTCGACACGACGTCGCGCGTGACCCGCGACATCAGCCTGCGCGTGCCGCTCATCTCCGCCGCCATGGACACCGTGACCGAGGCCCGCATGGCCATCGCGATGGCCCGCCAGGGCGGCCTGGGCATCCTCCACCGCAACCTCTCGATCGAGGACCAGGCCTACCAGGTCGACCTCGTCAAGCGCACCCAGACCGGGCGCATCTCCAACCCGGTGACGATCGGTCCCGACGCCACGCTCGAGGACCTCGACGAGCAGTGCGGTCGCTACCGCGTGTCCGGCCTTCCGGTCGTCGACGAGGGCATGCACCTGCTCGGCATCATCACCAACCGCGACCTCCGCTTCATGCCCGTGGCCGAGTGGGCCACGACCCTCGTGCGCGACGTCATGACCAACATGCCGCTCATCACCGGCCCCGAGGACATCAGCCACGAAGAGGCCACGAGCCTGCTTCGCCAGCACAAGCGCGAGCGCCTCCCGCTCGTCGACGGCGAGGGTCGGCTCACCGGCCTCATCACCGTCAAGGACTTCGTGAAGTCCGAGCAGTTCCCGCACGCGAGCAAGGACGCCTCTGGCCGCCTCCTCGTCGGCGCGGCTGTCGGCTACTTCGGCGACGCGTGGGAGCGCGCCACCACCCTGATCGACGCAGGCGTCGACGTCCTCGTCCCCGACGTCGCCAACGGTCACGCCCGACTCATGCTCGACATGATCAGGCGCCTCAAGAGCGACCCGGCCACCAAGCACGTGCAGATCCTCGCTGGCAACGTCGCCACCCGCGCCGGGGCCCAGGCCCTGGTCGACGCCGGCGCTGACGGCGTCAAGGTCGGCGTCGGGCCGGGCTCGATCTGCACCACCCGCGTCGTCGCCGGTGTCGGCGTCCCGCAGGTGACCGCGATCTACGAGGCCTCGTTGGCCTGTCGCGCCGCCGGTGTCCCCGTCGTCGGTGACGGCGGCCTCCAGTACTCCGGTGACATCGCCAAGGCCCTCGTCGCCGGTGCTGACACCGTCATGATCGGGTCGCTGTTCGGTGGCTGCGAGGAGTCGCCCGGCGAGCTCGTGTTCGTGGGCGGCAAGCAGTTCAAGGCCTACCGCGGCATGGGGTCGCTCGGGGCCATGGCCTCGCGCGGCAAGAAGTCCTACTCCAAGGACCGCTACTTCCAGGCAGACGTGGCGAGCGACGACGAGCTCGTGCCCGAGGGCATCGAAGGTCGGGTGCCCTACCGCGGCCCGCTCGGTGCCGTCGTCCACCAGCTCATGGGTGGCCTGCACCAGTCGATGTTCTATGTCGGTGCGCGCACCGTCCCCGAGCTCAAGGCCAAGGGCCAGTTCATCCGCATCACCACGGCGGGACTCAAGGAGAGCCACCCGCACGACATCCACGGCATCGCCGAGGCACCGAACTACTCCTCGTCTCGTTGAGGTCGGTAGGTCACACTGAAGTGACCTACGGGACGCAGGAGGCGCACATGTCCGACCCTCAGACGCAACACGACCTCGAGGCGCGGGTGCACATCGACCTGCCGCGGATCACGGTCGACCAGATGACGACGAGTCAGGACACCGAGCCACCGCCGGACCCCACGGGTGGCCGTGATGTCGACACGGAGTTCATGATCCGCCACTTCGGCTGAGGACTCTGCTCGCCCGAAGGCGTCACCGCGTGAGTGCGTCGGCCCAGCTGCTCAGGGCGACGCCGCCGTCGGCGGTGCGATCGATCGAGGAGGCCGAGAGCATCGCGTGACCGATCGCGCGCGAGACGCAGTCGGCCGCCGCCGTCTGGAGGTGGACGAGGTCGAGGTCGCCCGGCGCTTCCTTCTCACCTGTCGCGAGGGTGAAGATCGTGTCTCCGTCGTATGCCGTGTGCACCGGTGACAGGGCCCGGGCCAGTCCGTCGTGACTCACCTCTGCGAGCTTGCGACACTGCACCTTGGTGAGGGTCGCGTCCGTGGCGACGACGCCAATCGTCGTCGCCATGCCAGCGCGCAGTTCTGCCTCGGCGGCTGCGAGCGCTGACCAGTAGGCCTGTGCCGCAGCCGGATTCGCGTTCGGCACATCGGCGAACTCGTCTGCGAGACCTGAGCGGACGGCATACAGCGAACCGTCAGGAGCGCACGGTGAGCCCATCGCATTGACGACCACGATCGCTCCCACGGTGACGCCGTTGACGATGGCGCTCGCAGTGCCGACACCGCCCTTGAGGCCGCCTGACCTGGCGCCCGTGCCGGCGCCGACCGACCCCTGCGGCACCGGGCCGCCCACTGCCTCGCGCCAGGCGCGGGCGCCGTCCTGCGCCGATGGCGTGTGGGTGAACTCGCCGCCGCGCGCGAGGTCGAGGATGACGGCGGCCGGCACGATCGGCACGACCTCGGAGCCGTCCTCGAGGTTGACCGGCCAACCTGAGCCAGCGGCATACGCCTCCTGCATGACACCGTCGGCGCACGCCAGCCCGAAGGCACTGCCGCCGGCCAGGACGATGGCGTCGACCCGATCGACGAGGCGGATCGGATCGAGCAGATCGGTCTCACGGGTGCCCGGAGCGCCGCCGCGAACGTCGACACCGCCGACCGTGCCGGGCGGGGGCACGATGACGGTGACTCCGGTGAGCCAGTCGGGCTCGTCGCGGGTCACGTGACCGACGCGCACTCCGGCGACATCGGTGATCGCGTTGTGAGGCCCGAGCCGCGGTGTCTCCATGACCCCAGCATGCCGAAGGCCGGCCCACCCGTGAGGATGGACCGGCCTTCGATCAGCTGACGTGGAGCGCGAGCCTCAGTGCAGGAGCACCGGGGGAGCGACGCCCTCGGCGTTCTCGTCGTCGAGCAGGTGGCTCTCCTCGTGCTTGCGCGGGAGGAAGCAGGCCGAGACCAGCGTGAACGCGACCATGATCGCCGCAACGAGGAAGGTGCTGCCGAAGACCTCGCCCATGGCGTTCTGGACGGCGGACTGCAGTGCCGCGGCGCCCGCTGCCGGGTCCTGGAACTGGCCGAGGATGTTGCCGACGAGCGGGAACTTCTCGAGCAGCCCACCGGTCTGCGACGGGTCGAGACCCTTGGATGCCTCCGCGAACCCACCGGCCTGGGAGACCAGGTCGTCGTTCTTGAGCCCGTTGGTGAGGACGACCGAGATGATCGCGACACCGATGGAGCTGGCGACCTGCTGCGAGATGTTGAGCAGCGTCGAACCGCGAGCAACCTGGTGTGCCGTGAGCGTCTTGAGCGCCGACGTCATGAGCGGCATCATCGTGGCGCCCATACCGAGGCCCATGACGAAGAGCACGGGGATGAGGTAGCCCCAGTAGGACGTGGTGCCGTCGACCTGGGTCAGGGCGAACATGCCACCGGTGATGAGGACCAGTCCGACGGGGACGATGCGGCCGACCGGGATCTTGTCCGCGAGGATTCCCGCAATGGGCATGGTCAGCATGGCGCCGATGCCCTGAGGGGCGACGAGCAGACCCGCGTCAAGAGCACCTTCGCCGCGCACCTGCTGGAGGTAGGTCGGGACGAGGAGCAGTCCGCCGAAGAAGGCGCCCGCGAAGATGAACATCGTGATCGTCGACCAGGTGAGGTTCTGGTTCTTGAACAGTCGCAGGTCGAGGAGCGGGTGCTCCGGGCGGAAGCTGTGGAAGACGAAGGCGACCATCAGCGCGACGCCCGCGCCGACGAAGCCGAGAACCTGAGCCGTGACCCAGGTCCCGTGCTTCTCCACGCTGGAGGGGATGGAGGAGATGCCGTAGAGGAAGGCGGCCAGACCCGGGCTCATCAGGGCCATGCCGAGGAAGTCGAAGGACTCGGACGGCTCGGGCTTGTCCGAGGCCAGGGCCCACCAGGCGTAGCCGAGGGCAGCGATGCCGAGGGGCAGGTTGATGAGGAAGATCCAGTGCCAGGACACGGCGTCGATGAGGTAGCCACCGAGGATCGGGCCGAGGATCGGACCGAGCAGCATCGGGACACCGAGGATGGCCATGAGGCGACCCATGCGGGCCGGGCCGGCAGCCTTGGTCATGATGACCATGCCCAGCGGCATGAGCAGACCGCCACCGAGACCCTGGATGACGCGGAAGAGGATGAGCATGTTGATGCTCGTGGCAGCGGCACACAGGGCCGAGCCGAGCGTGAAGAGCGTCAGCGCTGCCATGTAGAGGCGCTTGGTACCGAAGCGGTCGGCGGCCCAGCCCGTCAGCGGAATGACCGTCGCCAGGGCCAGGGTGTAGGCCGTGACGGTCCACGCGACGGTGGAGTAGGGGAGCGGGTTGTCAGCGGCCGGTGAAGGTGACCTGCAGGTCCGGCAGCGCGACGTTGACGACGGTGATGTCGAGGATCGACATGATGGCGCCGAGGACGACGACACCGGCGATCTTGAGGACCGCCCCGTCAATCTTCTCGGGGTACTCAATCTGGGCAGGGCTGGACAAACGAGGCTCCTCAAGAGCAAAGGGATTGGGGTCGGCGACGCTGCCGGGACGCGGGAGAGCCCGCACAAAGCATTGTGCTCCTCCGGCAACCTCCGACGCCAGTCTGATGTTCCCGGGCGCGCGGATAGGGTGCGGGGGTGAATGAGATCGAGATCGGACGTGGCAAGCGTGCCCGGCGCGCCTACTCCTTCGACGATGTCGCGGTGGTGCCCTCCCGGCGCACGCGCGACCCCGAAGAGGTGAACGTGGGCTGGCAGATCGACGCCTACCACTTCGACCTGCCGGTCATCGCGGCACCGATGGACTCGGTGATGTCACCCGAGAGTGCGATCGCGTTCGGCGGACACGGCGGCCTGCCCGTCCTCGACCTCGAGGGTCTGTGGACGCGCTACGAGGACCCGGCACCGCTCCTGGCGGAGATCGCCACCCTCGAGCCGGCGCTCGCGACCTCGCGCATGCAGGAGATCTACAAGGCGGACATCGTCCCCGAGCTCATCGTCGAGCGCCTGCGCACCATCCGTGAGGCCGGTGTCACCGTCGCGGGTGCCCTGACCCCGCAGCGCACCCAGCAGCTCTGGAAGACCGTCGTCGACGCCGGCGTGGACCTCTTCGTCATCCGCGGCACCACGGTCTCGGCCGAGCACGTGTCGAGCCGCGCCGAACCCCTCAACCTCAAGCGCTTCATCTATGAGCTCGACGTGCCCGTCATCGTCGGTGGGGCAGCGTCCTACTCGGCGGCCCTGCACCTCATGCGCACCGGCGCTGCCGGCGTCCTCGTCGGCTTCGGTGGCGGCGCGGCCCACACGACCCGCCGCACCCTGGGCATCCACGCGCCGATGGCCTCGGCCATCGCCGACGTCGCTGCGGCACGGCGCGACTACCTCGACGAGAGCGGTGGCCGCTACGTCCACGTCATCGCCGACGGTGGTGTCGGCACGAGTGGCGACATCGTCAAGGCCGTCGCCTGTGGCGCCGACGCCGTGATGCTCGGTGCCGCGCTGGCCCGCACGACCGAGGCCCCCGGCCGCGGCTTCCACTGGGGCGCCGAGGCCCACCACCCCGAGCTGCCGCGCGGCGAGCGCGTCGAGGTCGGCGCCGTGGCCTCGCTCCAGGAGGTCCTCTTCGGGCCGAGCCGGGTCGCCGATGGCACGACCAACCTCGTCGGTGCCCTCCGTCGCGCCATGGCGACGACCGGCTACACCGAGCTCAAGGACTTCCAGCGGGTCGAGGTCGTCGTCGCCCCCTACGAAGGCGGCTGAGCCGAGCCCGTCCCGCGACTGGGGTCACACGCCCCGGCGCGGGACGGCTTCTTTGGTTACTCTCGGGTAATGGCCGACGTCATCGCAGACCCGGGGCTGGACCCCACCGCCACCTATGCCGTGGACCCGCGCCGCGCGCGACGGCTCGCCTCCCGCGTCGTTGCCGGACCCGGCGCTGAGCAGCACCTGAGCCACACGCCGATGACCGGTGCGCCGCTCGCCTCCCTCCCGATCTCGACGCCCGAGGACGTCGCCGTCGCCATCGGCACCGCCCGGGTCGCGCAGCGCGCCTGGGCGAAGCTCAGCATCGAACGCCGTGGCCAGGTGCTCCTGCGCTTCCACGACCTCGTGCTCGAGCGTCAGGTCGAGCTCCTCGACCTCATCCAGCTCGAGTCCGGCAAGGCCCGCAGCCACGCCTTCGAGGAGGTGGCCGATTGCGCGATCGTCTCCCGGCACTACGCGCGAGCGGCGGCGGCATACCTGAAGGACACCCGCGTGCGGGGCGGTATCCCGGTGCTGTCGCAGACGGTCGTCAGCCACCGTCCCAAGGGTGTCGTCGGCATCGTCTCGCCGTGGAACTACCCGCTGAGCCTCGCCATCACGGATGCGCTCCCGGCGCTGATGGCCGGCAACGCCGTCGTCCTGCGTCCCGACCAGCAGTCCTCCCTCACCGCCCTCGCGGGGCATGAACTGCTCCTCGAGGCGGGCCTGCCCGAGGGCGTCTTCCAGGTCGTCCTCGGCCCGGGCAGCTCGACCGGTCAGGCGATCGTCGACCAGGCCGACTACGTCTGCTACACCGGCTCGACGCCCACGGGGCGCATCGTCGGTCAGGCCGCGGCCAAGCGGCTCGTCGGCTGCAGCCTCGAGCTCGGCGGCAAGAACTCGATGTATGTCGCTGCTGACGCGGACATCTCGCGCGCCGTCGCCGGTGCCGTGCGTGCCTGCTTCTCCTCGGCCGGGCAGCTCTGCATCAGTGCCGAGCGCCTCCTCGTCCACCGCGACGTCTTCGGGGAGTTCGTGACGAAGTTCGTCGAGGCGGTCGAGGCGATGAAGCTCGGCACCGACCTCGCCTACGGCTACGACATGGGTTCGCTCGTCGGCCAGAGCCAGCTCGACACGGTGACCCAGCACGTCGACGACGCCCGCGCGCATGGCGCCGTCGTGCTCACCGGTGGTCGGGCGCGCCCTGATCTCGGCCCGTTCGTCTACGAGCCCACTGTCCTCAGCGGGGTCACGGAGGCCATGGTCTGCCGCGACGGTGAGACCTTCGGCCCGGTCGTGTCGCTCTACGAGGTGGCCTCCGACGAGGAGGCCATCGCGCTCGCCAACGACACGGAGTACGGCCTCAACTCGTCCGTGTGGACCCGCGACGTGCGTCGTGGTCGCCGGATCGCCGCGCAGATCAGCACCGGGACGGTCAACGTCAACGACGGGTATGCCGCGGCGTGGGCCAGCGTCGGCGCTCCGATGGGTGGGATGAAGGCTTCCGGCATCGGCCGTCGCCACGGTCGCGAAGGCATCGTCAAGTACACCGAGAGCCAGAACGTCACCGCCCAGCACCTCGTCGGGTTCGGCGGGCTGCCCGGGGTCCCCGAGGACAGATACGCCCAGGGCATGACGGCAGCGCTGCGGATCATGAAGGGGTTGGGCCTCAAATGACGAACACCACCACTCCGGCCGGCGATGTCGATGTTGATGTCGTCGTCATCGGGACCGGCTTCGGCGGCTCCGTCGCGGCGCTGCGCCTGGCCGAGAAGGGCTACACCGTCCACATGCTCGAGGCCGGTCGCCGGTTCGAGGACGAGGACTTCGCCAAGACCTCGTGGGACCTGCGCAACTACCTCTGGGCTCCGGCCCTCGGCCTCTACGGCATCCAGCGCGTCCACAAGCTGCCCGACGTCATGATCCTCGCCGGAGCCGGTGTGGGCGGTGGCTCGCTCAACTACGCCAACACGCTCTACGTGCCGCCGGAGCCGTTCTTCCGCGACCAGCAGTGGGCGCACATCACGAACTGGCGCGAGGAGCTCGCTCCGCACTACGAGACGGCCTCGGCGATGCTCGGCGTCGTCGAGAACCCCTGCGAGGGACCGGTCGAGCAGATCTGGCGCGACGTCGCCGCCGACATGGGCGTGCCCGAGACGTTCCAGAAGACTCCCGTCGGTGTCTTCTTCGGCAAGCCGGGGGTCGAGGTCGACGACCCGTTCTTCGGTGGGGCCGGGCCCAAGCGTCGCGGCTGCATCGAGTGTGGCAACTGCATGGTCGGCTGCCGCCACGGCGCGAAGAACACGTTGCGCAAGAACTACCTCCACCTCGCCGAGGGCCTCGGCGTCGTCATCGAGCCGCTGCGCACGGTGACCCGGCTGGGAGTCGTGCCGGGCACGAACGCCAACGGGCCGGCATACGAGCACTATCGGGTCCTGCATGAAAAGACGGGTCCGGTCGCCGGCAAGGACGCCCGGGTCATCACCGCGAAGCACGTCATCGTCGCGGCGGGCACGTGGGGCACGCAGACGCTCCTGCACGCCATGCGCGACGAGGGCGAACTGCCGCGGATCTCCGACCGGCTCGGGCACCTCACGCGTACCAACAGCGAGGCGATCCTCGGCGCCATGACGCAGCACGTGAACGACGAGGCGGCTCTCTCGCAGGGCATTGCCATCACGTCGTCGTTCCACCCCGACAAGGACACCCACGTCGAGAACGTCCGCTACGGGCCCGGGTCCAACGCGATGGGTCTGCTGTCGACGCTGCTCGTGCCCGGCGACACAGGTCTGCCCCGACCCCTGGAGTTCCTCCGCCAGCTGGTGCGCGAACCCCAGGCGCTGTTGAAGCAGTTCCCCATGGCGCGACGCTGGAGTGAGCGCACGGTCATCGGGCTCGTCATGCAGTCGAGCGACAACTCGCTCCGGGTGTCCGGCCGCCGCGGCCTCTTCCGTCGAGGGCTCACCTCCCGGCAGGGGCACGGCGAACCGAACCCGACCTACATCAAGGCGGGCCACGAGTCGATGGTCGCCGTGGCCGAGCGGCTCCAGAAGCTCACCGGCGAGTACACCATCGCCGGCGGCAGCTGGGGTGAGGTCTTCGACGTGCCGCTCACCGCCCACTTCCTCGGGGGCGTGGCGATCAGCGACAGTCCGGAGACCGGCGCCATCGACCCGTATCACCGGCTCTGGGGCTACCCGGGCATCTCCGTCACCGACGGTTCAGCGGTCTCGGCCAACCTCGGGGTGAACCCGTCGCTGACGATCACGGCGCAGGCCGAGCGGGCGATGTCGTTGTGGCCCAACAAGGGTGAGGCCGATCTCGCGTCCGGCACAGGGCGAGGCCTATCGGCGCCTCGATCCCGTGGCCCCGCGCACCCCTGCGGTGCGGGAGATCCACCGGGTCGACAGCGCCGGCGTCGACCTCGGGATCCCGGTGCTGCGCACGTTGCCTGCACTCCCGACTTATTGCGGCTAATCCGATCGTCGCCCGCGCATGCGCTCCTCCCGACGGATCGCGCAATAAGTCGGGCTCAGTCCTCGTCGCGCCAGGCTCGCCAGAGCGCGGCGTAGGCGCCGTCACGCGCGATGAGCTCGTCGTGCGTGCCGAGCTCACTGATCCGTCCGTCCTCGACGACACAGACCCGATCCGCGTCGTATGCCGTGTGCAACCGGTGCGCGATCGCGACCACCGTGCGTCCCTGGGTCACCGCCGCGAGCGAGCGCTCGAGGTGACGGGCCGCGCGCGGGTCGAGGAGCGATGTTGCCTCATCGAGGACGAGCGTGTGCGGGTCGGCCAGCACGAGCCGGGCAAGCGCAAGTTGCTGCGCCTGGGCTTCGGTGAGCGGATGCCCGCCCGAGCCCACCGTGGTCGCCAGGCCGTCCGGCAGCGCACGGACCCACGCGTCGGCATCGACAGCCGAGAGGGCGGCATACACCTCGTCGTCGGAGGCGGTGGGGCGCGGCAGGCGCAGGTTCTCGCCGACGGTGCCCACGAAGACGTGATGCTCCTGGGTCACGAGCGCCACCGAGCCGCGCAGGGTCGACAGGGTGAGGTCGACGAGCGGGACGCCACCGACGGTGACGCGACCCGTGCGCGGGCCGTCGATCCCGGCCATGAGGCGGCCGAGCGTGGACTTGCCCGCGCCGGAGGGGCCGACGATGGCGAGGCGTTCTCCGGGCTGCAGCGTCAGGCTCACGCCGTGGAGGACGTCGCGGCCCTCGCGGTAGGAGTAGCGGACGTCCTCGACCTCGATGGTCTCGCCGCGCGGCTCCTCACCGGTCGCCACGCGGTCGGGCGGGACCTCGCCGACGCCAAGGACGCGGGAGAGTGACGTCGCCGCGAACTGGATCTCGTCGAGCCAGCCGATCAGCTCACCCAGCGGGTCGAGCATCTGCTGGATGTAGAGCGTCACCGCGGTGGCCGCACCGATGGAGATGTGGCCATTCCACGCGAGCCAGCCACCCCAGAGCACCGAGACGGCGACGGGCAGGAAGAAGCCGATCTCGAGCCACGGGAACCAGCGCAGGCGCAGGCTGACGCCAACACGTTCGGCGCGCCCGGCCTCGGCGAGCGCCTCGTCGAAACGCTCGCGCCGACTCTCGCTCAGGCTGAGGTTGTCCATGGTCCGAAGACCCTCGATCGTCTCTGCCCCAACGGAATTCAGCCGCGCGTAGGACGCGTGCTCCCACAGGTAGACGCGTCCGGCGCGCTTGAGGTACCAGACGCTGGAGGGGATGTGGACGAGCAGGGGAGTGAGCAGCGCGAGAGCCGCGAGCGGCGACGTGATGACGGCTGCGATGACCGTCGCCGTGACCGTCATGACCGACACGACGATGGCGGGGATGCCGAAGCGGATGACGTGGGTCATCGCCTCGATGTCGTTGGTCGTGCGCGCTACGAGGTCGCCGGTGCCGGCCCGTTCGAGCGTCGACAGGGGCAGGCGGACGGCGTCACGCACGAAGTCCTCACGCAGCCGCGCGAAGACGTGCTCGCTGAGGATGAAGGCCGCACGACGCGCCAGCCAGGTGAGCACTGCCTGCGCCAGGATCGCGCGTCACCAGGATGGCGATGAGGACGTCGATGCGGCGCAGGCTGGCGCTCGCGGGGCCGTCCTGGGTGACCTCCTGGACGATCTGGCCGACGACCCACGGGCCCGACGAGTCCGACGAGCGCTGCGAGGCCGTGCAGCCCGAGCACCCAGAAGAGGGGCCGGCGGTGGTCGCGCAGGAGGACGCGGGTGTGGGTGATGACCGTCTGGCGGCTCGCGATGGGGAGCGAGCGCTTCGCGTGGTCGGTGTCGCCGAGCTGGTCGAGGATCGGGGCCATCGCTCAGTCCTCCTCTCCGCGCAGAACAATGCGCCGGTATGCCGGGTTGTTGCGGACGAGATCGCGGTGCGTCCCATGGATGGTCACGACGCCGTCCTCGACGACGAGAACCGTGTCGGCTCGATCGAGCAGCAGCGGGCTGGCCGTGACGAGCACCGTCGTGGATCCGCTGCGGTGCTTGGGAATTCGCTCTGCAATGCGTGCCTCGGTGTGCGCGTCGACGGCGCTCGTCGGCTCCACGAGGACGAGGACCTCGGGGTCGCGCAGGAGCACCCGAGCCAGGGCCAGCCGCTGGCGCTGGCCACCGGACAGCGACCGGCCGCGCTCCTCGAGCTCACCGTCGAGTCCGCCGTCGATGGAGTCGACCGCGTCAGAGGCGTCGGCCGTGTGCAGTGCGGCGAGCAGGGCGTCGTCGTCGGTTCCCGGCGCCGAATCGGCGCCGAGCTCGCGGCGCACCGGACCGCTGAAGAGGTGTGGGTCGGACTGCGACACGACGATGCTGTGGCGCACCTGCTCGATGGGCAGGTCGTCGATCTCGAGGTCGCCCCACGTGACGCCGTGCCGGCCGGGCACGGTGCGACCCAGCCGAGCAGCGATCTCGGCGGTCTCCTCTGGTCGGGCCGACACGATGGCCGTGAGCCGGCCCGGCTCGATCCGCACCCCGGAAACCGGGTCCACCAGCTCGCCCGCGCCGCCATTCGTGACCAGTTGGTCAAAAGATGTCGTTGTCGGGGCAGTGGTGGCGGATTGGGGGTGGTCGGGCTGGGCCGCGAGGATCGAGACGAGGCGACCGGCCATGACGCGTGAGGTGATGAGCTTGTTGACGAACTCGGTCGCCGTCCGCAGCGGCATCGTCAGGAACGCCGTGTAGCCGTAGAACGCCACGAGCTGACCCGGGCTGATCTCACCGGCCACCGCGAGGTGCGCGCCCAGACCCGTCACGACCACGACGAAGACACCGGGCAGCAACACCTGGGCCGCGTCGAGCAGCGCCTGCACACCGGACAACCGCACACCGGCGTCGCGCACGCGACCGGACTGGGCGGCATACCGGTGCAGGAAGTTCTCCTCACCACCGACGCCACGCAGGACGCGCAGACCGCTCACGGTGTCGGCGCCGAGCGCCGTGAGCTGACCCGACTCCTCGCGTTGCGCCGCCTGCCGCTTCTGGAGCGGCCTCATGACGAACGAGAGGGATGCCAGCAGCAACGGTCCGCCGATGAGCATGACGAGTCCGAGCATGAGTGAGCCCTGCAGCAGGAAGATCGACACGACGATGAAGCTGACGATCGCCCCGGCGAAGCGTGCCGACACGTCGAAGACCATGCCGAGCTTCCAGAAGTCGTTGGCGAAGGCCGTGAGCACCTCACCCGCGGGCTTGTCGCGGGTCAGTGCCGGACCAGCCCGGCGCACGGCGCGCTCGGTGACGATCGCCGCTCGGAAGGCCGCGAACAGCCAGTTGCTCACTGCGAACCAGTGCCGCAGGTTCGTCGTCGCGGCACTGATGAGGCCCATGCCGAGGATGACGCCGGCCCACATCACCAGTGCCTGCCCGTCGCGCGCCACGAGACTGTCGATGGCCTTGCCGATGGCAGCCGGCACGAGGGCGATCGACAGCATCCACGGGATGCCGAACGCGGCGCCCGCTGCGACGGTTCGCCACTGGCGCCGAACGATCCACAAAAGGAGGCGGTCGGCGTCTGTCGGGGGAGTGGCATCGGCCGGGAGGGCGTAGGGCCAGGGCTTGATCGGCATCGCACCTCCACGGTACGGAGGCGGCACCGGCTGATCCACTGAGTTTCCCCTCACTGCAGCCGATTACGCTCATCGGGTGCTCCGATCCGCGCTCAAGCCTCGCCACCTGGGGCTGCTCGCGGTCGCGCTGCTCATCGTCATCGCGTTCGTCCAGCTCGGTCGGTGGCAGCTCGGTGTCGCCGAGGACGAGGCCCTGCGAGAGTCCCTCGCGAAGGCTCGCGCGCAGCAACCGGTCGCCGTCGAGACCGTCCTGCGACCCCACGAGGACTTCCCCAACAACCTGAGCACGCACCCGGTGTCGGCCACGGGTGAGTTCGGCGCAGACCAGGTCATCGTCGCCGGACGGCGCCTCGACGGCCGCACCGGCTTCTGGGTCGTCGCGCCGTTCACGGTCTCGGCAACTGGGGGCGACCCTCCCGGTCCTGCGTGGGTGGGTCGCCGCACCCGACGACGCGCCGCCCGTCCCGAGCGGAACCGTCACCGTGACGGGTGGGCTGGCTCCGCCAGAGTCCCCGTATGCCGGCCAGTCACCTCCCGAGGGTCAGCTCGGCTCGATCGACACGTCCGTTCTCGTGGGTCGCTGGCCCGGCGAGCTCTACAACGCCTTCGTCTTTCAACAGACAGAGTCGTTCGAGCAAGCACAGTCGCCGGCTGCGTCGGCGACCACGCTGGGAGCGATGCAGAGGGTGCCCACACCGACAGGTGACACGGGCTTCAAGTGGCGCAACGCGGCATACGCACTGCAGTGGTGGGTCTTTGCGCTGTTCGCGCTCTACCTGTGGTGGAGGACCGTGCGTGCCGACACCGAGGACGAAGCCGCGCAGGAGGCAGGGGACAATGGTGGACGTGACCCAGACGAACCAGGCGAGTGAGAAGCGCGGCGTGATTCGCGACGAGACGGCGGCCCGCAAGGCGCTGACCTTCTTCAAGGTGATGGCGTTCATCGTCGGCATCGGGCTGCTCGTGCTCGTCGTCGAGATGTTCCTCGAGTACGCCACGTCGATGTCGGGGGACCAGAACCCGCTCCGTTGGTGGCCGCAGCCGCACGGCTTCATCTACATGCTCTACCTGGTCGCGACCGCCAACCTCGGCTTCAAGGTCGGCTGGACGCTGCCCCGGATGGTCCTCGTGATGCTCGCCGGCTGTGTGCCGTTCCTGTCGTTCTGGGTGGAGCGCAAGGTCGCGGCCGACGTCGAGGGACGCCTTACCCAGCGCTGACCCGATGCTGGTGTGACCCTGACCCGGGGCTGACCCGGGGTTGGGGCAGTGGTGGATAGACAGGACGGGTGCCCACTCGGCACGTCTGTTGTCCCCACAAGGAACGAGGAACCACCATGGCCACCCTCCGTCGCACCGTCGCCGCAGCGGCCGTTGCACTCGCCGGCGCTGCCGCACTGAGCAGCGCGCCCGTCGTGAGCGCCCTGCCCGCACAGTCCCGCGACTGCGCCCGCCGCACGCCAGCATCCGGCTACCTGCCCGGATCGCTCGACAAGGCGCAGAACGCGCGACTTCAGGCAGCCCTGGACCAGGCGATCGCCCGAGCCGAGAAGGACGCGGCCTCCGGTGCCAGGAAGCCCGGACCGCAGGCCGCCGCGGTCATCTACTACGACGACTCGAACGCGCCGACCTACGACGCGCTCATCGACCAGAGCGCCGCGATCTGGAACGCGCGCGTGGCCAACGTCAAGCTCGTCGAGCGTGACGGCAGCGCCACCCTGAAGTACTACGAGGGCTCCGACCAGGGCTCGTACTACCAGGGGCGCGGTCGTGGTGACGGCCTCATCTTCATCGACCACGCGCAGGCCAACCAGTACGCCCCGCTGCGGATCGTCGCCCACGAGACCGGCCACGCGCTCGGGCTCCCCGACCGCTACACGCAGCCCTGCAGCAAGCTCATGTCCGGTGGTGGACCCGGCACGTCGTGCACCAACCCCTACCCGGACTCGGTCGAGGCCAGCGAGGTCAACACCCTCTGGAACTGAGGGCTCTGAACCAGGCAGCAGATCACCGGCGGTCCACGGCGTGAAAGGCGCGCTGTGGGCCGCCGGTAGCCTGTCCCAGTGAGCGAAACCCCCCACTTGTCCGAGCGCCCCGTCATCGTCGTCGACTTCGGCGCCCAGTACGCGCAGCTCATCGCGCGGCGGGTGCGGGAGGCCAATGTCTTCAGCGAGGTCGTCCCCTCGACGATGCCCGCCGCCGAGCTGCTCGCGAAGCAGCCGGCCGCGATCATCCTGTCCGGCGGACCGAGCTCGGTCTACGCCGAGGGCGCGCCCTCGCTCGACCCGGCCCTGCTCGAGGCCGGGATCCCCGTCTTCGGCATGTGCTACGGCTTCCAGGCCATGGTCCAGGCCCTCGGCGGCACCGTCGAGAAGACCGGTCTGAGCGAGTACGGCTCGACTCCGGCCCAGATCTCCGACTCGTCCTCGACCCTGTTCAACGGTCAGCCGCAGGAGCAGTCGGTGTGGATGAGTCACGGTGACTCCGCCACGGCCGCCCCCGATGGCATGCGCGTCACGGCGACGACCTCCGGTGCGCCGGTCGCGGCGTTCGAGGACGACGAGCGTCGGCTCTACGGCGTGCAGTGGCACCCCGAGGTCCTGCACTCGACCTTCGGCCAGCGTGTTCTCGAGAACTTCCTCCTGCGCGGCGCCGGCCTGTCGGGCGAGTGGACGGCGCACAACGTCGTCGAGTCCCTCGTCGAGCAGGTCAAGGAGACGGTCGGCGACAAGCGCGTCCTCTGCGCCCTCTCCGGTGGCGTCGACTCGTCCGTGGCGGCCGCGCTCGTCCAGCGCGCCGTCGGCGACCAGCTGACCTGCGTCTTCGTCGACCACGGCCTGCTGCGTTCCGGTGAGGCCGAGCAGGTCCAGAAGGAGTTCGTCGCGGCCACCGGCGTCGACCTCGTCACCGTCGACGCCAAGGACCAGTTCCTGTCGGCGCTCGCGGGCGTGAGCGACCCCGAGGAGAAGCGCAAGATCATCGGCCGCGAGTTCATCCGCGTCTTCGAGCAGGCCGCCCGCGACGTCGTCGGCTCAGCCGAGAGCGACGGCCACCCGGTCGAGTTCCTCGTGCAGGGCACGCTCTACCCGGACGTCGTCGAGTCCGGTGGCGGCACCGGCACGGCCAACATCAAGTCGCACCACAACGTCGGCGGGCTCCCCGACGACCTCCAGTTCAAGCTCGTCGAGCCGCTGCGCCTCCTCTTCAAGGACGAGGTCCGCCAGGTCGGCCTCGAGCTCGGTGTGCCCGACGAGATCGTCTGGCGCCAGCCGTTCCCCGGCCCCGGTCTCGGCATCCGCATCGTCGGTGAGGTCACCGGTGAGCGCCTCGAGATCCTGCGCGCCGCCGACCAGATCGCCCGCGCCGAGCTCTCCGCCGCAGGCCTCGACCGCGACATCTGGCAGTGCCCGGTCGTGCTCCTCGCCGACGTCCGTTCGGTCGGCGTCCAGGGCGACGGCCGCACCTACGGTCACCCCGTCGTGCTGCGACCGGTCTCCTCCGAGGACGCCATGACGGCCGACTGGACGCGCGTCCCCTACGACGTGCTGGCCAAGATCTCGACCCGGATCACCAACGAGGTGCCCGAGGTCAACCGCGTGGTGCTCGACGTCACGAGCAAGCCGCCGGGCACCATCGAGTGGGAGTGAGTTTGCGCCGCGAGGCGTGGCAATCTTGACCGGTACCCCTGAGCAGAACTGAGGACTCCATACATGTCTGGCATCACCGGCTACTACGGCCTGAGCGCCAACGCAGCGCTCGTCCCTGACGGTGAGGGTGCGTTCGTCGACGGTCCGGTGGGGCTGGCGAAGCCTGCGCTGTCGAGCGCCGACGGTCGTTGGACGATCGCCTTCGACGGTGCGATCCACAACCACGCCGCCCTGCGCACGGAGCTCGAGGGCCTGGGTCGGACGTTCGCGACCGATGGCGACGCCGAGGTTGTCCTCCACGCGTTCGCGCAGTGGGGCGGGGCGGGTTTCGACCGGCTCAACGGCCAGTTCGGCCTCGCGATCTGGGACCGCGACGAGCAGCGGCTCACCCTCGCGCGCGACCACTTCGGGATCAAACCGATCCATGTATGCCGTGTGCCCGCCGACGCTTCCGGCTCCACCTCCGAGGCCCTCCTGTTCTCGAGCGAGATCCGCCCGCTCCTCGCCAGTGGCCTGTATGAGAAGACGCCCAATGAGCGCTCGATCTACCGCTACCTCGCGTTGGGCGCGCAGGACGACGGCACCGAGACCTTCTTCGACGGCATCGAGCGGCTGCAGCCGGGAGAGATGCTGGAAGTCGATGCGGACGGCATACGCCGAAGCATGTTCACGCGCTTGCGCGAGGAACTCACCGAGCTGGCCGAGAAGCAGAGCCCGTACGACGACGCTGCCGCGACCGCCTACAAGGAGCGCCTCGATGAGGCCGTGCGGCTGCGACTGCCGGCCCAGGGGTCCGTGGGCGTGCAGTCGAGTCCGTCTCGAAAACCCCACAGACTCCGACCTCGCCAGCTCAGCCGTTGCAGTCGTCGTGGGCCAGGTCGGTGCGAAGCCCACGCCGATCAGCGTCCGGCCCACGGCTGACGAGTTCAAGGCCGACCTGCGCGACTTCGTCCGGAGCCAGGAGGAGCCGCTCAGCACCAGCGACGGCTACGTGCAGTTCCAGGTGATGCGTGAGGCCAGCCAGCACGTGGACGTCCTGTTCGACGGTGTGGGCGCCCCGACTGCGGCCGCCGAGTTCAGTGGGCCGTCGGACAGCCTCCTGCGTCGCGGTCAGTCCCTCGTGACGGCCCGGCTCAAGGGGCGCAAGGACGTGCCGGTCACTTCCCTCCTCAACGCGAAGTTCGTGGGTCGCTTCGCCGACGAGACCTTCTCGGTGGAGCAGGTCAGCGTCAAGAAGCGCCTCCTCGAGGACCTGTTCCGCAACAGCCTGCCGGGCGTCCTGCGCCGTCAGGACAGGAACGCGCGGCACTTCGCCGTCGAGACGCGCACGCCGTTCCTCGACAAGGACCTGGTCGGCTTCGTCCTCGGTCTCAGCGATGACGCGATCGTCAAGGGCGGCTCGAACACTCGCATCCTGCGTGACGCGATGCGCGGTGCCCTGCCCGAGTCGGTCAGCGGGCGCGGCCGCGACGTCGACCCCACGGAGACGCAGTCCGAGTGGTTCATGCGGCTCAAGAACCACTTCTACTCGATCTTCCTCAGTGAGCCGTTCGCCAACCGGAGCTACTTCAAGCAGACCGAGGTGCTCCACGCCTTCGAAGGCTGGATCAAGGGCAGCAAGGCCGTCGACACCATGACGTTCTGGCGCATCCTCAACCTCGAGATCTGGCTCCAGGAGTACTTCGACGAGGCGCCGCAGGTCGACAAGGCGAAGGTGCAGGCCGCGCCCAAGGACGACGTCCAGCCCAACGCCGGCAAGAACCTCGACATCACGACCGCGCGTGGCGAGACCGCGCGCCGCTACCCGCTGCGGACCGAGCTCTTCGACAAGGGCGACGACCTCGACGCCAAGGTGCTGCCGCGCATCGACGAGTTCTTCTCGACGCTGCCCGCGGGCGGGCCTGAGCACGACGCCGCGACCAAGGGCCAGTGGTACCTCTTCATCTCCGAGAAGATCATCGCCATCACCCAGGGCCGCTCCTACTTCATCTGGGACATCAAGGTCGGCAAGCCCGCCCGGATCCTGTCCAAGTACGTCACCCGCACCCCCGCTGGCATCGGCCTCGGTTCACCGTTCACGATGCAGCTCGCCATCGAGGAAGCGGGCCTCCCGCGCGTGCTCTATGCCGCTGCGGGCGGTGCCGTGGGCAAGGCCATCGGCCGCAAGGGGCTCTTCTACGAGCTCGTGGGCAACCAGATCGCGGCCATCGACGGCCCGACCGAGTACTCCGCGTACCCGTCCAACGTCTCCGCGAAGCTCGCGCCCAAGGACCCCGACCAGGTGGCTGCTCGGCTGTCCGCAGGGATCCGCGCGCGGGTGCCCGCGGCCTACAAGGGGTCGTTTGCCGGGACGATCGTCATGGACGCCAACGACATCGGTCGCAACGTCCTCGGCAGTGACGTGCCCGACGACAAGTCGCGGTTCGAGGAGATGTTCGCCGACAACCCACTCGGTCAGGGCAGCGAGCAGACCCCCATGGCCCTCGTCTTCATCCAGGACTGACCCCCGGACCCCAGGACCCCAAGTCGGGGTTGGTCAGGCGGTGACGGTGCTGGCTTCGTCGTCGATCGGGTCCGCGTCCTCGTCGTCCTCGCCGGTGGCGTTCTTGACGCGCGGGCTCACTGACCAGACGAACCACCCGAGCGCGCCGAGTGGCACCTCCATGAGGTGGGTGAAGATCGAGAACAGCACGACCCCGGCAGCCGCGGCGGCCGAGTCGGCGCCCCAGCCGACGAGCGCGATGACGGTGGCGGACTCGGTGACCCCGACGCCGCCCGGCGTGATGCCGACGGCCGTGAGGAGTCGCCCGATCGCGAACGCCGCGAAGAGGATTCCGAGCGGCAGGAACACGTCCACCGAGTGCATGATCAGCACGAACAGCAGGTAGTAGAACCCGAAGAACCCGACCATCCCCAGGGTCATCTGCAACCAGCCGGTGCGCACGACCTCGTTGATCCGCCCGCGCATGTCGTGGACGAGGGCGTCGATGCTCATCGTCCGCTTGCGGCGCCGGAAGAGCGGTGCGAGGAACTTGTCGAGCCCGCGACCAATGGTCTGGGCGGCCTTCTCGCTGGCCAGGATTGCGACGAACGCACCGAGGATCGCGAGCCCGGAGAGCGCCGCGGCCCACGCCGCGCTCGTCAGCGCTCTGTCGAGCCCGTCGTTGCCGACCCACAGCATGACGATCGCGACGATGGGCAGGGCGATGCGGGCCAGCGTGTTCCAGACACCGGTGACGATCGCCGAGGTCGAGACGTCACGGTTCTTGAAGCCCCACGACCGCAGGATCGTGTAGGTCGCGGCGAGCCCCACTGCGCCGCCGCCCGGGAGCAGGTTGCTCACCGACGAGCCGCAGATGTTGACGATGAACGCCCGCCAGTTGCTCAGCCCCGGCAGCGACCCGGTGAAGGTGAGGGTGTAGCACCCGAGGCCCACGAGGACGAGTCCGAGGAAGCCGACGCCCTCCCAGACCGACACCATCTGGACCTGGTCCCAGACCTCGCCCCACGTCGTCTTGGCGAACCTCGGGAAGCCCCAGCCGAGGAGGGCCACGGCAAGCCCCAGCCCGAGGACGACTCTGGTGACCTGCTTGGTGCGAGTGCTCACGGCAGTCCTTCGAAGATGTCGGTGCGTATGCCGTCTGAGGCCTTCGCGTTCGGGTCGCGGAACCATTCGCGCCCGAAGACGAGGTCGTAGACGGGCCGGGGGATGCGGAGGAAGGCGGCGAGGGTGCGATCCCCGCTCTGGGAACCGTCATTGGACGCCTGGGACGCGTGAGCCCTCATCGAGGCTCGCTTGGCGCCGGCCTGGCGACGGACGTTGATGCGGTGGGTGATGTCGGCGCGAGGCGTGAAGCTGCGCTCGAACGTCGTGGGGTCGAACTCGTCGGGGAACGAGTAGACCTTGCCCACGAGCCGCACGGCACGAGCGATCGTGTCGCGCGGGACGGTGGCCTCGAGGACCCGCGGAGTGTCGGTGTTCGACGAGAGGCGGGCGATCTCCGCGGCCCGGGCCCCGACCTCGTGGACTCGCACGTGGTCCCGGTGTCCGTAGCCACCGGCGGCGTCATAGGTGAGGAGGACGTCGGCCCGCTCGGTGCGCAGGATGGCCGCGAGGCGCTCGGCGGCCTCCTCGACAGGTGCGCGGCAGAAGCGCACCTGACCGGGCGGGTCGTCCGGGATGGGACCGTCATGCCCGGAGTCGGCGTAGCCCAACCACTCGACCCGGGCCACACCGAGGGCGTCGGCCGAGGCACGCGCCTCCTCCAACCGGACGTCCGCGAGAGCCGTGCCGTGGGTGAAGTCCGTGCCGCCCTTGAACTCGGTTGCGGCAAGGCCGAGGGCGCCGTCGGTGGCGATCACGAGCACGACTCGGTGCCCCTCGGCAGCGGCCTTGGCCATCGTGCCGGAGGTGAGGAGTGCCTCGTCATCGGGGTGAGCGTGGAAGGCCACGAGCGTGCGGGTCATCGCGTCCATCCTGACGCATGGCAAGGTTGACGCTCGTGAAGGTCGCCCTGTTGTCGGACTGCTATCTGCCTCGCCTCGGCGGTATCGAGGTCCAGGTGCACGATCTCGCGCACCGGCTCAGCGCTGCAGGGCACGAGGTCGAGGTCGTCACGGCCACTCCGGGCGACACGCGGGACACCACCCACGACGTGGAGGTCGACGAGCGCGACGGCACCTCTGTGATCGTGCACCGACTCCCGCTCCGCATCCCCGGCGCCCCGCCGATCAACCCGTTCGTCAAGGACGACGTGCGCCAACTCCTCACGTCCGGCGGCTTCGACGTCGCCCACGGGCACATGGGCGTCGTCAGCCCGTTCGCCACCGACATGATCGGCGTGGCCGTCGACGCGGGTCTGCCGACAGCCGCCACTTGGCACTGCGTCATCGAGCGGAGCGCTCCCGTCTTCCGCGCACTCGGCCACGCACGTCGTTGGGGCGAAGCCGGAGCAGCCCTCTCCGCGGTGTCGTCGATGGCGGCAGAGCGCGTGTCCGGCATCGCGGGCGGCGCCGAGGTGCACGTCCTCGGCAACGGCATCGAGGTCGACCGGTGGCGTCCCACGCCCGATGCAGGATGCGACCCGTCCCGCCGACGGCGTCGTGCGGGTGGTCAGTGCCATGCGTTTCGTGCGGCGCAAGCGTCCGGGCGCGCTCGTCGACGTCCTCCGCTCGGCCCGCGAACAACTCGATCGCACCGCGCCCGGCGTCCGGCTCGAGGCGCACCTCGTCGGCGACGGCCCCCAGCGACGCCTCATCGCAGCGCAGCTCCAACGTCACGGCATCGACTGGATCCACCTGCCCGGGCGGGTCACCCGCGAGCAGCTGCGCGACCTGCACTGGCGCAGCGACATCTATCTCACGACGGCCCGCCTCGAAGCCTTCGGCATCGCCCCCCTCGAGGCCCGCACCGCGGGCCTGGCCGTCGCTGCCCTGCGTGGCACGGGAGTGGAGGACTTCGTCACGGACGGGCGCAACGGCATACTCCGCGGTTCCGATGACGACCTCGCCACGGGACTCGCGCAGCTCGCTGGCGACCCCGCTCGCCTCGCGCAGCTGCGAGCGCACAACCTCGGCACGCCTCCCGCGCAGTCGTGGGACAGCATCGTCGAGGCGACGCTGGCTGAATACGACCGCGCCCGAGTGACCGCGCGATGATCGACATCGTTGCGCTGCAGGGGAATCGAGAGGTTGAGGCCTTCGCGCTCGCCCACGGCGCAGATCCCGCGACCGAGCTGGCGGCACGCGGCTGGACCGGTCGAGCGGTGTCAGCGACGCGGAGTTCATCCGAAGACCTCACGATCACGTATGCCGTGGACGCGTGCGCTCCCGTCCTCACCCGTGAGGACTCCGGGGTCGCGCACGACGACGGTCTTGCAGCGGCCGACCTTGCGAATGTGGTTCCGTACCAACGGATTGCGGCGTATGCCGTCGTGCGCAGTTCCCGGGGAATCCTCATGACCGAGCTGTCGGCCAGGACCAATGCCGAGGGTCTCTGGAACCTGCCCGGCGGCGGCCTCGACCCCGGCGAGGACCCGACCGACGCTGTCGTTCGCGAGGTCCACGAGGAGACCGGACAACACGTCGTGGACGTCGCGCTGCTCACCGTCATGACCCGGCACTGGGTGGGTCGGGCGCCGAACGGGCGGGTGGAGGACTTCCACGCAGTCCGCCTGTTCCACACCGCTCACTGCCCCGAGCCGACCGACCCGGTGGTGCTCGACGTGGGCGGTTCGACCTCGGCCGCCCGGTGGATGCCCGAGACCGAGCTCACGAGCCTGCCGCTCGCGAGCTCGGTCCCAGAAGCGCTCGCCGTTGCCGGCGTGCCCTTGTGATCAGCGCTCAGCCCCTGAACCGCTGACCACGCAGACCCGCCAGTCCGAGGACGACGAGCAGGACGCCGGCGCCGACGACGGCGACGGGTCCGACGACACCCCAGGGGATGTCGAGATCGGTGGACTTGCTGACGAGCACCGCGATCGCGGTGAGCAGGCCGAGGAGTCCGAAGACGGAGGTTGTCGGAGCCGGGCTGGACTTGTACTCCGGCATGGCCGACTGGGGCAGGCTGGTGCCGCATATTGCGAGGCGTAGGGCGACGCGTCTGCCGGCGCGGGTGACGGTTCGAGGTTCGCCTTCTCGGGGTGGGACGAGTCGAGGAGGGTCTCGAGAGTCGTGGTCTCGTCGCTGCCCGTGGGGATGTTCTTGGTGTCGTCGTGCTGGCTCATGGGTCAGCCCTCCTGGATGGTGATCTTGCCGGCGGTGATGTCGGCGCGGACGATGATGGTGGGGACGCCGGTGCCGACGTTGACGGTCACCGTCTCGCTGGGTCCGTCCTCGTCGCCCCGGTCGCGGGCCGAGACTCCGCCGGGCAGGTCGCCCCGGACCTCGACGTCGCCGAAGCTGACGTGGCCGCGGATCTGGGCGTTGGCGCCTTCCGGCACGATGATCGTCATCTCACCGACGCCCTGCTTGATCTCGATCTCCTGGGGAATCGTGGGTGCGCCAGCGTTCGGGGTCGGGGCGATGCTCGGGGTCGGCGCCCCACTTGCGCTCGGCGCGAGGCTCGGCGTCGGCACGGGCGGCACCTGGGTGGGGTTCGCGAGCTGCTGTGCGAGGGGGCGGAGGTCGACGGTGGTCTCGCCGGCGCCGAGCTCGTAGCGCGTCGTGGTCGTGGACAGCGACGGGGTCCAGGTGCGCGTGCCCTGACCGTTGCCCCAGGTGTCCTCGCCGACCGCTGCACCGGCGGTGCCGATGCCCAGGATGAACACGAGGGCGACGGACATGAGGCTGCGTCGACCCGTGAGCCCGATGATCAGGGTCGCCAGGGAGGCTGCGCCGAGGGCGATGACGCCTCCGAGGAGTTCACGCGAGCCGGAGAAGTCCAGCGGCCCGTCGAGCATGAGGCCGGCGCCGTAGCCGACGATCGCGACGCCCAGGACGAGCGCGAATCCGGCGAACCGTGCGCTGCGGCGTCGCGGACGCGGCGGGGGCGGGGGAGCGAGGGGCAGGTGCGCACGCGGCGGGACGGGCGGAGCCGGAGGCGGCTGCCAGGCGTCAGAGCCGGAGCCGGAGCCGGAGGGCGCGGCGGCCGTCTGGCCCGTGGCCCAGCTGGCGCGGGGGCGCGGTGGAGCCGGTGGAAGCGCTCGGTGCGTAGGACGCGGGAGCCGAGCTGGCGGCATACACGTCCGGTCCGACGGGACCACTTTGCGAAGTGGACGTCCACGGTGAGGCCGCGACGCCGTCCTTGCGCTGCTGGTGACGCCACACGAACCAGCCGATGATGGCGAGCGGGACGATGCCCCAGCCGAGCAGGAACCCGTTGTCCCCGAAGACCATCGCTGCGATGACCAGGAGCGCGACGATCGACAGCGCGATCGCGCCACCGGCGTCAGTGCTCCCGTCGCGGTTGATCGCGTCGCGGGCCATGATGCGGCCGCTCTCGTCGGGGAGCAGGAGCCACGCGACGAGGTAGACGACGACACCGAAGCCACCGAAGAGGGTCAGCCCGATCACGGCGGCCCGGATCAGCACGGGGTCGACGTCGACCCTGCGGGCGATGCCGGAGCACACGCCGCCGAACCACTGGCGGGAGCGGTCACGGCGGATGCCGAGGGAGAGGATGTCGTCCCAGAACTTGCTTCCGTGGGACTGGGCGGTGTCCGCCGCGTGAGGTGTCTGCGTCATGTCACCAACAGTGGCGGACGCAGGCCCTCCCTGCCATGAGGGTCGACCCTGACGACCCCCTGAGGTGACCCCTGTGAGACCCCTGCACCCGCCGACTTCCTTGCGTTCGTGCGACAGGATGGGGGTGTGGCCACACCGTACGAGCGCATGAGGGACCAGGCCGTCGACCTCCCCGAGGGACGACCGGCCCTGACCCGACCCCTCGGGGGCCGCTTGCTCGGGGGAGTGTGTGTCGGCATCGCCGAGCACCTGGGGGTGCGGCTGCGCTGGGTGCACCTGGCATTCATCGTGCTCGCGGTCACCGGTCCGGGCCTGCCGATCTATCTCTTCCTCTGGGTCGTGACGCCCTCGAGCGACATCGCCGGTGAGCAGCGCGAACCCGGTGCGCTGCGTGCGGTGTCCGGCCTGAGCGAGTCCCGGTGGGGCATGTTCGTTGCCGCCGGCGGGATGCTCGTCCTCATCGGCACCGTCGTCGGCCTCCAGTGGGCCGGGGTCGACGTGCGCGCCGGCGTGCTGCTTCCGCTGATCCTCATCGCGGCCGGTGTCGCGGTCGCGTGGTCACACCTCGACGACGCCGAGCGCACCAAGTGGCTCGGCACCCAGCAGCAGGACCGCGGCATGCTCGTCCTGCGCCTGGGGCTCGGCATCACCGTCGCGGTCATCGGCATCCTCGTCCTCACGATCCGCGGCAACTCCTTCGCCGCGATCGGGGACGCCCTGCTCGCCACCGTCGCCGTCCTCGTCGGCGCCACCCTCATCGCCGCTCCGTGGGTCGTCCGACTGTGGCGCGACTACCGCGAGGAGCAGGAGGTCGCCGCCCGCGCCAACGAGCGCGCCGACATCGCTGCCCACCTCCACGACTCCGTCCTCCAGACCCTCGCGCTGATCCAGCGCCGCTCGCACGACCCCGCGTCGGTCACCCAACTTGCCCGCGCCCAGGAGCGCGAGCTGCGCTCGTGGCTGTATGCCGGTCCCGCCGGTTCCGATGAGACCCTCGCCTCCGCTGTCACGGCCGCCGCGCACGACGTCGAGGACCTCAACGGGGTCGTCATCGACCTCGTCGTCACCGGTGACCGCCCGCTCGAGGAGCACGGCACCGCGCTCGTCCGAGCGATGCGCGAGGCCATGCTCAACGCGACGCGGCACGGGAAGGCGCCCGTGACGGCATACGCCGAGATTGGCCCCGGAGGGGTCGACGCGTTCGTCCGCGACCGCGGCGAAGGATTCGACATGGCCGACATCCCCGAGGACCGGTTGGGCGTGCGCGCCTCGATCCTCGGCAGGATGGAACGACACGGAGGCACCGCCAAGGTCCGCCGCCGTGAGGACGGAACCGAGGTGGAGCTCACGCTGCCGCCTCTCGAAGGAGAACAGTCATGACGCAGCCGACGCAGCCCAAGAAGACCCCGGCGCCCCGAACCGGTCCGGTTCGCGTCGTCCTCGTCGACGACCACCGGATGTTCCGCACAGGGGTGCGCAGCGAGTTGGCCGAGGAGGCTGCTGCCACGATCGAGATCGTCGGGGAGGCGCCGGACGTCGAGGCCGCGGTCAAGGTCATCCGCGAGACGCGGCCCGATGTCGTGCTCCTCGACGTCCACCTGCCCGGCGGCACGGGCAAGGGTGGCGCCGACGTCATCAACGGCTGCTTCGGCGTCGACACCGAGGCGGGGGCGCCGGTGCGCTTCCTGGCCCTGTCGGTGTCGGACGCTGCCGAGGACGTCATCGCGGTCATCCGGGCGGGCGCTCGCGGCTACGTCACCAAGACGATCACGGCCCGCGACCTCGGGACGGCGGTGCGGCGCGTGGCCGACGGCGACGCGGTCTTCTCGCCGCGGCTGGCGGGTTTTGTGTTGGACGCCTTCGGTGCGGCGGCGGGCGAGATCGCCGAGGTCGACGAGGAGCTCGACCGGCTGTCGGCCCGTGAGCGTGAGGTCATGCGCCTCATCGCCCGCGGCTACCAGTACAAGGAAGTCGCCAAGGAACTCTTCATCTCGGTGAAAACCGTTGAGACGCACGTGTCCTCGGTCCTGCGCAAGCTCCAGCTGTCATCGCGCCACGAGCTCACGGCGTGGGCGATGGGCCGTCGCCTGGTCTGAGGCTGGGCGCTAGCCTCGACCCATGGATTTCCTCATCAACGTCTTCGTCGTCCTGCACCTGCTCGGCCTCGCCGCGATCGTCGGCAGTGCAGTGTTCGTCGCGCGGGGTGTTCCGACACCGGCCCTGGTCTGGGGTGCGCGGGCGCAGATCATCACCGGGCTCATCCTCGTCGGCCTCAACGAAGCCGGTGACGAGCCGCTCAACCACACGAAGATCGGCGTCAAGCTCCTCATCGCGATCGCCGTGGCGGCCTGTGCCGAGATCGCAGCCGGGCGTGAGCGTCGCGGCCAGGGCAACCCGCAGCTCGTTCACGCTGCCGGTGCCCTCGCCGTGCTCAACACCCTCATCGCCGTCCTGTGGACCTCGGCGAGCTGAGCTCGCCCCGCCTCGATCAGGGGATGAGCAGGAGCTTGCCCTGGGTGCGGCGGCCTTCGAGATCGGCGTATGCCGTGTGCGCGTCACTGAGCGGGTAGCGCCCACCGACGCTGATCTGCACCTCACCGGACTCGATCCACTCGAAGAGTTCGGTCGCGCGGCGCACGCAGCTCGTCGGGGGTCGCGATGTAGGCGCCAAGGCTCGGCCGGGTGACGAAGAGCGAACCCAGCTTGTTGAGGCGCTGCAGGTCCAGTGGAGGAACCTGCCCACTGGCCGCGCCGTAGAGGACCATGAGCCCGCGCGGACGAAGGGAGGCCAGCGACGCCTCGAACGTGTCCTTGCCGACACCGTCATAGACGACATGGACACCCTCGCCTTCGGTGAGCTCGCGGACAGCGACCGCAAGGTCGTCGACCTCGCTGTAGTTGAGGAGGTCGTCGGCGCCGCGCTCGCGGGCGGTCTCGAGCTTCTCGGCAGAGCCGGCGGTGGCGATGACGCGTCCGCCGCGCTTCTTGATCATCTGGGTGAGGACCTGTCCGACGCCACCGGCCGCGGCGTGGACGAGCGCGACGGTGCCCTGCTGCACGGCATACGTGCTCGTGGAGAGGTAGTGCGCCGTGAGGCCCTGGAGCATCGCGGCGGCCGCGGTCTCGAGGTCGACGCCCGGCGGCACGTGGACGAGGTTCTTGGTGTCGACGGCTGCGTAGGTCTGCGCCGAGCCAAGGCCCTGACCCCAGGCGACGCGGTCGCCGACGACGAAGCAGCTGACTTCCTCGCCGACACCGACGATCTCGCCGGCGCCCTCGTTGCCGCACACGAACGGCGTGGGGATCGGATAGACGCCCTCGCGCTGATAGGTGTCGATGAAGTTCACGCCCGCGGCGGCAACCCGCACGAGGACCTGCTCTGGGCCGGGCTCGGGGAGGGACTGGTCCCGGACCTCGAGGACATCGCCTCCGCCGTGAGCAGTCACGACGAGGGCGGGGGCGGACTCGGGCAGCGAGGAACCGGAAGTCATCACGTCAGGCTAACCGCGATCTTTCTGGGGACGTCAGGCGCGGTGCAGGTGGACCTCGGTGGCCTTGACCGCGAGCACGACCCGATCGCCTCGGGTGAGTTTGAGGTCGGCCACTGCGGCGGGGGTGATGTCCGCGCTGAGCAGGTCGGTGCGGACCCTCACGAGGTGCCCGTGCGGCTCAAGGTCGACGACGGTGGCGTCGAGGCTGTTGCGGGGGCTGCCGTGCGGTGCCTCGAGGTGGACGCTCACGGCCGAGGGTGCGACGACGGCGGCGACGGGCTCATCCTCGCCGAACGGTTGGTCCGCGATGCCGTGCAGAAGGCGACCATCCGGCATACGCAGGGCTCCTTCGGCCGCCAGGCCGCGGATGAGGTTGAGCCCGGCGAACCGGGCGCCGAAGTCGCTCGTCGGGCGGCTGAGCACGCGCGCGGTCTCGCCCTCTTCGACGACCCGTCCGCCGTGGATGACGGCGACCCGGTCGGCGAGGAGCGCCGCGTCGAGGACGTCGTGGGTCACGAGGATCGTCGTGCGGTCGTGGGTGACGCGGCGCAGGAGGTCACGGACGTCGGGCGCGACTTCGACGTCGAGCGCGGAGAGGGGTTCGTCGATGAGGAGGACGGCGGGTTCGGTGGCGAGGGCGCGGGCGATGGCGACCTTCTGCGCCTGGCCGCCGGACAGTTCGTGGGGGCGACGATCGGCGTATGCCGCCATGCCCACCTTTTCGAGCCACGTCGCCGCCCGCTCGGCTGCGGCGCGGCGCGGGGTGCCGGTGGCTCGAGGTCCGAAGGCGACGTTGTCGAGGGCGCTGAGGTGGGGGAAGAGGCGGGCCTCCTGCGCGAGGAGGGCGACGCCGCGGGCGTGGGGCGGGATCCAGGTGTGGGAGGCCTGGTCGGAGAGGATGCGGTCGCCGAGTCGCACCGTGCCGGTGTCGGGGCGGAGGAGTCCCGCGGCGGCGGCGAGGATCGTCGACTTGCCTGCGCCGTTGGGGCCGAGCAGGGCCAGGGTCTCGCCCTCCTCGACCCTCACGTGGACGTCGACATCGCGGTGGGCGACGGTCAGGTCGATCTCGAAGGTGGGGCGCTGGGAAGTCTGGGTCATGGCGTGCCTGCCGCGAGGGAGTCGCGCCGGGCGCGGGTGAGGCCGATGACGAGGACGGCGACGGCGACGAGGACGAGCGAGAGGGCGACGGCGGCGCGGGGGTCGCCCTCGCGCTGGAGGTAGATCTCGAGGGGGAGCGTGCGGGTCGTGCCCTGCAGGGACCCCGCGAAGGTGATGGTCGCGCCGAACTCGCCGAGGCAGCGGGCGAAGGCGAGGATCGTGCCGGAGATGAGGCCGGGGAGGGCGAGCGGGATGGTGACGCGCCGGAAGACGGTGGTGGGTGCGGCGCCGAGGGTGGCCGCGACGTCCTCGTAGCGGGTGCCGGCCGCGCGCAGGGCGCCCTCGAGGCTGAGGACGAGGAAGGGCATCGCGACGAAGGTCTGGGCGATGACGACGGCGGTGGTGGAGAAGGCGATCTCGATCCCGAGGACGTCGAGGGTGTGGCCGAGGACTCCGCGCCGGCCGAAGGCCTGGAGCAGGGCGATGCCGCCGACGACGGGTGGAAGGACGAGGGGGAGCAGGACGAGGCTGCGCAGGAGGGTGGCGGCGGTGCCGTTGGTGCGGGCGAGGACGACGGCGAGGGGGATGCCGAAGAGCAGGCACAGGACGGTGCTCGCGGTGGCGGTGCGCAGGCTGAGCCAGAGAGCGTCGGTGGATGCTTCGGAGCTGATCAACGGCCAGAAGTTGGCCCAGTCGACCGTCAGCGCCATGGCCCCGATGGGTACGGCGACGAGGAGAGCCCCGATGGCTGCCGGGATCAGCAGCCACCGGGGGATCGTCGGACCGGTCGGCCGAAGGATTCGGGTCACGGAGCGGCGAAGCCCGCTGCCTGCAACACCTTCTGGCCCTCGGCGCCGGTGATGGCCGTGACGAACTCACCGGCCAGCGTGGCGTCCTTGGCTCCCTTGAGCGAGGCGATCGGGTAGATGTTGATGGCTGACTTGGCCTCGGCGAAGTCGAGGCCGGTGACCTCTGCGCCGGCGCCCTTGACGTCGGTGACGTAGACGAGGCCGGCGTCGGCCTCACCGGAGCGCACCTTGCCGAGCACGTCGGTGACGGCCTGCTCCTCACTCACCGGCTTGATGTCGATGCCGGCGGCCTTCTCGACGGAGACGGCTGCGGCGCCGCAGGGCACGGCCGGGGCGCACAGGACGACCTTGGCGCCGGGCTTGGTGAGATCGGCGAGCGACTTGATGCCTGCGGGGTTGTCCTTGGGCACGACGATCTGGAGGGTGTTCGAGACGAACGGCGTGGGTTCGCCGGTGACGAGACCCTCGGTGACGGCCTTCTTCATCGTCGACTCGTTGGCGGTGGCGAGGACGTCGGCGGGGGCGCCGTCGGAGAGCTGTGAGACCAGGCCGGACGAGCCACCGAAACTGAACTTCACGGTCACTCCGGGGTGGGCCTTCTCGAAGTCTTTGCCGATCTGCTCGAACGACTTCTGCAACGAGGCTGCGGCGAAGACGGTGAGCGTGCGAGGAGTTGGTGCGGACGAACTCGACTGTGCCGCAGGCGTATCCGTGCCGTCGGGGGTGTCGTTCGATCCACACCCGGCCACGAGCAGAAGGCTGGCGACAGCGATGGACGAGCGGACGGCATACGTGATGGTTTTGCCTTGGCTGTTCACGGGGTCTCCACGATGACGGACGTCGACTTCACGACGGCGACGGCTACGGAACCGAGCTCGAGTTCGAGCTCGCGGACGGCTTCGCTCGACATGAGCGAGACGACACGGAAGGGGCCGCACTGCAGCTCGACCTGGGCCATCACCGTGTCCATGGTGATGTTGGTGACGAGGCCGACGAAGCGGTTGCGGGCGGAGCGGCCGACGCTCGACGGGTCGGTGACGGCGCGGGCCTGTTCGCGGGCGAGGAGTGCGACGGCGTGACCGTCGACGACCTTGCGGCCGGCGTCGTCGGTGTGGGCGTCGAGGGCGCCGCTGTCGACCCAGCGTCGGACGGTGTCGTCACTGACGCCGAGGAACATCGCTGCTTCGGAGAGGCGCATTTGCGGCATGAGGCACACTGTAGTCCCGCATCTGCGGAGTTGGGTGTCAGTCGCAGGTTGGTCAGGGGCGCAGGCTGGTCAGGACGGCGTCGAGCATCGCCGGGGTGAGGCGCTTGGTGTAGGTGTTGTGCGGGCTGACGTGATAGCAGCCGATGAGGCGGACGGGGTGCCCGCTGGGGGTGCGGAGGATGGCTTCGGTCGCGTGGCCGAACTTCGGGCGGGGCGCGGGGACGGTCCAGCCGAGAGTCGTGGTGGCGGCGAGAACGCCCTTCCAGCCGATCTCGCCAAGGGTCATGATGACGCGCAGGCGGTCGCCGAGGAGTTCGAGGTCGCGGCCGAGCCACGTCGCGCAGGTGGCCCTTTCGGTGGGCGTGGGCTTGTTCTCGGGAGGTGCGCACCTCACCGCCGCAACGATGCGTATGCCGCTCAGCTCGAGGCCGTCGCCGGCGCCGACCGAGGTCGGCTGGTTCGCGTAGCCGGTGCGGTGGAGGGCGGCATACAGGAAGTCGCCGGAGGCGTCGCCGGTGAACATGCGGCCGGTGCGGTTGGTGCCGTTGGCTGCTGGTGCGAGGCCGACGATGAGGGCGGTGGCGTCGGGGTCGCCGAACGATGGGCCGGGCCGTCCCCAGTAGGGCTGGTCGGCGAAGGATGCCCGACGGTCCTGTCTCGCAACGGTTTCGCGCCAGTCGACGAGTCGTGGGCAGGCACGGCAGACGGTGACGCGGGCGTCGACGTCGGTGAGGCTGAGAGCGCTGGCGGCGAGTTCGTGGACCTCGTCGGCGTTGTGGGCGACGGGGGTCTGTGGGGTGGCGGGGTCGCCGGGCCAGCCGGTGCCGGGCGGGACGGGGGAGAGGAAGGGCTGGCCGGTGATGGGGTGCTTGTCGGGGCCGACGCGCGTCACTCCGTCGGTGCCGCGTGACGTTGCCTGTCGGCCGTCATGGCTTCGCTTCGTCGTCCTCGGGCTCTGGCGGGGTGTCGGCACCCTCGCGTTCGTCGCGGTCGGCCCACTCGAGCAGGGGCGCGATGTCGAAGACGTGCTTGTCGATGTCGGCGTGGAGGTCGCCCAGCTTCGCGTAGCGCTCCGGCACGGTGGCGATGGTGCAGTCCTGGGGTTCGACGTCGTCGACCTCGTCCCACGTGATCGGGGTCGAGACGGTGCCGATCGTGTTGCCGCGCACCGAATAGGCGCTCGCGATCGTGTGGTCGCGAGCGTTCTGGTTGTAGTCGACGAACACCGCTTCGGGGTCGCGGTCCTTGCGCCACCAGGTCGTCGTGACGTCCTCGGGGGCGCGGCGTTCGACCTCGCGGGCGAAGGCGAGGGCGGCTCGGCGCACGTCCTGGAAGCCGTGGTCGGGCGCGATGCGGACGTAGACGTGGAGGCCGTGGCCGCCGCTCGTCTTGGGGAAGCCGGTGGCGCCGAGCTCGTCGAGGACTTCGTGGGCGACGTGGGCGACGCGGCGCACGCGGTCGAAGGGTGCCTCGGGCATGGGGTCGAGGTCGATGCGCCATTCGTCGGGCTGTTCGGTGTCGGCGCGGCGACTGTTCCAGGGGTGGAATTCGACGGTACTCATCTGCACGGCCCAGATGATGTGGGCGACGTCGGTCGGGCAGAGTTCGTCGGCGTGCAACCCGTATCGCGGGAAGTGCAGCCGCACGGTCTCGAGCCAGGGTGGGGCGCCGCGGGGGACGCGCTTCTGGTGGACCTTCTTGCCGTCGACCCCGTCGGGGAAGCGGTGCAACATCGTCGGCCGCTCGCGCAGGGCGTTGAGGATGCCGTCGCCGACGGAGAGGTAGTAGTTCGCCAGGTCGAGCTTGGTCTCACCTCGTGCGGAGAAGTAGACGCGCTCGGGGCTCGACAGCTTCACCTCGTGGCCGGCAACGTCGAGAATCACCGGTTCGCCGAATTCACCCTTGCGAGAGGCCATGCACGACACCGTATGCCGTCCGCTCACCTTCGCGGCGCGGTCCGGGTCCACTCAGAACGGAATGGGCTGTGGTGGGGATGGCGGGCGGGGTGGGAAGTCGATGACGTAGCGGTCCCAGCCGGGGTTGAAGTCGAGGTCGATGGGGTGTGGTGGTCCGCCGTAGGTGTTGCCGCGCATGTCGAACGAGATCGGGTGGGCGCGGGGTTGGGCGTTGGCGGGTCCGCCGAGGAGTTCGATGAGTTCTTCTTCGAAGGTGGTGGGGATGTCGGCGGGGTCGTTCGCGATGCGCCCGGTCGTGGTGGGGTCGCGGTGGGTGTGCCCGGCGGTGACGAGGTGGAGGTGGTCCACGGGCCAGGTGGTTTGTTGCAGCCCGGTGGGGTCGGTCCAGGTGACGGTGCCGTCGGGGTGGAGTTTGCACGGTCCAGCCGTCGCGTTGCTTGATGCGGTGGTGGCGCCGGCACAGGCACATGAGGTTGATCGGGGATGTGGGGCCGGCCGGCCAGGCGCGGACGTGGTCGAGGTCGCACTGGCGTGCGGGCACGGTGCATCCGGGGAAGCGGCAGGATCCGTCGCGTAACCGGATGAGGCGGGCCATGCCGTCGGGCACCCGGTAGGACTGGCTGAAGTCTTCGAGGTCCTGGCCGGAGCGTTCGGCTTTGCGGTGAGCGCGTCGGGCGGGTGCCTGACCCCGGGCCAACGCGGCGGGCACGTCGCCGTGCACGAGCGCACCGGTGCCGTGTCGCAGGTCAGTTCACGTTCGGGGTCGGAGGTGCCGGCTTGGTCGAGCCATTCACGGCGGACGAACGTTGTCCCGCCCTGCCCGAGCCCACCGACCTCGACGAGGTCCTCCGCCGCACCGGTCGCCGCGGTGTCAGCGGCCTCGCGCGGTGGCGGCGGCTGCTGCTGAGGCCGAGCGCGCTGCGGAGGCTGTGGTCCGTGCGGCTGCTGGCGGTCCTCGGCGGTGGCTGCTGCTGATGCCTGGTCGTGCTGCGGACGCTGGTCGCGTCGCCGGCGGTGGCGTCGCTGCAGGCGCCTGTGGGCGTGGGCTGTCGCTGGCGTCGCGTCGGTCTCGTGGGCGTCGCGGTGGTGTCGGCGGGTCGCGCTTCGTCGTCGGCGGCGCGGGTGGCGTGGACGATCACCTTGACGTCGCTGTGTTCGAGGATGAGTTCCATCATCGCGTCAGCGCGAGCCAACTCGAGGTTGCCGGCCTTCTTCTCGCGCACGAGCTGGCGGGCGCGTTCGGTCACGGCAGCCCACGCCCCTCTCGCGTCTTCGACACGGAAGTCCCCACGCCAGTGGTCGGTGCCGTGTTCGCCGGTGCGGCGGGTCAACCCGCGCCGGGCCCGCTCTTCCTCAGCTTCCTGGGCCACCGCATCCGGATCGACCTGCGCCGCCGTGCGCGCCAGCAGCTGCCGCAACGGCCCGACCGTCAGCTGTCCCCACACGTCCTTGACCCGGTCCACGACCTCAGCCGCGGACTCGGGCGACAGGAACTCGGTCTCCTCCGTGACGACCCGGGCACGGTACTCATCCAAGTCCCCCGAGGCCATGGCATCGACCACGGCCGGGGTGCGGGTCATCTGCCGGATCGCGTCCAGGATCCGGTTCGTCGCCACAAACACCGAACACCCCAACCGGGGCGCCGCCAACTCCGGACCGTCCAGGCGCTGGTGCCCCAACCCGTGATGGACCTCCACGCAGGTGCCGTCCTCCTGCCGGTGCGCATCGCGCGCGGACAGGTGCGCCAACGCGACCGCCTGCCGGGCCGACGCCGCGTCCTTCTCCCGCTGGGCGAGTTCGATGACGTCCAGGAGTTCCTCGGAACTCAACCCCTCAGCGCACGCGCGCAACGCGGCATACCGGCCCTCAAGGGCGGCGGTCGCGGCGGTGCTTTCCATGACCCAAGAATACTCGAACGTGAGTTCTAGAGTCAAGGATTTCGGGCTACGCTCTGGGCTGAATTCGCAACTGGCACAACCGCAATTCGCCAAACGGGCACGCCAAAGCACAGTCGCCTCATCAACCACCGTAGCAAGCGGCCACTGACAGGGGCTCCGGCGCGCACTAGTTGACATTCCTATCTAGGTTGCAGAACTATCTAGCCATGGGGAAGGCCAAGGTGCGTGAGGATCGACAGAGTCAGTGGCTCAAAGGTGTCCTCGATCTCGCCGTGCTCGCAGCCCTGTCGCGCGAGACCTCGGCGTACGGCTACACCCTCATGGCCTCCCTGGCGGAGTTCGGATTCGAGGGGATCAAGGGCGGCACGATCTACCCGCTACTGGGTCGCCTCGAGGAGGACGGTCTCGTCAAGAGCGAATGGGTCACCGGGCAGTCCGGACCCCCACGGAAGTACTTCTGGCTGACTGCAGCCGGCCGCGCCGAGCTCGACGCCGGGCGAGCTGGATGGCAGGCCTTCTCAAAGACCATGACCCAAGCCCTGGAGGGCTGACTGATGGCTGTCGACCTGTGGAAGTACTCGGAGGTTCTGGCGGAGCAACTGCGCCTCAATGGCATGAAGGAGGAGCAGGTCCGGGAGGTCGTGGCTGAGGTGCAGCACCACGTCATCGCCACGCAACAGGATCCCGTGGAGGCGTTCGGCCAACCCACGGACTACGCAATGACCTGGATCAGGCCCAGATCGCGCCGGTGGATGATGCGGATCATGGCGGCCACCGCGGGGGTCACCAGTGCTGGTCGCACTTGCCAATGGGTTGGGGCCGGGGCCATGGTCCGGACCAGTCGACATCGACTGGTCCTTCGCCATCCTGTGGCTGACCTGGGTGGTGTGCATGGGGGTTCTGCCGTGGACCGTTGAGGTCTGGCTCGCCCGCCGCCGCGGACAACGAGTCGGCAGCCCTGAAAGGGTTCCGGTCTGGGGCATGCTCGTGGCCATTGCCCTTTTCACGGCTGGCTGTGATCTGGGGCGCCGCCGCGCTGCTCACGGACGAGGGCGGAGTGCGTGTTCTCGGTGCCCAGATGGGCTCTGGTCCTCATTGGTGTCGTCTGCCTGCCCGGACTGGCCTTCATGGGCAGTCACCGCAACACCTCTCTACCGGAGAATCCGGGCACACCGGTGACGTGGAAAACGCGGGTGCGGCGGGCCTTCATCAACCGCTAGCCTTGTGCGCATCATGAAGAACTGATCCAGCGACCACGCACGCGCCCGAGGCCACCCGCCCGCGCGAGCACTCGAACCTCCCCGCTGGAGTTCCATGACCCACCCACTCACCGTCCGCGACGTCTCGCACGGCTATGCCGGCCGCACCGTCCTCGACGCCATCGACCTCACCGTCGCACCGGGCCAACGCGTCGGTCTCATCGGCGAAAACGGTTCTGGCAAGTCGACGCTCATCCGTCTCGTCGCCGGGATCGAGCAGCCCAACCACGGCACGATCACCACACCAACAGACCTCGGCTACCTCGCCCAGGACAGCGGACTCGAACCCCACGACACCGTCGGCGACGTCCTCACGCAGGCCCTCGCGCCACTCCACGATGCCGTCGCGCGCCTCGAACTACTCAGCCACGACCTCACCAATCCCGTTGCGGCACAGGCCTATGACGAACTCCTCACCTGGGCGACCTTCCACGACGCCTGGGACGCCGACCGCCGAGCCGAGGTCTCCGCCCACCGCCTCGGCCTCGACGCCATCGACCGCACCCGCACGATCGCCGAGCTCAGCGGAGGCCAACGCAGCCGCCTCGCCCTCGCCGCCCTCCTCACCCGACGCCCCGAGTGCCTCGTCCTCGACGAACCCACCAACCACCTCGACGACCAGGCCCTCGACCACCTCGAGTCCGAGCTCAACCAACTCCCCGGCGCCGTCCTCGTCGCCAGCCACGACCGCACCTTCCTCGACACCGTCTGCACCGCGGTCGTCGACCTCGACCCCAGCCACTTCGGGACCGACGGCGAAGGCGGGCGACGATTCACCGGCAACTACACGGCATACCTGACGCTTCGTCACGATTCCCAGCGACGCTGGGAGGAGGCGTATGCCGCCCAGCAGGCCGAGCTTGCCGACTTGCGTACCGCTGCGCGCACGACGACAAGCGACGTCGCGCACAACCGCGCGCCGCGGGACAACGACAAGTTCATCCACGCGTTCAAGGGCGCCCGGGTGCAGAAGTCCGCGAGCCGCCGAAGTCGTGACGCCCAGCAACGCATCGAGGTCCTCGAACGCGACCAGGTGCGCAAGCCGCGCCCACCGCTGAGGTTCGCTGCGGACTTCACGGCAGCAGGCGCCGGGTCCGTCCGCGTGCGCGATCTCGTCGTCGACGGGCGCGTCCGCGTGCCGCGGCTCGACGTCGCCGCGGGGGAGCACGTCCTCGTCGAGGGATCCAACGGCTCCGGCAAGTCCACCCTGCTGCAGGTGCTCGCGGGCCGCGTCGCGCCCGACTGCCGGCGACGTGCAGGTGTCGGCCCGCCGCATCGGCCTCCTCACCCAGGACGTCGAGTTCGCCGACCCGAGCGCGACGGTGCGGGCGACCTATCGCGCGACCGGGTCGGAACTGCTCCTCGGCGAGCTCGGCCTCATCCACCCCCGCGACGTCGACCGGCCGGTCGGGCTCCTCAGCGAGGGGCAGCAACGACGGCTCGCCCTGGCCATCGTCATCGGTGAGCAGCCCGAGCTCCTGCTTCTCGACGAGCCGACCAACCACCTCAGCCTCGCCCTCGTCGAAGAGGTCGAGGCCGCGCTCGCTCGCACGCCCGTGACCGTCATCGTGGCGAGCCACGACCGCTGGCTGCGCGAACGGTGGAACGGCCCACGCGTGCCATTGCCGACGCTGACCGACGTCCGGTTGGCTGGCTCCATGAGCACACCCAGCATCCTGCCCACGACCCACACCGTCGTCTCCGGTGACACCCTGAGTGGGATCGCCCAGACCTACAACCGCACCCTGGCCGACCTCCTGCGGTGGAACCCGATCAACGACCCGAACCAGATCCAGGTCGGTCAGGTCATCAATGTCGCGGACAGCGGCGTCGACCTCGAGTACACGGTGGTCGCGGGCGACACGGTGTCCGAGCTGGCAGAGAGGTTCGGCAAACGCTGGATCGACATCGCCGCCGTGAACAAGCTCGACGACATCAACCTCATCACTGTCGGACAGAAGCTGATCATCCCGGCCCAAGGGGTCGCTCGCTGACGCACAGGCGTTCGGGCACTGTGGGTGCCACGACGTAGGGTTGTGGCCAAGATGAGCACCCTTTTTGATGGCATGGATTTCAACGGGACGGGCCTCGGCGAGCCCGATTCCGCCACGGACCCCGACAACGCCCCCACGACGGACCACGACACGCACGTGAGCGCCCACGCAGCGCTCGTCAACGCTGCCGGCGTCCCCTCGTGGGCGATGTCGGACGACCAGGCGCCGCCGGAGCCCGCCTGGGGATCGACGTCCGCCCAGGACCCCGAGGAGCTCCTCGAAGGCCTCAACGAGGAGCAGCGCGAAGCCGTCATCCACGCCGGCGGACCGCTCCTCATCATCGCCGGCGCCGGCTCGGGCAAGACGCGCGTCCTGACCCACCGCATCGGCTACCTCCTCGCCGCCCGAGGCGTCCAGCCCGGCCAGATCCTCGCCATCACCTTCACCAACAAGGCCGCCGCCGAGATGCGCGAGCGCGTCCAGGACCTCGTCGGCCCGCGCGCCCGAGCGATGTGGGTCATGACGTTCCACAGCGCCTGCGTGCGGATCCTGCGCCGCGAGGCCGACAAGGTCGGCATGAAGTCGACGTTCTCGATCTACGACGCCGCCGACAGCCAGCGCCTCATGTCGATGGTCATCCGCGACATGGACCTCGACCCCAAGCGCTACAACCCGCGCACCTTCAGCCACCAGGTGAGCAACCTCAAGAACGAGCTGATCGACGAGGAGACGTATGCCGCCCGCGTGGGTTCCGAGCCCAGCGCCGAGAACCCGGGTGGCACCCATACGGAACGGCTGCTCGCGGACGCCTACACGGCATACCAACGCCGTTTGCGTCAGGCCAACGCGCTCGACTTCGACGACATCATCATGCTCACGGTCCACATGCTGCAGGCCTTCCCGGACGTCGCCGAGCACTACCGCCGCCGGTTCCGCCACGTCATGGTCGACGAGTACCAGGACACGAACCACGCGCAGTACCAACTGATTCGCGAGCTCGTGGGTTCGGACGCCAAGCGTGGCGAACACGCCGTCGAGCCGAGCGAGCTCGTCGTCGTCGGTGACGCGGACCAGTCGATCTATGCGTTCCGTGGCGCGACGATCCGCAACATCGTCGAGTTCGAGGTGGACTACCCGGAGGCGCGGACGATCCTGCTCGAGCGCAACTACCGCTCCACGCAGACGATCCTCACCGCCGCCAACGCCGTCATCTCGCGCAACGAGTCGCGCCGCAAGAAGAACCTCTGGACCGACTCCGGCTCGGGCGCGCCGATCATCGGCTACGTCGGCGACAACGAGCACGACGAGGCGTCGTTCGTCGCGCGCACCATCGACAAGCTCGGGGACGAGCACGGCGTGAAGCCCGGCGACGTCGCCGTCTTCTATCGGACCAACGCGCAGTCGCGTGCCCTCGAAGAGGTCTTCGTGCGCGTCGGCCTGCCCTACAAGGTCGTCGGCGGCACGCGGTTCTACGAGCGCCGCGAGGTCAAGGACGCGCTGGCCTACCTGCGCGTGCTGTCCAACCCGGCCGACACGGTCAACCTGCGCCGCATCCTCAACGTCCCCAAGCGCGGGATCGGCGACCGCGCCGAGGCCGTCGTCGCCGCCCTCGCCGAGCGTGAGCGCATCTCGTTCGTCGAGGCGCTGGGGCGCCCCGAGGACGCCCCGGGCATCGCCACCCGCTCGATCGCCTGCATCAAGGGCTTCACCGCGCTGCTCGAGGACCTCGGCAAGGTCCGCGACGACGACAACGCGGGTGTGGCCGACCTGCTCGAGGCCATCGTCGACAAGTCCGGCTACCTCGCCGAGCTGCGCGCCAGCCACGACCCGCAGGACGAGACCCGCGTCGAGAACCTCGCCGAGCTCGTCGCCGTGGCCCGTGAGTTCGACGAGGCCCGCGCCGAGACCGGTGAGGTCAACAGCCTCGAGGACTTCCTCGAGCAGGTCTCCCTCGTCGCCGACGCCGACGAGATCCCCGACTCCGCCGAGGCCGAGGAGCAGGGCGTCGTCACCCTCATGACGCTGCACACCGCCAAGGGCCTGGAGTTCCCCGTCGTGTTCCTCACGGGTATGGAGGACGGCACGTTCCCGCACCTGCGGTCGCTCGCCGACCCCAAGGAGCTCGAGGAGGAGCGTCGCCTCGCCTATGTCGGCATCACCCGCGCCCGCGAGCGGCTCCACCTGTCCCGGGCCGCCGTGCGCTCCGCGTGGGGTGCGCCGCAATACAACCCGCCCAGCCGGTTCCTCGACGAGATCCCCGCCGAGCTCCTCTCGTGGGAGCGCGAGCTCAGTGGCCTCGCCGCCATCGGTCAGCGCGGCCAGCGCCCGGCCATCGCGACGCTGGCGGCCCGCCCCGGCGTGCGCTCGCCCGGCAACCGCCCGATCATCCCGCTGTCGCCCGGCGACAAGGTCACCCACGACGCGTTCGGCATGGGCAGCGTCGTGCGCACCATGGGTGAGGGCGACAAGACCCAGGCCGAGGTCGACTTCGGTGGCGAGACCGGCGTCAAGCGCTTCCTGCTGCGCTTCGCCCCGCTCGAAAAGCTCTGAGCGGCGCGCCCACGCTGTCGAGATAGACCGACACGCGGTTCGGCCTCCTGCCGCCGCGGCGTGTCGGTCTACCTCGACGACTGGAGATGGGAGCGCAAGGTGGCCGGGCGGCATACCCGGCATGGAACGACGCTCCACAGAACAGCGAAGGGCGGCACCCGTGATGGGTGCCGCCCTTGCGACGTTGATGCGGGAGCGTCAGCTCACTGAAGGCCCTTGGCCCTGAGCCACGGTGCCGGGTTGACGGCGCCGCCACCTCCGGGGTGGATCTCGAGGTGCAGGTGCGGGCCCGTGGAGCGGCCCGTGTTGCCGGAGTAGCCGACGATGTCGCCGGGCATGACCTCTTCGCCGACGTGGCTCGAGAACCGGCTCATGTGCGCGTAGAACGACTCGGTGCCGTCCCAGTAGCTGATCCGGACGAGGTTGCCCATGTTGCCGTTGGCGCCGACGAACGTGACCGTGCCGCGTGACATGGCGTGCAGCGGCGTGCCGGTGGGCGTGCCGAAGTCGTTGCCCCAGTGCATGCGTCCCCAACGCATGCCGTAGCCCGACGTGAACGTGGCGCCGGCGATGGGCATGACCCACTTCTTGCCTTCGCGCTCCATCTTGGCCTTCGCGGCGGCGTCGGCCTTGGCCTTGGCCGCAGCAACGGCGGCGACGCGTGCCTTGTTGCGGGACACGCGCTTCTGCTCGGTGACGCGACCCTGCAGGGCTGCCGTCTGGATCGCGACCTGCTGGCGACGCGTGGAGAGGTCAGCCTGCTGGGCGACCTCGGTCGCCGCCTGGTCCCGAGCGGTCTGCGCCTGGGCAGCCGTCAGGTCAAGGGTCAGCGGAGCGGACTCGGCAACGGTGGCACCCGTGGCGGTGACGACCAGCGCAGCAGCAGCAGCGGTGGGCAACACGAAACCAGGGTGCAGGGCGCGGGAGACTCGCGTGGTCGTCGCAGGTTTGCGGTGACGGCCTCGGTGGCGCCCCTGGTAAGGGGAAGTCAAAACAGGGATACCTCACGTGCAGGGGACACGGGAGGCACTACCGTACCGTGACCTGACCGTTATACAAACTCGTTGTCCACAGAAGCGCTCTGACCTGCAGGGATGCGATTTCGGCTTCGGCGCGTCGCACCGGCGTGTCGCCCGGTGGCCACTCAGCAGCCACGTCCCGATCGGTCAGTTGAGGCCGTCGGCCGTATGCCGTGTGCTCCCCGCGCGTCGACCGCGCTGGTTCTCGAGGTCCTCGGCGCGGGTGCGCGGCGCGATGGGCGTGACGCCCGCCGTGACCGTGGCGCCGTCCTGGTCCAGCTCGGCCAGGGCGGTGGAGATGCCGTGGACGACGTCGCCCACGATCGGGAGCGAGATGTGCCCGACGCCGTGCAGGCGGATGTTGCGGACGGAGAGGTCGCGGTGGCGCAGCCGGCCGTTGCCCTGGGGGACGACCACGATGTCGGTGTCGGACCAGTAGCAGATGAACCGCGTCGTGCAGCCGGGAGCGGGCTCGTCGAGCTCGTTGATGAGGCCGCTGCCGGGCCGCATCTGGGTGCCGAGGCGGCTGGGGAGGGCGTAGGCGCTGTAGGTGCCCTGGTGCGGCGTGCCCAACGTGACGAGCGTGTGGACGTGCTCGTCGCCGCCGAGGCGGGTGACGTAGTAGCGGGCGATGAGACCGCCGAGGCTGTGGCCGACGACGTGGATCTTCTCGTAGCCGGTGTCGGCGACGATCGCCTCGATCTCCTCGCCGAGCTGGGCGGCAGCAGTGCGGACGTCTGCGGTGAGCGACGAGTAGTTCATCGCGTAGACCGAGCCGAACCCGCGGCGGGTCAGGCCACGGCGCAGCAGGGTGAAGATCGACCGGTTGTCGATGAAGCCGTGGACCAGCAGGATCGGCGTCCCTGCCGCCTCGAGGTGGGAGATGATCAGGCCGCGCTGGACGGGAGCCAGGTGCTCGATGCGGTAGCCGCGCAGGCCCTCAGCGCGTTCCTGGAAGATCCCGAGCGGATAGGTCGCGAGGTGCGTCCCGATCCAGGCGGTCTCGAGGGCCATGCCGAAGATGGCTCTCGGGGTGAGGAGGGTCCCGACGCCGCGGGCCAGCTGGGCTCCGGACATCGCCGCCCGGCGGGCACGGCCCATCACGGGCGGACCTGCTCGGTGTGGGCCGAGTGGGCCGTGGGCCGAATCGGCGCTGGCCGAAGTGGCCGGGTGCGTCCTCACTGATGCATCCATGGTGGATTCACCGTATAGCCCCGTCGTCCGAGGACGCTCAAAGTAGTGAGGATCACGCGGCTGGCGTCACCAGATCGATACCCGTGGACGGCGTCGCCCCCGGGGCGGGTCTAGGCTCGCCCCGAACGAACCAGTGGTCAGTAGACGACGACGTGAGGACGGGAACGAATCCGTGGACCTTTTCGAGTACCAGGCACGCGACGTGTTCGAGAAGCACGGTGTACCCGTGCTGGCTGGAGCAGTTGCCACCACCCCTGAGGAAGCCCGTGCGGCTGCCGAGACGATCGGGGCCAAGAGCGGCGGCGTCACCGTCGTCAAGGCCCAGGTCAAGACGGGTGGACGAGGCAAGGCTGGCGGCGTCAAGGTCGCCAAGACGGCCGACGAGGCGCAGCAGCACGCTGAGGCCATCCTCGGCATGGACATCAAGGGCCACACGGTCCACCAGGTGATGATCGCCCAGGGCGCGCAGATCGCTGAGGAGTACTACTTCTCCGTCCTGCTCGACCGCACCAACCGCACCTACCTCGCCATGTGCAGCGTCGAGGGCGGCATGGACATCGAGCAGCTCGCCGTCGAGCGCCCCGAGGCCCTCGCCAAGGTCGCAGTCGACCCCAACGTCGGCATCGACACGGCCAAGGCCCAGGAGATCGTCGACACGGCCGGCTTCGACGCCGAGACCGGCGCCAAGATCGTGCCCGTCCTCGAGAAGCTGTGGCTCGTCTACCGCGACGAGGACGCGACGCTGGTCGAGGTCAACCCGCTCGTCAAGACCACCGACGGCGACATCGTCGCCCTCGACGGCAAGGTCACCCTCGACGAGAACGCCGACTTCCGTCAGCCCGACCACCTCGCGCTCGAGGACAAGGCCGCTGCTGACCCGCTCGAGGCGGCCGCCAAGGAGAAGAACCTCAACTACGTGAAGCTCGACGGCAACGTCGGCATCATCGGCAACGGTGCCGGCCTCGTCATGAGCACGCTCGACGTCGTCGCCTACGCCGGCGAGTCGGTCGGCTCCAAGCCGGCCAACTTCCTCGACATCGGTGGAGGTGCGAGCGCCGAGGTCATGGCCAACGGGCTCGGCATCATCCTCGGCGACGAGCAGGTCAAGGCCGTCTTCGTCAACGTCTTCGGTGGCATCACCGCCTGTGACGAGGTCGCCCGCGGCATCGTCGGCGCGCTCGACACGCTCGGCGACGCAGCGACCAAGCCGCTCGTGGTCCGCCTCGACGGCAACAACGTCGAAGAGGGTCGCCGCATCCTCGCGGAGCGCAACCACCCGCTCGTGACCATCGAAGCGACCATGGACGGCGCCGCGGCCAAGGCCGCCGAGCTCGCCGCCCAGGCCAACTGACTTCAGGACAGGAACACAGCACATGGCAATCTTTCTGAACGCAGACAGCAAGGTCATCGTCCAGGGCATGACCGGCGCGGTCGGCATGAAGCACACGACGTTGATGCTCGCTGACGGCACCGCTGTCGTCGGTGGCGTCAACCCGAAGAAGGCCGGCACCTCGGTCGACTTCAGTGGCACCGACATCCCGGTCTTCGGCTCCGTCAAGGAGGCCATGGAGGCCACCGGCGCCAACGTCTCCGTCGTCTTCGTCCCGCCGGCCTTCACCAAGTCCGCCGTGGTCGAGGCCATCGACGCCGAGATCCCGCTCGTCGTCGTCATCACCGAGGGTGTGCCGGTCAAGGACTCCGCCGAGTTCTTCAACTACAGCCTCGGCAAGCCCACCCGGATCATCGGCCCGAACTGCCCCGGCCTCATCAGCCCCGGCAAGTCCAACGTCGGCATCATCCCCGGCGACATCGCCGGTCCCGGCCGCATCGGCCTCGTGTCGAAGTCGGGCACGCTGACCTACCAGATGATGTACGAGCTGCGTGAGTTCGGCTTCTCCAGCGCCATCGGCATCGGCGGCGACCCCGTCATCGGCACGACGCACATCGACGCGCTCGAGGCGTTCCAGGCCGACGACGAGACCGACGCCATCGTCATGATCGGTGAGATCGGTGGCGACGCCGAGGAGCGGGCAGCCGCCTACATCCAGGAGCACGTCACGAAGCCGGTCGTCGGCTACGTCGCGGGCTTCACGGCTCCCGAGGGCAAGACGATGGGCCACGCCGGCGCCATCGTCTCCGGCTCGTCGGGCACCGCCCAGGCCAAGAAGGAGGCCCTCGAGGCCGCCGGGGTCAAGGTCGGCAAGACGCCGTCCGAGACGGCCGAGCTCATGCGCGAAATCATGCGCGGTCTCTGAACCCAGCCTTTCGCACGCAACGCGAGCGGGCGGCATACCGAGAAATTTTCGGTATGCCGCCCGCTC
>CAWEDC010000011.1:0-52358 GCA_963807825.1 uncultured Actinomycetota bacterium
GTCTTTGCGTGGTCCGTCGCCTTCACCTCCTGGTTGTCACTGGAGCAGATGCCGTGGCGGGACAGAGGGTGGCAACGTTCATCAGGCAAGGGAACCGTCGCTGAAATTGAGGATCTGACCGCTCTCGTGGATGAGCACGAGCGGGATTCTGCTGAGTTCCTTGCGCTCTGCAAGACCTTCTTGGGCTATGAGGCCAATGTCGACGAGGTGCTGCCATTCGGCGTCTGATGTCGGGACCTTGGGCCAGTAGTACCAGTCAGACTCGCCTGCGTCCTGACGTCCCGGCGGTAGAGAAAGGAGGGTGGTCATCAGGTCATAGCGGTCCGCGAAGTCGCGTGGGTTGAGGCCGCCATCGGACAGGCTGCCCGAGATGGACAAGCCGTCGAAGTTCACCTCCGTGGCGTTGTCGACAAAGCGATTGATCATCGCCTCTTCGTTGCAGGTGACAGCCCAAGCCATGAGGGATTGGGCAGCCTGTGCCGCGGCCGGTGAGACGCCTGTGGTGTTGACGCGGGCGGACGGGTTGCCGCAGACGTTGGAGGTGGACGGGGGAGGGCGCGACCACCGACGAGGGTCCTGAGTCGGGAGTGGCGTTCGGCGTCGCAGTGCCGATCGCGGTTGGCCGTGCCGTTGGTCCGACTGTGGCTGTGGCCGAAGGGGTGGCCGTCGGACTCGCGGTCAGGGTCGGGGTTGTGGGCGTCTCGCTGGGTACGACCGTCGGGGTCGGCCTTGCGGGCAGCGGTGGGGGAGCGGCGTCCTCATGGGCGAGGCCACGGAAGCCGAGCGTGGCGACGATGGCAACAGCTGCGGCCACCCCTGCGGTGAGGGCGAACGCGCGCCGGCGCTTGAGGACCTGGCCCTGCCCCCTGATGTTGTCCGGCTCGTCGAGGCGGACTTCCCTCGGATCGGGCCGCAGGGTGAGCATCGCGGAACGGACGAGGGCGTCGTCCTCGTCCCCCCACTGGGTCCTGGAGGGGTGGGTGGTCTCATCCATGGCTGAGCTCCTCTCCGGCTGATCGCGGTCGTGGTCGTGGTTGTGAGGTGCCTGGGGCGCCGTCGGGCTGGTTCTCGCGAAGGGCATCGGCGAGCTTGGCGCGGCCCCGGTGGAGGCGGGCCTTGACGGTGCCGGGTGGGATGTCGAGCTCGCGGCTGATCTCGTCGACGCTGAGGTCGGCGATGTAGTGGAGCGCGAGGGTCTCGCGCAACGGGTCGCTCAACTGGCTGAGGGCGCTCAGGGCGAGGACTCGGTCCTCGCTCGGCCCGGGCGCATGGGCTGGCGGGCCGTGCCTGACGTGGGCTCGACCCCGCGCCTGGCGGCGGCGCCACTCGCTGATCGCGGTGCGGCGGGCTACCGTGCGCACCCAACCCAGAGGGTTTCCCCCGCGCGAGATCGTGTGCCAGTCCCGCCAGGCCTTGATGTAGGCCTCTTGGGTCGCGTCCTGCGCCAGAGTGAGGTCGCCGGTGAGCGAATGCACGAGGTGCACGACGCGCATCGACGTCGCGCGGTAGAACTCGTCGAACTCCTCGGCCGCAGTGTCCTTGCCCATCCCAACCCCCTCTTCCCCTCAGATGATCACTCACCGACCGAACGCTCCCCATGAGGCGCGAGGTTGCATCCGACGTCGCACCAGTTTGGGGCGCGTTCCAGGGGGACCTGCCGATGCGTCGGCGTGTGCACCACGGGCTGGCGGCGTGCTCGGGGGAGACTGGCACGCAATGACTGTCATGGAGATGCTGCGAGGTGGGCGCCCGTCCGACGACGCGGACGGCGAGGGCTCGCCCGCGGCGCCGTGGCTGCCCGACTCCGCCCGTGACGTGCTCATCGGCCTCGTCACCGGTCTGCTGTCCCTCCTCGTCGTCCTCGTGCCCACGGTGCTGGGCTGGATGCTCGACCCGCGTCCGGGCGCCTCCCTGGCTGAGCCCTTCGGCGCGGCGGCCTCCCTGTGGCTGCTCGTTCAGGGCGCGCACCTGGGTTCTGGCGCAACGGTCGTCGCGTTCGTCCCGCTCGTCCTTGGCGCGCTCGCGGTCTGGGGTGCGTCCTACGGTGCGCGCCGCGCCCTCGACACCGCTGACGTCGAGGACGAGTTCGTGGCCGACCTGGTTCCCCGTTCGGTTGCCACCGTTGCTGGTCGCTGGTGGCTCGGGTATGCCGTGGCCGTCGGTCTCGCGTCCGCCCTCACCTTGGCGGGGTCGTTGCCACTGCGGTGGCTGAGTCTGGTCGTGCCGCTCGTCATCGTGCCCCTGTTGACGCTGGCGATCGCGGGCCGACGTCTGGCCCGCGAGGCCGACATCCTCGGCCCGCGCTTCGATGCCCTCGTCGCTCCCGAAGCCGCGCGGCGTGCCTGGGGTCCGGCTGTGCGAGGTCTGGGAGTGCTGCTCGGAGTTGCTCTGCTCGTCGTCGTGGTCGCCATCGTGCTCCGTTGGGGTTCGGTCAGCAGCCTTCAGGGAGAGGTCGGCACCGGCTTCCTCGGTGGCGTGTTGCTCACCGGGGTCCAGCTCGCGTCCCTGCCCAACCTCGCCCTGTGGGTCGTGTCGTTCCTCGCCGGCCCGGGCTTTTCCGTCGTCGACGGCGCCCACACCTCGCTCGCGGGCTCGACCTCAGGCCTCATGCCACTCGTCCCGGTCTTCGGCGCGGTGCCCGAGCCGGGGTCGTACCCGTGGGTGGTTCGCCTGCTCGTGCTCGTCCCGGTGCTCATCGGCGGCTACGTCGGGCGGCGTTCGCTCGTCTCCGTGGCCCGGCTGTCCTCCCTGCGCACCAAGGCGTCGGTGGCTGCCACGGCCTGCGTGATGGTTGCTCTGGCCGTCGGGATCCTCGACGGACTGGGTGGTGGCTCACTCGGCGCCTACCGACTCTCCGACATGGGTGCGTCGGCCCTGTGGATGACCCTGGCGCTGGGGCTCGAACTCATCGTGGGTGCCCTCGCGGTCGTCGCGTGGGATGCCTGGCGCCTCCGCCGCTGAACTGCGTTCGTCGGTAGGGTGCTCCGCGTGAACGCACCCGCCGGCATCGTCGTCCTCGTCTCTGGCTCCGGCACCCTCCTCCAGGCGCTCATCGACGCAAGTCTCGACCCGGCATACGGGGTCAGGATCCTGGCCGTCGGAGCGGACCGCGACGACATCGAGGGCCTGCGTCGCGCGGAGCGCGCAAACATCGAAACCTTTGTATGCCGCGTGCGCGACTTCCCGGACCGCGTCGCCTGGGATGCGGGGTTGGCTGCCGAAATCGCCTCTCGCACACCGGACTTCGTCGTCACCGCCGGATTCATGAAGATCCTCGGGTCGGCCACATTGGGGGACCGAACGATCCTCAACACGCACCCGGCGCTGCTGCCGAGCTTCCCCGGAGCGCACGCCGTTCGTGACGCGTTGGCGCACGGCGTCAAGGTCACCGGGACGACGGCGCACCTCGTCGATGCCGGCGTCGACACCGGGCCGATCCTCGCCCAGCGCGCGGTCGAGGTGCTCGACGACGACACCGAGGAGTCGCTGCACGAACGCATCAAGGTGCAGGAGCGCGAGCTGCTCGTGGAACTGGTGGGGCAGTTGGGGCGGGACGAACTGGGTCTGCCGGGCCGCTAGAATCGTGGGTGACGACTGGCGCAGGTGGACCACCACCGGGGAGTCACATGGGACACGCATCGCCCGCCTGGGTGCACCCACTTCTTGACTGCACGCCCCCTTTTGCCCCCGCACGCCTCGTACCGCGATTGGAGCCATTCCCATGGCCGTCTCCGTCACCCCGCCCGGACCCACGCAGGATCTGCGCCCGATCCGACGGGCCCTGATCTCCGTCTTCGACAAGACCGGGCTCGAGGATCTCGCCCGCGGTCTGCACGAGGCCGGAGTCGCCATCGTGTCGACGGGTGGCTCGGCCAAGCTCATCGAGGGTCTCGGTATCCCCGTGACCGAGGTCGCTGACCTCACCGGCTTCCCCGAGTGCCTCGAGGGTCGCGTCAAGACGCTGCACCCGCTGGTGCACGCCGGGATCCTGGCCGACACCCGCAAGCCCGACCACGTCTCGCAACTGACCGACCTCGGCGTCGAGGCGTTCGATCTGGTCGTCGTCAACCTCTATCCGTTCGCCGACACCGTCGCTTCCGGTGCTGCCGCTGACGACGTCGTCGAGAACATCGACATCGGCGGGCCGTCGATGGTTCGAGCGGCTGCGAAGAATCACCCGAGCGTGTCCGTGGTCGTCGACCCGGCGGCATACGCCGATGTTCTGGAAGCCGTGCGCGGCGAAGGGTTCACGTTCGAGCAGCGCAAGGCGCTGGCCACGAAGGCCTTCATGCACACGGCGACCTACGACGTGCACGTCGCGTCGTGGATGGGCAGTGTCTACACCGATTCGACCGAGGGCACCGGCTTCCCGTCCTGGGTCGGCGCGACGTGGAACAAGTCCGAGGTGCTGCGCTACGGCGAGAACCCGCACCAGAGCGCGGCGCTGTATGTCAGCGGCTTCGTGCCGCGCCCGGGCCTGGCGCAGGCGAAGCAACTGCACGGCAAGGCGATGTCGTACAACAACTACGTCGACGCGGACGCCGCGGTGCGCGCTGCGTACGACCACGGCGACCAGCCGACCGTCGCGATCATCAAGCACGCCAACCCTTGTGGCATTGCCGTCGGTGACGACGTGGCTGACGCGCACGCCAAGGCGCACGCTTGCGACCCGGTCTCTGCCTTCGGCGGGATCATCGCGACGAACCGTCCCGTGACCGTCGAGATGGCTCGGGTGGTGGCCGACATCTTCACCGAGGTCGTCGTGGCGCCCGGGTTCGACGCCGATGCCCTCGAGGTCCTGACGGCGAAGAAGAACATTCGGCTGCTCGAGGCTGCGGCGCCGTCGCGCGGTGGCGCCGAGATCCGGCCGATCTCTGGTGGGCTGCTCATGCAGCACCGCGACACGGTCGACGCAGTTGTCACGGGCGACGACGGTGCGGTCACCGGCGGCGACGAGTCAGCGAACTGGCGTCTGGTCTCCGGTGAGGCTGCGGACGCGGCCACCCTGGCTGACCTGCAGTTCGCGTGGCGTTCGGTGCGCGCGGTGAAGTCCAACGCGATCCTGTTGGCGTCCGGTGGGGCTGTCTGTCGGGATCGGTATGGGTCAGGTCAACCGGGTCGACTCGTGCCACCTCGCGGTGTCGCGGGCGAACTCCGACGGCCAGGAGCGGGCGCGGGGTGCCGTGGCATCCTCCGATGCGTTCTTCCCGTTCGCCGACGGACTCCAGGTGCTCATCGACGCCGGGGTGCGCGCGGTCGTGGCGCCCGGTGGATCGATGCGTGACGGCGAGGTCATCGAGGCGGCTCAGGCTGCCGGCGTGACGATGTACTTCACCGGAACGCGCCACTTCGCCCACTGACGCCAGCTGCACACGTCTGCGTCGTTGGTGAGAACCACCAACGACGCAGACGGGCGCATTGAGTCAGTTCTTGCCCAGCACGGCGATGGACGAGACTCCGCCCTGGCTGGAGGAGCAGGTCGCCCACGTGGTCTGCCCCAGGCCCACGACGGGCGAATACACCAGGCTGCCGTTGCTGCACCGCACCTTGACCTGGAACCTCGGGTACCCGTCCACGGACGTGCACCGGCCGAAGCCCGTGAGCCCAGCACCGCTGGATCGCCAGACATCACACAAGATGGCTGCGGAAGCGGTGCTTGCCGTCACGAGAGGCACGGCAACGAAAGTCGTGGTGGCGACCATGGCGAGGCCGACAAGAGTGGCAGGACGACGGCTGAGGATGCGAGTCATGGTCGGACGATAGCTCGCAGGAGGGACGCAAACCTGTAGCGGCACCCCGACCGGTGCCACACTGAGGCAACGCCCGGACGTTCGTGCCGAGGGGTGAGGAGCAGGGGAGATGTTCTGGACCATCGCAGGGATCGTGCTGGCCGTCGTGCTGATCGGCGCGTGGATCTATGACCGCAAGTTCGGTATGGACATGACACACCGCGACCAGGCGAAGTTCAACCAGGCGCAGGGGGACGGCGACGTGAGCCGCTTCATCAATGGGTCGGGCAACGGAATCTAGAACCCACCACGCCCCACACATTGCGAAGGAGCGACATCAGGAGCCCTGAATCGGGCCCTCAGATGTCGCTCCTTCGCAATATGGCGGGGGTCTGTGGGTCAGGCGGGGGCTCCGGGGGCGGCGTAGCCGGTCGGGTCACCTTCGCCGAGGTCGACGATCGCGGCCACCGGGCCACCACCGTCCGGGCCCTGGTGGGCAGCCGACACGGACACGAACACGGCCGGGTCACCCGTCACGGATGCGGTGACGCCACCGACGCACGACTTGATCTGGCGGTGCCAGTGGACGTCGGAGTCGTCGAGCATCGCGTTGCGGCGACCGCGGACCTGACCGTCCTGGCTCACCTCGCACTTGAGGAAGACGTTGACGAGTCGGCCCTGGATGTCGCTCGTGTGCGGGCGGTCGGGCAGCTCGAGCCCGGCGTCCTTGATGGCCTCCCAGATGCCGTCGGCGTCGAGGGCGTCGCGCATGACCGAGTGGCCGATGCGGTAGCGGCCACCGACACCCCGGGCGTTGCCGACGACGACGATCTGCGCCTGGTCGAGCTCGACACCGGAGGAGCAGGACGCCACCGAGGAGAAGAGTGAGCGGTTGTGCATGACGTCGGCGTCGGTCGGCATCTCGATCTCGCCGAGGGCAACGGCGATGCCGAGCCCGGTCGTGCCGTTGGAGAGGTCCATCGACTCGTGGGTGTGCTCGGTCCAGACCTTCTGACCGCGCGACTTCGCGTCACGGATCGTGTGGATCGTCAGCAGCGGGGTCTTGGTCTGCACGTAGTGCACGTCGGCCGGGTCGGTGATGCCGGCGCGCTCCATGGCGACCTTGACGGCATCGGCGACCTTGGTGACCATGCCGACGTAGCCGATCTCCTCGGGGAGGATCGCCTCGCTCATGGCGAAGCCGACGGTGAGCCGCGGTTCATCGGACTGTTCGGCCTTGTCGGCCGGCACGGTCGCGAAGATCGTGGCGTGGGGGCTGATGATGCCGTCCGTGCCTCCCGACCAGACGATGGGGACCTGCTTGACCTGGTCGGCCGGTGCCCCCTTCTCGATGAGCACCTCACGGAACGCGCGGTCGGCAATGATGCGGGTGTAGTCGTTGACCCCACCGTTGCCCTCGGTCTTGCCGATGATGGCGATGACGCGGCTGGCCTCCATCACCCCGTCGTCGATGAGCTTCGCGAGCTCGGAGGCGTCGGAGACACTGTGGAGCGGGACCTTGCGGACCTCGATGGCTTCTGGCACGACTGAACCTTTCTCGGTGTGGGACATGCTGTGGAAATCGCGGTGGAACTCGTTGCAGGACAGGCGAACTGGGGTGGAACTAGTCCTCGGGGCTGGTGTCGATGATGGTGCCGTACTCGCGCTCGACAGCATCCGTGATGTGGGCGAGGGACGTGATGATGCTGCGGCCCCCGGACTCGGCGAAGCGCATCGCAGCGTCGACCTTGGGGCCCATCGAGCCGGACGAGAACTGGCCGTCCGCGGCATACGCCTGCATCTGCGCCAGCGACGTGAACTCGAGCGGGCGCTCGTTCGGCGTGCCGTAGTCGACCATCGCGTGGTCGACGTCGGTGGCGATGATGAGAATGTCGCACTCGAGCTCTTTGGCGAGCAGTGCTGCAGTCAGGTCCTTGTCGATGACGGCTTCGACGCCGCGCAGGCTGCCGTCCGCCTCTCGCACGACAGGGATGCCGCCGCCACCGGCCGCGACGACGACGTGCCCGGACTCGACAAGGGCGCGGATTGCACCGAGATCGAGAACCTCACGAGGCTCGGGGGACGCGACGACGCGGCGCCATCCCTTGTCTCCGCGGTCCTCCCACTGCTGCCCGTGCTCGATCATGTGTTGCGCCTCGTCGGCGGGCAGGTAGCGGCCGATCGGCTTCGTCGGATTGAGGAAGTGGGGGTCGTCCGCGGCGACGAGGGTGCGGGTGACGAGCGCGGCGACAGGGTGCGCGACATCGCGGCGAGCGAGCGCTGGCTCCAGGGCGTTCAGCATCGTGAAGCCGATGGTGCCCTGCGTCTGGGCGCCGCACCAGTCGAGCGGCACGGGCGGGACGACGGGCGCGGCGATCTCGTTCTTGACGAGGAGGTTGCCCACCTGCGGGCCGTTGCCGTGGGTGAGGACGACCTCGTGCCCTGCGGCGACGAGCTCGGCGACGTGATCCATCGCCTCGGTGATGGCTCGCACCTGATCGGCAGGGTGCGCCGACCCCTCGGGCGAGGTCATGGCGTTTCCGCCGAGTGCCACGAGAACTCGCACGCGCTCACCTTCCGGACCGGTCGGCATACCCCGTCGGTATGCCGTTTTGCCGAGCCTAGGGAGGCGCGTGCGGTCCAGCGTTGGCATCACCTGACAGGCGACGACGCTCCGTTTGTCAGGTGTCGCGCTGTGGGTCGGTGTCAGAGCTGGCGGTAGCGGGTGTGGCGGTCGGTGAGGCGTTGGGTGGGTTCGACGTCGGAGAGTTCGGCGAGCTCGTGGCGGATGGCGAGTCCCATGCGCCGACAGAACGCCTCCGGCTCCTGGGAGGCGTCCGGGTGCTCGGCGACGATGCGGTCGATGATCCCGTCCTCGAGGAGGTCGAGGGAGCGCACTCGCTGGGTCTCGGCGAGCTCGGGCGCGCGGTCGGGTGTCCGGTAGAGGATCGCCGAAGCGCCTTCGGGCGGGAGCGGCGACAGCCACGAGTGCTGGGCGCTGATGACGCGGTCGGCCGGCATGAGGGCGAGGGCGCCACCGCCGGTGCCCTGACCGAGCAGCACGCAGACCGTGGGGACCTCGAGGACGACGAGTTCTGAGAGGCAGCGCGCGATCTCGCCAGCCATGCCACCCTCCTCGGCCTCCTTGCTCAGGGCGGCACCGGCGGTGTCGATGATGCTCACGAGAGGGAGATTGAGCTCGGTCGCGAGCTTCATGCCGCGGCGGGCGACGCGCAGACCGGACGGGCCGAGCGGCGCCTCGGTCTGCTCGCCGCGACGGTCCTGACCGAGGACGACGCAGGGAGTGCCCTCGAAGCGGGCGAGCGCGAGGAAGAGCGAACGGTCCCACTCGCCCGCGCCGGTGCCGAAGAGGGGCAGTACGTCGGTGGCGCCGAGCTTGAGGAGTGCACGCACGCCGGGGCGAGAAGGTTTGCGGGACAGCAGGATTGACTCCCAGGCGGGGGTGTCGGGGAGCGGCTCGCGGGGAACCTCCGGCGCCGGCGTGGTGTCGTGCGGGGCCAGGACGAGGTCGAGGAAACGTGCTGCGGTAGCGGTGAGGAGTTCGACGGGGAGGACGGCGTCGAGGAGTCCGTGGGCGAAGAGGTTCTCGGCGGTCTGGACGCCTTCGGGGAACGGCTGGCCGTAGAGCGCTTCGTAGACGCGTGCACCGAGGAAGCCGATCGTCGCGCCGGGCTCGCCGACCGTGACGTGACCGAGCGAACCCCAGGAGGCGAAGACGCCGCCGGTCGTGGGGTGGCGCAGGTAGGTGATGTAGGGCAGGTGTTCACGCTTGTAGGCCGCAACGGCCGCCGAGATCTTGACCATCGTCACGAACGCGGGCGTGCCTTCCTGCATGCGCGTGCCGCCCGAGGCGGGGGCTGCGAAGAGGGGGAGGCGTTCACGGGTTGCTCGCTCGAAGGCGAGGACGATGCGTTCGGCCGCGGCGACACCGATGGAGCCCGCGAGGAACTTGAACTCACCCGCGATGACGGCGACGCGGTGCCCGCCGATGCGACCCTCGCCGGTGACGATGGACTCGTCGGTGCCGGCCTTCTCGGCAGCGGCGGCGAGCTCGGCGGCATACGCGCTGTCGGGTTCTGTTGCGGTGATCGGCGACTCGTCCCAGGACTGCCACGCGCCGTCATCGAGGACTGCGGCGATGAGTTCGCTGGAGGTGGGGCGGAAGGGCTTGTCGCTCACGCGTTGTCCTTGTCGGCGAGCCACGCGCGAACGCTCTCGTTGTGTTGACCAAGGGTCGGGGGAGCGAGGTGGGTCTCGCGGCCGCCGGCAAAAGCGTTGTCGTCAAACCGAATTGGCGGTCCAGGGATTTCGATGTCGCCGAGGACGGGATGGTCGACGTTGAGCACCAGCCCCTGCGAACGGGTCTGGTCCCAGTCGTAGACACGGTCGATGGTTCGGACCTCTCCTGAGGGGATGCCGAGTTCGGCGAGGCGGGGGAGGAGGTCGTCGAGGCGCCACGTCGCGAAGGTCGCGTTGAGGGTCGAGCGGACGAGGTCGGGGTGGGTGACGCGGTCGCGGTTCGTCGCCAATCCCGGTGCGGTGGGGTCGATGTCGAACGCTTCGGCGAGCTTGACCCAGAGGGACTCGCTGCCGCAGGCGATCTGGATGTCGCCGTCCTCGCAGTGGAACAGTCCGTAGGGGGAAAGGGCCGGGTGGTGGTTGCCCTGGGCGTGACCGACGTGACCAGCGACCGTGTATGCCGTGCCCTGGAAGGCGTGCGCGCCGACGACCGCTGCGAGCAGGCTCGTGCGGACGACGCGGCCCTTGCCGGTCGTGTTGCGCTCGTGGAGGGCGGCGACGACACCGTAGGCGCCGTACATGCCGGCGAGGAGGTCGCCGATGGGGACGCCGATGCGGGTGGGTTCGTCGGCGCTGGGTCCGGTGACCGACATGAGGCCGGCCTCGCCCTGGGCGATCTGGTCGTAGCCAGCGCGGCCACCCTGTGGGCCGTCGTGCCCGAAGCCGCTGATGGCGAGGACGACGAGGCGCGGGTTGAGCTCGTGGAGTCGCTCGACGGTGAAGCCGAGACGGTCGAGGACGCCCGGGCGGAAGTTCTCGATGAGGACGTCGGAGCGCTGGACGAGCTGGGTCAGGATGTCGCGGCCGTCGTCGGACTTGAGGTCGAGGGTGATCGACTCCTTGTTGCGGTTGGCGCTGAGGAAGTAGGTCGAGATGGGGTCGTCCTCGGGGCCGACGAAGGGAGGTCCCCAGCCGCGGGTGTCATCGCCCGTGCCGGGAGTCTCGACCTTGATGACGCGAGCGCCCATGTCTCCCAGCATCATCGCGGCATGCGGGCCTGCGAGGGCTCGGGAGAGGTCAACGACGGTGATGTCCTGCAGGGGTCCGGTCACGGCTAGCTCCTTTGATGCGCGTGGGGTCGAGCCTAGGGAGCGAGACGGGTCGCGTGATCGGTGAGTCCATGGCAAGACGAAGGTCACACGGTGTCACCTTCTGCCAAAGGTTCAGGTGCGCGTGGCTCGGATCAAACGGACCAGCACCCACACGGCCGCCGGCAATGATGAGGACGTGCCAGTACCGGCTCCAGGGCGCCGACGCCGGCGATTCCGACGAGCAACGTCATGACGGCGAGCGCAGTCACCGTCACCGGGTAGAGCAGGATCGATCGGAACTTGTCGGGCGATCCCCAGACCTCTGACATGGATGTCAGCACCATGAGGAAGAACCACGGGATGACGAATCCGAACCCGATGACAGAGCCAGCTCGGCGGGGTGTGGCGCCAGGGAGCCTGAACTCAGGACACTGATCAGGGTGAGGAAGGACAGGAACACCAGCCCGGCGCCGTTGATGAAGCACGCAACGTGCGCCGTCCACGGGGAGGGGCGGACACGTGTGGGTGCGACGGGTGCGGCGGGCGGGCGGCCGGCATACGCCTCATCGGCAACGGAGTGCGCGGAACCGAGTTCGGCGAGCGACCGGCGCACGGCGTCGTCGGAGGCCCCGGGCGCGAGCGAGGCGTCGAGGTGTTCGCGGACGCCGGCGAGGACTTCGGCTCGTTCGCCCGGCTCGACCCCGTGGAGCAGCATCTCGAGGTCGCGCAGATAGGCGCTCACGAGAGGGTGGGCGAGAGGCGTGGTCATCACAGGGCTCCCGCTCTCAAGGTGCTTCGGCTCGTTGGAGCGCCTGCGGCGACAGGTTCGAACGAGCAGGAAGCCGCCGCCGAGGAGGGTCAGGAGCAGGCCGGACCACCCGCCGATATTGATGCCGAGTTCGGCGTGGGTGAGTGCCCAGCCGATGGCGGGCAGGGCCTACAGGCATGATCGCGACTGAGCGGGGTCAGGAGTGAAGGGTCCACTTCTGCCGCGAGGTCCACAGGGGCGAAATGCGCCACGAGGAGCGGCGGCCGAGACCCGAGGAGCGTGGCCAGGAGCAGGGGACAGGGGCCTGCGAACCAAGCTGCCGGACTTGACGGTCTCGGGGCAGGGCGACGTTCCTCGGGGAAGCCCTGGCTGCTGCCACTCACGACGAACTCATGCTTGTGGTGCTGTAGCCACCGCCGGCACCCAGGATCGAGACGAGCAGGGCGCACCGCCAGCCCGATGAGGATCCCCGCGACCACCGGCACCCAACTGCGGGACATGAGCGCCGGGGCGGCGGGCCCAGCGGGCAGGTGCGATGACGACGGAAGGCGAGCCGGCCGGCATACGCCTCATCGGCAACGGACTGCGGTGAGCCGAGTTCAGCCAGCGAGCGGCGCACGTCCTCGTCGGAAGCACCGGGCAACAGCGAGGCGTCGAGGTGTTCGTGGACACCAGCGAGGACCTCGGATCGCTCGCCGGGTTCGACACCGTGGAGGAGCAAGTCGAGGTCGCGCAGATAGGCGCTCACGAGCGGGTGACTGAGTGCTGAGGTCATGGCGTGCCCCCTTGGATGGCGGTGTCGACCGCGTCGCGGAATGGTTTCCAGGTGCGGGTGAAGGCCTCGAGGGCAGCGCGCCCCTCGGCGGTGAGGGAGTAGTAGCGGCGGGGCGGCCCCTCGACCGACTCCTGCCACTTCGTGTCGACGAGTCCGGCCTTGCGGAGGCGAGCGAGCAGTGGATAGAGCGTGCCCTCGCCCGACATGAGGATCCCGTCGACGGTGAGACGCCGCGCGATGTCGAAGCCATAGAGCTCCTGCCCCTGCAGCATCGCGAGGACGCAGTACTCCAGGGCACCGCGACGCAAGTGCGTCAGGATGGCGTCGTCGCTGGGTACCATGCGACACAAGATAGCGTATGCCGGCCGGTCACGACTCCGTTTCGACGTCGGGTTCTGCGTGGGTCATGAACTCCCACACGAGCCAGTGCGCCAAGGCCACGAGCAGGATGAGCAGGGTCGCCTCGGCCTGGAGCGGCGTCACGCCAAGGGGTTTGGCCAGCTCGGGCGCGACACCGAGGACGGCCACCGCGGCGTAGATCACGGCGGCGATCCACCGGTGGCGGGCGAAGGTGCCGGCGTCACCGGCGGCGTGGGCGCGCTGCAGCAACCGCAGCGTTGACCAGCACCCGATGGCCGCCACGATGACGAAGCTGGCCCGCCAGATGTGCGGGTTGGCCGTCCCGCCGACTTGGGCAAACAGGCCCATGAGCGCGGGTAGCAGGAACGCGAGGTAGATCCCGCCAGCGTCACGGCGACCGGTGGGGGTGCGCAACCACGCCTCGTGCTTCTGGACCACCGACCACCACAGGCCGACGAGCGTGAAGCACGTGGCCGAGAACAGGGCGTAGAAGGTCGAGACGTCCACGGTCAGTACTCCGTGCGGCTGGGCAGCGCTCGCCACGCCTCGAAGGGCTCCTCCGACCGGGCGACAGCGAGGTGGACGCGGCGCATCGGCCACGCCTCCGGGTCTGGCGTCGGGTCGAGCAGTCCGTGGAACACCGCGTCGTCGAAGCCCGCGTCCGCTGCCGCGTGCTGGTCCGCTGCATGGACCACCGCGTCCACCCGCGCCCACAGCGAGGCGGACAGGCACAGCGGGCACGGCTCGCACGACGCATAGACCGTCGCCCCCGGGAGGGAGAAGTCGCCGACCTCGCGGCATGCGTTGCGCAGGGCGACGACCTCCGCGTGCGCGGTCGGGTCGAGGTCGAGGGTGACCCGGTTGGTGCCCTCGCCGATGACGTCACCGCCGCGGACGACCACCGCACCGAACGGGCCACCGCCGCTGCTGACGTTGGCGACGGCGAGGTCGATGGCGCGGTCCAGCCACTTCTGGTCGTCGGTCATCTGCACATGCTGACAGGGTCTGTCGATCTCGCGCCAGCGAGGTGTGACACGAGCCCGGTCGGGCTCAGTCGGGCTGTCGGCCGCGAGTAGCTGCCAGTACGTCGCGCCACGTTCGCGGTTCGCGACCGAGGAGCTCTCGCAGGGTGCTCGCGTCGCCGACGAGTCCACCGCGGTCGTAGCTGCGGAACATTGCGACCAGGTCAGCGCGTGCCTGGTCCGACAGGTCCTGGCCGGGCCCCGAGATCCACTCGTCGAGTGGCACGGCGACCGCGTCGACGGGGTGCCCGAGAACCTCCGCGGCGACCTGCGCCATCTCGCGCACGGACAGCTGCTCGCCACCGACGAGGTCATACGTGGCGCCGGCGTGACCGTCTTCGGTCAGCACTCGCGCAGCCACATGGGCGACGTCGTCGAGGTCGACGTTGGTGAAGGGTGCGTCCAACGAGTACGGCACCTCGATCCTTCCGTGCAGCGCCGGCCGATCAAGGTTCTGCAGGTATGCCGTGGGGCGCAGGACCGTGGCCGTCTCCAGTCGTGCGCGGATCGCCTTCTCGGCCTTCGCCTTGCGCAGGTGGTGGGGCATCGAGGCGTCGTCGGGGTGGAGCACCGAGTGGTAGACGAAGCGCGAAACCCCCTGTCTCAGAGCGGAATCGGCAACACGGGTCGCCATCAACACTTCGTCGGGGTGCACGTTGGGCGCCAGGTGATAGACCCCCATGACCCCTGACATGGCGGCCTCGATGCCCACCCCGGTCGCGAGGTCGAGTGGAACGGGATGAACCAGATCATCGGCGTGGATGCGGGAGCGCCGACCTTGGTGGATGGCCGCTCGCACGCCGACACCGCGCTCCACGAGGGCGCGCGTCACAGCGCGGCCGGTCTTCCCGGCCGCGCCGATGACGAGCACCTGGTTCAGCTCAACTCACATCCAGTCGTACTCGCTGGAGGTGGCGCCGCCGGCCAGCTGGGCGTAGCCCGGACCACGGTCGAAGAACGGCTCGTCGCCACGATCGGCACGCAACTGCGCGCGCAGCGCTTCGCTCGCCTCGACGTCGACACTCACGTTGTCCTTGTCGCCAGAGGCCACGACGCCGTATGCCGTCCGCGCACCTTCCGGGGAGACCTTGCCCCAGACGAGGTCGCGTTCGACCTCGTCGATGGGACGTTCGAGCGGGTCACCCCAACCGCCGCCACCAGTGGTGCGGATGCGGACCACCTGGCCAGCCTTGATCGGCTCGGCGTCGGCGAGCGCATCGACCTCGCGCTCGTCAGGGCCACCGGGATCGATGACGACACTGAACGGCATACCCGCCTTGCCGCCCTTGACTCCCCAGCAGGCGAGGATCGAGCGATCGGCGATGGACATGAAGTGCCCGTCGCGGAGCATCCGGATGTGCTTCTCGTAGCCCAGGCCGCCCCGATAGCGGCCAGCGCCACCGGAATCCACCGCGAGGCCCAAACGCTCGACGATGAACGGGAAACGCGACTCGGTGAACTCACTGGGCAGGTTGCGGGAGTCGGGGACGACGTGGATGGTGTCCTCGCCATCGGCGTAGTAGCGCCCACCCGAGCCGCCACCGAGCACCTCGCGCATGAGGTAGTCGTTGCCGTCGCGGTCCTTGCCGTAGACGCCGGTGTAGCGGATCGTCTCCTGGTCGGCCGGCATCTGGCCGTCGACCGCCTTGGCCACGACGCCGGCGAGCACGCCGAGGAGCCGCAGGATGACGAAGGTGCGGGCGTTGGTCGGCGCCGGATAGATCGGCGTGAGGAGCGTGCCCTTCTCGGGGAAACGCATCTCGATGAGCGGCACGATGCCCTCGTTGACGTCGAGCTCGGCCATCCGCTCGGGGGTGTCGGCGAGGTTGCGCAGGATCGGCGCAAGCCACTTCTTGAGGAAGTTGCCGCCAACGTAGTCACCGCAGTGGTTGATCGGGCCCTTGGCCTGGGGCGCCGTGCCGGTGAAGTCGACGATGAGGCGGGCGCCGCCCTTGAAGTTGGTCTCGGGGTCGGCCGGCGCGTCGTCGACCTTGGTGAGAGTGATCCGCTGCGTGTGCAGCTGCGGCTCGTCGACGCCGTCGTGCTCGGCGTAGTCCTCCCAGACGTACGTGCCCTCCGGGATCTTCGACAGGATCTCGCGGCGGTAGGTCTCCGTCGTGCTGTCGAGGATGGCGTCGAAGGCCGTCTCGATGTCGTCGCGGCCATAGCGCGCGAAGAGGTCCGACAGGCGACGGGCGCCCATGAGACACGCGGAGCACTCGGCGTCGAGGTCGGCCGCGAGGCTGTCGGGCATGCGCGAGTTGCGGGTCATGATGCGCAGCGCGGCCTTGTTGGGAACACCCCTGTCCCAGAGCTTGATCGGCGGGACGGACAGGCCCTCCTCGAAGACCGACTGCGCGCCGCTGGGCATGGACCCGGGGCAGGCACCGCCGATGTCGTCGTGGTGACCGAAGGCCTGCACGAAGGCGACGACAGTGCCCTCGTGGAAGACCGGGACGGTGACGCAGAGGTCTGGGAGGTGGCCGATGCCACCCTCGGACTCGTAGACGTCGTTGTGAAAGAAGACGTCTCCCTCGTGCATCTCGTCGAGTGGGAAGTCGCGCACGATCGGGTGCACGAGCGCCGAGTAGGAGCGGCCGGTGAGCTTGCGCAGCTGGCGGTCGTGGATGCCCGCCCGGAAGTCGTGGGCGTCGCGGATCATGGGGCTGCGGCTCGTGCGCGCGATCGCGGTCTCGACCTCCATCTCGACGCTGGCCAGGGTGCCCTGGACGATCTCGACGAGGATCGGGTCGACGGTGCTGCCGGGCGCGGTGAGGCGCTTTCCGTGCTCGTATGCCGTGGGGAGGCCAGCCGGGTTCACCGGGGCCGCCGTCGGGGTCACAGCGGTGGTGCTCACTTGTCCTCCTTGGTGATGACGAGGTTGCCGAAGTTGTCGACGTTGACGACGAAGCCGGGGTGGACCGGGACGGTCGAGCCGAACTCCTCGATGATCGCGGGACCGGTGACGACGTCTCCGGCCCGCAGGTCCGGTCTCCACCAGACGCCGGTGTCGACGTAGCCGTGGTCGGCGTCGAAGCAGACCTGGCGGGTCGAGCGCTTGGCTCGCTCCTCGACGGATCCGGATTCGCCCTCGGCAGAGGCGATTTCGAGCAGCTCCGGTCGAGTGATGGGACCGACGCCGGTGACGCGGAGGTTCACCCACTCGACCTGCTGGCTGGGGTCGGTGCGGAAGTCGTAGCCGTAGAGCTGGTGGTGGGCGTCGTGGAACGCCTCGGCGACCTTCGCGGCATACGCATCATCGACGGCCGCGTCAGCGGGCGCCAGGACGCGCACCTCGTAGGCCTGCCCGAAGTAGCGCAGGTCGACGGTGCGGGTGAACTGGTGCTCCGACGCTGGGAAGCCCTCCTTGGCAAGGGCGGCGGCGGCGCGTTCGGTGAGTGACGTGAAGGTCTTCTCGATCGCGGCGTGGTCGAGCGCGGACTGCTTGGCGACCTGCGTCTGGACGTAGTCGTTCTTCACGTCGACCGTGAGCAGACCGAAGGCGCTGACGTTGCCCGGGTTCTGCGGGACGACGACGCCGGCGAGGTCGAGGATGTCGACGAGGAGGCAGGCGAGGAGCGACCCGGACCCACCGAACGTCGTGAGCATGAAGTCGCGGACGTCGAGGCCGCGCTTGACGCTGACCTGGCGCAGGGCGTTGGCCTGGTTCCACGCCGAGATCTCGAGAATGCCTGTGGCACAACGCTCGTAGTCGAGCCCGAGCTGCTTGGCCAGGGCCTCGATGCCAACGCGGGCAGCGTCGACGTCGAGCGGGATCTCACCGCCGAGCAGGTGCGGGGGGATGCGGCCCAGGGTGACGTGGGCGTCGGTGATGGTCGGGTTGAGGCCGCCCTTGCCGTAGCAGAGCGGGCCCGGGTCGGCACCGGCCGAGTGCGGGCCGACCTTGAGCGCGCCCTCGGGGGAGACCCACGCGATCGAGCCGCCGCCTGCGCCAACTGTGACGACGTCGATCATCGGGATCTTGCTCGGGTAGGCACCGACCGTGCCCTCGGTGGTCAGGGTGGGTTCGCCGTCCAGGACCACGGACACGTCGGTCGAGGTGCCACCGCCGTCGCAGGTGAGGATCTTGTCGAAGCCGGCCTTCTGCGCGATGAGCGCGGCGCCGAGAGCGCCGGCGGCGGGGCCGGACATCGTCGTCGTGATCGGCTGGTGCACGACCTCGTCGGCGGAGAGGACGCCGCCGTTGGACTTCATGATGTAGAACGGGATCTCGCGTCCCGAGCCACTGGTGAAGCCCTCGAGCCGGCTGTGGATGTTGGTGACGTAGCGGCTGACGTTCGGCTTCACTGCCGCGTCGACGAGGGTCGTCATCGAGCGCTCGTACTCGCGGTACTCGCGCAGCACCTCGCTCGAGATCGACACGATCGCCTCGGGGTGCTCGGCGCGCAGGATCTCGCGCATGCGCAGCTCGTGGCCGTCAGCGGCATACGAGTGCAGGAAGCAGACACCGATCGTCGTGATGCCGCGCTCCTTGAACCAGCGGGCGGCAGCGACGGCGCTCTCCTCGTCGAAGGGGCGAATCTCATTGCCCTCGAAGTCCATTCGCCCACCCACGGTGCGGACGTGGTCGGCGGCGACGATGCGCGGCGGCTTCACCCAGAAGTACGAGTTGCCATAGCCGTCGGGCACGGCCTGACGGGCGATCTCGAGCATGAACTCGTAGCCCTCGGTCGTGATGAACCCGAGCTGCTCCACCTTGCCCTCGAGGAGCTTGTTGGTCGCGACCGTCGTCCCGTGGCAGACGGCGGTGATGTCGTCGCCGCTCGCCTCCATGAGGCCGAGGACCTTCTCGATGCCGTTGATGAACCCGTCCGCCGGATTGCTGGGCGTACTCGGGGTCTTGGTCGTGACGAGCTCTCCCGAGTCCTCGTCGAACGCCACAACGTCCGTGAACGTGCCGCCGGTGTCGATGCCGATTCTGATCCGTCGTTGCGCCATGCAGAGATTCAATCGGGTATGCCGCCCGCTCACTTTGTCAATGAGTGCCAACGGATCGCTGTGGTCGGCTCACAACCCGCCAACCCGCCAACCCGGCGAGGTCTAGGTCGAATCAGGCGCGGGCGTCGATGGTCAGCTCCGGCGCGGCTGCGAGCAGGACGCGATCGGACGTGAGCAGCGGCATACCCTCGACCTGCGCCTGAGCCAACAACATCCGATCGAAGGGGTCGTGCTTCGTGAGGGTCGGGAAGTTCGCGATCGCCGCACCGTGTTCGGAGGTGAGGGGGAGTTCGCCGAGTCCCGCGAGGCGTGCACTGGCAACGGCGTCGCCCTGGGGGAGCTTGCCCAAGGCTGCCTTGATGGAGATTTCCGTGATGCTCACTGCGGAGAACCAAGCCCTCCCGCCCTCGATGCGCGACCGTGCCTCACTTCCGAGTGCTTTGTCGTCCTCAAAGAGCCACAGCAGGGCGTTGGTATCCAGGATCACTTGTCCCAGTCCTTGCCGTAGAACATCTCCTGGATGTCGGGGTCGATGCCGTCGAAAAGGTCCGGATCGTGAGTCTGGCCGATCCACCCCTCGACGCCGAAGATGATCTTGGGCTCCTCGTGCACCACGAGATCAACGACCGGCTTGCCTGCGCGGGCAATCGTCACCTGCTCTCCGGCAAGCACCTTCTCGATGAGCTTGGAGAGCTGCGACTTCGCTTCGTGGACGTTGACCTGGGTGGGCATGGTCCTAGTTTAGCCAGACTTGGCTAAGGAGCCACGGTGATGGTCAGTTCGAACTCGGGGGAAGTCCCGCGGATCGTTGCGGACCCGGGAGCCACGGCGCGAAGTTCCCACTCGCGAATGCCACTGTCGGTCACGTTGACGACCGCGATGAGCTCGATGGCTTCGCCGGTGACGACCGGGTCGGCAGCGTTGGGGTCGCGGATGACGAGGCCACTCGATGCGCCGACGCTCATCGTGAAGGACGAGCCGTCGTCCTCAGGCGTCACGGTCCGAGGCATTGCGGAGAGCGCTCGACGTGACGGTGTGGCTCGCGGTCGGGGGTGATGGCGTTGACGGCGACGGCTCCCCGCCAGCACACCCGGCCAGCAGGCCGAGGAGTGCGAGAGCGAGGAGCCGTCGGGTCATGGTGCGGTGATCAGCTTCCGCTGACCAGGGCGATGCGCTCGATGATGTCCTTCTGCGCCTTGATCTGCGCCGACGTCGAAGCCGGGTTCATCCGGACAGTCTCCGCCGTGAACATCGCGGCACCAAAGGTGCTGTTGAGTGATCCGTTGCCGTCGGTGTCGACCGGGGTGTTGAGCTTGACCGACCCGTTGGCGAAGTTCAGCCAGGCACCGAGTGCGTGCTGGTCGAAGATGACGTGCGCCGGCGACTTGGCCGGAGCATTGAGGACGAGCGTTGCTGCTGCCCGCGTCGAGGCGTCCTTGCCCTCGTCGAAGACGAGGCTGAGGTAGCCAGTGATGTCGAGGTAGCACTGGAGCTGAGCCGGGGTGAAGGTGTTGTTGTTCTTCACGCGGTACTCGTTGAGCCACCAGCCGTGCCCCTTGGACACGGTGCCGTTGCCCGTGATGAGCACGACCGCACTGTCACTGGCCGACCCCGCGTCGTCGTCGGTGACGGTGACCCCGAGGTTGTAGAGACACGCGTCGGTGTAGGCGTGGGTCTTCGACAGGTCGACGTCACGCGGTTGGACGCTCGGGCTCTTGGCCGGGTCGAGTGCGGGTGGGTTGACGAGGGACGTCTGGCTGTCAGTCGTCCCGTCTCCCCAGAGCCACTTGAACGTGAGGTCGTCGCTGCCGGGATCCTCGGAGCCGGCCGGGACCGTGAGGTTCTCGCCTGCCTCGACGATGAAGGCGGAGACGCCGTCATAGACCTGCTCACCGGAGCCGTCGATGACCGCAGTCGGGATCGACGTTGGCGACGTTGGCGATCTTGCTGCCGCAGTTGCCGGTCGTGTCGTCGTCAGCGGCGCACACCTGGACGGTGAACGCGCCGTTGTCGCCGTACTGGTGGTTGACCGAGAACGTCAGCGTCGCGTTGGGCCGCACGTTCTCGAGGGTCCCGCTCAGTGCCACGGGTGCCGCACCGTCGTCGAAGGTGATCGCCGCGGTGAGCGGGTCGAGCCAGCCCGGGTCGGTCACCGTGCCGGTGACGGTCACCGTGCCACCTTCGTTGATGCCCGTGATCGCGTTGACGACCACGGTGGGGGCGACGTTGGTGACCGTCACCGTGGCGGTGTCGGTCGCCTGGTTGCCGAACGCGTCGGTGACCCGAAGTCCGATCGGGTAGGCGCCGTCCTGCCCAACTGTCGTGAAGTTGGGGGCGGGCCCGGTGGCGTCGTCGTAGGCACCGTCGTTGTCGAGGTCCCACTCCCAGGCGGTGATGGCACCGGCAGACGGGTCCGTGCCCGCGTGCCGAGCCTGAGCCGTTGAGCGCGACGTCGCTGCCCTCGGGTGTGTTGTAGGGCCCGCCAGCGTCGGCGGTCGGAAGGCACTCGGCCGGGACGTCGTCACTCGCGGTGGGTACGTCGTCGAGGCCCCCGGTGGAGCCCGTGCCGAGACCACGTCCCGCGAACGCGCTCCAGATGAGGCACCGGTTGGCGCCACCGTCGGCGGTGAGGAGGCCGTCGCGGGCGTCGATGAACGTGGGGTTGGCCGTTGGTGGCCTTCATCCCGTCGAGCACGAGGTCGGCCATCGGCTCCACGCCACCGGGGAACTGGGCCCGGATGTCATAGATGGTCGAGGCCCAGATCTCGCCGTTGGAGTGACCACTCGAGGACGCCGTGTTGTAGGACTGGAAAGTGCGGGTCGAGTTGTCGTAGGCCACCGAGCGAATGCCCGTGGTGGCGTTGCCCGTGTCGTACTCGGCGATGACCGCGTCACCCCACTTGAGGAAGGAAACGACGTCGCTCCACCCCTCACCCAGGGCGCCACGCTGGTCGCCGCCGTTGTAGCCGAGTGCGCCTCCGCCGACGAGGCGGCTCGAGACGCCGTGGCCGTACTCGTGGGCGATGACGTCGCCGTCGAAGTTGCCGTCACGGTAGGGGGTCGTCCACATGTACATCTGCATCCGTGGACTGGATCCGTCTGCGGGCGTTCCGAAGTTGGCGTTGCCGAGGCACCGGATGGGCACGTCGTCGCCGGGGGCGGGGGTGCCCATGTCGTTGACACAGCCGAAGTCCCAGCCGTCCTGTCCTTCGGCGAGGACGGGGTCGCCGCCGCTGCCGCCGAGACCGAAGTTGTCGACCTGGAAGTTGCCGCTCGCCTCGTCGAAGCCGTGCCCGTAGAGCCAGTCGTGCATGACGTTCGTGTAGTAGAAGAGCTGGGTCAGCGACGCATCGCGATCGGCGTCGAGCGCTGCCAGCGAGGTGACGTCAGCCGTCGTCTCCCACGCATCGGTGAAGGCGTAGTTGAAGTGCTGGTAGTTCGGGTCGCCCATCGCCGGGGTGTTGGGCTGGTACTCGTTGTTGGCGTTGTCGTTGTTGCGGTCGAAGTAGGCGTTGGCGTTGTTGCCCGACGTTGTCGTTCCGGCCACCCACGTCCCACCGACGCCGGTGAACGGCACCACCTGACGCGTCGTCGAGCCGACGACCTCGGGGTGCTGGCCGGTGAAGACCGTGCCCTCCGGACCCGAGTGTGCGTAGCGACTGGTCCGGTCGAGGATCGTGCCCGTCTGGGCATCGACCACGGACTCGAACCATGACTGGCCGGACGCCTCGATGTCGGTGACCCAGGCCAGAGTCAGCTCACGACCGTGGTCCGAGGTGGACCAGGCGAGCTCGGCGCTGACCGGCCGGTTGCTTGCCAAACCGGTCCCGTAGACGTTGGGGAACGTCCGCTTGGCGGCCTTGGTGTCGTCGGCCTCCTTGAGGACGCGCTTCGCCTTGGCGCCCTGCTTTCCCGCCGCCACGTCGAGCGCGGATCGGGCGGTGAGTTTCGCGGAACCGCTGGCCTTGCCGCTCGCGAGGTCACCGGCGGCGGACATGATGCGACCGTCGCTCGCGACGACCACGGCGAGCTGGGCACCGCGCACTCGTAGACCACCCACCCGTTGTCCGAGGTGGATCGCTCTGGAGCCGTTGGTCAGCGTCAGCTCCCGCAGGACGATAGAGGTCCTTGGCCTGCCCAGAGTTGAGCCCGAAGTCCTTGGCGTTGGCCCTGGCCCATGCGAGAGCGAGGTCCGCCGCGGCACCCGAGGCTGCTTTCGTGAGACCGGTACGCCCGGCCTGGATGGAGTGGACGTGACCGGTGGCGGCGTCGCGGCGAACCACCGGAGTGTCCGTGGTGGCGATCGCAGTGGTCGCCTTGCTGGTGTGGCCGGGCGGGCCGGCATCTGGTGGTGCAGCCACGGCCGGAGCGGCCAGGGCGAGGAGCATTGCTCCCCCTAGGGACACTGAAAACATTCCTCGAATACGCACGACGTACCTCCCATTGGTGTGCGCTGCGTCGACGCCTCCCGCCGCCGCGGGCCAAAGGGGCCCTCATTCAGAGTCCTCGCAATTCGCATTCTTGTCTGTCGAATTGCTAAAGGGACTGACGTGACTGAAGTGGCGTCAGGACAATCGCAGTCGGGACGCAGCTGGCGCAGGAAGACACTGGCACAGGGTTGCTCACGCAAGGAGGCGTGCAGGCGGCATGGGCCACCCAGATACAGGCAAAATGACACAAAAAGAGGTTCGGGCAATTGTCAATGCAGGCACGTGAAACATTGCGCGACATTTGCAGTTGACCCGTCAGTGCTGTTTTCAAAGAGAATCGTGCATTCATCGCCGCGGGCCGCAGAGCCCCGAGTTCCTGCCAATTTCGTGAACGCCTCGTCGTGACTGGAGGAGTCAGTCGCCTTCGGGCTTGTGGTCAGGACGCGGCCCGCCGTGGGGGAAGGCGGTCTTCGCCGGTGACTCGAGCTCCTCGCGGTGGTTGCGGATGAGGTCGAGGTTGCGGTCGCGGAGGTGGTCGAAGCCCTGCCCGATGTTGGATCCGGGAGTGAGGGACGACAGGGCCGTGGCCGGGTCGAGTCGGGCCGAAACCCAGCCCTCGTGCGAGGCGGCCTTGGCGACGATCGTCGCGTTGGGCGTGACGATGTGGCTGTTGCCGAAGTAGATGACGCCGGCCGGGTCGATGCCCGTGGCATTGGCCCCGATGACAAAGACGTGGTTGTCATAGGCGCGGGCCCGGGACGTCAGCTCCCAGATGTCGGCCGAGCGCAGCAGCGCGGAGGGGCGGCAGATGATCTCGGCGCCCTGGACGGCCTGGATGCGCGACAGTTCGGGGTAGTCACCGTCGAAGCAGATGATCATGCCGATGCGACCAATCGCGGTGTCGCACACCGTGACTGTGTCGCCCGGGGTGACCCAGCCGCCACCGGAGACGGCCTCGGTGCAGAAGGGGTGCGTCTTGCGATAGACCCCGAGCAGTTCGCCGTCGGAGTTGATGAGCACGGACGCGTTGTAGATGACACCACGCTCCGGGCCGCGCTCATAGGTGCCGACGCAGAGCACGATGCCGAGCTCGCGGGCCACGGCCTGGAACGGTTCGGTCATCGGCCCGGGCAGCTCACTGACGAGGTCCCAGAGGTACTCGACCGGGCAGTCGGGCGTGAACCCGGTCGTCGCGGACTCGGGCAGCACGACGAGCTCGGCGCCGGTCTCGGCGACGCAGCGGCGCACGAAGTCGATGCAGCGCGCGATGTTGGCCTCGACGACCTGGGGAGTGAGCGACCCGCGCACGGGTGCGACCTGGATGGCGGCGGCAGTGAGAGCACGCATCAGCGACCTCCGATGAGCCAGCCGACGATGACGCCGGCGAGGGCGACACCCGCACCGAACAGCGCCCCCGGCACGAAGCCTGAGTGCCCACCAGCGGCAACGGACGTGCCGACCGGGTTGAGCGCTCGAGCGCCGCTGTCGACTTCACCAGCGTTCACTCCTGCGGCAACGGCGCCACCCTTGGCCTTCTTCTCCTTGCGGACACCGGCGATGTCGTCGTCCAGTGCCTTGAACATCTGGCCGGCCATCTTGCGGGCGACACCTGCGAGCATGCGCTGGCCGACTCCACCGATGGGTCCGCCGACGAGGGCGTCGGCCTCATAGGAGATCGTCGTGCCGCCACCGTCGGCCGCCACCAGCGTCACGTCGACCGTGGTCGAGATCGTGCCTGGAGCACCGGCGCCGTCGGCCTTCATCGTGAACCGGTCGGGCTCGTTGATGTCGGAGATCGCGACCTCACCGTCGTAGGAACCCTTGATCGCTGCGACCCCAGCCATGACCGTCATCGCGTAGCGACCGGGGGAGAGCTCACGCAGGCTCTCGCAGCCGGGGATGCTGCGCTCGAGCGCAGCGGGGTCGTGGACGGCCTGCCACACCTGCTCGGGGGAGGCCGCCATCGTCGCGGTTCCGGAAATCTTCATCGGTGCTCCTCGGTGGTGCTTGTCTGACGGGCAAGTTCGCTCTGGCGGTGTTGGGCGCGCAGCTCCCACAGCTCGACCGGGCTGATCGGCATCGAGCGGATGAAGAAGCCCTCGGCGTCGGAGATCGCGGAGGCGATGACGGCCGTGACGGGGATGGTGCCGGCCTCGCCAGCACCCTTGATCCCCAACGGGTTCAACGGTGACGGGGTCTCGAGGTGGTCGGTCTCGATGTGCGGGACCTCGGACGCGTAGGGGATGAGGAAGTCCATGAACGACGCGTTGAGCAGTTGCCCACTCTCGTCATAGACCATCCGCTCGTAGAGCGCACCACCCACACCCTGCGCGACACCGCCGTGGACCTGGCCCTCGACGATCATCGGGTTGACGACGACGCCACAGTCGTGGATGACGCAGTAGCGCAGGATCGTGATCTCGGCCGTCACGGGGTCGGTCTCGACGATGGCTGCGTGCATGCCGTTGGCGAAAGTCGCCTGGGTGGGGGAGTAGAAGTCCTTGCCCTCGAGTCCGGGTTCGTCGTCATCGGCGACCGGTGGCTTGTCCGGGTCGAAGGCACCAGCGAATTGCGTTGCGGCCTTTGCTGATTCGTCGAAGGCGTAGCGCAACGGGTTGGACATGACGGCGACCGTGGACAGGGCGATCGAGGCGTTCGGCGCTCCCTTGACGCTGATCACGCCGTCCTCGATCTGCAGGTCCTCCTCGGCCACCTCGAGGGCGTCGGCGGCGATCCGCAGCGCCTTGGCGCGCACTGCGCGAGCCGCGAGGGCGACAGCGTTGCCGCTCATGACCGCACCGCGCGACGCGAAGGTCCCCACGGCATACGGCATCCGCCTGGTGTCACCGGTGGTGACGTAGACGTCGTCGATGGGGACGCCGAGCTCGTCGGCGACGATCTGCGCGAGGATCGTCTGGTGACCCTGACCCTGGGTGGTGAGGCCAGTGGCGACGTTGACTCGTCCGCTGGTCTCGACGTGCACGTGCCCACCCTCATAGGGGCCGACGCCCGTGCCTTCGACGTAGCAGCCGATCCCCAGACCGACCTTGCGTCCCTGTGACTCGGCTTCCTTCTTGTATGCCGCGAAGTCGTCCCAGCCCACGAGCGCCTTGAGCTTGGCGAGGGAAGCGGGGAAGTCACCGGAGTCGTACTTGAGCGGGCGTCCGTCCTGGAAGAGGAGCCCCTGGTCGTAGGGCATCTCGTCGGGCTGGATGAAGTTGCGGGAACGGACCTCGGTGCGGTCGATGCCGAGTTCAGCAGCGATGGCGTCCATCGTGCGCTCCATCGCGTAACAGCCCTGGGGCCGCCCAGCGCCGCGATAGGGCGTCACGAGAACGGTGTTGGTGTAGAGCGACCAGAACTCGACGCGGTAGTTCTGCGGCTTGTAGGGGCCGAGGAGCTGGGTCGCGGTGATGATCGGGACGATGACGCCGTAGGGGAGATAGGCGCCGTTGTCGTGCCAGAACTTCACGTCAAGGGCAAGGAGTCGCCCCTCGTCATCGAATCCGACGGTGACGGTCTGCAGCTGGCCGCGCTCGTGGGCGCTGGAGGTGAAGTGCTCGCGTCGGTCCTCGGTCCACTTGACGTCGTGGTTGAGCTTGCGCGAGGCCCACGGGACGAGCACTTCCTCGGGCCAGGGGTGCATGATCTTGACGCCGAAGCCACCACCGACATCGGGGGCGATGCACTCGACCTGGGCGAGCGGAAGCGCGAGCTTGGCAGCAACGGCCGCGCGCACGCCGGTCGTGGTCTGGGTCGATGAGTGGATGCGCATGCGCTGCTCGTCCGAGTCCCAGTGCGCGAGAACGCCTTTGCCCTCCATGGGCATGCACGCGCTGCGCTCGATCTCGAGCTCGAGGGTGAGGGTGTGGGGGGCGCTGGCCATGGCGGGGTCGACGTTGCCGACCTCTTGGAGGAGGTGGGCGGCGACGTTGCCGGGAGCGTCGTCATGGACGAGGAGGTCACCGTCACGCGAGTTCGCGATTCCGACGACCGGAGGCAGGAAGTCATAGGTCACGACGATTCGCTGGGCAGCGTCCTCGGCGAGGTAGCGGTCGCGCGCGATGACCATGACGATGGCCTCACCGACGTGGTTGACCTCGTCCTTGGCGAGCGCGTAGCCAGTGCGCCCGGCCTCGATCGAGGGGTGGGGGATGAGGAGCGGCAGTCGATCAGCTGCAGGCCCGTCGAGGTCCTCGTGGGTGTAGACCGCGATGACGCCGTCGATCTCCACGGCCCCGTCGACATCGATGTCGATGATCCGGGCGTGGGCGTGCGGGCTGCGAACGAACGCCACCTCGTAGGCGTCGTGGCCGAGGTCGTCGAGGTAGCGGCCGTTGCCTGTGACGAGGCGCGGGTCCTCCTTGCGCAGGACCGGCTGGCCGAACTGACGCGTGCTCATGCGCCGTCACCTGCTGCGGCCTTCTCGGACCTCTTGGACTTCAGGTCGCGCTTGATCTCGGCGGCTCGCAGGACGGCCTTGCAGATGTTCTGGTAGCCAGTGCACCGACAGAGGTTGCCCGAGATGGCTTCGCGCGCCTCCTCGCTCGTCGGGTCAGGGTTCTCCTCGATGAAGGCCGTGATGGTCGTGACGAATCCCGGTGTGCAGAAGCCGCACTGGAGCCCGTGGCACTCGACGAACGCCTGTTGCACCGGGCCCATCGCGTCCTGGGTGCCGAGGCCCTCGACTGTGGTGATCGCGTGCTCCTGCGCCGAAACGGCGAACATGAGGCATGAGCGCATCGGCTCACCGTCGACAAGCACGGTGCAGGCACCGCAGACGCCGTGCTCGCAGCCGACGTGGGTGCCGGTGAGCCGCAGGTCGTGACGGATGAAGTCGGACAGGAGTCGTCGGGACTCGACCGCCCGGGTGTGGGTCACGCCGTTCACGTTCAATTTCACGTCCACCGTGGTGGGCGTGTCCTGGTCGATGTCGGTCATGCGTCCCCCTCGGTCGTGGCGATGGTCAGTGCGCGTCGCGTGAGCTCGGCGGCGAGCATGCGGCGGTACTCACTCGTGGCGTGGATGTCGGCCTCGGGTGCGATCCCGGCCTGGAGGAGGTCGTCGATGCCGTCCCAACGCGATGAGATTGCCTGTCCCGCAACGACTTCGGTGAGGTCGATGACGACGGGGATGTCTGTGACGGAGACGTATGCCGCTCGTGCACTTAGCACGACCGCATCAGGTCCCTGCCCGTCGAGATCGACTGCGATGCCGACGCCGGCCAACGCGTAGTCACCGTGTCGGCGGGCCGACTCGATGAACGCGGTGCGGGTCGTAGAGCCAAAACGGCCGAAGCGCACCGCCTCGAGCAACTCATCGGCCTCGAGCACGGTCTGCAGGGGTCCTTCGAAGAAGTCGCCGGCGGCCACCTCACGGCGACCACTGGGACCGACGATCTCCATGACGGCATCGGTGAGCACGGCGATCGAGGGCATCTCGCCGGCAGCGTCGGCGTGGGCGATGGAGCCCACGGTGGTGCCGCGGTTGCGGATGGCTGGGTGGGCCACGTTGCGTAGCGCCTGACGCAAAAGCGGCAGAACGGCATACGCCTCATCGTTTTTCTGGAGGACGGCGTGCCGCACCGTGGCACCGACCCGGACGTGGGTGTCCGTGACGGTCACGGTGTCCAGTCCGGCGACCCGGTTGATGTCAACCAGGTGCGCCGGCTGGGCCAACCGCATGTTGAGTACCGGGATGAGGCTCTGCCCCCCGGCGAGGACCTTGCCGTCATGTCCGACCTCAGCGAGGGCCGCGACGGCCTCGTCGAGGGTGCGTGGGGCGTGGTGGACGAAGGGGGCAGGCTTCACGTCGGGGGGTCAGCTCCTCAGCGCTTGGACTGGTAGAGGTCGTCGATGCCGTCTTCGTCGCCGTAGACGCGATTGCCCGTGGCGATGGCAGTGCCCCGAGCGCCGTTTGGCTCGTCAGCGCGGTTTCGCAGGTCGGCTGGAGCGAGCGTGCGGGCAAGGTGGTACATGCCCACCGCAACGATCGTGCCAAGTGAAATTCCCTCAAGGGTGAAGTCATCGGTGATCTTGAGCTTGACGTTGCCGATACCCATGATGATTCCCGCCGCAAGCGGTACGAGGTTGATCGGGTTGCCGAAGTCGACCCCGTTCTCCTTCCAAATCTTGGCGCCGAGAAGGCCAATCATTCCGTAGAGGACGACCGTGATGCCGCCGAGCACGCCGCCGGGGATCGCGAAGACGAGCTGACCGAACTTCGGCGAGAACCCGAACACGATCGCGACGAGAGCCGCCACCATGTAGGCGGCAGTGGAGTAGACGCGGGTCGCAGCCATGACCCCGATGTTCTCGGCGTAGGTCGTCGTGGGCGAGCCGCCGACAGAGGCCGCAACCGCGGTGCCAATCCCGTCCGCTGCGATAGCCCGACCCATCATCGGGTCCAGATCCGTTCCGGTCATCTCCGCCACCGCCTTCACGTGGCCGGTGTTCTCCGCGATGAGCGCGATGACGGCCGGGAGGACGAGCAGGATGGCCGTCATTGAGAGGCTTGGCATGTGCCAGCCGACCACCTCTTTGCCGTCGGAACCGATCATTGACTTGGCCGGGAGGCCGAGCCAACTTGCGCTCTCGACGGCAGAGAAGTCCACGCGGAAGTGGGAGGCTTCCTTGCCCAAGGCAGGGACGAACGAGGTGATCTGACCGGCGGTCTTGTCAAGGAGCCACGACAACACGAAGCCGAAAATCAGGGCAAGGAAGACGGCGATTCGTCCGATGAAGCCCTTGAAGGCAACTGCGCAGACGATCGTGAAGATCATCACGAGCAGGGCCACCCATTGGTCCTGCGGGAAATAGGTATTCGCAACCACCGGGGCGAGGTTGAAGCCGATGAGCATGACAACGGCGCCCGTCACAGCAGGTGGGAGGAGGCGGTGCAGCATCCCGGACCCCACGAAGTGGACGGCGACGCCGACGAGAGCGAGAACGAGACCGGCCACCATGATTGCTCCGGTCACCTGCGCCGTCGTGCCTTCTTGGGCGCGGATCGCGATCACGCCACCCAGGAAGGAGGCGGACGTGCCGAGGTAGCTCGGAACCTTTCCCTGGGTGATGAGGAAGAAGATGATCGTGGCGATTCCGCTCATCATGATGGCGAGCTGGGGGTTGAGTCCCATGAGCAGGGGGAAGACGAACGTCGCGCCGAACATCGCCACGACGTGCTGCGCACCGAGTCCGATGGTGCGACCCCAGTCCAGACGTTCGTCAGGAGCGATGACGTCGTCGGGTCCGAGCGGGCCCTCCTTCAGCTTCCAACCAAGTCCAAGAGCCATGTGCGTGTGACCTTCCTCAGCGGACGGCGTGCAGGGTCACGTCGTCGAGATACGAGGACGCTAATGGCGGCGACCTCAAGGACATTCGTCAATCTGTGACAGGGGACCGGGTGGGGTCTTGGCAACTCGAAGTGGGCCGCGTCACACGGTTGTCACACGGGTCATCGTGGCACGCCGTTCGGCTCCGGGGACCACGTCTGGAGCAACTCGCCGAGGGCAGCGATCCGAGCGCCGACAAGGGGCGCATTCTCTGTCACGCGGACCACGGTGACGGTGGCCTGAACGCCTCCCGCGTCGCCGATCGCTGCGGTCACGGCATCGACGATTTGGGTATGCCGTCCCCACCGTCCGCTGAGTACCACTAGTTCCGGGTCGAGCAGGTAGGCGTGCGCCCGGGCGACCTCGCCGACGGCGGCGGCAAGGGATCGCGCCTGGCCGACTCCACGGTCGAGGTCGTCGAGGAGGGTGTCCAGGTCAATGGCCTTGGTCCCCTCGCGGAGATAGCCCAAGCTCTCGACGCAGTCCATGAGGGTCCCGCTCGTCGCTTTGCCGGCGGGTCGGCCCCGCCCGCCCGCGGGCACGGAGGTGCGGGAGTAGGCGATCTCGCCGGCGAGGCCGCGGGCGCCGTGCAGCGGGCGCCCGCCGCTCCACATGGCCGCCCCCATGCCCTCGTCGAGGTAGAGGTGGAGGACGTCGTCGACCCCTGCCGCCACGCCCTGTTCGCGTTCGGCGAGCAGCGCCCAGCTGACGTCGTTGTCGACGACCGGTCGGACGGGGACGACGTCCCGCAGGAGGCGCACCGGGTCGAGCTCGCCGACGAGGAACGGGCTCGCCGGGAGCTCGATGACCCGTCCGGTGCGGCGGTCGACGGGGTCGGCCACCGACAGGGTGAGGGCACGGACCGGGCCGGGGGAGTCGGAGACGAGGGCCCGGCACACGGCAACGAGTGCACGGCCCAGGGCGCCTGAGGTGACGGGCACGGCGAGGGAGCGCTGCTTCGTCGCGAGGACTCGTCCGTCGAGGGCGAGGAGCTCTCCGACCACGCCCTGGGGCCCGGCCTGCACGGCGAGGGCGCACCCGGCCGCGTCGTTGACGGTGAGGTAGGTGCCGGCGCGGCCGCGGCCGCCGGTGGTCCGTTCGCCCTCGACGAGAACGCCGGCGTCGAGGAGGCGCGTCACGCTCTGCGACACCGTTGGCTTGGACAGTGTGGTGGCGGACGCGACGGCTGCCCGGGTGAGCTGGCCCGCCGAGGCCACGGCCGCGAGGACGTGGCGGTCGCTGAGCGAGCGCAGGAGGTCGAGCGAGGGGAGATCGACGGCCACGACCAGCCTTTCGTTAGGAGTCCTTGCAAAGTAGCAGAGAGGAGCGCTAGTCTGACGCCGAGCAGTCATGTCAGGAGTCCTAACCAATTGCATTTCAACACCTGAGAGGTCGAGGATGACCACCGACACCACCACCGCGACACAGCCCCTGCCCCACTGGGAGAGCAAGCCTGAGGACGTCACGGGCGCCATCCGCGAGATCAAGGCAGCGCTCCGAGCGCGCATCGCCCGCAGCGGCCGCACCGTCGAGGAGCACTTCGCCGACCTCGAAGCACGCATCTCCCAGCGCGTCGAGAGGATCAAGGCCGAGCGCGCGAGCGGCAGTGACGTCTGGCCGGTCATCGACTTCGCCGACATCGAGGCCGGCACCGTCTCGCCCGAGCTCGTCGCCAAGGTCAAGGAGCGCGGGTGCGCGGTCGTGCGCGGCACGTTCCCGCACGAGCAGGCGCTGCAGTGGGACCGCGACATCGTCGACTACGTCGAGAGCAACAACTTCTTCGAGAAGTACACCGGCCCGGCCGATGACTTCTTCGCCAGCGTCGAGAGCAACCCCGAGATCTACCCGATCTACTGGTCGCAGCCGCAGATGGAGGCGCGCCAGAGCCCACGCATGGCGGCGGTGCAGGGGTTCCTCAACAGCCAGTGGACCTTCGAGTCGGAGGGTCGGCAGTGGTTCGACCCCCACCGCGACTCGCTCTACCCCGACCGCATCCGGCGTCGTCCGCCGGGCACGGACTCGGCGGGTCTCGGGACCCACGTCGACACCGGCAGCATCGACCTCTACCTGACGCAGGGCTACCAGGAGGTCTTCCGCCACCTCTTCGACGGCGACCGTCGAGAGCTACGACCCGTGGGATGCCGCGCACCGCACGGATGCGGTGAACTACCCGGCATCGACGATGTGCTCGGCCTTCCGAACCTTCCAGGGTTGGACCGCGCTCTCCGACATGGGCCACGACCAGGGGGTGCTCCACACGGTGCCGATCCCCGAGGCGATGGCCTACCTCATGCTCCGCCCGCTGCTCGACGACGTCCCCGACGACGAGCTCTGCGGTGTCGCGCACAACCAGACCTTCCCCATCACCTGGAAGTGGCACCCGCTGCTCATGGAGGCCGTCTCCGGCATCCCGGACGTGCAGGCCGGCGACACCGTCTGGTGGCACTGCGACCTCATCCACTCCGTGGCAGAGGTCGAGGACCAGGTCGGCTGGGGCAACGTCATGTACATCCCGGCAGCGCCGTGGTGCCCCCGCAACGAGGCGTATGCCGTCAGCGTGCGTGAGGCGTTCGAGTCCGGTTCCAGCCCGAGCGACTTCCCGGAGGAGCACTACGAGCGCGAGTGGGAGGGGCGCTTCCGGCCCGAGCAGCTCAACGAGATCGGCCGCCGCGGCCTGGGCATGACCGACTGAGGGCTTGCCACCTGACCGAGCCCTCAGACGCCGCGCATCTGCCGGATCCGCAGGGCCAGTGACAGGGTGAGTCGCAGTTGCGGGTCCGACGTGAACGGCCCCAACATCTGCTCGAGCTTGGTGATCCGGTAGCGCAGGGTGTTGTAGTGGAAGAAGAGGATTCGGGCCGTCTCGGCGACGTTGAGGTTGGTGTCGAGCAGCACCTGCAGGGTCTGTCGCAGGTCGGCGTACGACGGCTGGGCGTCGGTCGCCAGATCGCCCAGGGCCTCGTCGACGAACGCCCGCAGGTCGGCGTTGTCGGGGATGAGCGACAGCAGCCGATAGATCCCGAGCCCGTCGAAGTGCATGACCGCCGACTCGCCCTGCATCTGCCGACCCACGGCCACGGCCCGCAACGCCTCGGCATAGGCGCGGGGGATGTCATCGACCGAGTCGACCGGCCGTGAAACACCGGTCGAGAACGTGCGCCGTCCGCCGCCGCCGTCCCCGCTCACGATCTTGACGATCTCGCCGATCGAGCGCATCACGGTCTGCTGCTCGCCCTCGCCACTGCACGGCGCGGGCAGCAGGGCCACGACCTCCTGGGAGAAGCCAGCGACGGGCGCCATCGGCTCCCGGGTGCGCACCGCCTGCACCCACGCGCGCACGAATCGCTCCTGGAGAGAACGCAGCTCGTCACCATCGCGGCTGGTGCGTGAGTCGTCCTCGTCGGTCTCGGCGACGACGACGACCATCCGTCGATCCAGGTTCCACCCCAGGGAGGCGGCGTGCGCGATGGCCTCCTCGGGCGCGCCCCCACGGCCGACGAGGGTGTCGCGCAGAAACTCCGCGCGGTACTTCCCCTCGACTGCCGAGACGGCCTGCTCCTTGGTGATGGCCAGGGCGGCAACGGCGGCGGCGCGCTCCAACCCGTGCACGTCCGTGGTCGTGAGAACCCGACCGGGTGTGAAGACCGCCAGCAATCCGTGGTCCGACGTGCCCGCGACGATCCGGACCATGGTGCGTTCGGACTTCACCTGCCCCGCGGCGCGCACCCCGACCGGCTCCTCCTCGACGATGAGGCGGCCGGTGCGGTCGAAGCAGTCCAGTGCCATCACCGTCGCGACATCCTCCTCGGACCCGGCCGTGGCAACGAGTCGCCCGTCAGTGGTCGTCACGAGCGTCACGCCGGGGAACAGTCCGACGAGGGCCTGGCCGAGGTCGGCGAGGGAACCGCCAGTGAGCACCGTCTGCACGAGGATCTTGTTGACCTCGTCCTCACGGCGCAGGAGCTCAGCCTGGTGGTCGACGACGCGGCGCAGCGACGCGATGGTGTCCTCGGCTGGCAAGTGCTGAGCCTCAGGACCAAGATCATTGGCAACATTTACCATCAGGCCACTGTAGCGACGCTGACTAGCGTTCCCAAGGTGCATCCGAGATATCCAGCCGCGGCCTCCCCGCTCACTCGGATCCTTGTCGCGGGCCCACGCCGCCCCGCCGTCGTGCTCGCCGCCTTCCCCACCGCGCTCTACCTCGCGCTCTCCGACGACGACGCCGGCCACGCCGACGTCCTTCCCGTGGTCACGAGCGACGCACTCGTGCTGCCCACTGCCGTCCGGCTCGCCCAGCCCGGTCCCCGTGACTGGGGCGTGGCGCCGGGCGACGTCGTGACGCTCGGTGGTGACGAGGTCGCTCTGCCGAGCCACGGCATACACATCGTTCGTTCGTGGCGACCACGACGGGTTTCGACCGGCGCCGCAATCCCGACCGCCTTCGACTGGGAGCGGCTCCTCGCCGAACTCGGACGGGGCGAAGGACTCACGCCTCGCGCCGACGACGTCCTCTGCGGCGCCCTGCTCGCCGCCCGTGCCCTGGGCATCGCCGTCCCGAACGAGCTTCCCGTGGACCGCACCACGAGCCTGTCGGCGTCCCTCGTCGTCGCTGCACAAGCCGGGTATGCCGTGTCCTCCGTCGTCGACCACGTCACCAATGCGGTGGCCGGGTGCTCCGACGCCGAACGCACCCGCGAACTCGTCCTGGCCATCGGCCACACCTCTGGAGCCGGACTCCTCGAGGGCATCGACTTCATGCTGGACACCGCCAATTGCCCTCTGCCGGAAGGAATCCCGTCGTGAGTATCACCCACGTCGACCTGCGCCGAGGCGCCTACCACGACTCCGTGACCCTGCTCCAGGTCTCACGTACGGTCGCCGACGTCGAGGGGGTCGAGGCCGCCCAGGTGGCCATGACGACCGAACTCAACGTCGAGGTGCTCACCGGGATGGGGTTCGAGATCCCTGAGGGCGCTGGCCCCAACGACCTGGTCGTCGCCGTCCGCGCCATCGACGAGGACGCCGTTGCGGCGGGCCTTGCCGCAGCCGCGGCCGCCCTCAGCGCGAAGGCAGCACCCAGCGGTGGCTTCGGCGATGCGCCTGCCCCCCGCACCACGAGTGGCGCCGTCCGGGTCGGGGGAGCGGAACTCGCGCTCATCTCGGTCCCTGGCCGCTACGCGACGGCCGAGGCGCTCGACGCCATCAGTGCCGGCGCCTCGGTGATGCTCTTCTCGGACAACGTTCCCGTCGAGGACGAGGTCCGACTCAAGGACGCTGCGGCCGCCGCCGACGTCCTCGTCATGGGTCCGGACTGCGGCACGGCCGTCGTCGGGGGAGTCGCCCTCGGCTTCGCCAACGTCGTCGAGGCCGGGCCGATCGGCATGGTGGCCGCCTCGGGCACCGGCGCGCAGCAGGTGATGTGCCTCCTCGACGCGGCCGGGGTGGGAATCTCGCACTGCCTCGGCGTCGGTGGCCGAGACCTGAAGACCGCCGTCGGCGGACGCTCCACCCGGCAGGCCCTTGCCGCCCTTGCTGCTGACCCGGCCACGACCTCGATCGTCGTCGTCTCGAAGCCGCCGGACGAGGGGGTCCTCACGGACCTCGAGGCGTATGCCGCCGGGCTGGGTCTGCCCGTCCGCTGGGCGACGCTCGGCGCCGGTCGGCCCGACCTCACCACCGCCCTGGAGGCCGTCCTGGAGGCCGAAGGACGCGAGGTCCCGGAGTGGCCGAAGTGGCTGTCGGACAGCGATCCCGAGCCGGGCTCGGTCGACGGGAGCCTGCGCGGACTGTTCTGCGGCGGCACCCTCGCCGACGAGGCGATGCTCATCGCGGCCGATTCGCTCGGCGACATCAGGTCCAACATCCCCCTGCGCGAAGACCTCGCCCTCGGCTCCGACCTCAAGGACTCCGGGCACCTCGTCATCGACTTCGGGGACGACGGCCTGACCCAGGGACGGGCCCACCCGATGATCGACCCGACCCTGCGGATGGAACGCATCGCGGCCGAGGCGCAGGACCCCACGTGTGGAGTGCTGCTGCTCGACCTCGTCCTCGGCTTCGGCGCCCACCAGGACCCCGCCGCCGACCTCGCCGACGCGATCCGCGCCGCGAAGGAGGCAGCCGCACGGGAGCTGCCGGTCGTCGTCGCGGTCATCGGCACCGACGGCGACCCGCAGGGCCTGACCCGGACCTGCGAGACCCTCGCAGCGGCCGGCGCCTCCGTCTTCCTCTCCAACCGCGATGCCACCCGGCACGCCCTCACCTTCCTCGGAGCGCTCTGATGAACCAGCCCCTGCGTGGTCTTCTCTCGGTCGAGTCGCCCTCGGTCGCGACGGCCGGTGTCCAGCTCTTTGCCGATGCCCTGCGCGGCCAGGCCGTCTCCGTCGTCGAGGCCGACTGGCAGCCGCCCATGGCCGGGACCGAGGCCGACCTGGCCACGGTCATGACCGACGCACGGCGAGCGGAAGCCAACGCCACGGCATACGCACGTCTGACCGCAGCCGGAGCCGAGCTGGTCGACGTCAAGACGGCCAAGGATGCGCTGGGCCTCGAGCGCGGCACGTTCCTCCACGCCGGGCCGCCCATCGACTGGGAGCGTGCGTCGGGTCCACTGCGCGGTGCCTTCATCGGCGCGGTGCTCTTCGAGGGGCTGGCCGACAACGCGGAGGAGGCCGAAAAGGCCCTCGCTGCAGGCAAGTTCACGTTCGAGCCGTGTCACCACCGCGACGCGGTCGGCCCCATGGCCGGTGTGGTGTCGCCCTCGATGTGGATGTACGGCCTGCGCGACGAGGTTCACGACGCCTGGTCCTGGTGCTCGCTCAACGAGGGCCTCGGCAAGGTGCTGCGCTATGGCGCCTACGGCCCCGAGGTCATCGATCGCCTGCACTGGATGAACAGCGTCCTCGGCCCGATCCTGCAGCAGTCGGTGCGCAAGACGGGTCCGTTCGACATCAAGTCGATCCTCGCCCAGATGCTCCAGATGGGCGACGAGGGCCACAACCGCAACCGTGCCGGATCGCTCATGCTCCTGCGCGAGCTCCTGCCCGGGATGATCACCGCCGACGCGAGCTCGACCGACATCGCCGAGGCTGTCCGCTTCTCCGGAGCCAACGAGCACTTCTTCCTGAACCTCGGTATGCCGGCCTGCAAGCTCGCGACGATGGCGGCACACGGCATACCCGGTTCGTCGCTCGTGACGACGATGGCGCGCAACGGCACCGACTTCGGGATCCGGGTGTCCGGGACCGGCGACGAGTGGTTCACCGGACCGGCCAACACGCCGCAGGGGCTCTTCCTCGGCGACTACGGACCCGACGACGCCAACCCCGACATCGGCGACTCGGCCATCACCGAGACCGGTGGCATCGGTGGGTTCGCGATGGCCGCGGCCCCGGCGATCGTGAAGTTCGTCGGCGGCGACGTGGCGTTCGCGCTGCGGGCGACGCAGACGATGTACGAGATCACGCAGGGGGAGCACCCGATGTTCCAGGTGCCGATCCTCGACTTCCGGGGCACACCCACGGGCATCGACGTCGTGTCGGTCGTGCGCACCGGGATCCTGCCGCAGATCAACACCGGCATGGCCGGTCGCGTCGCTGGCACGGGTCAGGTCGGCGCCGGCCTGGTGACGCCGCCAGCCGAGTGCTTCCCGGCAGCCCTCGCGGCCCTGGCCGCGGCCACCCCGACGCGGTAGCTCCGCCGCGGCGCCCTCCCACAAGTCCCTCGAAACCGAGTGCCTTTGCTCCCGATGGCGATGCAAAGACACCCCCATTTGCTCCAGCAGGTGAAGCAAATGGGGGTGTCTTTGCATCACGGGGTGAAGCAAAGGCACGTCCTGTGCCGGTGAGGTGTGAGCGCGGCACTGGTCGAGTGGTCGGCGGCGGCTGAGCGTCTGGGAGAATTGGTGTGTGACTGCTCAGATACTTGACGGCAAGGCCATCCTCTCGACGATCAAGGAGGAGCTGCGCGGCCGTGTCGCCGCGCTGGCCGAACTCGGGGTCACACCCGGTCTCGGCACCGTCCTCGTGGGCGACGACCCCGGCAGCAGCTGGTACGTCAACGCCAAGCACAAGGACTGCGCAGAGATCGGCATCTCGAGCATCCGCCGCGACCTCCCCGGCGACTCCAGCCTCGACGACGTCCTCACGGTCGTGCGTGAGCTCAACGAGGACCCGGCCTGCACGGGCTTCCTCGTGCAGCAGCCCACCGGCCTTGACGAGAACCAGATCCTCGCCGCTGTGGATCCCGGCAAGGACGTCGACGGGCTCCACCCGACCAACCTCGGCTGGCTCGTCCTCGGTCAGGAAGCACCGCTGCCCTGCACGCCCGTCGGGTGCATCGAGCTGCTCCGCCGCTATGACGTGCCGATCGCCGGGGCCAAGGTCGTCGTCGTCGGTCGCGGAATCACCGTCGGCCGCCCGCTTTCCCTCATCCTGACCCGCCGCTCCGAGAACGCAACCGTCATCCAGTGCCACACCGGCACCGTCGACCTCGCCGCCGAGGTCCGCCGCGCGGACATCGTCATCGCCGCGGCGGGCGTCCCCGGGCTCATCACCGGCAACATGATCAAGCCCGGTGCAGCCGTGCTCGACGTCGGTGTGAGTCGGGTCGTCGAGGACGACGGCCGTTCCGTCATCGCCGGTGACGTCGCCGCGGATGTTGCGGACATCGCTGGGTGGGTGAGCCCCAACCCCGGCGGTGTCGGCCCCATGACCCGCGCAATGCTCCTCAGCAACGTCGTGGCGATCGCCGAGAAGCAGGCCGCCCAGCAGCTCGCCTCCGCTGAGCACGGGACCGGCTGATGCCGAAGTCCGCGGCCGCGACCACTCCCAGTGCCCCGACCACGACCAACCTGCTCCACTGGACGACGATCGCCCCCGTCCTCGCCCTCATCGCCCTTGCCCTGACCTGGGGCCGCGACATCAACGGGATCGTCGTCGGCGTCATCGCGGTCCTGCTCGGTGGAGCAGTGCTGGCCGCCGTGCACCACGCGGAGGTCGTCGCGCACCGAGTGGGCGAGCCGTTCGGTTCACTCGTGCTGGCCGTCGCCGTGACCGTCATCGAGGTCTCGCTCATCGTCACGCTCATGCTCAGTGGCGGAGCGGGGACGTCGACCCTGGCTCGCGACACCGTCTTCGCGGCCGTGATGATCACCGTGAACGGCATCCTCGGGCTCTCGCTCCTCGTAGGCTCACGGCGATTCGGGATGATCCGCTTCAACGCCGAAGGCACGGGTGGCGCCCTTGCCACCGTCGCCACCCTCGCCACGGTCTGCCTCGTGCTGCCGACCGTCACGACCGGTGAGGTCGGCCCGGCCTTCACGTCGAGCCAGCTCGCCTTTGCCGCCGTCGCGTCGCTCAGCCTGTATGCCGCCTTCGTCCTCACGCAGACCGTGCGCCACCGCGACTTCTTCCTCCCTGTGGGGTCCAAGGGCAAGCCGCTGCCCGAGGACGAGCACGCGACGCCGCCGAGCAACAACCAGGCCTGGACGTCGCTCGGTTTCCTCTTCCTCTCGCTCGTCGCGGTTGTCGGCCTCGCCAAGGTCGAGTCGAAGTCGATCGAGGAGGCCGTATCGGCCGCTGGCCTGCCGCACTCCTTCGTCGGTGTCGTCATCGCCCTGCTCGTGCTGCTGCCCGAGACCCTCGCGGCCGTCAACGCCGCGCGCCGCGAGCGCATCCAGACGAGCATCAACCTCGCCCTCGGTTCGGCCATGGCGAGCATCGGACTCACGATCCCCGTCCTGGCCATCGCGACGATCTGGATCGACACGCCCCTCCACCTCGGGCTCGACGCCACCCAGATCACCCTGCTGGCCATCACCGTCGTGACCGGCGTGCTCACGGTCGTCCCCGGCCGTGCGACGCGCCTGCAGGCGAGCGTCCACCTCACGCTCTGCGCGGCCTACCTGTTCCTCGCCGCCGTCCCCTGAGCGGGTCTCAGTCGGAGGTGCCGCAGGTGTCAATGGGCGTGGTGCAGCCCACGATCTGGTTGCCCAGCTGGGTGCGATGCCTCACCCAGCCGTGGCTATAGACAACCTCGCATCCGTCGTAGCGCCACTCGCCATCGGCGACGATCTGGAAGGTGGTCAGAGCGACCGCACCGGATGCTGGTGATGGTTCGCTCGGGGGAATGACGTAGCCGTCAACGGTGAGCCGGGCGGCTGGGGGTACTTCTGCCTCGGCGGTGCCGTCGGTCAAGAGCAATTCCCACGCATCCGGGTCGACCGTCATGGAGACTGCGCCCGACGGCATACCCTTCGCCGCGTCCCCGCGGGGGATGGGACGAATGCTCTCGATGTGCACGTCGAACCACCCCGAATGCCGAAGACTCAGGGCGGCCGTGAGGGTGGCTGGGGCGGATCGGCTCACGCCGACAGTGCCGCCCCCTCCCTCGCCAAGCGGGCGCGCTCCAGTCCCGATTCCCGTGGCGGCCACCGTCGCGCCCAGCACTGCCAGAGCAGCGGCTGCGCCGAGATCGTCGATGCCGGAGAGCCACGCACCAACGACAAAGGCCCGTACCCCCCAGGGAGGGGGCACGGGCCTTGTGCCTGACACGTCAGGTGGTCACGGGGTCAGGCGGTCAGGAGGTCACTGGTCACTCGGACGTCGTGGGCCACTCGATCGCGGCCCCACGGCCACCCTGCCAGCGCTCGCAGGTGGCGTCCAGAGTTCTCCACACAATTTTGTGCAATCCATACCTTCGCCCGCTCAGAGCGTGGCGAGCCGCAGGTTGGTCAGCTCATCCGGGTAGTGGCGCCGGATCCCCACCTTGCGCTCGAGGTCCTCGATGATCGGCTGCGAGTAGTCGTGACCGTAGAGCCCCTGGCAGGATCCGAGCCCGCCCGGGCTGAAGACGTTGACCTCCATCAGCTTGTCGCCGACGATGTCGAGCCCGACGAGAAACATGCCGTCGGCCACGAGTTTGGGGCGGACCGCCTCCACGAGGTCGAGCATCTCGGCGGTGACCGTGACCTTGCTCGCCTTGCCGCCGGCCGACATGTTGCTGCGCAGGTCATCACTGCTGCTCTTGCGACGGAAGGCCGCGATCCGGCCGTCCACCTCGAGCGGTCGGCCGTTCATGACGAACATCCGGACGTCGCCGTCGTTGGCCGCGGGGAGGTACTCCTGGGCGACAACGTAGCCGTCGCGGGCGATCGACTCGATGATCTGGCTGAGGTTGGGGGACTCTTCGCTGTTGACGAGGAACACCCCGCTGCCGCCCGATCCCTGAAGTGGCTTGAGGACCGCGCGGCCGCCGAGGTCGGAGATGAAGTCGGCGATCCGGTCCTCGTCGCGGGTGATCAGCGTCTGTGGCCGGACCGCCTCGGGAAAGTGCTGGAAGTAGGCCTTGGACAGCGCCTGGGCGAGGTTGGTGGGGTCGTTGACGACAAGCACTCCCGAGCCGGCGAACAACTCACCGAAGGCGACGGCGGCCGTGTTGGCCCACGGACGGTCTTCGGCGTCCACGGCCGGGTCGTTGCGCAGCATCACGACGTCGAACTCGCTGACCGGGAGGCGCTCCTCCACGTCGGGCTTCTGAACGTCGTCGAGGAAGCGCTCGAGCGACCGGTAGTTCTTGGCCTTGCCACCACGAGCCCGCGCTGTGAGGGACCCGTCCGGCTCGTAGGCGAAGTCACCGATGCCCATGAGGAAGGCCTCGTGGCCCATCTGTGTGGCCGCCATGGCCAGCCGGGTCGTGGTGTAGAGGGGTGACTCGCTCAGGACGTCGTTGACGACGAAGCCGATCTTCATGCTGCTCCTTTGATGAGCTGCGCGACGTCGTCGGCCTGGTTGGCCGCGGCGACGAGCCGCTCGGTCGATACGGGGTCCTCGAGGTAACGAGGGAGAAGTCGTGGGGGGTTGAGCACGCCGCGCTCGTTGAGGTCGTTGATGAGCGGCAGGTCCTCGAGCGAGAACTTGCCGAGCCACAGCAGGTCGAGCGATCCGCCGCCGCCGAGGTGCTCGAGCAGGTCGACCAGCCCGCGCAGGTAGATGGCGTCCTTGCTCAGGCCACCGGATCGGTAGGCACGCATCGTCGTCGTGAACGCGCTGCTCTCGGTGAAGCCGACCCCGACGAGGGCCCGCCAGGCCTCGACGAAGTCGGCGCCGCCCTGCATGCGATGGACCGTGAGCACGCGCGCGGCGAGCTGCCGGAGCCGGAAGGGGGTGAGCTCACCGCAGCCGATCTCGGCAAGCACCGCGAGGCCCTCCTGGGTCTCGTCATAGCCCGAGAGACCGGTGCCGAGGACCTGGACCGGCTGGGCAGCGCCGTTGACCTGGGTGACGAGGTGGGTTCCCACCTCGTGCTGGAGCAGGGCATTGGCCCGAGCCCGTTGGACCTTGGCGTCGCTGTCGATGAGGAGCGTGTTGCCGGAGACCATGATCCCGTTGACGTCGTCGCGCATCTCGGCGTGGATGTCGATCTCGGGGTCGATCTCGCGGTAGTGGTCGATCTCGGCCTGCGCCAGCTCGAGGAACTCGGGAGCCGTCACGACCTCGGCCGGCCCCTCGGTGACAGACACGTAGTCGAGGATGTGCTCAGCCTGCTTGCGCAGCTCGGGCGAGGTGCCGCCGTAGAGCTCAATGCTCAGGGCGCTGAAGTCGTCGGTGTCGCGGGCGCGCAGCATGTCGAACTGGAGCGCCAGCTCGCGGTGCTTGGCCCTCAGGAGGTGGCCCAGCGTGGCGTCCTCGACGGTCGAGACGTCGATGTTGTGAAGCGCCGCGGTCAGGACCTCCGGGGCGATCTCGAGGGGACGGTAGGTGAAGTGCGGAGTTCCGACGCGGCCGTCGATGAAATCGGCCTTGACGTCATCGGCGTTCACGGGCGTGACGTCAAGGAGGAACTGCATGCTCCCGGCGGTCTGGGCAAGCGCGTGGTCGATGGCGAGATCGGCGACGGACAGGCTCGTGCCGCTCACCGCCTCGCCCCCGCAGCCGCCCGGAGGGCACGCAGCACGGGCTCGACCGTCTGGCCCAGGGCCCTCGCCAGGGTGTCGATGCGCTGCTGGTCGGGTTCGCCGGTCCACTCGTCCATGTAGGTCTTCTTGAACTCCAGGGCCAGGGCGACGCCGTGTTCCGGGTAGCGCTCGTGCACCCACTTCGCGAGGTGCGCGCCCTCGAAGCGCACGTTCTCGCGAACGTCGATCTCACCCCCGGCGGTGGCCCGTCCCGCGAAGGCGCCGATGAACGCGTCGACCACCCCACCCCACCGGTCGCCGTCGAGGGAACCTGTGCCCACGTTGACCTCGGGGTTGTCCTCCTCGGGCGCCTCGGGTGCGGCTCTCCCGTCTCGCCGGTGGTTGTAGGAGTGGACGTCGTAGAGGACGAACGGTCCTCGAGCGGCCACCTCGTCGAGTCGCGCACCGAGCTCGGCATAGAACGCATCGTGGATCGCGGCGCTGCGTTCGGTGAGGTCCTGCGGCAGGGGGTTCTCACGCCACACGTCGAGGTCCCAGGCGTCCTCGGGGCGCCGATAGACGGACCCGTCGCGGTCCCGGTTGAGGTCGACCTCGAAGCGTGATCGATGGACGACGACCCGGGCGGGGCACTGCGATCCGATGGCGTCGGTGAACGGGTCCTCTTCGCGCAGTCGGGTCGCTTCGTCGAGGAGCATCGCGTCACGGATCTCGTCGCGCAGGTCGTGGCCGGCGTGGATCGCGGTGGCGACGAGCTGTCCGCTCCAGTCGCCGCTGACCGCGAATGCGGGGGCTTCGGGGGTGTCAGGCATGCCCTCCTGTCTACCTGACGGAAGGCTTGCCACGGGCCACTAGCGCCGATGTTTCCGCAGGTCAGAGGCTCGAAGGTGCCGTTGAGCGGAACGCAAGCACGCGGCATACGCCGAAAAAATCCGGTGTATGCCGCGTGCTCTCGTTGCGCTGTCGCGCTGCGGTTCAGATGGGGCTAGATCAAGCCGAGGCCCTTGACAGCGTCGCGCTCCTCGGCGAGCTCGGCCGCCGTCGCGTCGATCTTGCCGCGCGAGAACTCGTTGATGTCGAGTCCCTGGACGATGCTCCACTGGCCGTCCTTGACGGTGACGGGGAAGGAGGAGATGAGTCCCTCTTCGACGCCGTAGGAGCCGTCGGAACGCACGGCCATGGAGGTCCAGTCGCCTTCGGCGGTGCCCTCGACCCAGGTGCGGGCGTGGTCGATGGTGGCCGACGCGGCGGAGGCGGCCGAGGACGCACCGCGCGCCTCGATGATCGCCGCGCCGCGCTTGGCGACGGTGGGGATGAAGGTGTCCGCGAGCCACGCCTGGTCATTGACCGTCTCGGCAGCGTTCTTGCCGGAGACCTCGGCGTGGAAGAGGTCGGGGTACTGCGTCGCGGAGTGGTTGCCCCAGATCGTCATCTTCTTGATCTCGGTGACCGGGACGCCGAGCTTGGCCGCGAGCTGGCTGATCGCGCGGTTGTGGTCGAGGCGGGTCAGCGCCGAGAACTGCGAGGTGGGGATGTCGGGCGCGTTGCTCATCGCGATGAGGGCGTTGGTGTTGGCCGGGTTGCCGGTCACCGTGATGTGCACGTCGTCGGCCGCGACCTTGTTGAGGGCCTTGCCCTGGGGGGCGAAGATGCCGCCGTTGGCCGAGAGCAGGTCACCGCGCTCCATGCCCGGGCCGCGGGGACGCGCGCCGACGAGGAGGGCGTGGTTGACGCCGTCGAAGACCGTCTCGGCGTCGTCGCCGATCTGGACACCGGCGAGCGTCGGGAAGGCGCAGTCGTCGAGCTCCATGACAACACCCTCGAGCGCCTTGAGGGCCGGGGTGATCTCGAGCAGTCGCAGCTCGACGGGGACGTCGGGGCCGAGGAGGGCGCCAGACGCGATGCGGAACAGCAGGCTGTAGCCGATCTGACCGGCAGCGCCGGTCACGGCCACCTTGACGGGGGTCTGGCTCACGATGTGTACCTCTTCGTACGGGGCAGAATGTGGTCGCTGACGACGCTATCAGCGCCCGCACAGGCTGGGGACAGAGCCCGGGCCTAGGGTTGGGCCATGCGCGTTCTCGTCTCAGGTGGTGCCGGCTACATCGGTTCGCACACTGTCGTCCAGCTCGTCGCGGCGGGGCATGACGTCACCGTCGTCGACTCGTTCGCCAACGCGAAGCCCTCCGTCGTCGGGCGCCTCGAAGCGCTCACCGGTGAGTCGCTCGACGTGCGGTCGTTCGACCTCACCGACCGTGACAAGACCGAAGCCACCTTTGTGGAGACCCAGATCGATGCGGTCATCCACTTCGCTGGGTTCAAGGCCGTCGGCGAGAGCGTGGCCGAGCCGCTCAGCTACTACGAGAACAACCTCGACACGACCCTGTCCTTGCTGCGAGCCATGTCAAGGCACGGGGTCCGCAAGCTGGTCTTCTCCAGTTCGGCCACGGTCTACGGCGCCGACGCGACGGTTCCAATGCGTGAGGACGCACCGACCTCGGCCACGAACCCCTATGGCTGGACCAAGGTCATGAACGAGCAGGTCCTGCGCGACATGGCGGTGCGCCGACCCGACCTGGCGGATCGCGTTGCTGCGCTACTTCAACCCGGTGGGCGCGCACCCCAGCGGCACGATCGGTGAGGACCCGAGCGGCATCCCCAACAACCTCCTGCCCTACATCGCCCAGGTTGCGGTGGGACGTCGCGAGAAGTTGGCGGTCTACGGGGGCGACTACCCCACGCCTGACGGCACGGGCGTGCGCGACTACATCCACGTCGAGGACCTCGCCGCCGGACACGTCGCTGCCCTTCACCGCCTCGCCGCCACGGACACGCCGGTCAACACCTGGAACCTCGGCACGGGCCGCGGCACCTCCGTCCTCGAGATGGTGCACGCCTTCGAGCGGGCCGTGGGTCGCGAACTGCCCTACGAGATCGTCGACCGGCGCCCCGGCGACATCGCCGAGTCCTACGCCGATCCCGCCAGGGCCGAGGCCGAACTGGGCTGGAAGGCCACCCGCACGGTCGACGACATGTGCGTCGACACGTGGCGCTGGCAGAGCGAGAACCCGAACGGCTACCCGTGACGGGCTGTGCGCGTTCGCACCGCGACCCGTGAGGACGTGCCCGCGATCGTCGCCCTGCTCGTCGACGACCCGCTCGGGGCGACCCGGGAGAGCGAAGGTGAGCAGGCGGCATACCTCACGGCTTTTGAGGCGATCGACGCCGATCCGGCACACGAGCTCGTCGTGCTCGAGGACGACGGCGAGGTCATCGGCACGCTGCAGCTCACCCTGCTGCCCGGGCTCTCGCGCGGTGGCGCCCTGCGCGCCCAGATCGAGGCCGTCCGCATCGCCTCGAGCCGGCGCGGTCAGGGCCTCGGCGAGGACCTGTTCCGGTGGGCGATCGACGAGTCCCGTCGACGCGGCGCCGTGATCGTGCAGCTCACGACCGACGCGAGTCGTGAGGGCGCCCACCGCTTCTATGAGCGGCTCGGGTTCGTCGCGTGCCACGTCGGCATGAAGCTGCCGCTCTGAACGGAGGGACGGATCGTGCCCAGGCTGGCCGGAAACGCACCGATCGATGCGTTTCCCTCGGTTCAGGCACCCCAGAGCGACTATCCTGCGAAAACACACCGATCGTACTGTTCCGCCTTGACTCGCGCCATGGGTAGGCCGCAGACTCCGATAAAGACACTGATCAGTGCGTTTCTGGAGGCCTCACATGTCCATGCCCGCCGAGCTCGCCACGGTCGCCCGCGACCGGCGTCGCGCCCTCCGCCTCACTCAACAAGAGGCCGCTGAACTTGCGGGGGTCTCCGCGAAGTTCATCCGTGACTTCGAGCGGGGCAAGGATTCGGTGCGCCTCGACAAGCTGCAGAACCTCCTCGTCGTGCTCGGCCTGACGCTGCGAGTCGAGCTGTCACGGTGACGCAGCAGCCAGTGCTCGCGGCCGACCGGCCCGGTTTGGCCGACGTCTACAAGGCTGGCCGTCTCGCCGCCACCCTCACCCGGGAGACGGACGGTGTCCGTTTCGCCTACCTGTCGGACCATCTCGAGCTCGGGCTCCCACCTGTGGCGACAACACTGCCGCTGACCGACGAGCCCGTGCTCTCGCCACCCGGTGCAGTTCCTCCGTACTTTGCCGGCCTCCTCCCGGAGGGTCGGCGCCTCACGGGACTCAGGCGAGCTCTCAAAGCGTCGGCCGACGACGAGTTGACACTGCTCCTCGCGGTCGGCATGGACCCGGTGGGCGACGTACAGGTCGTGCCCCACGGCGAGGAACCCAAGCCCACCGAGCCCCTCATCCGTGTCGCGCGATCGTTTGACGAGATCGCCTTCTCCGACGTGCTCGAGCAGGCCGGAGTCATCGACCCGGTCGCCTTGGCGGGAGTCCAGGACAAGGCCTCCGCTCGAATGATCTCCGTTCCCGTCTCGCGAGCAGGGGAACGCTACATCCTCAAGGTCGACCCGCCCGAGTTCCCACGTGTGGTCGTCAACGAGGCGTTCTTCATCCGGGTCGCCAGGGACGCTCGCTTCCCGGTCGTGGACGCTCAGGTCGTCCACGACAGCACGGGGCGTCCGGGTCTGCTCGTGCGCCGGTTCGACCGCGTCCTGGTCGACGGTGAGCCGCGCGCACTCGCAGTCGAGGATGCGGCGCAGGCCCTCAACCTCTACCCCGCCGACAAGTACTCCGTCGAGGCCGAGGCGGCAGTGATGGCACTCAGCATGCTGTGTGCCTCTCGCCCGGTGGCAGTGCGAGACCTCTTCCGGCAGCTCGTCTTCGCCTGGCTCACCGGCAACGGCGACGTCCATGCCAAGAACCTCTCGGTCCTGACCACACCCGCGGGCGAATGGCGGGTCGCCCCCGCCTACGACCTCCCCTCAACTCTGCCGTACCGCGACCACACGATGGCCCTACCCATGATCGGGCGACGTGAGGGTCTCTCCCGTCGGTCCCTGCTCGAGTTCGCCGACCGCGTCGGGCTTCCACGCGTGGCTGCCGAGCGGGTCATCGACGAGACCCTTGCCGCCACGGCTGAGGTGGTCGCCAAGTTGACCGCGGACCCGCTCGGCTTCCCGCCACAGCAGGTGCGCGGTTGGGTCCGCGCGCTGCGCAACCGTCGCGAGTCAGCACTGCCGGGCTGAGGCAGGACTTACGCAGCCTCGAGTCCGGTCAGGCTGCGCGACGCAGGCGCACGACCGGGATGATCCGATCGGTCTTCTCCTGGTAGCCGCCGAAGCCCGGCGCCTTCTCGACGAGGGCCGGCCAGAGGGCATCTCGCTCGTCCCGCGGCAGGACCTCGGCCTCGACCGAGAAGGTCTCCGTGCCGACCTCGACGTCGAAGCGCGGGTTGGCTCGCACGTTGTGGAACCAGTCCGGGTTGTCGGGGGCACCAGCCTTGGACGCGACGATGATCATCGTGCCGTCGTCCTGCGGGAAGTACATCAGCGGGGTGACGCGCTCCGTGCCGGTCTTGGCGCCGAGATGGTGGATGAGGATCATCGGCGCGCCCTCGAACGGCCCACCGACCCGTCCCTCGTTGGCCCTGAATTCCTCGATGACGCCCGCGTTCCAGTCGCTCATGGACGTGACGCTACGCGCCCACCCCGAACGCGCGTATGCCGTGTGGTCACCGATCGGTGACCACACGGCATACGTCGTGGTTCTGGTTGTTCAGCTCAGGCTGGCGAGGGCCTCGTTGAAGGTCGCGGACGGGCGCATGACGGCGCTCGTCTTCTCGGGGTCGGGGCGGTAGTAGCCGCCGATGTCGGCGGGGGAGCCCTGCACGGCGAGGAGCTCGTCGTTGATCTTCTGCTCGTCGGCGGTGAGCTTCTCGGCGACGCTCGCGAAGGCCGCGGCGAGGTCGGCGTCCTCGGTCTGCTTGGCCAGCTCCTGCGCCCAGTAGAGCGCGAGGTAGAAGTGGCTGCCGCGGTTGTCGATCTGGCCGACCTTGCGCGCCGGACCCTTGTTCTCCTGGAGGAGGGTCTCGGTGGCGCGGTCGAGGGTGTCGGCGAGGACGCGGGCCTTGGCGTTGTCCTCGGTGTCGGCGAGGTGGCGGAACGACTCGGCCAGGGCCATGAACTCACCGAGGCTGTCCCAGCGCAGGTAGTTCTCCTGCACGAGCTGCTGGACGTGCTTCGGGGCGGAGCCGCCGGCGCCGGTCTCGAAGAGGCCACCGCCGTTCATGAGCGGCACGACCGAGAGCATCTTGGCGCTGGTGCCGAGCTCGAGGATGGGGAAGAGGTCGGTGTTGTAGTCACGCAGCACGTTGCCGGTCACCGAGATGGTGTCCTCGCCGCGGCGGATGCGCTCGATGGAGAACTTCGTGGCCTCGACCGGGTTGAGGATCTGGATGTCGAGACCCTCGGTGTCCTCCTCCGCGAGGTAGGTCTTGACCTTGGCGATGAGGTTGGCGTCGTGGGCGCGCTTCTCGTCGAGCCAGAAGATCGCCGGGGTCTGCGAGGCGCGGGCGCGGGTCACGGCGAGCTTGACCCAGTCGCGGATCGGGGCGTCCTTGGTCTGGCAGGCACGCCAGATGTCGCCGGGCTGGACGTCGTGCTCGATGAGCACGTCACCGGCGGCGTTGACGACCTGGACCTTGCCGGCCTCGGCGATCTCGAACGTCTTGTCGTGCGAGCCGTACTCCTCGGCCTTCTGCGCCATGAGCCCGACGTTGGGGACCGAGCCCATCGTCGTCACGTCGAAGGCGCCGTGGGCGCGGCAGTCGTCGAGGACGGCCTGGTAGACACCGGCATAGGAGCTGTCAGGGATGACGGCGAGCGTGTCGGCCTCGTCGCCGTCGGGCCCCACATGTGGCCGGACGTGCGGATCATCGCGGGCATCGAGGCGTCGACGATGACGTCGCTCGGGACGTGAAGGTTGGTGATGCCCTTGTCGGAGTTGACCATCGCGAGCTTCGGGCCGGCGGCGAGGCCGGCCTCGATGTCGGCCTTGATCTCGTCGCCGTTGGGGAGGGCCGCGAGACCGTCGAGGATCGCGCCGAGCCCGTTGTTGGGGGAGAGGCCGGCTGCCTCGAGGGCGGCGCCGTGCTTCGCGAAGACCTCGGGCAGGAACGCGCGCACGACGTGGCCGAAGATGATCGGGTCCGAGACCTTCATCATCGTGGCCTTGAGGTGGACCGAGAAGAGGACGTCGTCGGCCTTGGCCTTGGCGATCTGCTCGGCGAGGAACGCGTCGAGGGCAGCGGCGCGCAGGACGGTGCCGTCGACGACCTCACCCTCGAGGACCTTGAGGCCGTCCTTGAGGACGGTGGTGCCGGCGTCCGTGACGAGCTGGATGGTCAGGGTGTCGTCGGCAGGGAGGACGACGGACTGCTCGTTGCTGGCGAAGTCGTCCTGGCCCATGGTCGCGACGTTGGTCTTGCTGTCGGCGCTCCAGGCGCCCATCGAGTGGGGGTGCGCCTTGGCGTAGTTCTTCACGGCGGCGGGGGCGCGGCGGTCGGAGTTGCCCTCGCGCAGGACGGGGTTCACCGCGCTGCCCATGACCTTGCTGTAGCGGGCGTTGGCGTCCTTCTGCGCGTCCGTGGTCGGCTCGTCGCTGTAGGCCGGGAGGTCGAAGCCCTGCGCCTGCAGCTCCTTGATCGCGGCCTTGAGCTGCGGCACGGAGGCGCTGATGTTGGGCAGCTTGATGATGTTGGCCTCGGGCGTCGTCGCGAGCTCACCGAGCTCGGCGAGGGCGTCCGCGACCTTCTGGTCATCGGGGAGCTGGTCCGCGAAGGCGGCGAGGATGCGCGCCGCGACAGAGATGTCGCGGGTCTCGACGTCGACGCCCGCGGTGGAGGCGAAGGCCTCGATCACCGGGAGGAAGGAGTAGGTCGCGAGGAGGGGTGCCTCGTCGGTGAGGGTGTAGATGATCTTCGCCATGGCGTCGAATCTATCGAACGGTCAAACCGCGGCGTATGCCGGTTGCGCGGCTGACGCTCAGACGTTGCGGGGGGCGTCGGGGTCGACGCCCTCGGCGACGAGCTCGTCCTCGACCGACCTGGCCGGTGATGTCGCGGTCACGACGGTCGACACCGGTGATGAGGTGGAAGGTCGCACCGGCGATCGCTGCACCGAGCAGCGGCGCGAGCCAGAACAGCCACAGCTGGCCCGGCGCACCGTTGCCGTTGAAGAATGCGACGGCCGTCGACCGCGCCGGGTTGACCGACGTGTTGGAGATCGGGATCGAGATGAGGTGGATGAGCGTGAGGCACAGGCCGATGGCCAGCGGGGCGAAACCGGTCGGGGCGCTCTCGCGGGTCACGCCGAGGATGACGTAGACGAAGAACATCGTCAGCAGCACTCGGCGCACAGCACCGCCATGAGGGAGTAGCCGCCGGGGGAGTGCTCGCCGTAGCCGTTGGCGGCCATGTTGCCTGTCGCGTCAAAGACGTTGCGGCCGCTGGCGATGGCCCACAGGGCGCCACCGGCGGCGAGACCACCGAGGACCTGGGCGCCGACGTAGCCGGGCACGTCCTTCCACTCGAAGCGCTTGGCGATGGTCACACCCAGCGTCACCGCAGGGTTGAAGTGCGCACCGGAGACGTGCCCCACGGCATACGCCATCGTCACGACCGACAAGGCCGAAGGCGAGAGCGACGCCAGGAAGCCGATGCCCAGGTGTACGGGCGAACCCGAACCCAGCGTCGGCGTGGACAGGAAGCCGGCCGCGAAGATCGCAGACCCACACCCCCCGAAGACGAGCCAGAA
>CAWEDC010000012.1:0-183183 GCA_963807825.1 uncultured Actinomycetota bacterium
CTGTTCGCCCTGTTCCTGAGTAGGCTGCGGCCAGAACGACTTCTGGCGTGCGACCCACCCACGAGGAGAAGCCTGATGCCGGTGACCCGAGGGTTCTTCCGACGCCGCCCCGATGGCCCCGAGGGCCGGTTGCCTCCCGGACAATACGATGTCGGTGGCGGTTGGCCGGTCCTGACCGCCGAGGCCACACCGGGCATCCGGGCCGAGTCGTGGACCATGCGCGTCGACGGGCTGGTGGACCAGCCGACGACCTGGACGTGGGACGACATCCAGCAGCTTCCGAAGTCGGCGTTCCACGGTGACATCCACTGCGTGACGACCTGGTCGAAGTTCGACGTGAGCTTCGGAGGCGTCAGCGTCGACAGCCTGCTCAGCGCTGCGCGGCCGCAGGAGGAGGCGCGGTTCGTGATCGCGCACTCCGAGACCGGCTACACCACCAACCTGCCCCTCGCGGACGTCACCGACGGACGAGCGTGGGTGGTGTGGGAGTACGACGGCAAACCGCTGACAGCCGAGCACGGCGGCCCGGTTCGGCTGTTGGTTCCGCACCTGTACTTCTGGAAGTCCGCGAAATGGATCAGCCGTCTCGAGCTGACGGCGGAGAACCGACCCGGCTTCTGGGAGCGCAACGGCTACCACGACCGCGGGGATCCGTGGCTCGAACAACGCTACGAGGGCGACCGGTGACGATCGACAGCTCGGTCGCGCCCTCGAGCCCGGGCCCGACGGCCTGGACGACCGGACGCATCATCACCAAGGACTTCACCTCCCCGGACCTGGTGAGACTCCGCATGCGCGTCGAGGACCGGCATCGGCACTGGCCAGGACAGCACTACCTCCTCCGGTTGCGCGCCCCGGACGACTACACGGCCCAGAGGTCGTACTCCATCGCGTCCGACGACAGCGACCCGCTCGTCGAGTTCCTCATCGAGCGGCTCCCGGGCGGCGAGATCTCGGAGTTCCTCGCCGACGTGGCGGAAGTCGGCGACGTCCTCGAGATGCGCGGCCCGATCGGCCGCTGGTTCAGGTGGGACACCCACACCCCGGCGCTCTGCCTGGTCGGCGGCACCGGCGTCGTCCCCGCGGTCGCCATGACTCGAGCAGCTCGGCACCTCGGCCGCGAAGACCTGCTCCGCGTGGTGGCCGTCGCGCGAAGCCCTGAGGAGCTGCCCTATGGCGAGGAGCTCGCGCAGGCGGGCGCCACGATCACGTTCACCCGTCTCGCGACGAGCGAACGCGCGGCAGGCGCCCCGACACGAGCGGAGATCACGCCGCTCCTCGAGGGCATCCAGCGCGCGTACGTCTGCGGTTCCTCTCGGTTCGCCCAGTTCGCGGAGGACCTCTTGATCGGGTCCGGTCTCGATCCGGCGGCAATACGCGTCGAACAGTTCGGCGCCACCGGCTGAGCACGACAGCAGAGGAGCCGTGCCCGCGCGTGTTGGCGACTGACCGAGCGGCCCGCCGCGTAGCATCGCGAACGTGGCTGGACTGGACCGATGGGTGCGCGCGAGAGACCTCGCGATCGACCTCGGGACCGCCAACACGGTCATCTACGAGCGAGGTCGCGGGGTCGTTCTCGACGAGCCCTCGGTCGTCGCCGTGCGCACCGGGACCTCGCAGCTGCTCGCTGCGGGCCACCGCGCCAAGGAGATGCTCGGCCGCACGCCCGACTCCGTGAGCGCGATCCGCCCGTTGCGGGACGGCGTCATCTCGGACGCCGACGTCACCGAGCGGATGCTGCGCTGGTTCGTCGACCAGGTCGCGCCGTCGCGGATCTTCCGGCCCCGGATCGTCGTGTGCGTGCCGAGCGACATCACCAGCGTCGAACGCCGCGCGCTCGAGGACTCGACCCTGCGGGCCGGCGCCCGCCGCGTGCACGTCATCGAGGAGCCGATGGCCGCCGCGATCGGTGCGGGCCTGCCCATCGAGGAGACGATGGCCTCGATGGTCGTCGACCTCGGAGGTGGCACCACCAACGTCGCCGTCATCAGCCTCGGCGGCATCGTCACGTCGCGCTCGATCCGCACCGGCGGGGACGAGATCGACGAGGCGATCATCGCCCACGTGAAGTCCGAGTACTCCCTGCTCATGGGTGAGCGCAGCGCCGAACAGATCAAGGTCGCGGTCGGCTCGGCCTTCCCGATGCGCCAGGAGCTGAGCGAGCGCGTGCGCGGTCGGGACCTCGTGACCGGGCTGCCCAAGACCGTGTCGATCTCGTCGGCGGAGGTCCGTCGGGCCATCGAGGCACCGGTCCTCCAGATGGTCGAGCTGGCCCGGGCCGTCCTCGACGTCTGCCCGCCCGAGCTCGCCGGAGACATCCTCGACCGCGGCATCACCCTCACCGGGGGTGGGGCGCTGCTGCGCGGCCTCGCCGAGCGGATGCACCACGAGCTGGGTGTCCCGGTCGTCGTCGCCGACGATCCGCTGCGCGCCGTCGCCCGGGGCGCTGGCAAGTGTGTCGAGGAGTTCGACACGCTGCATCGCGTCCTCGTCGACAACCGTCGGCCGTGAGGGGCGACGCGTCCGACCGTCGACGCCGTCGGTTGGTCGTGGTCGCGGTGCTCGTCACGCTCGTCCTCGTGCTGGTCGATCTCGTCGGTGGGCCGGGCCCGGGGCTGCTGCGGCGAGGGGCCGCCACCGTGCTCGGTCCGCTCGAGCGCGTCCTTGCTCCCGCCGGTCGCCCGAGTGAGGAGCAGCTGCGTCGTGAGAACGACCGGCTCGCGAGCGAGCTGCGCGAGTCCCGGCTGGCCGGGACCGATGCCGCCGCGCTGAAGGCTCTGCTCGCGGCGCCGTCCACGGCAGGTGCGCAGCGTCGTGCCCGCTCGCGTCGTCGGCGTCGGGGCACCGGGTCCGCAGGGAGTCGTGCGCGTCACCATCGATGTGGGCAGTCGCGATGGCATCAGCGTTGACCGCACCGTCGTGTCCGGTGACGGGCTGGTCGGCCGGGTCGCGTCGGTCGCGCCGTGGACGAGCGACGTCCTCGTCGTCGGCGGGCCGGACGTCGCCGTCGGCGTGCGCGTCGGGGCGACCGGCGCGCTGGCCACCGTCGGGGGGTCGGCTGCCTCGGCCGCCGAGCGCGGAGCCGGGCGAGCTGGGACTCACCCTCGTCCAGACCGGCGCCCTGCGCATCGGCGACGAGGTCCGCACCCTCGGCAGCGTCGACGGGCGACCCTTCGTCCCGGGCGTCCTCGTCGGGCACGGTCAGCGCCGTGGAGCCGCAACGTGGCCGGCTCGCGCCGTCGGGCACGGTCCGCCCGGCAGTCGACGTCGGCGCCCTGTCCGTCGTCGGTGTCCTGCTCACCGCACCCCGGGCGGCGCCGAGGGCCGCAGTGACCGGGGGAGCGCCATGACCCCGGCGGGTGTCGTGGTGCGAGGTGCGCTGCTGCTCGTCGGAGCGGTGCTCGCGGTGACCCTCGGTGCGCGCCACCTGGCACCCCTGCCCGACCTCGTGCTCGTCGTCGTGGCGTCCGCTGCCCTGCGCTCGGGACCGCGCGTGGGACTTGCCACGGGGCTCGTCGGCGGCTGGCTCCTCGACCTCCTGCCTCCGGGTTCGCCGGTGCTCGGCACCCAAGCCCTCCTGTATGCCGTGTGCGGACTCGTTCTCGGCCTCGCCCGCCGTCCCGGTCAGGTGTCGCTCGTGTGGGTCGTGGGTGTGGTCGCGGGCGCCGGGTGCGGGCTCGAGTCGGTGCGGGCGCTGATCGCCCTGGCGCAGGGAGTCCCGGTGGACGCGGCATCGTCGCTGGGGCGGGTCCTCGCCACCGCGACGGTGGCCCTGGTCGTCGTGCCGCTCGTGACCGCCGTGGAGCGGCACGCAGAGCAGCGGCGGTTCGCATGACGAACATCGGGATCCGCCCTCGGGACGGGTCGGCACACCAGGGCCGGTTCCTTGCCGCTGGCGCACGTGGTCGCACTGCTCTTCGTCGTCCTCTTCGGTCGGCTCGGTCAGGTGCAGCTCACCGACCACGCGGACTATGCGGCTGCGGCCGCCACCCTCAACACGCGCGAGATCGTCGTTCCGGCCGTGCGCGGACGCATTCTCGATCGGACGGGAAAACCGCTGGCGGACAACACCTCCGTCACGATCGTGACGCTCGAACGCCGGGTGGTCGCCGAGAGCGATGACGGCGCCCGCGCACTGTTGACGCGGGTGGCCAAGACCCTGGAACGTCCGGTCGACGACCTGCTCGCGCGAACCCACCTGTGCGGTGAACCCGAGGCGCGCGCCGGCGCCGGCGTGCTGGGCCGGCTCGCCACAGGTGCCCATCCCGGTGGCGAGCGGTGTCGACCCCCTGCGGGCCCTCAGCCTCGTCGAGCGCCCGGACCTCTATCCCGGCGTGGCCGTCGAGGCCGTGCCCGTGCGCCGCTATCCGGCTCCGCTCGGAGTCAATGCAGCGCACCTCCTCGGCTACCTCGGCCGCGCCACCGACAAGGAGGTCGCGGCATCGGATGGTCGGGTGACGGGCGATGACCTCGTGGGTCGGGCCGGGCTCGAGCAGCAGTACGACACGGCCCTGCGGGGCACACCGGGTCGCACGACGGTCTCGGTCGACCCCCGTGGACTCGTGACCGGGGTGGTGTCGCAGACCGACCCCGTGCCCGGACGGGACCTCGTGACGAGCATCGACGCCGCCGTCCAGGCCGCCACCGAGAAGGCGCTGGCCCGCGAGATGGCAGCGGCGCGCAAGCGCGGGCAACCGGCCGACTCCGGCGGCGCCGTCGTCCTCGACGTCACGAACGGGCAGGTGGTGGCCTCGGCGAGTGCCCCGACCTATGACCCCAACGTCTGGACGGGCGGCATCTCGGCCAAGGAGTACGCCGCCCTCACCTCGCCCGACGCCGGGACGCCGCTCCTCTCGCGCGGACCACGGCAGCGGCGATGTCGCCGGCGTCGACCCTCAAGGCGCTGAGCGTGCCCGGCGGCCGTGGCTGCGGGCAACTCGCTCACCGGCACCTATGAGTGCGGCGCGAGCTACCAGATCGGGAACCGCGCCTTCCGGAACTTCGAGTCGCGAGGCTACGGGCCGATCACGTTCCACAAGGCGCTCGAGGTCTCGTGCGACACCGTCTTCTACGACGTCGCCTACCGGTCCTGGCTCGCGCTCGGTGGTCTCAAGGGCTCCGACGCCAGGGACCCGTTCATCAGGACCGTGCGTGACTTCGGGCTCGGCAAGCGGACCGGCATCGACCTTCCGGGCGAGTCCGCGGGGCGGATCCCGGACAGGGCGTGGAAGCGGTCGGTGTGGGAGTCCACCAAGGACGAGACCTGCAAGAGGGCGAAGTCCGGCTACCCGGAGGTGGCCAGGACGGATCCGGCGCGAGCGGCATACCTGCTGTCCCTGGCGAAGGAGAACTGCGCGAGCGGCGCCAACTTCCGTGCCGGCGACGCGGCAAACTTCGCGATCGGTCAGGGCGACGTCGCGACGACGCCGCTGCAGATGGGGGTCGCGTATGCCGCGATCGCCAGCGGCGGGGTCGTGCGGACTCCGCGCGTGGGAGTGAAGACCGTCGACCCGTTTCCGGTGGCGCGCAGGCGATTCCGGCTGGTCCGACACACGCCGCGGCACTGCCCAAGGACGTCGCGGCATACGTGCAGCACGCCCTGCGGGCCGTCGTCGTGTCCGGCACCGGCGGACTGGCGTTCGCCGGGATGCCAGCCGACTGGCCGGTGTCGGGGAAGTCGGGAACGGCGGAGGTCTTCGGGAAGTCGGACACCTCGTGGTTCGAGTCCTACGCACCGACGAACAAGCCGCGGTATGCCGTGTCCGTCGCCGTGAGCCAGGGCGGCCACGGAGCCGACACGGCCGCCCCGATCTCGCGCTCGATCCACGAAGCCCTGCGGCTGCTCCCCCGGTGACGGGCGGAGCGCGACGGGGGCGGACGGCATACAACTAGTCTTGGCCGCATGGCTGACTTCGATGTTGTCGTTCTCGGTGCCGGTCCCGGCGGGTATGTCGCGGCGATCCGCGCATCGCAGCTGGGTCTCAAGGCTGCTGTCGTGGAGAGCAAGTACTGGGGCGGTGTCTGCCTCAACGTCGGGCTGCATCCCCTCCAAGGCGCTGATCAAGAACGCCGAGCTCGCGCACATGCTCCAGCACGACAAGGCGAAGTACGGCATCGAGGGTGACGCGACGATGTCCTACGGCCCGACGCACAAGCGCTCGCGCACGGTGTCGGCCGGCATCGTCAAGGGCGTCCACTTCCTCATGAAGAAGAACAAGATCGAGGAGATCGACGGCTGGGGCACGCTCACCAGCCCGACCTCGATGGACGTCGCGCTCAACTCGGGTGAGAAGCGCACCGTCACCTTCGACAAGCTCATCATCGCGGCCGGCGCCGTGACCCGCATGCTGCCCGGCATGGAGGTCTCGCAGAACGTCGTGACCTACGAGGAGCAGATCCTCGACGAGAACCTGCCCGGCTCGATCGTCATCGCCGGCTCGGGCGCCATCGGCGTCGAGTTCGCCTACGTCATGAAGAACTTCGGCGTCGACGTCACGATCGTCGAGTTCCTCGACCGCATGGTGCCGACCGAGGACGCCGACGTGTCCAAGGAGCTCCTCAAGCACTACAAGAAGCTCGGGGTCAAGGTCCTGCTGTCGACCAAGGTCGAGGGCGTCGAGGACACCGGCTCCGGGCGTCAAGGTCACCGTGTCGCCGGCTGCTGGTGGCGACTCCCAGGTGCTCGAGGCCGACAAGTTCCTCTCGGCGATCGGCTTCGCGCCGCGCACCGAGGGCTACGGACTCGAGGCCATCGGCGTGAAGCTCACCGACCGTGGCGCCGTCGACATCGACGACTTCTGCCGCACCAACGTCGAGAACGTCTACGCCATCGGTGACTGCACCGCCAAGATGATGCTCGCGCACGTCGCCGAGGCCCAGGGCATCGTCGCCGCCGAGACCATCGCCGGCGCCGAGACCATGCCGATCGAATACGACTTCATCCCGCGAGCGACCTACTGCCACCCGCAGATCGGCTCGTTCGGCTACTCCGAGGCGCAGGCCAAGGAGAAGGGCTACGACGTCAAGACGGCGACGTTCCCGTTCAGCGCCAACGGCAAGGCGATGGGGCTCGGCGACGCCGTCGGCTTCGTCAAGATCGTCGCCGACGCCAAGCACAACGAGATCCTCGGCGCGCACATGATCGGCCCCGACGTCACCGAGCTGCTGCCCGGTGCTCAACCTCGCGCAGAAGTGGGACCTCACCGCCGACGAGGTCGCCCGCAACGTCTTCGCGCACCCGACGCTGTCCGAGGCCGTCAAGGAGTCGGTCCACGGCATCGTCGGCCACATGATCAACCTCTGAGTCCCAGCGGCCCTGTGCCGCAATGCTTTTCCGGTATGCCGTCCGCCCACCTGGGCGGCCGGCATACCCATCGCACGGTCCACCTTTTCTGCGCCGCTGGCGCGAGCCGCGCAGATCACTCGTGCCAGCCGCACTGCCATGCGGAGCGCCGGCCCGTCACGTTCTGCGCGGTCGCGATGACCAGAGGGTGCTGCCGACACGCTCGGTCAGCCCATGCCGGAGCCGAGGTTGAGGATGTTGCCGTCGGGGTCCGTGAACCAGACGCTCTTGAAGGCGCCGTCGCCCGCCCATGCTCGCGACGCCGTCGTCCCACTCCATGCCCTCGGCGTCGAAGGTCTGGAACGTCACGCCCTTCGAGCGCAGGTCCGCCACGGCTGCGTCGAACGCGTCGCCGGGCAGCTCGAACATCATGGCTGTCGCCTTGTTCGTGCCGGCGAACTCGGACGTGTAGACGAAGAAGGCGCCCGAGCCTGACTGGTAGGTGATGCCCTGGTCCATCATCTCGGTCCCGGGGTCGAACCCAGGATGCCCTCATAGAACTCGCGGGCCCGCGCGAGGTCCGAGACGCCGAGGGTGGTGACAGGGGTGTGGTCGCCGATCATGACTTCTCCACGGGCGGACCGGGCGACCTTCGCTCGGTCGGCCCCCTCGAGCCTAGGAGGGTGGCGTGCGCCGGAGCAATGGGTCGATCCGACCCCCGTGAGGGCTCCGGTGGGCCAACCCGCACGCGACCGGGTATGCGAGCCTAGGAGGCCGACCTGCCGGCGCGCTCGGCGACCGGGGCCCATCGGCTGCAACCTCACTCGTCGGAAGGGTTGATCTCGGCCCACACGGCGTCGAGCGAGAGGCCGAGGACGCCCGGAGATGGCCGCGATGGTCGGGAAGGCGGGAGTGCCGACACGACCGGACTCGATCTTGCGGAGGGTCTCGGGTGAGAGGCCTGCGTCCAGGGCAGTGTCGAGCATCGGGCGATCGCCCCTGGCCCGACGCAGGAGGGCGCCAAGGCGCTGTCCGCGTTCGATCTCGGCGGGGGTGAGTGGCAACCTGACCATGGGCCGCACCCTAGCCGGGATAGTCTTACCGGGATAGTTATTGGATGACCGCCGGGAGGCACTGCGTGATCGAGATCCTGAACGCCACCGAACTGGAACGAGCCAGGGGCACCGGCGCCCTCGTCGCCGACATCCTGCAGTCGCTCAAGAGCCGCGCCACAGTTGGCACCAACCTCCTCGACATCGACCAGTGGGCCAAGGCGATGATGCTCGAGGCGGGCGCGCGTGTCCTGCTACGTCGACTACGAGCCGTCCTTCGGGCGAGGGCCGTTCGGTCACTACATCTGCACCTCGGTCAACGACGCCGTGCTGCACGGGCTCCCGCACGACTACGCGCTCGCCGACGGCGACCTGCTCTCGCTCGACCTCGCGGTCTCCCTGCGCGGGGTCGTGGCGGACTCGGCGATCAGCTTCGTCGTGGGCGGACTCGCCCGGCTGCCGGACGACCTCGCCATGATCGACGCGACCGAGCGTGCGTTGCAGGCAGGGATCGCCGCCGCCGGACCCGGACGCGCGCATTGGCGACCTCTCCCACGCCATCGGTTCGGTCCTCACGCGAGGCGGGCTTCACGGTCAACACCCAGTTCGGTGGTCACGGCGTCGGCTCGACGATGCACCAGGACCCGCACATCTCGAACTCCGGGCAGCCGGGCCGTGGCTATCGACTGCGTCCGGGCTCCTGCTGGCCATCGAGCCCTGGGTCATGGCCGGCACCGACGAGCTCGTCACCGACGCCGACGGCTGGACGCTGCGCAGCGCGACCGGCTGCCGGACTGCACACAGCGAGCACACGATTGCCATCACCGAGGACGGGGCGCAGATCCTCACCGTGCCGATGCCAGTCGCCGGCTGACGAGCGAGCCGCCGGGTTGCGACTGTCCACCAGCAGCAGCGACATGGGCGCCTCGATGGGCGCCGGTGTCGTGCTCCTAGGATCGCCGCGTGAGCTCGCTGTTGATTCGTCAGGCCCGGGTCGTTCCCGTCGGAGGCAGACCCGCGCCTGATGGCGCGGTCGACCTGCGCATCGTCGGCGATCGCGTCGTCGAGATGGCCCCGACGCCTGCGCCCGAACGCCGACGACGAGGTGCTCGACGCCGAGGGCCGCTGGCTCATCCCGGGCTCTGGGACCAGCACGTCCACCTGGGCCAGTGGGCCGCGACGGCGGGCCGGCTCGACCTCTCGTCGACGACCAGTCCCGAGGACGCCGTCGCGCCTCATCGCTGCCGAGATCGGCGCGCGTCGCGGGGGAGCGCCCGGACGCCGTGATCCAGGGGTTCGGCCACCGCGCCGCGGCCTGGGACCGTCAGCCGACCGTCGCCGAGCTCGACGCCGTGAGCGGCGACATCCCGGTCGTCCTCATCAGCGGCGACGCCCACCACGGCTGGCTCAACTCCGCCGCCCTGCGACTGCTCGACGTCCCGCCGCGCGACGGCGTCGTCGAGGAGAACGAGTGGTTCCCCGTCTTCGCCCGCCTCGACGAGGCGACGATGACTGCGGAAGGCAGGCGGACGGCATACGCCAAGGTTCTTGACGCTGCCGTGCGTCGCGGCGTCGTCGGCGTGCGCGAGTTCGAGTGGGCCGACAACGCGACCGACTGGGCTGAGCGTTCCGACTCCGGTCTCGCCGTGGTCCGGGTGCGCACCGCGACGTATGCCGCGGGGCTGGCTGACACGATCGCCGCCGGTCGCCGCAGTGGTGATGTCCTCGACCGGGCCGGGCTCGTCACGATGGGGCCGCTCAAGATCATCAGCGACGGGTCGCTCAACACACGCACGGCGTTCTGCCACGACCCCTACGTCGGCGACGACGTCCTCGAGTTCCCGCGCGGGCGTGCCAACAACTCACCCGAGGAGCTCGCCGAGCTGCTCGCCCTGGCGACGCCCAACGGGCTCGACGTCGCGGTGCACGCCATCGGTGACGCTGCCGTCGGGATCGCCCTGGATGCGTTCTCGCCCACCGGTGCTCGCGGGTCGATCGAGCACGCCCAGCTCGTCGCACCGGCCGATGTGGCGCGCATGGGCCGCCTCGGGCGTCGTCGCCAGCGTGCAGCCGGCGCACCTGCTCGACGACCGTGACGTCACCCATCAGTGCTGGCCCGACCGGGCCGACCGGTGCTTCCCGCTGCGCTCGATGCTCGAGGCCGGCGTCACGCTCGCGCTCGGGTCCGATGCGCCCGGTCGCGCCGCTCGACCCGTGGGAGGCGATGGCGGCAGCCGTCCACCGCACCGGCGACGAGCGCGAGGAGTGGAACGCCGCCGAGACGATCACCGTCGCGCAGGCGCTCGCGGCCAGCGTCGACGGAGCGCCGACGGTGGGGGTCGGGAGCCTCGCCGACCTCGTGCTCCTCGATGCCGATCCGCTGTGCCGCAGGGGAGAGCGGGGCCGCCGTGCGCCGCGCACCTGCGGTCGGTCGAGGTCGCCGCGACGGTCGTCGCCGGACGGGTCGTGCAGCGCAAGTTACTGATCAGTTCGGACTAGGTCCGTGACTAGTCAGACTGGCCACGATTCTGACCCCTTGGGTGGACTTCTCCGAGTTCGTGCATCGACTGCACGTCATGCGCCGACCTAGCGTGAGTCGCGTCGTCATGACTTGACGAATCGGCAGTGCTTCAGGGGTGCAGGATGTCGAGGTCGCAGATCTTCGCGCGGCGATCGGTGATGATCGGCTGGGACGCCGCGTCCTGGCTGCTCGCGCTGCTGGGGTTCCTCCTCGTCCGGCACGAGTTCTCGCTCAGCGAGCGGATGTGGGTCATCGCGCTGGACCTATGTCGCGGCGGCGATCGCCCTGCAGGTCATCGGCGGCTTCTGGACCCACCTCTACCTCGGCCGCTGCAAGGTCGGCAGCTTCGACGAGGTGACCTCGCTCGGCCAGCTCGTCCTCGCGATCAGCGTCGTCCTCGGCGCGACCTTCTTCATCGCGGCCCCCGCTGTTCTCGCGCGGCATCGCCGTTCGTCATGCCGGCGCTGGCGTTCCTCTTCATGGCCGCCGGCCGCTGGGTCTTCCGCATGGCCCGCCAGCCGTGACCGCCGCCGCCACGGCGAGGCGTCCGGGCGTGCCCGCCCTCATCTACGGTGCCGGCGACGCCGGCCACCAGCTCGCGGGTCTCGTCGACTGCTCGGCCGACTCGCCCTACTCGATCGTCGGCTTCATCGACGACGACCCCCGGCTGCGCTTCCTGCGGGTGCGCGGCTACCGCGTCGCTCGGTCGGGGCGGCGACCTCGTGCGGCGTGGCGCGCGCCACCGGGGCCGAGGTCGTCGTGCTCGCCATCAGCCAGGCCAGCCCTCAGCTCATCCAGCAGGTCGTCCGACCGCTGCACCGAGGCGGGGCTCGAGCTCGTCGTCGTGCCGCCGCTGCGCGAGATGATCTCGGGCCGGATCGAGCTCGACAAGCTGCGCGCCTTCAACGTCGCCGACCTCCTCGGCCGCCGCCCGATCGAGACCGACCTCTCCGAGATCGCCGAGCACATCACCGGCAAGGTCGTCCTCGTCACCGGCGCTGGTGGCTCCATCGGCTCCGAGCTCGCCCGCCAGGTCCGCCAGCTCGGCCCGGCCAAGCTCATCCTGCTCGACCGCGACGAGTCGGCCCTGCACGCGACGCAGCTCTCCCTCGACGGCAACGGACTGCTCGACACCGACGACACGGTGCTGTGCGACATCCGCGACAAGGACGCCGTCTGCGCGGTCTTCAGCCGGCTCGCCCCGGAGGTCGTCTTCCACGCCGCCGCCCTCAAGCACCTGCCCGATGCTCGAGCGCTTCCCCGAGGAGGGCTGGAAGACCAACGTCCTCGGCACCCTCAACGTCCTCGAGTGCGCCGCCGACCAACGGGGTCCAGCACTTCGTCAACATCTCGACCGACAAGGCCGCCGACGCGACCAGCGTTCTCGGACAGACGAAGCGGCTCGCCGAGCGGCTCACTGCCTGGTATGCCGCGGAGACCGGTCTGCGCTACCTCTCGGTGCGCTTCGGCAACGTCCTCGGCTCGCGTGGTTCGGTCCTCGACACCTTCCGCGCGCAGATCGAGCGCGGCGGCCCGCGTGACCGTCACCGACCCCGAGGTCAGCCGCTTCTTCATGACCATCCCCGAGGCGTGCGAGCTCGTGCTCCAGGCCGTCGGCGATCGGCCACCCCGGCGACGTCCTCGTCCTCGACATGGGCGAGCCGGTGCGCATCATCGACGTCGCCCGCCGCCTCATCGAGGAGTCCGGCAAGGACGTGCGAGGTCACCTTCACCGGGCTGCGCGAGGGCGAGAAGCTCCACGAGGTGCTGCTCAGCGACGCCGAGCGCGGCAGCGCGACCGGCCCACCCGCTCATCACCCAGGTGTCCGTGCCCCACGTCCAACCCGTCCGACGTGCTCGCCGGCCACGTCGACCTCGAGCACTTCGACCTCGATGGCTCGGTGCACCGACCAGCGGCGAGGACGCCACGGGAGGGGGTCACGATGACCACGTTCGCCAAGCCGCGACTCGTTCGCCCGGCTTTCCCCGCGCTGCCCGGCGGTGTGCGGCTCGCCGTCGTCGGCCTCGGCTACGTCGGCCTGCCGCTCGCCGTCGAGTTCGGCAAGACCATGGACGTCGTCGGCTTCGACATCAACGGCGCCCGCGTCAAGGAGCTGAGCGCCGGCACCGACTTCACCCTCGAGGTCAGTGACGAGGAGCTCGCCGTCGGCGACCGGGCTTGCGCTTCACCGAGGACCCCGCCGACATCGCGGCGCTGCAACGTCTTCATCGTCACGACGCCGACCCCGATCGACGCCGCCAAGCAGCCGGACCTCACGCCCGGTGCTCTCCGCGACCGAGACGATCGCCAAGGTGCTCGCTGCCCGGCGACGTCGTCATCTACGAGTCCACGGTCTACCCGGGCGCGACCGAGGAGCAGTGCGTTCCGGTCCTCGAGGAGCTGTCCGGGCTCATCGTTCAACGTCGACTTCTTCGTCGGCTACAGCCCCGAGCGGATCAACCCCGGCGACAAGGAGCACCGCCTCCCCACCATCGTCAAGGTGACGTCCGGCTCGACGCCGGAGGCTGCCGACTTCGTCGACGCGCTCTACTCGATCGATCATCACCGCGGGCACGCACCGCGCCTCGTCGATCCGCGTCGCCGAGGCCGCCAAGGTCATCGAGAACACCCAGCGCGACGTCAACATCGCCCTCATCAACGAGCTCGCCATCCTCTTCAACCGGCTCGACATCGACACCGAGGAGGTGCTGCAGGCGGCCGGCTCCAAGTGGAACTTCCTCGGCTTCCGCCCCGGCCTCGTCGGCGGCCACTGCATCGGCGTCGACCCCTACTACCTCACCCACAAGGCGCAGGCGGTCGGCTACCACCCCGAGATCATCCTCGCCGGGCCGCCGGCTCAACGACTCGATGGGCTCCTACGTCGCCTCGCAGCTCGTCAAGCGGATGACGAAGGAGAGCATCCCGGTGCGGGGCGCGCGGGTGCTCGTGCTCGGGCTGACCTTCAAGGAGAACACCCCGGACCTGCGCAACTCGCACGTCGTCGACATCCTCGCCGAGCTCGCCGAGTACGACATCGCCGTCGACGTCCACGACCCGTGGGCGCGCGCCGAGGAGGCGAAGCTGCACTACGGCATCGACCTCGTCGAGGAGCCCGAGCCGGCGCGTATGCCGCGGTCGTCCTCGCCGTCGGCGCACCGGGAGTTCGTCGAGATGGGCGCCGAGCAGATCCGCGCCTTCGGCAAGCCGGACGGGCACGTGCTCTACGACCTCAAGTACATCCTCGACAAGTCCGAGTCGGACCTGCGCCTGTAGCGGGGTGCGAAACCTCAACGCCTAAAGTTGGGGCCATGCGCAAGGGTCAGGTTCTAGGGAGAGGCGTGCAGCAGATGCGTTGCGACCTGCTCCGGCCTGCGTGGATCTGCACGCATCGGTGCTCCTCGTGACCCGGGCGGAGAGGTGACATCGCCGAAGGGGTCGCGATTCGACGGCGTCCCATTGGACTCTGCCGCTTTGGGCGCCACGGCGCGTCAGGGCGTCCGAGCCGGGCTCATCGCACAAACGCTGACTCAGGTGGGCAGCCTCGGTGCCACCATGATCATGGCGCGCATGCTCACGACGAGTGACTTCGGGATCATGGCTGTCATTCAATCTGTCATGGGTGTGACTGTGTTGTTGGCTGTCTCCGGTATTGGTGCGACGCTGATTACGCGCACGTCTCACGTGGCCGAGGCGGCAAGCAGCTATTTCTGGATCTTGGGCAGTCTCCGGCTGGGTGCCGCGATTGTCATCTCCCTGCTGGCGGGTCCGCTGAGTTCGCTTCTCGGTGTCCCGACAGCCAAACCCTTCCTTCAGGTTGTGCCGTTTGGCCTCCCATTGGGACTGGTGGGGATGGTTCCAGATGCTCTCTTGCTGCGGATGCGCAAATTTGGCGCCCATCGTTCGGCGGCGATTCTGGGATCCTTCACCTACTTCGCCATAGAAATTCTCCTCGTCCTGCGTGGCTTTGGTGTGTGGTCAGTGATCGCCGGTCAAATGATTGGGACCACCGTGAGTTTGATCGCGGCGGCCGCTCTTGCCCGATGGGCGCCACTGAGTAGGCCCTCGTTCACGGTCCTGAGGTCCGATTTGAGGAACCTCGGAGGTCTCGGGCTCTCTCGGGTGCTTGAGTACCTTTACAAGAACGTCGACTACTGGGCGGTTGGCCGATCCCTGGGTGCCGGCCCACTTGGGGCCTATTACGTTGCTTACGTGCTTCCCAACATCGTGCGACTCAGGCTCTCCGACACGTTTCGCACCGTCATGCTGCCCCTCCTTGTCGAGGGCCGGTGGGCTCTCGAGGCCTGAGATTGCCTACACCCGCGCCTTTCGTCTGTTCCTGTTTGTCAGCCTTCCAACCATGGCAGGGCTTTTTGCGCTGGCCGATCCGATCATCGACGTGTTCTTCGGGGATCAATGGCGGGGCGCCGTTGCGCCGATGAGAATTATCTTGATCAGCGCGGTGTTGGACCTGGTCATCCAATGCGTATCCGCATTTGCGGTCGCCAGGCGTCGGGTCTCGGGGGTCGCGGCGACGGCCGGGATCCGGGTCATCTGCTCGGTGATACTCATCCTGCTCCTGCTCCAGGTTGAGCGGTCCACCACGTCAATTGCCGCTGGCGTGGCCGGGGCAGCGGCGTTGACTCTGCTTTTTCAAGAGTTTGTCGTGTCACGCCCGTTGGGGGTTTCTCTTGTGGGGCAGGCAGGTGCCGATTTGCAGTTCTTGTTCCTGCTCTCATCATGGTTGTAGGAGTGATGCTGACGATTCAACTGACCAAAATGCAGGAGGCTGTTGTGCAACTCGTGATTGGTGTTCCGGTGGGTGTGTTGCTGTATTTCTCAGCCAGTGCCGTCTTTTCGCGCGCTACGTTGGTCGATTCGGTGAAGCAGTTGAGACTTCTTGTGGGCCGCGCTCCGAAGGTTGCCTGACGAGGCGTGCGTTGAGTCATCTGCGCTCGAGGAGCGCAGCAGTCGCCTCACGGCGGCCGCGACCGGCCTACGACGGTGACGCCATCTCCACGAGAATGAGCCGTCCGGAAGGTCTGCACCGAGAAGCCGCCACGTCTCGGCGACCGGACCGCCCAGAAAGCCTTGGGTACCGGATTGGACAAGTGCCAGCGACCAGTCAAAGTTTCCCTCGACGATGCGCGGTCCGTCCGATGAGATGACGACGTCCCAACCCACCACCTGACCCGGGGTCAGCCTGGCCATCGTGATGGCGGCGGCTTTCACCTCGTCCCAACAGGGGACGATCGTCCCGGTCAGGTGGCTACCAGTATCGGGGTGGACATCCATGACCTTTCCGCCGAACTCGGGCATCGTCCAGACGATCCCGATCCGGCCGGTCTCCGGATCCACAGGTCCGGCAATCCCACCACTGCTCCAGGAGTCCACCTGGGCGTCCCCGAAGCCCAGACGAATCGCGGCCAGCTGCACGATCACAGAACCGCTCGGGGAGTACAGCCGTGACCACGCGAATGTTGTGTGGCGCGCTTCCCGCAAGCCGTTGGATATCAGGGTGCGGTTGCAGCCACTCTTGCAAGAGATGGCCCTCGAGTCCTCGAAAGGACTGCGCGGCGACTGACTCATACAAATCGTCCAGGTCGAGAAGTCTGTTGCCAACCATGAGGAACGTGGGCGTGGGCCCGTTCCAGTGGATCTCTCGGATCAGCTGAACGCCTCTGCCCTGATTCCCCCCGAGTGGCTTCAGGGCGAGAGCAGGCGGTCGCACGTCGTCCAGCCACTCCAAGAAGTCCGCCTTCCCGCGCATCGGCTGTCCCGACAGCGTGACGCCGTGGACCGGGTGGAGCAGACCTACGTTGCCGGGATCGGTGCGTTGAGCTTCGAGTAGGACAGCGCAAAGATCCACTTGTTCGACAGCAAGGATTCCCACTTGGGGTCGTGGAGGTGAGGACGCACTGCGACGTTCATTGCTCGCCACGAGAGGAACCCCCGCTGACGGGAAACGGGTGCGTCGTCCAACTTGTAGAGCTCGGTCTCCCACGCTTCAAGCCACCATCGCTGTCGGGCAATCGCACGCTTCAGCCTCACCTGGGCGCCCGAATCGGTACGCCTGCTCGAGGGTCGGCCGGGTGGCGCGGCTGTCGTCTTTCGCATCAGCCTGACGTTCGTCGCATCATCCTGAGATGATATCGATCGGGCATCCTGGGGTTGACCCCGTTCGGCGGACATCCTGACTGGCCCGGCTCTGAGGAGCTGGGCGGGAGAGGATGCCTTCATGGGTGCCAAGAGGAAGAGTTTCACCCCGCAGTACCGGCGTGATGCCGCTCATCTGGTCATTGATTCGGGTCGCACGATTGCGGCGGTCGCGTCAGAGATCGGGATCGGGGAGCAGCTGCTGGGTCGGTGGGTTGCCAAGGAGCGGGCTCGGATGGATGAGCCGCCGCCCGCGGTCGATATCAACGAGCGGGCCGAGTTGGAGCGGTTGCGCGCGGAGAACGCTCAGCTGCGGATGGACCGGGAGTTCCTGAAAAAAGCAGCGGCCTTCTTCGTGGCGGAGAACGCGTCGAACCAGACGCCGCGTTCGCAGTGATCCACACGGAGAAGGCCTGCGGTGAGGGTCCTCGGGCGACGATCGAGGACATGTGCGAGTTGATGGGCGTGTCCCGGTCGGGGTACTACGACTGGGTCGCCCGGCAGGGCGCCGGCCCCGGGGTGCGTGAGCAGCGGTTGCTCGACCTGGCGCAGAAGGTCCTTGCCGCTCACGAGGAGTCCGATGGGGTGTACGGCTCGCCCCGGATCACCGCCGATTTACGTGAGGCCGGTGAGGTCGTGTCCCGCAAGACGGTCGCGAAAGTGATGCGTGCCAACGGTATCGAGGGCATCAGCCCACGCTCGTGGCATCCGGTGACCACGATCGTGGATCCGTCCCCGCACAGCATCCCGGACCTGGTGCAGCGCCGGTTCGACCATGGCGAGCTGAACACGGTGTGGACCTCGGACATCACCTACCTGGCCACCGGTGAAGGCTGGCTGTACCTATGCGCGGTCCGGGACGGCTGCTCCCGGCGGGTGCTTGGGTACGCGTTCAGTGACAGCCTCCACACCGACGTCGTCGAAGCTGCGCTGCGGCGAGCGGTGACGTTCCGTGAGGGCGATACGACCGGGGTGATCTTCCACGCCGATCGCGGCTGCCAGTACACCTCCGAGCAACTGCACGACGCCGCCATCGACCTGAAGGTGTGTCTGTCCGTCGGGCGCACTGGTGTCTGTTGGGACAACGCCCAGCAGGAGAGCTTCTGGTCGACGCTGAAGACTGAGCACTACCAGCGGTACGAGTTCACCACCCGGGCCGCCGCGATCCGTAGCGTCACCGAATGGATCGAGACCGTGTACAACCGTCGCCGACGCCACAGCGCGTTGGGCAACATCAGTCCGGTAGCGTTCGAGAACCAACTCAACACAACGGCGGCACAAGCCGCCTAATCCGATGTCCGTCGGATGGGGTCAACCCCAATCCCCGTGGGAGGTGGATCAATGGACTTCCACGTCAGGGTGGAGCCGACCTATCCACGCTTGGGTTATGTGTGTGTGGTCGAGGATCGAGGGGTGGTTCTCCATTGCGGTGCGGGGGTTGAGGTTCGAGGGAACCGTTTTTCGGATGGGGTCTGGGACGGGGAATACGCCGTGGATCCCACCCGCGCATCCTTTGTCTGCGGAAGCGTCGGGATCGTCCGCGAGCACAGCGTCGAGGTGTTCGTTTCGCAGTCACCGGCGGACCGCGTCTTCTACTTTCAGCTCGCATCGGGCGCGACGCTCTTCTCGAATTCGCTCGCCTTGATCCTGATGGAGTCAGGCCAGGAGATGGATCCCAACTACGTCTCCTACCGCTCCGAGGCCATGAGTTCTGAGGTGGGCATCAGCATGGCTCCACGGACTGTGCACCTTCGGAGCGGCCGCCGGATGGGGATCGCGCTCAACGAGGTCATCACCTTCTCCAGCGAGGGGGTGCGGACTGCAGCGCGACCTCCCCAGCCAGCCTTCGACGCGTTCGCGGACTACCGAGAGCACCTTGCGGGCGCCGTGCAACGGGTGAGACGCAACGCACAGGACCCTGCGAGAGCGCACCCCTTGCGGCCCCTGCCAACGATCTCTGCCGGCTATGACTCGTCGGTCGTGGCTGTGCTGGCCGCGGAGGCGGGGGTGCACGAAGCCCTCACGATGCTGCGCTACGACCCTAACCGTCCAGGCGAGCTGGTTGACTACCCCGAAGCGGTCGCGGAGGCGCTTGGACTGACGCTCATCGGAGTCCAGCGCGACACGTGGCGAGGCGACACGGATCTGCCGGACGCACTGATAGCCGCGGCGTCGGTCACCTTCATGGATGTGGTGATGCTGGCCCTGACAGAGCATGTGAACGAGACGCTCCTGATTGTTGGTAACCACGGCGACCATGTCTGGGGGAGCGCGAACTTCCGGCCAGTGGACGACATTCACCATCTGACCGCGGCAATCAGTGGTCGGGGACTTGCCGAACATCGTCTTGACCTCGGATATGTCGTTTTCGCGCTGCCATTCATCGGCAGCACCGCGCAAAGGTCGATCGCCAAAATAACCCATGCTGCCGAGATGGCTCCGTGGACCGTTGACGGGGAATACGACCGGCCGATCGCACGCCGGATCGCCGAGGAGGCCGGAGTCCCGCGCGGGTCGTTTGCCACGCGCAAGTTCGCGGGAAGCGCCAGAGTTGGCTCTTCACGTACGCGGTACCTTGGCCGGGATCGCCTCACACGACGGCACGAACTTCTGGAGGTCATGACACCGATCGGAGCCGACTCCTTCCTCGACTTCATCGAGGATCTTGAGAACCAGGGCTTGGGCTTGGCGAATCGGCGAGTCCAAATGCTACTTGGAGTGGGCCCGAGACTCTCATGGGTCTATCAGAAGATGCTTGCGCTGAACTTCAGAATTGGACGGAGGTTTCACGTCCACGGTGTGAGGACAATCCTCCCGCGCCGCGCTCAATTGATGTTGGGGCTGAAAACCCGCATCAACCCGGACTACACATACTTGTGGCCCCACTGGGGTGTCCACATTCTGCAGGAGCGCTACAGGCCCGATCGGCCCCCAATCGCTGACGCGCCCAGCACTGGCTTTGATGTTGAGCGCACTCCTGGCACGTCTCAACCTGGGTGACTCGTCCCGGCACCCGCACTTGAGGAGTTGTCGGTGGCCAGGGCGGCGTACTCCTGGGCGATCGTTGCGGCCACGGCCGCCAGCTCATACTTCGAGTTGAACTCGGCGAGGGCAGCGGCGACGCGGATCTGACGCTGGTCCGCATCCCGGATCAGCGTCGTCATGGCTTCCGCAAGATCGGCAACGGACCCTCGCGGGGTGATCAGTCCGAGACGACCCTGATCCAGCACCTCGGCCAACGCGTCGGCGTCGGAAGACACGATGGGGCACTCCAGAGCCATGGCTTCGAGGAGGACTCCACCAAAACCTTCGTAGTGCGAAGGAAAGGTGAAGCAGTCGGCGGCGCACATGAGGTCCGCGATGTCAGTGCGGTGACCCAACAACTGAACCCGATCCGCGTGCTGGGCTGAGTTGATCGCGCGTTCGACGAGGTGCGTTGAGTCGCCGCTTCGTCCCGCAACCAACAAGCGTGCCTCGGGATGATCGCTGGCCACCGCATCAAAGGCCTCGATCAGGAGGTGTTGGGCCTTGGCGGAGTCCTGGCGTGCCGCGTTGAGGAACACGAAAGCATCGACTGGTAGGTCGAGTCCCGCCCGGGTCCGGTCTCGTCGTTCGGCGGACCGCTCTCCAAGGGCCGCGCGAGACCGACCTCGTGGTATCACTCGAATCCGATCCGAGGGAATCTTCAGGTTCTCGACCACATCACGCTTGACCGCCTCGGTTAGGGCATGGAATCGCGTCACCCAGCGCGCCGAAACGCCATCGATGACGCGCAACACATTCAGCTTGGTGCGCGACAGCCCAAGCTGCCGGGCTCGAAAAGGGTCGTAGGTCGTATTGACGATGCTGTTTATTTGAGGAACGCCCAAGCCCACTGTCGCAACGCGGGACACGAGGCATGAGTTCACCAGCGTTGCGTGAATGACGTCTGGACTCAGCGTCTTCACCAGGCGTCGGAGCCGAATGACCTTCGATATCGGGGAGCCGCCGAGAACCTCATACGAGTAGCCGTCGTCGACGACCCCCTCAAAGAGGCCCACTTCCCGTGGATAGAGACAGGCGATGGAACTCTCGACATCGAGATCGTCGAGGTAGGGAAGGGTCGCGACGAGCGAGTGCTCGGCCCCTCCTCCCAGGCCCAGGGAGTCAATGACATGCAAAACCCTCATCTGGCCCTTCCTCTCTGGGTGAGGCGCTGCACACCCTTGTGAAACAAACCTGCAGAGTAGGCGCCCATGGGGCCCGGATCAGGGGCCGACGTGAGAGCGGATGCGCGTCGACCGTGCCGAAGGTAGCGGACCAGGTGACCGGGGACTGACTTCACCGCACGCCGGTCCGTCGACAACCGGGCCAGCCATGCACTCTCCACCCACACAGCGGCCGAGTGAGGGCGGGGACTCGTCGCTTCGATGGGAAGGAGGCCGCCGCCGGCCAGTCGCCGAGCCCATCGTGTGACCTGAGGGACGCCAGACGCGTCTGCCAAGAAGTGAATTGCTTCCGGTCGAGGGTTGAACTCGATGAACCACAATTGACCATCTGACCGGATGAACTCGATCCCGCCGACACCGTTGAACCGGGTGTGCCGAAGGAACGCCAGGCAGGACGCTTCAACATCGCTCATGGCGACGGAACGCCCCCACGCCATCACGCCACCCTCGGCGCTCGAGAGGGCTTCCTTTCTCCCGGTGACGATCGACGCAACATCGGTCTGTACGTCGTAGTCCGCCAGGCCGAAGACGATGCTGGTGGGCGGTTCGTGGACGAAATGCTGGGCGAGGAAGGCCCCACCAAGTGACACCCGTTCATCCAGGAACGCCTGAAGGTGTGGGTGCTCTCGAAAAACCAACTGCTTGAAGTAGGCCCCGCCCATCGAGGACCAGTCCAGTGGTTTCACAATGATCGGGAGGCCGATCTCCGTGACTGTGGGTACGTCCGTCAACGTGCGCACCGCTCGCCAGGCGGGGACGTTGAGCCCGGCCTCCGTCGCCGCATCCAAGGCGCTCTCCTTGGACAGGAGTGGGCGGAGGATCTCCCGGTCTGGAATGCCCAGGGCAAGTGGCCATCCCAAGCTCTCGCGATGCTCGTCCAACCAACCCGCCGCCCGATCGCTGAGTGGAATGACCGGGACCGCCACATCCGAGCTTGCAGGTGTGTGACGACCGCCCCACTCGAAGGAGAGTTGCGCACAACTCTTCCGATTGAGGGTTGAGCAGGCTCTGCACTGAGCTGCAGTGCCGGCTGGCGCCCACCACGCGTGCTTCGTCACCAAGGCAAATCGTATGAACGGCGAATCCATCCTTGCTTAGGAGTCGAGCCGCCTGAACGGCGCTGCCGAGGCTCCCGTCGGCTACCAAGACGCAGTCCGTGACGGTCACGCGACCTGCTTGCCGATGAAACGTTCGCTGTCCTCGGGCTCGACGCGGAGGCGGCTTCTTCTGAAGATCCACCGGGCGCGGACTGAGCCCTGCCTGGACCAGCCTGCGTTGACGACGCCGCGGGCGGACGCCTCGTTCCAGTCATAGATCAGACCAACCAGCTGCTCACACTCTGGAGTGGTCCGACTGAACGCAGACATCATCACTGCCATGAGTTGGCGGCCGCGGAACTCAGGGGAGACAAAGGTCCGACACGAATAGAAGGTTCCCTGAGGGAGCCGGAACGTCCTCTGCAGTTCGTGCACGAAAATTGTGCCCGGCAGGTACCAGTTGCTGGCGACGATCTTCTCGCCATCCGAGAGGCCCAGGAAGATTGCGCCGGGGATTGTTCGCAACTCCTCGAAAGACGCCGGGTCAAGGAACGGGTTGCGGATCTCTTCGAAGACGGTATCGGCACCACGCTGGCGGACCGTGGTGAGTTCCGGCACCGAGGGTGCGTGAAGCTCACCCGCGTTCGCCGAGAAGATTCCCATGTCCACCCGCTTGTGGACGTACTTGCGGACGGCGGCGACGAAGAGTTGTCGTGGTGTGAGGTCCTTGACTGTGGGGCTCATGAAGGCCTTCCCGTGCGTAGCCACTGGGTTCCTTGATACGCGCCGGAGTGCGCTCCGGAGAGTATGGCCAATGATCTTTGTGTCTCCGCGTCGGCGTCGATGCGAAGGCGCGAGAGTTGATGCGGAGCCGACATCCCTCCAGTGAGGCGATGATCAAAGAGCAGCGATCCGGTGTAACCCAGGGTCACAAGTTCGTCCTGCGATTCCTGAGTCCAGTTGCCGTTCGGGTATGCGAAGAATCTTGGTGTCAATCCCCATGACTGCAGGGCCGTGTGTGCCCGACGTATCTGAGTGCGCTGCTCCTCATGCGGACATGTGTCCAAACACGGGTGATCCCAAGTGTGGTTCCCAATGGAATGGCCCAGCTCCACCCAAGTGTGAAGGTCTGCCTGCGTCACAGTGACCGGTGGAGTCACGCCCGCATCCTGAAGCCTCGCTTCAAGGGCCTTCACCAGCACCATCCTGTCAGGGTTCGGCCACTTCTTGAGACCCGTGAGCCCGTCATAGGGGAGTTGGTTGGGGGTTGTCAGGCCGTGGTGCATCGCTGCTTGGACAGTTTGGAACCACAGCCATCCACCGCGGTCGATGACGCTGGGACAGACGAATGCGGTTGCTGAGATGCCAAAGCGAGCGAGGAGGTCACCCGCCGCGAGGGTGCTCGCGAGACCGTCATCGAAGGTGAACCAGACCGCGTGCCGGGGGAGAGGAGTGCCTGATGCCAGCGACTCAGCAACGTCGTCGGCCGAAACGGGCTGGTAGCGATTGCACACCGCCTCGACGAGTCCTGCAAAGCGGTCGAGGTCGGGAACGCCGTGGAACCCCAGAATCCGAAGCTGCCGCCCCGTGACTCTATGGGCAGTGCTCACTGCGAACGCGGACTGTGGAATTCGAGCCGCCGCGCTGCGCCACGGCGGCCCCACGCTGCCTCCCTTGCTCATGGGACTTCCACCCGCGAGCCTGCAACGGACTCGATCGTCTCCCGCCACTTGGCGGCGCTCGCGTCAATCGTGAAGAGTGTGAGGCAGCGCTTGCGGCCCGCGACGCCCATCGACACGCAGAGTTCGGGGGACCGGAGCAAAGTCACGATGCGCTGCGCGAGGTGATCGGCCTCATCCGGAGCGTCAACCACGTACCCCGTGACGCCGTCGTCCACGACCTCGTTCACACCGGCAGCAGCACCCGAGACGACCGGGATACCGCTCAATCCTGCTTCGACGAGCACGCCAGGCATTCCCTCGGTGTCGGGTGCGCTTGTCATGACCATCAGTGTGGCCGATCTGAGGAGTTCCGGGACGTCATCACGAGTTCCCAGCCAACTGACGTCAGCGATGTGAGCGGCCTCCTGCAGTTGTTCTCTCAGCGGGCCGACTCCGACAATTGCGGCGTCAAACGGAATACCTGATGCCCGGACCAGGCGAATCGCCTCGATGAACAGGCCCGGACGCTTGCCTGGCTCGAGGTGTCCTATCCAGAGGACGAGAGGGGTGTCTCCGGAATTGGCCTGAGGGGATGCGGGGTAATAAAGGTCGGGAGGACGACCGTTCGGTACGACGCGAAGGCGGGCGGGCGGCATACCGAGAGCGTCTTGCATTTGATCGCGCACGACCTTGGACACGCCCACACCAAGGGCGACGTGGCGAACCAGAAAACGGTAGAGCCGGAGCCGCGACGGGCGCGCAAGCTCTGCGGTCGACAGCCCCACCTTGTAGTAGACGACCCGGGCTCGTCCATGGGCGAGAACGACGTACTTCAACGCCTCCCCACCATGCGCGACAACGATGCTGGCACCAAGGCATCGGATCGTTCGACGGAGGTGAGTCACGACTAGAGGGTTGAGCCCCGCTCGGCGCAGACGCCCCGATGCGTGGTCCAGGGACAGGTCCGGCTGCATGGCCCCGCCCCCGGACGCAAAGAGCGACAGGACAAGATGATGCTGCTCGGGGTCATCCGTCAGAGCGTCACGCAGGCGACCGGCATACACCTGGGCGCCGCGGTAGGAGTCCTCGGGCACGACGTGCAGGACGGTCACGCGCTCGGCCACGAGAGCCCCTTCAATCGCGCCACGGCTGCATAGGTGCGCAGCGAGGTGGTTGCCACTTCGCGCTGGTCGAAATGTTCGAGCGCCCGCTCGCGTGCGGCGCTCCCGAGCCGTAGTCGGAGGTCTGGGTTCTCGAGCAGGCGATCCACCGCCCCGGAGAGGGATGCGCTGTCGTGGGGAGGCACGAGGAGCAGATGCTCCTCGTCGGTTTCGACCTCACGACACCCTCGGATGTCGGACAGGACCATGGGCAGGCCGCAGGCCGCAGCCTCCATACCAGCGCGTGAGAAGCCTTCGCGATACGACGGCAGGACGAAGACGTCGAGGGCGGCGTAGACGCCCGGCGCATGTCGGTGCGTTCACTGACGAAGTCGACGGGTGAGGCCTCATCGAGAGTCGTCGGCTCACCATCGTCGGGGCCGACCCAGACGAAGCGTGCTCGGCCTGCGAGCGCGGTCGCCATGGCACAGAACTCACGCAAGCCCTTCTCGTTGACCCTTCGACCCACTGCGCCCACCAGGAGTTCGTCGTCGGCGACCCCGAGCTCGGCCCCACACGCTCGCGCTCCGACTGGTCGGGATGGAAGCGGTCCAGGTCGACGCCATTCCCAACCACATGACTGCGACCTCGCTTGAGGGCGCGGCGAAGAGTGTGGGCGTCCTCTGCGTTCTGGAAGAGCTCGAAGTCCGAGAACCGAGAGGCCATGCCTTCGAGCCCATAGACGAAGGCCGCTTCTTGAGGCTGTCCTCGGGACGGGCCCACAGACCATGACACGTGTTGACCACGACCGGAACTCGGGCCACCCGACCCGCGATCCGTCCCATCACACCGGTCTTCGGGTTGTGGGTGTGAAGCACGTCAAGGTCAAGTGCGCGCAGAGTGCGCACCAATTCGACAAACGCTTTGAGGTCGGTGGCGACGCCCCACTCGCGGGAGAGAGAGGCGATCGGAACATGCCGAACTCCCAGCGCCTCAACTCGTGGGACATAGGGGCCGGGTGTGCTGATCCCGAAGACCTCGTGGCCCTTCTCGACATCGACCATCAGCTCGGTGCCCAGCAACAGCGCCAAACTCATGTCGACCGTGGTGAGATGCGCGATCCGCCGGCTGGGCACATGAGTGTGGGGGTGGTCCGTGGGGGTCACAACTCACCATCGTCCCAGCCGATGCGATGCAGATCAGCCGTTCTGCCCAGATTGACTGGTCTGGATCGTCCGGTCGAATAGAGTGAGCGGCCCGCTGACTCGGCCCCCGTGGAAGGGCTCAACGACGTCGACACCTGCGCCCGCGTAGAGGAGCCACATGTCTGTGCCAACCCATGCTGCCGGGCCCACCGTGCCGGTCGGGGCGCGCACCAGGGTCAAGAGCATCCTCGCGCGCACCCAGCCCAGAGGGGCAGCGGACGGTGCGACTCTCCTCATCTACCACCGGATCGGCGGGGGAACCTCGGACGAACTGGACCTGGCCGCGCCGACTTTCGCCCGCCACGTCGAATTGTCGGCAGGCCACGATGTCGTGTCTCTGGACCCGGCGCTTGATCGGCTCGACGCCGGGGACTCCAGCCACAGCGTCGTCCTCACTTTTGACGACGGCTTTGACGTGTACATCGCAACGCGTGGCCGCTGCTGCGAGAGCGCGGCTGCCGTTCACCATCTATCTTGCAACCGCCTTCATGGGCGCCGTATGCGGTGGGAGGGCTCGACCGCCAAGGGCGATGCCGGCCAGGGCCTGACGTGGGATCAGTTGCGCGAGATGGTCGACTCCGGACTGTGCACCGTCGGCAACCACACCCATAACCATGTGCGGCCCGAGGAGCTCTCTGGGCAGGAGCTCGACCTGTGCAACGACACCGTGAGCGAGCACCTCGGCGTCGCCCCCCAGCACTTCACCTACCCGTGGGGCGTCCGCGTCGATGCTGTGGAGCCAGCGCTGAGAGTCGCGATTCAGGAGTGCGTCGACCGGGATCATCGGTCGCAACACCCGGGCACGAACCAAATGCGGCTTCGCCGAGTGCCGGTGCGCCGCACCGATCCGGACCGATTCTTTCAGGGCCAAGCTGCACGGCCCCCTGGTGTCCAGAACGGGCGTATGCCGGTCTCGTGCGTTCCGCGAAGGCGCTCGGCCTCTCGAGCTAGGGCCTCCCACCCTCGGCGGTCGGAGTCTGTGGGCGCCCGGTGTGTGGCCTGCGGGACTGGACCAACGCGGCATACGCGGTCTTGTTGTTTGGCCACGGCCGTGGCGGATGTCGAAGGTTCTTGCTGCGTCAGGAGGCCGGTCTGCACCCATCGCGACCTTCGCAGTTCAGGGTCTGCGGCCAAAGTCGAGAAGCGCGGACTGCGAACGCAGCGGAATCGTGCGGGGAGACAGCAGGCCGGTCACTCCGTCGGTCACCGCCTCCGGCACCCCCCCACGGCGGTGGCCACCACAGGAAGCCCTGCCGCCATCGCCTCCATGATCGAGACGGGCAGGCCCTCGAGAGCGGACGCCAGGACGAAGACGTCGGCTGCCGCCAACAGGTCCTTGACGTCGGTGCGGTAGCCGAGGAGCTGACGCGGTCCCCCAGACCGAGGCTCGTCGTGGAACCCACGGATCTCCTCCTCGAGGGGCCCTTGGCCCACAGCAAGGACGTGCAGTCGCGGATTGCCGTCGAGTGCCAGCTTGGCGGCGCGGAGCAGGTTGGGGTAGTCCTTCTCGCGACGCAGGTTGGCGACCGTGATGGCCACGACGGCATCCTGTGGCGGAGGCCCGAGATCGCGCGGACCCGCTCCCGCGTCCCCGCGGGGGGCGGGCGTCACGTCTGCACGATGCCGTGCACGAGCACCTCGGCCCGTCTGACCAAGACCCCACATCGACCGCCGCACCTCGTTGGAGACCGCCCAACGGTGGCGCGTCCAGGCCGACTGTGGTGGCGTTCAGGAGTCGGGTCGGCGGCGAGAAATTACCCCAGACATTGTGTTCGGTCGAGACCGTGAAGGGACGTCTGGCGGCCAGGGATCGTCCGCGTCGCGAGTCGCGCGACGCCGGCGAGCAGTGGTGAGTGAGCGTGGACGATGTCGAGGTCCGTCATCAGGCGTCGCAGGCGCCACGGCCACCACAAGCTGCCCCGTGGCCCCCACGAGCAGCTGGCGCGGCACGCCCACTGCTCTCGAGCCGAGGGACGAGGTGGTCCTTGTCCGGCCGGACGTAGGCGACCGAGTACTCGAAGCGGCTCGTGATCGGCGACGTGGGCCGAGAGACGAGAAGCTGCTCGGCGCCCCCGGGGCCAAGTCCCTTGATGAGCCAGAGGACCCGGATCGGTGGCCGGCGAAGGGCTCGGGACGGCATATGGCCCGATTCGTGCCGCACACCGGTGCCGTAGTCTCAGCGGCCCGGCGCGAGGTGACGGTCCCCGGTCGACGTGAGGGGGTTGGCGTGTGCGGAATGGTCGGGGATGCTGGCGCTCCGTCGCCGGCGACCTTGCGGCAGATCTGGACGCGATGTCGGCAGCCGTCGCGCACCGGGGTCCGGACGACCAGGGCGTGTGGTTCGACCAGCGAGTCGGGCGTCGCGTCTGGCCCACCGCCGACTCTCGATCGTCGACCTGTCGCCCATGGGTCACCAGCCGATGGTCTCGGCCGACGGCAGGTGGGTGCTCGTCCTCAACGGCGAGATCTACGACCACCGACGAGCATCGGGCACGAGCTGGAGCGAGGCGGGGTCCGACTTCGCGGGCACTCGGACACCGAGGTGCTGCTGGAGGCGATTGCTCAGGTGGGACCCGAAGCCGGCAGTCGTCGGCAGTGGACGGGATGTTCGCCCTGGCCGCTTGGGACCGCAGGGACAGGAGCGCTCGTGCTTGGCCCGGGACCGGCTGGGGGAGAAGCCGCTGTACTACGGGACGGTGGAGGGCGCCTTCGTCTTCGCCTCCGAGATCGGTGCCATCCGTCGGTTGCCGGGCTGCCCAACAGAGCCGGACCCTCAGGCGCTGGCGGAGTACCTCCGCTTCGGATTCGTGCCATCCCCGATGTCGATCGTGCCGGGCATCAACAAGTTGCCTCCAGGGACCACTGTGAAGGTCTCGTCCACGGGAGCCGTGGCGACGCCGCAGGTCTACTGGTCCCTCGAAAAGGTGGCTCGGGAAGGTATCGGCTCACCACTGCGTGTCACGGATGCCGAACTGGTCGACCTGGCCGATGAATCGCTGAGGACGTCCGTTCGGCGGCGCATTGACGCCGACGTGCCAGTCGGAGCCTTCCTCTCGGGGGGCCTGGACTCCTCGACGATCGCCGCCTTGGCACAAACGGTCAGCGACCGACCCGTCCAGACGTTCACCGTCGCGGTGGGTGGTCGAGGGGACGAGTCGGCCGCCGCAGCGGCAGTCGCCAACCATCTGGGGACGGAACACACCACCTTGGCCCTCCCGGACGTCGACGCGCTGGACCTCGCCATCGAGCGACCCGGCTATACGACGAGCCCTTCGCGGACCCGTCCGGAGTCCCGACTGCGCTTCTGTGCGCGGCAGCTCGCCAACATGTGACGGTGTGCCTCAGCGGAGACGGGGCCGATGAGCTGTTCGCGGGTTACAACAGGTACAAGGTCGCCGGGGGAAGGCTCGGCGCGACGATGGGCTTGCCGAGGCCAGTCAGGTCCATGGCCGCAGGGGCCCTGCGTGTCGCAAGTCCCGCCCAATGGGATCGGCTCGGCGGCCTCGCGCGGGGACCGAGTGCCGGCGTTGGGGACAAAGGCACACAAGCTGGCGCGGGCACTGTCTGCGGCTGATCCTTTCAGCGCCTACCTGGCGCTCGCCAGCCAGTGGAACCCGCAAGACGTGATGCGGACACCCGTGGCCCCGCGTCCTGAACCACCGATGCCGGATGGGCTGGCGCCATTGGAGTTGATGCTCCTCGCCGACCAACGACGCACCCTGCCTGACGACATGCTCGTCAAGGTGGACCGGGCGAGCATGGCGGTTGCCCTTGAAGTTCGCGTTCCCTTTCTTGACCACCGGTTCGTCGAGTTGTCGTGGCTGATGCCCGAGCGGGCCAAGGTCCGGGGGGGCGAGAGCAAGTGGCTGGTGCGGCAGCTGCTCGCCCGCTACGTCCCGCAAGAGTTGTGGGACCGGCCCAAGATGGGTTTCGACCCACCACTGGCGGAATGGCTACGCGGCCCACTTCGTGAATGGGCGCATGACCTCTTGGCCCCGGATCGGCTGAGGCGACAAGGCATTCTGGAACCCGCACCGGTGCGAGCGGCTCTGGCTGCGCACGACTCGGGACGAGCCAATCTCGACTACCCGCTCTGGACCCTCCTCATGTTGCAGTCCTGGCTCGACCGGAAAGACGGAACATGAAGCCATTAACGGCTCAGGAGCTCATCGTGCGGCCAGCCCGCGAGGCCGACGAGGCCGACGTCATTGGGCTGTTGGGCCGATCCCTGGGCTGGCGGGCCGAGGATCCCAACGAAGAGTTCTTCCGGTGGAAGCACCGCGACAACGCGTTCGGTATCTCGCCTGCCTGGGTTGCGGTGCACGACGGACAGATCGTGGGTTACCGCACCTTCCTGCGGTGGCGGTTCGTCAACGACGATGGCAAACCTGTCCGGGCCGTTCGAGCGGTGGATACGGCCACCGACCCGGCGTACCAAGGTCTGGGGATCTTCCGTCGACTCACGCTCCAGGCGGTCGCGGAGCTCACCCGGGGCGGGGACGACTCCATCGTTTTCAACACACCCAATGACCAGAGTCGCCCGGGTTATCTCAAGATGGGCTGGAGCGTCGCGCGCCGACTGCCCATCGGGGTGCTCCCGGCGAACCCGAGGTCGGCCGTTGGCATGGTGTCGTCCCGGGTGCCGGCCGACCTGTGGTCTGAGCCCACCACTGCTGGTTCGGACGCGGCCGAGGCCCTGAGTGACCGCGGCGTTTCCTCCGCGCTCCTCCAGCACGCGCCGACGCGTGGCTTCCGTACTGACAGGACGCCCGAGTACCTCGCGTGGCGCACGTCGTTGGCGCCCCTGGCCTATCGAGTGCTCTTCTCCTCCGATCGCGATCCCGCGGAGGGGGGCATCGTGTTTCGATTGCGTCGGCGGGGCCTCTCCCTCGAGGCGGCAGTCATCGAACAGCTCGTCCCCAGCCGGCTCACCGGTGCCAACTTGGTGCGGCGCATGCTACGAGAGAGCGGAGCGGACTATGCCATCGGGCTTCGGAGCGGCCCTTCCGCCGGGCTCATTCCGCTGCCGATCCCGGGGCCTCTCCTGACGACTCGACCACTGGCCGGATCCCCGCCCTCGTCGGACCAGTGGCGACTCACGCTGGGCGACGTCGAACTGTTCTGACCAGACGTGGACCAACCCAGACAATGTTGGAATCTCCTTCGATCCGTTCAGTTACCCTGACTGGGACCAACATCGCGTGTTCAGATCCTTTTCGCAGGCTGCCTCGGGGATCTCCAAAGGAGTGGGACCAGCCGTGACTCTTCGTGACTATTTCACCGTCGTCCGGCGGAGGTGGCCCATCATCGTCGCCTGCGCCGTGGTCGCCGCCGCGGTGATGTGGTTCCTCAGCCCGGCCAACCCAGCGAAGGCCCAAGTGGCACCGTCCTACACAGCAACCGCCACGTTGGTCGTCGGGGGTGGCACCGCAACCCGCCCGTTTCCCTCGATCGCATCGCCCTCTACGTGAAGACCGGGGAGATTCCCACCAGGCTGCTGCTGCACTCGGCTACGAAGGGGAGCCGGCACTCCTTGCATCGCAGATCGAGGTCACCCCGGATCCGGCCGCTGTGGCCCTGACTATCGCTGCCTCCGCAGCCAGACGGGGCGAAGGCCGCGGCCACGGCCAACGCGTTCGCGAACCAGACGGTCGAGTACTTCAGGCAGAGCCGTGCCGGCGCCGGAAGTGCGCAGGTGTCCGTCCTTCAGACGGCGACCCCCATTCCGGACGACATTGGTGGCGGGTTCGTCCTCCCGCCTTCGCGGCCTCTGCGCGCCGCACTCGCGATGCTGATCGGGGCGTTGCTCGGCTTTGCCCTGGCCCTGATCGTCCACCGGCTCGACTCTCGACTTCGCACGCGCGAAGAGGTGCACTCCGCACTGCACCTGCCGATCATTGCGGAGGTTCCTCGGCTCAGCCAGTCGCAGCGGCGGGACCACACGATCACCGTCGCCACGGAGCCGTTCGCCCCCTACTCCGACGCTTACCGGGCTGCGCGGACGGCCTTGATGCACACCGCCAGCACTCGGGCGTCGGGAAGCTACCCGGGCCGTCGTGCTGCTCTGCCGGACGACCGCCCGCGCGGAATGCCGGAGGCGCGCGCCTGATCCTGGTGACGTCGGCCAACCCGGCCGAGGGCAAGACCACGACAGTCGGCAATCTCGCGGCGAGTTTTGCGGAGACCGGGATGAGGGTCCTCGTGCTCGACGCGGACCTTCGCTCGCCGGACACCCATAACATGTTCGACGTGCCGCAGGGCGCCGGCATCTCGGACTTCGTCAGCGATCCCGAAGCCTTCTCCCTCGAGGCACTTGATGCGGCCCACGAGCCTGCCCGGGGTGCGGATCATCACCGCGGCACGCGCCTCTCGCACCCTGAGTCGCTCTCGAGCCGACTTGGGCATCTTCTCGCCGAAGTCGCGGGACATGGCCGATGTCGTCCTCATCGACTCCGCTCCGCTGCTCGCGGCCAGTGACGTCTTCGACATTCTGCCTGTCGGTCGACACCGTGCTTCTCGTCGTCCGCAGCGGACGGCTGACCGAATGTTGCGGCGCGAAGGGTGTCCGAACTTCTTGGCCGATTCCAACTGCCCATGAGCGGTGTCGTCCTCGTCGGGGTCGCGGGTCGCCGCGCTGACGGTTACGGCTATGGCTATGGCTATGGCTACGGCGAGCGCAAGAAGCAGAAGAACCAGGGCTGTGGCCCGTAGACCCCGCGCGGTCGGTCCACCGCCGGCCGTGTCGCAGCAAAATCCGGCCCGCCAGGCGCAGGACTGCGTCGGCATCGGCACGACGTCGAGCCGACCTGGACCGGCCAGCGTGGCGTGACGCGGGCTCCGAAGAGCGAGCGTCGAACCGTCGCGCTGCGCCGCTCCTCACCGACCGCCTGACGCCCCGTGCACCCGCTCTCAACGTGGAATCCCACGGCTGTGGGGCTTGCCGTCGCAGCAGCCGTGGGGGCGGGCTTCGCGCTTGCCTGGGCCTGGGCGATCAGCTTGGACTCCTACAACATCTGGGGTGCATTCCTCGTGGCGCCGATCTTCATCGCGGTCAACGGGATCCTCCTCTGGCAGGTGGCGCAGCGCGAGCCCAACCACTGGTTTGTCCGGATCATCGGTTTCGCCTTCGCTGCCAAGATGGTGGGAACTCTGGTGCGCTACTACTTCGCCTATGTGGTGTATGACGGCATCACGGACGCCGAGCGATACAACCTCGCTGCGGCTTTCCAATACCGGAGCTGGCGCGAGGGCAACATCACCTGGGACCTTCAGGCCACTCACGGCACCCAATACATGGAGCTCATCACGACGGCGATCTATACCGTGATCGGGCCCACCACCATGACCGCCTTCTTCGTCTATGGCGCCTTCGCGTTCTGGGGTGCCTACCTGCTCTACCGCGCCTTCCGGATTGCCCTGCCGGAGGGCCAGCCACCGGCGGTACGCATTGCTCGTCTTCTTCCTTCCCTCGATGCTGTATTGGCCGTCTTCCATCGGCAAGGAGTCCTGGCTCATGCTGTTCGTGGGCGTGACGCGCTGGGAGCGGCGAAGTACTTTGCCAGTCAAGGCGGGGCGTTTGCTGCTTCTCGCCATCGGCGCCGGCGGGCATGGCCTCATCCGCCCGCACATCGCCGTGCTGCTGTTCGCCGCGCTGCTGGTGGCTCAACTTTTTCGCCCCACCTCCACGCAGGCGCCACTGGCTTGAGCAAGGTGGCGGGCTTGCTTGTCATGGGTGCGGCAGGGTGGATCCTGGCCACGCAGTCTGCAGAGCTGCTGGGGACCGACGACCTCTCCTGGCAGGCCGTCACCCAGTCGCTCGAGATGGCCGGGGGCCGCACGACGCAAGGAGGCTCCGAGTTCACCCCCGTCGTGCATCCAGTCGCCCATCGACTTCCCAGGCGGTCGCGGTCACGGTCCTGTTCCGGCCGTTCCCGTGGGAGGCCGGGCAACGTGCAGGTGCTGGTGCAAAGCCTCGAGGGAGCTCTTTCTGCTTCGTCCTGTGCTGCGCGTGCGTGGCCGCGGCTTCGCTGTCTGCCCAGCCTCATGCGACGCAATCCCGTACGTCGTCTTCTCCCTGTGTACACGGCTTGCTTCATCGTGGCTTTCTCCGGCTTCGCAAACTTCGGCATTCTGGCCCGACAGCGCGTGCTGATGCTGCCACTGTTCATGGTGCTCCTCGCGCTCCCGGCCGCTGGATCGCCGGACGAAGGTGCGATCGAACGATCTGGTGGCGTCGCGCCGACACTGAGCGCGTAGGCCCCACCGAGCACGCACCTGCTGCCAGCATGATGGGGCCGAACTCCAGCAGGTGGTCGGTGAACGAGTGCACGAGCAGAGCCGACCAAGCTGCCGCTCCTATGGCGGCACGAGGGTGACCGGGCCTCGCAACACGAACAGCAGACCTGCCAAGGCCAGCACAGAGAAAAGGATGACGCCGACCCATCCGGTCTCGGCTCCCACCTGCAGGACCGACGAGTGCGCGGCTGCCGTGTCCGGGTCCGCGCCCAAGGTGCTGTAGTCGGCCAGCGAGCCGGGGCCAGCGCCGGTGACGGGGTGCGCTGCCCACAGGGATCGGGCATCGCGCCACAGCGTCTGGCGAGCTGGATCCAGCGCAGTCAGGAGCGCGCTCGGCCACACGGGCTTCCCCGCCAAATACACAACTCCGGCTGCGCTCGACGCCATCGACACGGCTCCATGTCGCCACCGCCCAATGCGCACGGCGCGCCGGCCGCCATGCCATCAGCGCGATCGTGGCGACGACGGGGACCACCACCACCAGCCCGGCCTTCGAGGAGTTGGCGACGATGACGGAGACGGCACCGGCGGCAGTCAGCCACAGGACAACCCGATGCAGTCGGTCGGCACGAAGGATCGCCAGCCCGCAGAGCGCCACCACCTGGACCGCAAGCGCGGCGTTCGCGTTGGCGTAGGCGGTGGGCGCCTTGGCAGGCCCTTCGGTCGAGCACCACACGCAAGGAAGAGCAGGGTTGTGGTCGCGACGAGGATGGCGACGACGACCTCCGGGCGCAAGCCGGTCGTGCGAGAGCGTCCCTAGCCACACCCCGCCACGAGGACCAGTGGAGAGAGGAAGTACGGGAGACGTAGGGGTCGGGGAGGCGGCCGTTCAGCGGCGAGGCGACGGCGCTCCACGACGAGCCAGAGGAACAGTCCGACACCGAGTGCGGCACGCTCGAGCCGACCGAGTCGGCCGCAGGAGCCGGCGCACGGCGAGGGACGCCTAGCGCCGGTACGCAGGAAGCGAACGAAACCAGTCGACCGTCGCCTGGAGCCCTTCGCGCAGCGGGACCGGAGTGACATCGGGGAAGTGCGCGCGAAGCCGGGAGTTGTCGGCCTGCGAGTCGCGTACGTCTCCGGCTCGCGTCTCGACGTGCTCCACGGCAGGGCGCTCCCCGAGGATGTCGGCGAGTTCGTCGACCACGGCGTTGAGCGAGGTGCGGCTGCCGAAGGCGAGGTTGACCGCCTCGAGATCGGAGACCTTGCGGACCACCGCGTCGGCGATGACCCGAGTCACGGTGCCGACATAGGTGAAGTCGCGCGTCTGCTCGCCGTCGCCGTGGATCGTCAACGGAACCCCACGCAGGGCAGCGTCGATGAAGGCAGGCAACACAGCGGCATACGCGTGTCCGGCCGCCTGCAACGGGCCATAGACGTTGAAGAAGCGGAAGGCGAGCGTGGGCAGGCCGTAGGTGTGACCGAACGACAAGGCGTAGGCCTCGGTCGCCTGCTTGCTCACGGCATACGGAGAGATCGGCGCGGTGCGCATGCTCTCGCGCTTGGGCAGTTCGCGGTTGGCCCCGTAGACCGACGATGACGACGGCGACGATGACCTGCAGGTCACCGGCACGGCGAGCAGCTTGCAGCACCTCGAGCGTGCCGGTGGCGTTGGCGTGGTGGGAGGCCACGGGATCGATGACCGATCGCGGCACCGACGGGAGTGCTGCGAGGTGGACGACGGCGCTCGCGCCCGAACATGCCTCATCGAGCGCCGCCGGGTCGAGGATCGTGCCCTCCAGGAGTGTGATCCCGGTGTCGTCAAGGTTGGATCGGAGGCCCGTCGAGAGGTTGTCGAGGGCGACGACCTCGTCGATCTCCGGCCGGGACAACAGTTCTCGGCCGAGGTTCGAGCCGATGAAGCCCGCTCCGCCGGTGACCACGACCTTCACGGCAACTCCTCACGCGATGTCGGTTGCGCCCTGAGTGGGCGGAGCTCGCACGGTATCACCGGGAAAAGGACGCCCCTCCTCGTAGGGTGGGAGCATGGCCGACGAGTTGATCCCGATGCGGACAACCGTGGTCTTTGCCCATGCGGTCGTCCAGGCCATTGCCGATGAAGCCGGCGCCGACATCCTCCACATCAAGGGACCCGCCGCGGAGCCCGAGGCGCTCGGTTTGGTGAGCCAAGGTTCAGCTTCGGGGACGGGACCGACCTCGGGTGTTGGCGAGCGGCGGTCAAGTGTCGATGCTGATGTCCTCGTCAGGCCTCGCCACGTGGGTCGCCTGCTTGCGGCGATGCGGGCGCACGGCTGGGTGGTCTTGTACGACTTCCGGGGTGGATCACCATTCCAGCATGCATCGACCCTCGGAAGAAGCGGTGTGGCAAACGTCGACGTCCACAGATACTTCCCTGGGATTGAGCTCGACGCAGGGAAGGCCTTCGACAGACTGTGGGAAGACCGTCGAAACACCACGCTGGCGGGCTGTGCTGTGCAGGTTCCTTCCCTGGCCGCACAGCGACTCATCCTCATCCTTCATGCGGCGAGGAATGGGCGCGGGGTTCTCTCGCCCGACATCCGCGGCGCCTGGACCAACGCGTCAGCGGACTCGCGAACTGAAGTGAGCGCACTGGCTGAGGACCTTCGCGCTCGAGTGGCCCTGGCGGCAGGCACCGGCACGTTGCCTTTGGTCAGAGCCGAACGCAGCCATGACCTGTGGGAGGCGCTGTCCACCGGAGAGGGCTCACAGGTTCGGCTGTGGCGCGCGCGAGTGCGTGCAGCATCGAACCGGCGGGAGGCTCTGCGCACGGGCGTACGCCTGTTGATGCCCAACATCACCCGCATGGCCTCGACTGTGGGCCGTCCGTTGAGCGCAGGTGAGGTGTTGACTGCCTACGTCGCGCAGGCCAAGCGGGGCCTCCGTGCACTCGCCACGGAGACCGCTCGAGACGCACGGACGCTCATGGGTCGGGTGAGCGACGAGTGACGACTTACCGCATTCCGTCACGCGTCGCGCACGACGTGAGCGAAGGCGACGCCTCGCTATATCTCATGGTCCTGCCGGATGGGCCGCCTCTGGTCCTGCGGGCGACCGGTGCCTGGATCTGGCTTCTGGCGGCTGAAGGGGTCGAGGACATCGTCGGCGAGATCGCGCGCGGGACGTCGAGTGACCCGAAGGCCATCCGTTCCGAGATCGACACGTTTCTGGAGAGTTTGGTCCAAGACGGCCTTCTCGAGGTGAAGCCCCCACTTCGAGCAACGGCGCACTGAGCAGAGGCCTGCCGACATAACATCGTTGAATGAGACCTCGACGTGTGCCCGACGAGGAACCACTTCGGGTCCTGTTCGTCTGCACGGCCAACATCTCGCGGTCTCCGTACGCTGAGCGCCGTGCCATCCAACTCGCGGGCGGCGACAACACCATGACCTTCGCAAGCGCCGGCATCCCTGGTGCTCCTCGGCAGGGGATGGACCCCGGAATGAGTGCGGAGCTCACGGTGCGTGGGGGTGTGAGCCGGGGCCACGTGAGTCGAGCCCTGACTCCTGACCTCCTCGAGTCATCCGACGTTGTCGTGACGGCAGAGTTCGCCCATCGGCTGCGCATCGTCGACCGTTGGCCGAGTCAGGCCACCAAGATCTTCGGACTGAGGCAGCTCGCAGACGCAATGTCCCGTGTGAATGGGGGAACGCCAGGGGGCTTGGCCGCGCTTGACCACGCGTTGCGTGTTGCCCCAGCGGACGGGTTGTCGTGGGATGTGGCGGATCCCTACAGGCGTGGTCGCGCAGCTGCTGCAGCCTGTGCCGACGAGATCGATCGCTGCTTGCGGGTCATCCTTCCCGCGCTCAGTACGGCCGACGTGGAACATGGGTAGCCCAGGGTTTCCTAAAGTGCACTTCTGCAGCTTGTGACGGCGGTACGATTCGTTTTGATACGGGTCGGTCCGGCCCTGCGCCAAAGGGAGAAATGCAAATGAAAGATCAAGCTGTTGGCACCAGCCGCCGAACTGTTGTCCGGGGTGCAGCTTGGAGTGTGCCAGTTGTGGCAGCCGTGGCCGTCGCCCCGGTCGCGTCCGCAAGCGGATTCTGCACGGGAACGACCTGCTTCGGCAGCATCTCGATCCACAAGTGCTGCGACGCGGGTGACAAGTATTACTGGGCAGACCTGTCGTTCACGAACAACGGCAACGCCGCGGTTAACGTGACCTTCAACTTCACGCTCGTGACGAGCGCCAACGGCACGCTGATGTTCTCTGGTGGCGGCCCGGTTCCGGCTCACTCGACGGCGTCCTTCTACGTGGAGTCGGCCCTCAACGGCAACTGCAGCCAGGGCACCTACGCGCCGTTCACCCTCAACTTCAGCGATGGCGTCAACCCGCCCGGTGCAGTGCCGATCCCTGGCGGCTCCACGGGAGGCAGCGTGTGCCCACCCGGCGTCGCCAAGCAGGCTGCAGCCACCGAGGAGGAGGCCAACCCGGAGCCGTCCGCTTCCGAGCCGGAGCCGTCCGCTTCCGCCATTGAGCCGGAGCCGGAGCCGTCCGCTTCCGAGCTGGAGCCGGAGTCGTCCGCTTCCGAGCCGGAGCCGTCCGCCTCATCCTGACGAACCATCCGTGACTCGGGGTTCCGCATTGGGTGGGGCCCCGAGTTGCTGTCTGCCCGGGCTTGGCCGATCCGGCAACCGGTGGATCGGCGCCCAGCCCGCGGATTAGGGCGTCCACACCCACGCTGCTAATCTTGTCTCGCCGTGAACATCGGCCGCGGATACAGAGTGCCCCGGTGAACCAGCCCGGAAGCGCCGCGCAACCACATCAGAAGGAGTCTCCTCGCCCATGCCTTTGGACGCAGACGTCAAGCAGAAGATCATGTCCGAGTACGCCACGGTCGAGGGTGACACCGGTTCCCCCGAGGTCCAGATCGCGCTCCTCACCCAGCGCATCCTCGACCTCACGGAGCACTCCCGTGAGCACAAGCACGACCACCACAGCCGTCGTGGCCTGCTGCTCCTCGTCGGCAAGCGCCGTCGCCTCCTCCGCTACCTGGAGGACATCGACATCGAGCGTTACCGCTCGCTGATCAAGCGCCTCGGCCTGCGACGCTGAACCCACGACTTCCGTCGGAGCGGCTCTCCCTTTGGAGGGCCGCTCTTTCGGATGTGTTGGACAACTCCACACCGGACTGACCAACACCGAGTACGCCCGTGCACAACGACGATGCACGTGGACAGATGAACTCAAGAAAAGGAGGACCCACATGGAGGGTCCTGAGATCACATTCGCCGAAGCCACCATCGACAACGGCTCGTTCGGCACCCGCACTGTCCGGTTCGAGACCGGACGCCTGGCCAAGCAGGCCGGAGGCGCAGTCAGCGCCTACCTGGACGAGGACACGATGCTCCTCTCCACCACCACCGCTGGAAAGCACCCGCGTGAAGGCTTCGACTTCTTCCCGCTGACCGTCGACGTCGAAGAGCGCATGTATGCCGCGGGCAAGATCCCCGGTTCGTTCTTCCGTCGCGAGGGCCGCCCCTCCACCGAGGCGATCCTCACCTGCCGTCTGATCGACCGCCCGCTGCGCCCGACCTTCAAGAAGGGTCTGCGCAACGAGGTCCAGGTCGTCATCTCGGTGCTCGCGCTCAACCCGGACGCGCAGTACGACGTCCTCGCCATCAACGCGGCGTCCGCGTCCACCCAGATCTCCGGCCTGCCGTTCTCGGGCCCGATCGGTGCGGTGCGCGTCTCGCTCATCAACGACCAGTGGGTCGCCTTCCCGCAGTTCTCGGACATCGAGCGCTCGACCTTCGACATGGTTGTCGCCGGCCGCATCGCCGGTGACGACGTCGCGATCATGATGGTCGAGGCCGAGGCCACCGAGCAGACCTGGAACCTCGTCAAGAACGAGGGCAAGACCGCTCCCACCGAGGACGTCGTCGCCCAGGGCCTCGAGGCCGCCAAGGGCTTCATCAAGGTCCTGTGCGAGGCACAGGCCGACCTGGCCGCCAAGGCTGCCAAGCCGATCCAGGAGTTCCCGATCTTCCTCGACTACGAGGACGACGCGTATGCCGCAGTCGAGGCCAACGTGGCCGACCAGACGCTGCCGCTGCTCTCCAGATCGCCGGCAAGCAGGAGCGCGAGGACCGTCTCGACGAGATCAAGGACTCCATGAAGGAGTCCCTCGCCGGCCAGTTCGAGGGTCGCGAGAAGGAACTGTCCGCGGCCTACCGCTCGGTGCAGAAGAAGCTCATCCGTGAGCGCATCCTCAAGGACAAGGTCCGCATCGACGGCCGTGGCCTCGCCGACATCCGCGCGCTCAGCGCCGAGGTCGAGGTCCTGCCGCGCGTGCACGGTTCGGCGATCTTCGAGCGTGGCGAGACCCAGATCATGGGTGTCACGACCCTCAACATGCTCCGCATGGAGCAGCAGCTCGACACGTTGTCGCCGGTGACGCGCAAGCGCTACATGCACAACTACAACTTCCCGCCCTACTCGACCGGTGAGACCGGTCGCGTGGGTTCGCCGAAGCGTCGCGAGATCGGCCACGGAGCGCTCGCCGAGCGTGCGCTCATGCCGGTCCTCCCGACCCGCGAGGAGTTCCCCTACGCGATCCGTCAGGTGTCCGAGGCTCTCAGCTCCAACGGCTCGACCTCCATGGGTTCGGTCTGCGCCTCGACCCTGTCGCTGCTCAACGCCGGTGTGCCGCTGCGCGCGCCGGTCGCCGGCATCGCGATGGGCCTCGTCTCCGCTGAGGTCGACGGTGAGACGCAGTACGCCGCGCTCACCGACATCCTCGGCGCCGAGGACGCGTTCGGCGACATGGACTTCAAGGTCGCCGGCACGCGCGAGTTCGTCACGGCCATCCAGCTCGACACCAAGCTCGACGGCATCCCCGCCGAGGTCCTTGGCGGCGCGCTGACCCAGGCCCGTGAGGCCCGCCTGCACATCCTCGACGTCATGAACGAGGCCATCGACGTCCCCGACGAGATGAGCCCGTTCGCTCCTCGCGTCATCTCGGTGCAGGTCCCCGTCGACAAGATCGGTGAGGTCATCGGCCCGAAGGGCAAGATGATCAACCAGATCCAGGACGAGACCGGCGCCCAGATCTCCATCGAGGACGACGGCACCATCTACATCGGTGCCACCGACGGTCCCTCGGCCGAAGCGGCTCGCGCGGCGATCAACGCCATCGCGAACCCGCAGATGCCCGAGATCGGCGAGCGCTTCCTGGGCACCGTCGTCAAGACGACGACCTTCGGCGCGTTCATCTCCCTGCTCCCCGGCAAGGACGGTCTGCTCCACATCTCCGAGGTGCGCAAGCTCGTCGGTGGCAAGCGGATCGACGCCGTCGAGGACGTCCTCGCCGTGGGCCAGAAGGTCCAGGTCGAGCTCAAGGAGATCGACCCGCGCGGCAAGCTGTCGCTCGGTGCGGTCCTCGCGGACGACGACTCTGCGGCCCCGGCCGTGGACGACGACGCGGACGACGACGCGCCCGAGGATGAGGCTCCCGTCAAGGACGCCGACACCGAGGGTGACGACGCCGAGTCGAGCGACACCGACGCCGAGGGTGGCGAGCGCCGTCAGCGCAGCCGTCGTCGTGGCGGTCGCGGTCGCGGCCAGCGCTCGGACGCCGGAGACGCATTCGGCGACGCGTGACCTGAAGTAGTCCGTACTCACGTACGGCGACGGGGCGGCATACCTTTTCGGTATGCCGCCCCGTCGGCTTTCCGGGTGCGTCATGATGAGCGTCGGCAGGGTCGAAGGGATGGGGCTCGTGGACACTCAGCAGGTCAAGCGCGTGATGCGGGGGCGCTTCGGGGGACCGTTGCGGCTGGCCTATCGCGGCGCGGAGCGGGCCCAGGTGGCGGTGGTGCGCCGGGTCGATCGGGCACAGTTCGGCCGGCTGACGAGCGAGGAGCGGGCCGAGGTTGCGCGACGGGTCACGATGACCGTCAAGACCTTCGAACGACCCGACGTGTTGCGTCGCTGCCTGGCCAGCGTCCGGACCGTCTTCGACGGTCGGATCGTCGTCGCCGATGACTCCCGGACTGCGGTGAGTGGGCTCGGCGACAACATCGACGTCATCCCGATGCCGTTCAACAGCGGGGTGTCCGTGGGCCGCAATGCAGCCCTGGATGCCGTCGAGACCGAGTTCGTCTTCGTGACCGACGACGACGTCGTCTTCACTGCGGCGAGCGACATCGTGGCAGCCATGAACTTCCTCGACGACCATCCCGACGTCGACCTCGTGGCTCTCACGCGGGTCGACCTGCCGCGCTGGCGCGCGGTCGGCGCCGGTGCGGACGCGCTGTTTCCCGGCGCGGCCGAACCCCTGGTGCCCTTCGGGACGCTCATCGGGGGGCTGCCGGTGGTGCCCAAGACGCCGCAGCTCTACCTCGCCCGCACGCCGTCGATCCAGGCCGTGCGCTGGGATGAGCGGCTGCGCATGGTCGACCATCGCGACTTCTTCTCACGGGCCAGCGGAAAGCTCGTGTCAGTGCAGGCCCAAACCATCCGGGCGTACCACATGCGCACGCCCTTCGACCCGTTCTACAACGCGTACCGCGAGGACGTCGCCGCCGACCTCAACACCCTCGCGAGCATCTGGTCTGGCCGCTCTGAGGGCTGACTCCGGCGAGCCGAATCATCAATGACGAACTGGAAGCTGCGGCCGACGAGGACCCTCCCTGGCCCCCAGAAGAGCCAGTGTGCCAGTCGGCGGCAGCTCCCGCCCGTCGCCATCCACAGGGTCGGGCCGGCCCACAACGGAACTGCCCCCGCCGATGTCGGCGGGGGCAGTTCTCAGTGGTGTGGTGAGTCAGGCGACCTGAGGAACGCGGCTGACCGTGGCGGGTGCGCTCCAGCGCATCTCCATCTGCGTGCGACCGTCCTTCGTGACCGGCACCCAACGCATCGTCAGGCAGGCCGGACCCGTGGCGGTCGTGGCGACCTTCTTCATGGGTGACTCCTTGTGAGGACCTGCGGTGGTGGCGACACCGGCGGCAAGGCCTCCGGTGGTCGTTCACCTTCTGTTCACCCAAAGATAGCAGGAAAGTGAACAGAAGGTGAACGACTTGCCGCAAGTGAGCACATGAGGGGCGAGGGGAGGCCTCCCCATTGCTGATCGTGAGGGCGGGAGGCAGGCTGCTCCTATCGATCCGGCGGCGTGAGGGGAACCACGATGGAAGACGAAGGCACGCAACGGCTGTACGAGGCACGCGAGGACATGGACCGCACGCTGCAACGACTGGAAACCATGCCGGCGGTGCAGGAGCAGGAGGCATCGTCAGCCGAGGGCATTGTTCGGGTGCGGATCGATGGCCAGGGCCGCGTGACGTCGATCGTCGTGAGCCACGTCTGGGCGCAGGCCCTCACACCAGCCGAACTGGGGCCGGCGATCCTCGAGGCCTACGTGGGCGCAGGCGTCTCCCGGATGGAGGAGTGGAACTCACACCTCGAGGTCGCTATGGAACTGCCGGAGCCGCAGACCCGACCGTTCCCCACCCAACTGCAGTCGGAGGTCGCCGAGTTTGCCGGTGGCGACTCGGTCACCGAGGTGGAGGTCCTGGAGCGCCTGCTCGAGGTCTGGTCCGAGGTCGAGCAGGAGATGGACTCGACCATCGCCCAGGTGACGGCGGGAGCCTCGCGGCAGCACGAGATCTCGAGCTACCAGGGGGAGGTCAAGGTGGTGTGTTCGGCGACGGGCAGCCTTGAGGCCCTGACCCTGAGCGAGGGGTGGCTGCGACGAAGTCACCCGGCGAACATCGGGCGACTGGTGCTCGCGACCATCACCGACGCGCAGAACGCCGCGCTCGCGGACTTCTCGCAGACCCAAAAGGCCGCTGCACGAGGGACGGCCGAACTTCAGCGCCTCGGCGACGCCAACTACCTCCACCGGCGCCTCGGCATTGGTCACTGACCAGAGCCGCCGACTGTGACCAAAGGGGAAATTTCATGAGTTTTGAGGTGCAACGCGCCGCGCTCGAGCACGACGCCAAGATTTGGGACGCCACCCACGATGTGCTCTCCGCTGCGGCTGTGACTGCTGGCGGGTTGGACGTCACGACGAACACGACGTCGGTCGTGGCGGACATGGTGGGCTACAACAGCTCCTATGCGGAGTTGCAGGATTTCGTCGTTCTTCTCGTCAAGGGTGGGAGCACAGCCACGAACAAGATGGCCACCACGTTGCGCGACGTCAAGAAGCAGTACGAATCGGACGACGAGGCCGCACGGGCCGCCATCGGTGCCCTCTGGGCGCCGGTCGAATAGGGGGAAGACCAATGACAGCGCAAGAGATCTGGGCAAAGCTCGTGGACACCTGGAACCGGTTGATGGAAAAGGCCCAGGTGCTCCTTGAGGCCTTCAACCGCGGCCTGAAGGAAGTGGGCAAGTGGTTCGGCTGGCTGGCCGACAAGATCGCCGACTTCTGGAACGACAAGGTCGTCCCCAAGTGGCAGGAGGCCGTGGACTGGATGTCCAAGCACCTCAACGTCTTCGGTGCGCCCTGGCTGTGCTTCTCACAAGCGGCGCAGTGGCGAGAAAACGTCGGCAGTCCCGTCTCGGCACGGTCCGGCCTGGCCACCAAGGGCCAACTCGACGTCGACACGACGTGGAAGGGCTCCGCAGCGCAAAGCTACGTGGACCGTCTGGGCCAGCAGGAGAAGGCCATCGCAGGCGTGTCGACCCAATTCGCTGAGGTGATCGCCACCTCCCTCGTCAAGGTCGGGGCCGGGATCATCGTGTGGTGGGTGGGGATCGTCGCCGCCATCGCGGCACTCATCATCTTCCACATCGTGGCCGCTGCCGCTGCGGCAACGGTGGTCGGCGCTCCGGCGACACCGCCTTCTGCCCTGGCTGGCTGGATCACGTTCATCTCCGCACTGCTCGTCGGGACGGCAGCCCTCGTCGCGCTCTCCATCAACGCCAAGAGCGACCTGGACGGGGTCAAGAACAAGCTCTCTGACTACCCCGAAGGCGCCTGGCCGACGTTCGGCTGACAGGGTCGTGACCATGGATCTCACCACGGCACGGCAGGCCGCTCAGGTGCGCACCCTTGCGTCGTTCTGGGCCGCGGGGCTCTGCGGGCTCATCGCTGTGGGCTGCGGGTTCTTCGCCTGGGCGGCGCCCGCCGAGGTCCGGGGGGTCCTCGTGGGGGCCGCGGTCCTGGCCCTCGTTGCAGCTCTGGCGTGCGCGGCCGTCGCCACAGCCAACCGCGCACTGCGCCGAGACCCGGTCGCTCGCGGGCCCCTGGCTCAGTCTCGGATCGCGTTGGTTGTCACGGTGGTCGCCTGGGTCGCCGTCGTCGTCTTCGTGACCTTGGCTTCCGGCGAGATCGCGTGGTTCATCGCGTCGCTGGGTCTGGCCAGCCTCATCCTGCCGGTGGCGGTCGTCGGCGGCATCACCCTCAGAGGTCCACACCCGAGCGAAGCGAGTAAGACGTGAGTGACTCGAAAGCTTCACTGAACGCGGGCGGCCACGCGAGAGGTGTCAAAGTTCTGGTGCGACCTGCCACGCTCTGCGCGGCTGTGGCGACCCTTGAAGTGGTGATCGCTGTCTTCCTGTTCCTGATGGCTCGAGCCGCGTCGGGCGCAGCCTCCGGCCACAGTTGGGCTCTCTCCCTCGGGGGCGTCACCGCCCTACTCGCTGCCGTCACGGGTGCCGTGATGTGGCTGCGTGCCAAGGCGGATCCACCACGGATCCTGTCTGCCGCGTGGGCGGCGAGGGTGCTGCCACTGCTGGCGGCCGGGGTCGCCCTGGTGGGCGCCGTCGGTGGCTGGGTTCCGTGGATCGCGGTGCCACTGGGCCTCTTGGCGGCTGCTCCGGTCGCGGTGCTCGGCCTGGTTCTGCCGCATTACCTGACGCTCGTCAGGGCCGCCGATACCGCTCGTACGAACGTCTGAGGGCCGCCACTAGAGTTCAGGGGTGAGTGTCACCAAGGTCTCGGTCATCGGCGCATCCGGACGCATGGGCTCGGAGGTGTGTCGGGCCGTCGAGGCGGCTGACGGCCTCGAGCTCGCGGGGCGCTATCGACATGGGTGACGACCTCGGCGATCTCGCGGGTGCTGACGTCGTCGTCGAGTTCTCCGTCCCCGACGCCTCGGCCGTCAACGTCGCGCACTGCGTCGACCAGGGCGTCCACGTCGTCGTCGGGACGACGGGATGGAGCGAGGACAAGCTCGCCGACCTCAGCTCCCGCCTGGAGCAGCACCCCGAGGTCGGAGTGCTCATCGCCCCCAACTTCGCGATCGGCGCCGTGCTCATGATGGCGTTCGCGCAGCAAGGCTGCTGAGTTCTACGAGTCCGCCGAGATCATCGAGCTGCACCACCCCGACAAGGTCGACGCACCTTCCGGGCACAGCAGCCCGCACTGCCGAGCTCATCGGCGCCGCCCGCGAAGCCGGCTGGTCTCGCCGACGTCCCCGACGCGACCACGAGCGATCCGGATGGTGCGCGCGGAGCGCGGGCACACGGCATACCCGTGCACTCAGTTCGGTTGCGGGGCTTGGTTGCTCACCAGGAAGTGCTCTTCGGGCAGACCGGCGAGATGCTGACGATCCGCCACGACTCGTTCGACCGGGTGTCGTTCATGCCCGGCGTCATTGCCGCGGTCCGCAAGGTCGACGAGCACCCCGGGCTGACCGTGGGGCTCGAGCACTACCTGGGCATCTAGCCCCAGCCGAGCGCGCGCAACCCGGCCGCGACGGCGGCGGCGCCGATGACGACGACGAGGAAGTTCGCCCGCAGGAGCAGCAGCACGATGGCCGCCCCGACTGCGGCGAGTCGCGCATCGACGTGCAACGAGCCGCCGTCGCCGCCGAACGTCTGGATCGCCACGAGACCGGCGAGCAACGCCACCGGGAGCAGGTTCAGCACGCGGCTGCGCCTCGGCCCCTCGACCCAGGCCTCCGGCACGAGGTAGCCCGCGAGCTTGGTCGCATAGGCCAGCGCGCACGCCAGCAGGACGATCGTCCAGCCGCTCATGCCTCCACCTTGGTCGCGCGTTCGTGTCGACCGTGACCGGACAGGCCCGACGACGAGCGCTGCGAGCACGGTGAGGATGACCGGCACGCCCACGGGCAGCAGGGGAGAGGTGAGCAGGGCGATCGCGATGGCGAGCACCATCGTCGCGGCGGCGTCCCGGCTGCGCAGTCGTGGCCAGAGCAGGGCCGTGAAGGCCGCGGCCGCAGCAGCATCGAGGCCGTAACGCTGGGGGTCGCCGAGCGCGTTGCCGACGACGGCGCCCGCCAGGGTCATGAGGTTCCAGAAGACGAAGACGGCGATGCCGGTCACCCAGAACCCGAGTCGTCCCGCGCGCCGATCGTCCTGTCCCACGGCGACGGCGGTCGACTCGTCGATGGTGAGGTGGGCGGCGAGCAACCGCCGCAGCCCGCGCACGTCGAGGATCCGCGAGGTCTGCAGGGCATAGAGCCCGTTGCGCACGCCGAGCAGGGTCGAGGTCGCGACGGCCGCCGACCCGGTGCCCCCGGCGCCGAGGATTCCGACGACCGCGAACTGCGATCCGCCACTGAACAACAGGAGCGACAGGACGCGACCGTCTGCAGGATGCTCAGGCCCGACGCGACACCGAGTGCGCCGAAGCTGATGCCGTAGGCGCCGGTCGCGATGCCGACCGAAAGTGACTGTCGCAGAACGGCTTTGCGCTTCGCTTCTTCAAGCGGGGGGTATGCCGCGTGCTCGCCTCCGGCGACGTCCTCACCTTGCGGTTCGGCCGCCGACGCGTCACGTGGCCCGGCTCCGTCTCCTCGGGTGCGGTGTCCTCGGGACGGCGTCGTCGGGTGCGAGAGAGGCGACGAGGCGGACCTCGCGCAGGGTGTCGCCGTCGGGGGAGACGACGCGGTCGCGGTAGGCGCCGTCGGGTCCGAGCCCGGACGCGACGAGGAACGCACGCGTCGCCTCGTCGTCGGCGAGGACCCAGATGGCCATGTCCTCGGCGCCGGCGCCACGCATGGTGTCGACGCAGGCGTTGAGCAGTCGCGAGCCGTGACCCATGCGACGGGCGCCGGGGTGCACGCCGATCGCGGTGACCTCACCGCACGCCTGGCCGGCGTCCGGGTCCTGGCTGGGACCGATCGCGGCGAAACCGACGACCTGCTCACCGGCTCGCGCGACGAGCAGCCGGTGAACTCCCTCGGGCGGGTTCTCGAGCGACTGGCGCCAGCCCTTCGCAAAGGCGGGCGCCTCGAAAAGGGCGACGACCTCGTCAGGGAGGCGGCCGGCATACGCCTGCGTCCAGACAGCGGCCTGGACGACACCGACGGCGGGTGCGTCGGTCGGCTTGGCCGTGCGGACACTCGCATCGGCCGTCGGGCCCATCGCGTGTGCGTGGTCGGCGCCGCCGTGGTCGTGGCTCATCGGCCCTCGAACTGCGGGGTGCGTCGCTCGCGGAAGGCCGAGCGTCCCTCGGTGAGGTCGTCGCTCGACCAGGCCTCGGCGAAGGCGGCCTCGTAGCGCGCCACCCCGGTGTGGTCACCGCCGTGGGCGTCGAAGCCGAGCTTGGAGCCGGCCTGGGTCATGGGGGCGAGGTCGGCCGCCTTGGCCGCCAGCTCGATGGCCGCGTCGAGGTCGCCGCGCACCTGCGAGAAGCCGAGGCGCCACGCGTCGTCGGCGGTGAGCACCGTTCCGGTGAGGACCATGTGGCGGGCCGCGCCCTCACCCCAGAAGCGGGTCACCCGCTCGAGCGTCCAGTGGTTGACCATGAGCCCGAGCTTGGCCACGGGCACCGCGAACTTGGCGTCATCGGTGACGACGCGCAGGTCGCAGGCGATGGCGAGCTGCATCCCCAGGCCCATGCACGAACCGGAGATGGCCGCGACCGTCGTGATCGGTGCCTGCGCCAGGCGTTCCAGGACGTCGGCGAGACGGTCGGTGAAGCCCACGTCCTCGAGCTCGGTCAGATCGGCGCCGGCGCAGAAGTGCCCGCCCTCGCCGGTGATGACGATGGCCCGAGACGTCTCGAGCGCCGCCTCGAGGGCGTCGTCCAGCTCCTCGAGAGCGTCAGCGTTGAGTGCGTTGCGTCGTTCCGTCCGGTCGATCGTGAGGACGGTGACCCGGTCGGAAGTACGTGAGTGAATCGCCACGCGGTCGAGCCTAACGGTGAGGCGTTTGTGAGGATGGACGGCGTGTCCCTGCTCCGCCGTCCCTCGAAGCCGCATCCGGTCTTCCGCCCCCTCGCCGTCGCCGAGGTGGATCCGGTCGCGGAGCACGCCGTGTCGATCGGGTTCGACGTGAGCGAGATGCCGGTGTTCCTCGACTACCGCGCCGGTCAGTACGTCACGTTGCGGGCGCTCGTCGGCGGCGAGGACGTGCGTCAGTCCTACTCGATCTGGGTGCCGCCGAGCCGTGCTCGTCGCGAAGGCATCATCCGCGTCGCCGCCGCGGCCGTGCAGGGCGGGCGCATGTCACCGTGGCTGGCGTCCGAGGTCGCGGTCGGGCGAGGTCATGGGGGTGCTGCCGCCGCTGGGGGAGTTCGTCCTCGACGAGGTCGCGGGCCCACGGCACCACGTCGGCGTCGTCGGCGGGTCCGGGCATCACGCCCGTGCTCGCCATCGCCGCCGCCGCGCTGGAGCAGCACGACGCGTCGACCGTCGACCTCATCATCGCCAACCGCACCCGCGAGTCGACCGTGCTGGGCCGCGAGGTGGCCGAACTCGAGGCCGCGTCGGGTGGGCGGCTGCGCGTCGAGCACGTCCTCAGCCGCGAGCGGGTCGACGGCGTGCGTCACGGGCGCATCGACCCGCTCATCATCCGCGCCGTGCTCGCGGACGTCGGCAGCATCGAGGGTGTCGACGACTGGTGGCTGTGCGGGCCGGAGGGGCTCATCGCCGACGTCGAGGCCTGGCTCGGTGGCTCCGGCGTCAGCGCCGAGCACATTCACCGCGAGCGGTTCACCTCGACCGGACCGGTCGACCCGCTCAAGAAGCCCTAGCGCTCGTAGGTCACCCAGGCGAAGCCGTCGCGCTCCTCGCGGGCGCTCTCGTGCCACTGCGCCGGGTCGATCTCGGGGAAGCGCACGTCGCCCTCGGGTTCCTGGTCGACCTCGGTGATGAGCAGCCGGTGCGCGAACGGCATCGCCTGCGCTGTAGATCTCGCCGCCGCCGGCGACGAACACCTCACCCACGGGACCGGCCAGCGCCGAGCGCGTCGTCGAGCGAGTGCACCGTCTCGACGTCGGCGTGGTGCCAGTCCGGCTGCCGGGTGATGACGATCGTCCGGCGCCCCGGGAGGGCCCGCCCGATCGAGTCGAACGTCTTGCGGCCCATGACCATCGCGTGGCCCATGGTCGTCCGCTTGAAGAACGCGAAGTCCTCGGGCAGGTGCCACGGCATGTCGTTGTCCGCGCCGATGACGCCGTTGCGTCCGACCGCCGCGATGAGCGTCACCTGGGTCATGCCGCTCACCCTATTGCCGGGGCAAGCAGAGCGGCAGGTATGCCGCGCGCTCCGGTGCGCGGGCGGCATACCGGATCGTTGTTTGTCCGGTCTCAGACCGCGATCGGCGCCTTGATGCCGGGTGCGGGTCGTAGCCGACGAGCTCGAAGTCGTCGAGGTCGAAGTCGTCGATGGCGGTCTTGGGGGCGATGCGCATCGTCGGCAGGTCGCGCGGCTCACGGGTCAGCTGGAGCCGGGCCTGCTCGAGGTGGTTGGAGTAGAGGTGCGCGTCGCCGAGGGTGTGGACGAACTCGCCGGGCTCGAGGTCGGTGAGCTGGGCGACCATCATCGTGAGCAGCGCGTAGGACGCGATGTTGAACGGCACGCCGAGGAAGACGTCGGCCGAGCGCTGGTAGAGCTGGCACGAGAGCTTGCCGTCGGCCACGTAGAACTGGAAGAGCGCGTGGCACGGCGGCAGCGCCATGTCGTCGACGTCGGCGACGTTCCAGGCGCTGACGATGTGGCGGCGGCTGTCGGGGTTGGTGCGGATGCCCTCGATGACCTTGGCGATCTGGTCGACCTGACGGCCGTCGGGGGTGGGCCAGGAGCGCCACTGGTGGCCGTAGACCGGGCCGAGGTCGCCGTTGCTCGTCGGCCCACTCGTCCCAGATCGTGATGCCGCGCTCCTGCAGCCAGCGCACGTTGGTGTCGCCGCGCAGGAACCAGATGAGCTCGCCGATGATCGACTTGAGGTGCAGCTTCTTGGTCGTGACGACCGGGAAGCCCTCGGAGAGGTCGAAGCGCATCTGGTGCCCGAAGACCGAGCGCGTGCCGGTGCCCGTGCGGTCGGACTTGTCGACGCCCTCGTCGAGGATGCGGTTGAGGAGGTCGAGGTACTGGCGCATGGCTCCAGAGCGTAGCCGCGACCACCGACGGCGCCCGGCAGGTGCTCGCGGGGCAGCGACTACCCTGAGGGCCATGACGACGAACCCCTTCGGCCGGGTCATCACGGCCATGGTCACCCCGATGAGACCTGACGGATCCGTGGACGAAGTGGGCGTGCGCGCGGTGGTCGAGCACCTCATCGCGAACGGCCACGACGGCATCGTCGTCAACGGCACGACGGGGGAGGCCTCGACCCTCACGGACGACGAGAGCATCGACGTCGTCCGTCTCGCCAAGGAGATCGCCGGAGACCGGGCAGCCATCACCGCCGGCATCGGTTCCAACGACACCGCCCACAGCATCCACATGGCGGCCCGCGCCGCCGAGGTCGGTGCGGACGCGCTGCTGCTCGTCTCGCCGTACTACAACAAGCCGCACCCAGGCCGGGCTCGTCGCGCACTGCCGCGCGGTCGCCGACTCGACCGAGCTGCCGATCATGCTCTACGACATCCCCGGTCGGACCGGCGTCGACGTTCAGCACCGCAGACGCTCCTCGAGCTGGCCGAGCACCCGCGCATCGTGGCGGTCAAGGACGCCAAGGCCGACCTGTGGGCCTCGACCCACGTCATGGCCGCGACCGACCTGCTCTGGTTCAGCGGAGACGACGTGCTCACGCTGGCCCACCTCGCCCAGGGCGCGGTCGGCTGCGTCTCGGTCGTCGGTCACGTTGCCGGCAAGGAGTATGCCGCGATGATCGCCGCCGTCGACGCCGGCGACCTCGCCACCGCTCGCGAGATCCACCGCCGCCTCATCCCCGCCGTCGACGCGATCATGACGACCTCACAGGGCGCGATCATGGCCAAGGCCGCGCTCGTCGAGCTGGGTGTGATCGAGTCCGCCTTCGTCCGACTGCCCCTCGTCGAGTCGCCGCCGGAGCACCTCGAGATCCTCCGCAAGGGTCTCGCGGAGGCAGGTCTGCGATGAGTCACCCGCATCCCGAGCTCTCCCTGCCGGAGCCCCTCGTCGACGGCGGCGTGCGCATCGTCGCGCTCGGCGGACTCGGCGAGGTCGGCCGCAACATGGCCGTCATCGAGCACAAGGGCCAGCTGCTCATCATCGACTGTGGCGTCCTCTTCCCGGACGACCACCACCCGGGCATCGACCTGATCCTCCCGGACTTCAGCTACATCGCCGACCGGCTCGACGACGTCCAGGCGGTCGTCCTCACCCACGGTCACGAGGACCACATCGGCGCCGTGCCGTTCCTGCTGCGCCTCAAGCCCGACCTCCCCCTCGTGGGCTCCAACCTGACGCTGGCCCTCATCGAGGCCAAGCTCAAGGAACACCGGATCAAGCCCTACACGCTGGCCGTCAAGGAGGGTGGGCGCGAGACCTTCGGGGTCTTCGACTGCGAGTTCGTCGCCGTCAACCACTCCATCCCCGACGCGCTCGCCGTCTTCGTGCGCACCTCCGGCGGAACGATCCTGCACACCGGCGACTTCAAGATGGACCAGCTGCCCCTCGACGGGCGCCTCACCGACCTGCGCGCCTTCGCGCGGCTGGGGGAGGAGGGCGTCGACCTCTTCATGACGGACTCGACCAACGCCGAGGTCCCCGGGTTCACCACGCCCGAGAAGGACATCGCGCCGGCGATCGACCGCGTCTTCCGCGACGCCCGCCGCCGCGTCATCGTCGCCTGCTTCTCCTCGCACGTGCACCGCGTCCAGCAGGTCCTCGACGCCGCCGAGAAGTCCGGCCGCAAGGTCGCCATGGTCGGGCGCTCGATGGTCCGCAACATGGGGATCGCCGCAGACCTGGGCTACCTCCACGTGCCCGACGGCATCCTCGTCGACTTCAAGAAGCTCGGGAACCTGCCCGACAACAAGGTGACGCTCATCTGCACCGGCTCGCAGGGTGAGCCCATGGCGGCCCTGTCGCGCATGGCCAACCGCGACCACCAGATCGAGGTGGGCGAGGGCGACACCGTCCTCATGGCCTCCTCGCTCATCCCCGGCAACGAGAACGCCGTCTACCGCGTCATCAACGGGCTCATGCGCCTCGGCGCCGACGTCGTCCACAAGGGCAACGCCAAGGTGCACGTCTCCGGTCACGCCAGCGCCGGCGAGCTCCTCTACTGCTACAACATCGTCAAGCCCCGCAACGTCATGCCGGTGCACGGCGAGTGGCGCCACCTGCGCGCCAACGCCGACCTCGCGCTCGCGACGGGCGTGCACCCCAAGGGTGTCGTCGTCGTCGAGGACGGTGTGGTCGTCGACCTCGTCGATGGCAAGGTCCGCGTGGCCGGTGCGGTCGAGGCCGGCTACGTCTACGTCGACGGCTCGTCCGTGGGCGAGGCCGACGAGGGCCTGCTCAAGGACCGCCGCATCCTGCGCGACGAGGGCTTCATCTCGGTCATCGTCGTCATGGACTCGACGCACCGGCAAGATCGTCGCCGGCCCCGAGATCGCTGCCCGCGGTTTCGTCGAGGGCGACATGGTCTTCGACGACGTCATGCCGAGCCTGGTCAAGGCGCTCGACGACGCGACGGCGCAGGGCATGAACGACAGCTACCAGCTCGAGCAGGTCATGCGCCGCTCCGTCGGTGGCTGGGTCGGTCGCAAGATCCGTCGCCGCCCGATGATCATCCCCGTCGTCATCGAGACCTGAGGCCGCGGCTGAGAGCGGCCCGCGTGGCGCCCTTCCCTTGTGCTGGCTTTTCTACCAAGGTGTAGCCAACACAAGGAGGTGTGGCGGTGGCGACTCCGGAGCTGACCGGCGTACGAGGACCGACGCGGGCCGGGATCGAGGCCCGCACCCTTCGCGAGGACCGCTGGTGGCTGGCGCCGCTGGTGACGTTCGTGGTGTTCGCCGCGTTCGTGGTCTATGCGACGGTCCGCGCGTTCATGGGACGCGACTACTACGCCTCGCCCTATCTCTCGCCGTTCTACTCGCCCTGTCTGGGCGACTGCGTCGAGGGGGCGTCCGACTTCGGGCAGCCCTTCAAGGCGTTCCCGCTGTCCGCGGCGCTGATCATCCTGATCTTCCCGCTGGGCTTCCGGATGACCTGCTACTACTACCGCAAGGCCTACTACCGGGCGTTCTGGCTCTCGCCGCCGGCCTGCGCCGTGGCCGAGCCGCACTCGGCCTACTCCGGTGAGACCCGCTTCCCGCTGATCCTGCAGAACCTCCACCGCTGGTTCTGGTATGCCGCACTGGTGGTGGCCGCGGTGCTGACCTTCGACGTGGTGCTGGCCTTCCGCAACGCCGAGCACGAGTGGGGCCACATGGGGCTCGGCACGCTGCTGATGCTGATCAACGTGGTCTTCATCTGGCTCTACACGCTCTCGTGCCACTCCTGCCGGCACGCCGTCGGTGGACGGCTGCGGCACTTCTCCAAGCACCCGGTGCGCTACAAGCTGTGGACCTGGGTCTCGAAGCACAACGCCCACCACGCGAAGTACGCGTGGATCTCGCTGTTCTCCGTGGCCCTGGTCGATCTCTACATCTGGTTGCTGGCCGCGGGTGTCATCGACGACGTGAGGTTCTTCTGATGGCTGACACTTCCGCGCCCGGCGAGGGCCGGCACCCCATGACGGGCAACGCCATGTCCGGCGACGCCCAGGGCGGCATGGAGCGCCACACCTATGACGTCGTCGTGGTCGGCGCCGGCGGTGCCGGGCTCCGCGCAGCGATCGCTGCCCACGACTCCGGCGCCCGGGTCGCCGTCGTCTGCAAGTCGCTGCTCGGCAAGGCCCACACGGTGATGGCCGAGGGCGGCATCGCCGCGTCGATGGGCAACCTCTATCCCGAGGACAACTGGGAGGTGCACTTCCGCGACACCATGCGCGGCGGCAAGATGCTCAACAACTGGCGGATGGCGCAGCTGCACGCGCAGGAGGCGCCCGAGCGGGTGATGGAGCTCGAGGACTGGGGAGCGCTGTTCGACCGCACCGAGGACGGGCTGATCAGCCAGCGTGACTTCGGCGGCCACAAGTACGCCCGCCTCGCCCACGTCGGTGACCGCACCGGACTCGAGATGATCCGCACCCTGCAGCAGCGCGCGGTGGCCCTGGGCATCGACGTCTTCATGGAGTGCACCGTCACCGACCTGTTCAAGGAGGACGGCAAGATCGCGGGCGCGTTCGCCTACTGGCGCGAGTCCGGCCGCTTCATCGTCTTCGACACCCCCAGCGTCATCCTCGCCACCGGCGGCATCGGCAAGTCCTTCAAGGTGACCTCGAACTCCTGGGAGTACACCGGCGACGGCCACGCGCTGGCCATGCGGGCCGGGGCCAGCCTCATCAACATGGAGTTCGTGCAGTTCCACCCCACGGGCATGGTCTGGCCGCCCTCGGTGAAGGGCCTGCTCGTCACCGAGTCGGTGCGCGGTGACGGCGGGATCCTCAAGAACTCCGAGGGCAAGCGCTTCATGTTCGACTACATCCCGGAGTTCTTCAAAGCAGAGACCGCGGACACGATCGAGGAAGCCGACCGCTGGTACGACGACAAGAAGAACAACCGTCGACCACCCGAGCTGCTGCCCCGTGACGAGGTCGCGCGCGCCATCAACTCCGAGATCAAGGCGGGCCGGGGCACGCCGCACGGCGGCATCTACCTCGACATCGCCTCGCGGCGCACCCCCGAGTTCATCCGCAAGCGCCTGCCCTCGATGTACCACCAGTTCAAGGAGCTGGCCGACGTCGACATCACCGCCGAGCCGATGGAGATCGGCCCGACCTGCCACTACGTCATGGGTGGCGTCGAGGTCGACGCCGACACCCAGGAGAGCGCGGTGACCGGTTTGTATGCCGTGGGGGAGTGCTCCGGCGGCATGCACGGCTCCAACCGACTCGGCGGCAACTCGCTCGGTGACCTGCTCGTCTTCGGCAAGCGGGCGGGTGAGGCCGCGACGGCATACGCCAATTCGCTCGGCGACGAGCGACCCAAGGTCGACGAGGCGGACGTGAAGGTGGCCCAGACGAGCGCCCTGGCGCCGTTCGAGGTCGAGGGCGGCGAGAACCCCTACACGATCCAGTCCGACCTCCAGCAGTCCATGAACGACCTCGTCGGGATCATCCGCACGGCCTCCGAGCTGGAGGAGTCGCTCAGCGAGATCGAGGCGCTTCAAGGCGCGGGCGAAGACGATGGTCGTCGAGGGGCACCGGCAGTACAACCCCGGCTGGCACCTGGCCCTCGACCTGCGCAACATGCTCATCGTCAGTGAGTGCATCGCCAAGGCGGCACTCGCTCGCGAGGAGTCGCGCGGCGGCCACACCCGCGACGACTTCCCGGGCCCGAACGCGGAGTGGGGGACCAAGAACCTCGTGGTCAACCTCAACGCCGAAGGCACCGGGGTCGACCTCCACGAGAAGCCGTTGCCCGAGATGCCCGAAGAGCTGAAGGGGTACTTCGCATGAGCTACACGTTGAAGCTGAAGATCTGGCGCGGGGACTCCTCCGGTGGGGAGATCAAGGACTATCCCGTCGAGGTCTCCGAGGGCGAGGTCGTGCTCGACGCGATCCACCGCGTGCAGGGCACCCAGGCCGGCGACCTCGCGGTGCGCTGGAACTGCAAGGCCGGCAAGTGCGGCTCGTGCAGCGCCGAGGTCAACGGCAAGCCGCGCCTCATGTGCATGTGCCGGCTCTCGGACTTCGAGCAGGACGAGGTCATCACGGTCACGCCGATGCGGGCTTCCCGGTGATCCGCGACCTGGTCACCGACGTCTCGTTCAACTACGAGAAGGCCAAGGAGCTGCCGGCCTTCGCGCCGCCCGAGCGGGACGCCGACGGCAAGCGCCGCATGCAGCAGGTCGACGTGGAGCGCGGCCAGGAGTTCCGCAAGTGCATCGAGTGCTTCCTGTGCCAGAACACCTGCCACGTGGTGCGCGACCACGAGGAGAACAAGGAGGCCTTCGCCGGTCCCCGCTTCTTCCTGCGCTACGCCGAGCTCGACATGCACCCGCTCGACACCCACGACCGTCGGGCCCTCGCGCAGGACGCTGCCGGTCTCGGCATGTGCAACATCACCAAGTGCTGCACCGAGGTGTGCCCCGAGGGCATCAAGATCACCGACAACGCGATCATCCCGCTCAAGGAGCGGGTCGTGGACCGCAAGTTCGACCCCCTGGTGTGGCTGGGCAGCAAGATCGGCGTCCGCAACAAGGACAACGACGGCCGCACCGAGGTCTGAAAGCTCCCGACTTCGTGCCCCGTACGGACACGGTCGTCGGCCGAAGGCCTCCGTTTCCGTGTCCGTACGGGGCACGAAGTCGGGGTGGGGTGTTGCGCGTGTGACACGTGTGTCTGGGGTGACTTTCCCCTAGGGTGCGGAGCATGGCCTCCCGTTCGACTTCTCCTGCGCGCTCACGTCCGGCTTCCGGTCGGCCGGCGAACCGCCGCGCACCCGCCCGTCCCGCGAGTCGCAAGAAGGCCCCGGCCAAGGGCGGCGCACCCATGCCCGTCGCAGCAGTGCGCGGAGCCTGGATGGGCCTGGCCCACGCCACCGGTGGCACGGTCCGCAAGGTCTCGCACGCCGGCCAGGACCTCGAGCCCGAGCACCGTCGTGACGGAGCCGGCCTGACCCTCATCGCGCTGGCCGTCGTCGTCGCCGCCCGTGAGTGGTGGGGCCTCAACGGCATCGTCGGTGAGGTCACCCACGCCGTTGTCGCCGGCACCTTCGGTCGGGTCGCGTATGCCGTCCCGATCGTCCTGCTGCTCTTCGGCCTTCACCTGTGGCGCACCCCGCGTGAGCACCCCGCGACCAACCGCATGGCCATCGGCACCGCCCTGCTGGCGTTCGCCGCCACGGGCATCGTCCACGTCGCTGCCGGCATCCCCGAGCCTCCTGCCGGTGCCGACGGCATGCGCGCCGGTGGCGGCATCATCGGCTTCCTCGCGTCCAGCCCGCTCGAGGCAGCAGTGTCGATCTACGGCACCATCCCGCTCCTCATCCTCGTCGGGATCTTCGGCCTCCTCGTGCTCACGGCGACGCCGGTGCACGAGATCCCGGACCGCTTCGACCAGTTGCGCGCAACGCTTCTGGGCCACCCGGCATACGCCGATGAAAGTGACGAGACCGACGGTCTGCCGGTCAAGAAGCCGCGCCGCAGCCGCGCCCTGGCCGACGAGCCGCTCGTCGGCGACGAGGCCTTCGAACAGGCCGCGATCGTCGCCTACGAGGACCGCGTCGGCGGCAAGGGTCGCAAGAACCGTCCCGCCGTGGACGCCACCCCCGTGCCCGAGGAGGGTGGCCCGCGCCCCGGAGAGAAGCGCCCCACCGCTCCCGGTGTCCTCGCTCCGTCCGCGACCGTCAAGGCGCCGCTCGAGCCCACCCGGCTCGAGGCGCCGCCGACCACCCCGTTGCCGCAGCGCGTCGAGCAGCTCTCGCTCGCCGGCGACGTGACCTACACGCTTCCCGACAACGCCGTCCTCAAGCAGGGTGCGCCGCACAAGGAGCGCTCCGAGGCCAACGACCGCGTCGTCGAGTCCCTGACCAACGTCCTGGACGAGTTCGGCATCGACGCCCAGGTCACCGGCTTCACCCGCGGACCGACGGTCACCCGCTACATCGTCGAGCTCGGCCCGGGCATCAAGGTCGAGCGCGTCACCGCGCTGTCCAAGAACATTGCGTATGCCGTTGCGTCGGCTGACGTGCGCATCCTCAGTCCCATTCCCGGCAAGTCCGCGATCGGCATCGAGATCCCGAACCCGGACAAGGAGATGGTCTGCCTCGGCGACGTCCTGCGCAGCCGGGTCGCGCGCGACAACCACCACCCGATGGTCATGGGTGTCGGCAAGGACGTCGAGGGCGGCTACGTCATCGCCAACCTCGCGAAGATGCCCCACCTGCTCGTCGCCGGCGCCACGGGCTCGGGCAAGTCGAGCTTCGTGAACTCGATGATCACCTCGATCCTCATGCGGGCCACGCCCGACGAGGTCCGCATGGTGCTCGTCGACCCCAAGCGGGTCGAGCTCACGGCCTACGAAGGCATCCCGCACCTCATCACGCCGATCATCACCAACCCCAAGAAGGCCGCCGAGGCCCTCCAGTGGGTCGTGCGTGAGATGGACCAGCGCTACGACGACCTCGCGGCCTACGGCTACAAGCACGTCGACGACTTCAACAAGGCGGTGAAGTCCGGCAAGGTCCAGCCGCTGCCGGGCTCGAAGCGGGTCATCCAGCCCTACCCCTACCTCCTCGTCGTCGTCGACGAGCTCGCCGACCTCATGATGGTTGCCCCTCGTGACGTCGAGGAGTGCATCGTCCGCATCACCCAGCTCGCCCGCGCCGCCGGCATCCACCTCGTGCTCGCGACCCAGCGCCCGTCCGTCGACGTCGTCACCGGCCTCATCAAGGCCAACGTGCCGAGCCGCATGGCGTTCGCGACGTCCTCGCTCGCCGACAGCCGCGTCGTCCTCGACCAGCCCGGTGCCGAGAAGCTCCTCGGTCAGGGTGACGCCCTGTTCCTGCCCATGGGTGCGAGCAAGCCGATGCGCGTGCAGGGTGCCTGGGTCACCGAGACCGAGATCCAGGACGCCGTCGCCCACGTCACCGGCCAGCTCAAGCCGACCTACCGCGAGGACGTCACCGTCGTCGCGGCCAAGAAGAACCTCGACGACGACATCGGTGACGACCTCGACCTGCTGCTGCAGGCCACCGAGCTCGTCGTGACGACCCAGTTCGGTTCGACGTCGATGCTCCAGCGCAAGCTGCGCGTCGGCTTCGCCAAGGCCGGGCGCCTCATGGACCTGCTCGAGTCACGTGGCGTCGTCGGACCCTCAGAGGGATCCAAGGCGCGCGACGTGCTCGTGCGGCCCGACGACCTGGAGACGACGCTCGCGCTGCTGCGTGGAGACGACATCCCGGACGAGGACCCGGCCTTCGACAACGAAGCCCTCGGCAGGCGCCCCAGGCGGGCGTCCCGTCGATCGATGCGCCGCCCGTGACGCCGGTGACGCGTGCGACCGCAGAGACCCAGCAGGTTCCGACTGATCGCTACGGGCCCGATGCCGTCGCAGCCGGTCTGGCGAGCCGCCCGCAGGTCGAGGCGTGGGACGAGGACGAAGACGACAGCGAGGACGCGTGGGAGCTCACCGATCACCGGTGAGCTCGGCCTCGGCGACGACCGGCGTGGGATTGCCAGGCCGTCGGCGTCGTCAGGCACGGGGACTTCCCGGAGCACCTCGACGACCTCGTCGACGAAGTCCCATGACTGCTTCGTGGCCCGCCACCGGTCCACCGGCCAGGAAGCCGTCGGCGCCGAGAGCAGGGCACTCGGTGAACTCTGCAAGGCCAAGTGCCTGCCACGTCAGGCCCGCGTGGTCGACGAGTGCGTCGTCGCGGTGGCCGTCGGCTACGAACCGATCCGCGATCGGCACTGAGAAGACCATGCGCACGTCGACGAGGCTGAGCGCTCGCTGCCAACTCTTCGAGCGTCCGCGATCACCTCGGTGGTCGAAGGCGCAGTAGCAGTTGACGAAGACCAGGAGCTGGGCCCGCGTCGCGGACAGCTCGAGGAGGGTGACTGGCCCGAGGTTCGCGGTCGTGGAGCAGCAGCTCCGGTGTGGGGCTGCGGACGTAGTCGTCCTCATCGTCTGGGTCGTCAGACGACTCGACCGGTGTTCGGCGGCTCGGTCTTGCGACAAGTCTCGCGACGGGCGTCGTGCTCGAGCGTGCCGAGCGACAAGGGCGGTCGAGCACCGCAGGCCAACAGCTGCGAGCCCCAGCCAGAGCGCAGTCTCCGGACGTGACGTTCCGAGACGAGGCGACCAGACGGTGCGCCCGGACCCGGCCAGACCGACTGCGGCCGCGGCAGCGGCGACGAGCAGGGTGTTGCGCAGCAAGGTGCGCCCCGAGATCCGGTGGTCGCCGGCCTGGCCGAAGCACCCGCACGACGGGCGCGGCGTGATCGTCAGCCCGCGCGCAATGAGCAGCCCAGTAGACGACCATGAGCACCAGGGTGGCACCGGCTGCCACGACGAAGACGGGACTCCACGGAGTCAGCAGCCCGAGCGCCGAGAGCCAGCTCGATGCCGGGGATCGCGCGGGCGAGCGGCTCGGGAAGGATCCAGTCGGGCAGGCGGAGGTTGCGCGATGATCGTGCGGAGCGACTCGCCCTTGCCGCCTTGGCCGCGGCGCTGAGACGTGAGGACGCCGACGAGGACGAGTGGCGCGATCACCCAGGCGGCGTGCTGCATGTCGTCATCGTAGGTCGGGACCTCACACCGCCGTGGCCGCTTAGAGTGACGGCCATGGAGACGAAGCTCTGGGACGACCTGCGTGAGCCCCCGACCCGCGCGCAGCGCTGGGCGGCAGTGCTCCGCAAGCAGCCCTCGGCCTTCCTTCTCGCCGTCCAGCTGCTCGTCATCGTGCTGCTGCCGTGGCTCCAGGACCTCACCTACGGCCGCGTGGCCCTCACGGTGCTCAGCCTGTGCGCCCTCACGGTCGCCGTCTTCACGGTGCGCAGCACGCCGGCCCTGACGTGGCTGTCGGTGCTCCTCGGGCTGCCCGCCGGGGTCCTCGAGATCTGGTCCTCATCGCCACGGACAACACGGCCGTCGTCGCCCTCGCGCACACGGCTCTTGCGCTCTTCTACTTCTACACGGCCTACGGCCTCGTCGCCTACATGTTCGAGGACGCCTGGGTGACCAAGGACGAGCTGTTCGCGGTCGGCGCGGCCTTCACCGTCCTCCTGTTCGCCTTCGCCTATCTCTTCCTCGCGATTCAGGAGGTGTGGCCGGGCTCGTTCATCGGCCACAGCGAGGCCGACCCAGAAGGACTTCCTCGAGCTGCTCTATCTTCTCGGCGGCCAACCTCACGAGCGTCGGCCTGTCCGATGTCGTGGCCGTCGGGCCGCAGGCGCGGGCGGTCGACGATCATCGAGCAGCTCGGCTGGCGTCATGTACGTCGCCATGGTCATCTCGCGCCTCGTCGCGCTCACCGTCATGCGCAACAAGGCCTGAGCCGACTCACTGGCCGTCGAGGTCCTCGATCCGGGCCGTGCTCGGTCCACGCGTCGCGCTGAGCTCGCGAGAGGTCGCCTCGACGCCCTCGAGCACCCGCAGCGCGTTGCTCCACGTCAGCTTGCCGAGGTCGTCGTCGGACCAGCCCCGCTCGGCCAGCGCCTCGAGCAGCACGGGATAGCCGGAGACGTCGTCGAGGCCGGCCGGGAGGACGTCCACACCGTCGTAGTCGCCGCCGAGACCGATGTGGTCGATGCCCGGCCACGTCGCGAACGTGCTCGACGTGCGCCACGACGTCGTCGAGCGTGGCCACCGGCTGAGGATGCGTCTCGCGGTAGCCCACGAGGAAGGCCGAGTATGCCGCGTAGTCGGCCGAGTCGATCCCCTTGCCGGCCGCGACGTCAGCCGCCTCGAGGTCCCACTCGCGAATGACGGGCGAGACGAACTTGGGGACGAAGGTCACCATGCACAGCCCGCCGTTCGTCGGGAGCTGGCGCGAGGACGTCGTCGGGGACGTTGCGGGGGTGGTCGCAGACGGCCCGCGCCGACGAGTGCGAGAACATCACCGGTGCGGTCGACGTGGCGAGGGCATCGCGCATCGTGTCGGGGGAGACGTGCGACAGGTCGACGGCCATGCCGATGCGGTTCATCTCGCGCACGACCTCACGACCGAACGGGGAGAGGCCACCGAGGACCGGCTCGTCGGTCGCGGAGTCAGCCCACGGCACGTTGTCGTTGTGGGTGAGGGTCATGTAGCGCACCCCCAGCGCGTGGAGCATGCGCAGCGTCCCGAGCGAGGAGTCGATGCTGTGTCCGCCCTCGGCGCCCATGAGAGAGGCGATGCGGCCGGAGGCCCGGGCCGCGCGCACGTCGGCCGCACTGACCGCGAAAGCCAGCTCACCGGCATACCGGCTGGTCATTTCCCGCACGAAGTCGATCTGTTCGAGCGTCGCCGTGACGGCCTTCTCGCCGGCCCACTTCGGCATCGACGTAGACGGACCAGAACTGCGCGCCCATGCCTCCGCGACGCATGCGGACGAGGTCGGTGTGGGTGGTCGTGAGCTCGCTGGCGATGTCGAGGCGGTCGAGGTCGTAGCCGACCTGGTCGCGTGCCTCCCAGGGGAGGTCGTTGTGGCCGTCCCACACGGGGTGGGTGGCGAGCAGGTCGGTGATGCGCTGGGACGTCGACGTCATCACCCCAACCTAGGACACGTCGATCCGGCGTCGTCGAGAGAGCAGCTCGCGCGCAACTAGAGTGGGTGCATGCCTGCACCCGACACCACCACGCGCTCGGTGGCTGTCGTCACCCTGGGTTGTACCCGCAACGACGTCGACTCCGAGGAGCTCGCCGGTCGGCTGAAGGCGGGTGGCTGGACCCTCGTCGACGACGCCTCCGAGGCCGATGTGGCCGTCGTCAACACGTGCGGCTTCGTCGAGCAGGCCAAGAAGGACTCGATCGACAGCCTCATCGAGGCCTCGGCCCTCAAGGAGACCGGCCGCACCCAGAAGGTCGTCGCCGTCGGCTGCCTCGCAGAGCGCTACGGCCAGACGCTCGCCGATGAGCTGCCCGAGGCGGACGCCGTTCTCGGCTTCGACTCCTACGCCGACATGTCGACCCACCTGCGCACGATCCTCGACGGTGGCACCGTCAAGAGCCACGTGCCCAGCGACCGCCGCAAGCTGCTGCCGCTCTCGCCCGTGACCCGCCAGGAGGCTTCGGCCGACGTCGCACTCCCGGGCCACTCGGCACCGCGTGCCCGCCTCGACAGCGGCCCCTGGGCGCCGCTCAAGATCGCGAGTGGCTGCGACCGTCGCTGTGCGTTCTGCGCGATCCCGATGTTCCGCGGGTCGTTCGTGTCGCGTCGCCCCACCGACGTCATCGAGGAGGCGCGTTGGCTCGCGACGCAGGGCGTGCGCGAGCTCTTCCTCGTCAGCGAGAACTCCACGTCCTACGGCAAGGACCTCGGCGACCTCGCCCTCATGGACGCGCTCCTGCCCGAGCTCGCCGACATCGACGGCATCGAGCGGGTCCGGGTGTCCTATCTCCAGCCGGCCGAGGTGCGCCCCGGCCTGCTCGACGCCATGGTCGCCATCCCCGAGGTCATGCCGTGGTTCGACCTGTCCTTCCAGCACGCCTCGGCACCGCTCCTGCGTCGGATGCGCCGCTTCGGCGGCACCGAGCCGTTCCTCGGGCTCATCGACGACGTCCGTCGCCGTTCACCCCTCGCCGGCATCCGCAGCAACGTCATCGTCGGCTTCCCGGGTGAGACCGAGGCAGAGGTCGACGAGCTCGCCGAGTTCCTGACCGCCGCGCGCCTCGACGTCGTCGGCGTCTTCGGCTACTCCGACGAGGACGGCACCGAGGGCGAGCTCCTGCCCGACAAGGTGGACGCCCAGGACATCGCCGACCGCGTCGCCCGCATCACCGACCTCATCGAGGAACTCACCGCCCAGCGCGCCGAGGACCGCATCGGTGAGAGCGTTCGCGTCCTCGTCGAGGAGATCGACGACGAGACCGGCGACGTGATCGGTCGGGCCGAGCACCAGGGTCCCGACGTCGACGGCACCACCCGCGTGGTGGGTGCACAGGCAGTGATCGGTGAGACCGTCCTCGCGACCGTGGTCGGCACCGAAGGCATCGACCTCGTCGCGGACCTGGCATGACTGAGCGGCCCTCGCCGGTCGCTCGGATCGCGCCGAGCGCCTGGAACATCGCCAACGGGCTGACCGTCCTGCGACTGTTCCTCGTCCCGGTGTTCGGCTGGCTGCTCCTGTGGGGCGATGGTCAGGACGCCTCGACGCGCTGGTGGGCCTTCGCCGTCTTCTTCGTGGCCATGCTCACCGACCGCATCGACGGCGACATCGCCCGCAGTCGCGGCCTCATCACCGACTTCGGCAAGGTCGCCGACCCGATCGCCGACAAGACGCTCGTGACGATGGCGCTCGTCGGACTGTCGATGATCGGCGACATCCCCTGGTGGATCACCGTCGTCATCCTCGTGCGCGAGTGGGGCATCACGGCCATGCGCTTCTGGGTCATCCGGCACGGCATCATGGCGGCCGGTCGCGGTGGCAAGCTCAAGACTCTCCTCCAGGCCCTCGCCCTGGGCTTCTTTGTCATCCCGCGCTTCTCGTTGCCCGGCAGCGAGGTCCTTGACGCGATCGCCTGGGTGACTCTCATCGCGGCTCTGGTCCTGACCGTCGTCACGGGTGTCGACTACGCGATCGACGCACTGCGGCTGCGCCAGACGAGCCCTCGGGCGCTCGCCAAGCGCGCCGCCCGAGCCGCGAGCCGGGAGCAGCGGCACAAGCCGTGATCTCCCTCGTGAGTCCTCTGTCTGCACGGGTCGTGGCGGCGCTGATCGAGCGCGGCTGGACCGTGGCCACGGCCGAGTCCCTCACCGGGGGCCTTGTGTGCGCGGCTCTCACCTCCGTTCCCGGAGCTTCGGAGACGGTGCGTGGGGGCGTGGTGTCCTACGCGAGTGACGTCAAGGCCGACCTGCTCGGCGTTGACCCCGGACGCCTCGCCGAGGTGGGCGCCGTCGATGCCGCCGTTGCTGCCGAGATGGCCGAAGGAGTGTGCCGGCTCGTGGGCGCCGACGTCGGACTCGCGACGACGGGGGTGGCCGGTCCCGGGCCGTCGGAGGGTATGCCGGCCGGCACCGTTTTCGTCGCGGCCGCCGGACCGTGGCCCTCCAGCCCCACGACGCGAGCCCTCGCGTTGGAGGGAACGCGTGACGAGATCCGCGCAGCGAGCGTGGATGCCGTCCTGGCTCTTCTGCTCGAGTTGCTCGGGGAGACCGCAGTCGCCGACACGCCGGGCACTGCCTGAGCGCCACGCCGAACCACCAGCGGGAATAGGTCCTCGCGCAGAACACTTCGACGTGATGAGTCCTTCGCGATGTAGCGTGGACACCATCGACTGGACGGAACGCCGAAGGGAGGCCCGATCATGATCCTGCTCCGACACGAGCTCGGTGAGGTGCTGCGCGAGCGGCGACAGGAACAGGGCCGCACCCTGCGCGACGTGGCGTCCGCCGGCGCCGTCTCCCTCGGCTATCTCAGCGAGGTCGAACGCGGCGTCAAGGAAGCCTCGTCCGAGCTCCTCGGTGCCATCTGCGATGCGCTCGACATCCCGATGTCGATGGTCCTCGAGGACGTCAGCCGACGCGTCGCACGCGTCGAGTCGATGAGTGCCCCGGTCTCGCTGCCGGTCGGTGAGCGCGCCGGCGTGGTTTCGGCCTCCGCGGCCTGACCGAGCTCCGCTCAGGCCCGTCGATAGGGAGTGCTTCGGCCTCCCGACGACCCCAGGGGCCGCTGGGCCCGGCCATCGTCATGGGGCGCGAGGCCGCCCTGGCACGTGGGGCAGTAGAACATCGTGCGCTCGCGCCCCGCAGGACCGATCGGCGACACCCTGATGGTGTTGCCGCAGCGGCGACACGGTCGTCCGGACCGCGCGTGCACGTAGTGCTCCTCACCGCGGCGCCGCACCCCGGTGCTCGACTGCACGGCATGGTGTCGCGAGGCGTCCATGAGGCGGTGGATCCGAGCAACGAGGGCCTCCACGCGCTCGGGCCCGACCTCGGCGGCGGCAGACCACGGTCCGATCCGCTCGATGAAGAGGGACTCCGACGCCCACAACGTCCCGACCCCGGCGAGCACCCGCTGGTCGAGCAGGGCGGCACCGATGACCGTGGTCGAAGCCAGAACCCGAGCGACCGCCAGCTCGGCGTTCCAGCCAGGTCCAAGGACGTCTGGGCCGAGATGACCGACGATGTCGCCCTCGCGGGAGGTGGGCACGATCTCCAGCTTTCCGAGCCGCAGGCCGAGTGCCGACCAGGTGTCCGTGCCCACGGCAGCCCGCAGGTCGGCACGGCGCAGCCATCGCGCGGTGTCCGCGACGCGCTCGACCCGCCACTGCCCTTCCATCTTGAGGTGGGAGTGGACGGTCAGTCCGGAGTCGACGCGGTGCAGCAGGTGCTTGCCGTGACTCACGACCTCGGTCGTCACCGCTCCTCGAAGGTCGGCCGTGGCGATCTCGGGAAACCTGAAGTCGCTGAGCGTGATCGGTGCGCCGCTGAGGGCGCGGTGCAGCCGGTCCGCGGTGCGCCAGACGGTGTCGCCCTCAGGCATGGACGCCCGTCCTCGGCTGCACGGACGGTGGTCGCATGAGCGTGGGCGTCATCGGCGGAGACGGAGGCCGCGGGGCGTCGCATGGAACCCTGCCTGCGCCAGGGCATCGACGAGGGGATGGCCCGAGCCGAGAAGCGCCCCACCGTCAGCCTTCTCGACGGTGAGTTTGCCGAGGGCGCCTTCGCGCACTGCGAGGGCGAGAGCGTCAGCCGCGGCCTGGAGACTCACCGTGTCGTCGGTCCATGAGAGCAGCGTCTTGCCTCCGCGCTCGACGTAGAGGACGAGGTCGCCGTCGACGAGGATCACGAGTGCGCCGGCCTTGCGACCCGGTTGGTGTCCGCGCCGACCCGTCGGTGGTGTCTCTTCGGCCCCTTCGGCCACCGGGCGGTCGGGCCACGGGAGCGCTGCGCCATAGGCGTTGGCCGGGTCCGTGGCGGCGAGCACGAGGGCTCGCTGGGCCTCGGCGTCGGGGCTGGCCCCGAGCTGGCGGGCGTGCGCCCGCAACCGGTCGATCGCTCCGGTGGTCGCAAACTGTGCCGCCCCCAGTGACTCGACGAAGTAGCCACGACGCACCCGCCCTGAGTCCTCGGCCGCTGCGAGAACGCGGTAGACCGCCGCGAAACCGCCGGGCACGTCCTCAGCGACGACACTGCCCCGGGTCAGGACGCCGTAGCGGTCCTGCAGGACCTCGGCCGTGGCCAGCGTGCGCACCGTCGGGTCGGTCTCGACCTCGGGCAGCAACGCCCAGCGCCCGGACACGATCGCCGGTGCGGATCGCGCAACGGAGAGGGGCCGAGACGCGCCCCGACGGCCACCGAGCGTGCCCAGAGAACCGCTGCGACCGGCATACCGGGTGGTTCGCGGTCCGACGGTGGAGCGCTTGTGAGCAGTGCGGCCACCCGCCAGCAGGGCACGCACGGGGGCGAAGGTGTCGCCGGAGACGTGACCCGACCAGACGAGTGACCAGAGGTCCTCGACCACGTCGTTGTCGGTGCCTTCGGCGAGGTCGGCGAGAGCGCGGAAGAAGTAGGCGCCGCCACCTGCGAGCACATCGTGCATCGCCTGCGCCCGGTCACCGAGCTCGACGTCGTCCGGGGCCGTCATGGTGACGTCGGCGTTCTCGGCGAGATGGAGTGAGACCCAGCCGTCGTCGCCGGGCAGCGCGCCGTGGCCGCGCCAGACGACTTCGCCGACGCTCATGAGCTCGTCGAGCAGGGCGGGGGAGTAGCCGACGACCCGGGCGGGCAGGACGAGCGATTCGAGTGCGCTGGCCGGCAGCACGGCTCCGGCGAGCTGCTCGACGGCTCGGATGAGCCCTTCACGCCCACGCAGACCGCCGCCCACGGACTGCCACTGCGGGAGGAAGCGGGCCAGCTCGACGGCCGCGACCGGCTCCACCTCGGCGCGCAGGGCGGCCAGGGAACGGCGTCGAAGGGTGCGGAGGACCTCGGCGTCACAGTGGTCCAGGCCGTGCTGTCCGCCACCGCTCTCGGTCGGCAGCAGTTCGCCCTCGACGACGCGACCGGCGGCGACGAGGCGACGCAGGGCATCAAGGGCAACGGCCGGACCGACGCCCCACCACTGCGCGACGGACTGGACCTGGAAAGGACCATGCGTGCGGGCGTAGCGCGCCACGAGGTCGCCCAGAGGATCGGGCACGGGTTCGAGGAACGCCTGCGGCACGCCAACAGGGAGGGAGACCCCAAGGGCGTCACGCAGTCGGGACGCGTCCTCGATCGCGGCCCAGCGCTCCTCGCCGGCGACACGGACCCGGATGACCCGGCGCCCGCCTTCGAGGTCGACGAGCCAGCCACCGATGTCGCGGGTTGCCACATCGTCACGGGTGCGTCGCTCAATTTCGGCCAGGGACAACGGTCCCAGGGTGCGCAGCAGGTCGGCGACGTCCTCTGCGTGACGACAGCGGCGGTCCTCGGCGAGCCGCTGCAGCTCGGCCTCGGTGCGGGTGATCGCCTCCGGGTCGAGGAGGTCGCGCAGGGACAGGCCCTCGCCCCGGCCCAGCAACTCCGCGAGCAGGGTGGGATCGAGCGACAGTGCGGCGGCACGCTTCTCGGCGAGCGGGGAGTCGCCCTCGTAGAGGAACTGGGCGATGTAGCCGAACATCAGCGACCGGGCGAAGGGGGAGGGCTGGGCCGACTCGACGTCGACGATCGTCACCTCACGCGAAGCGATCGAAGCCATGAGCGCGGTGAGGCCGGGCACGTCGAACACGTCCTGGACGCACTCGCGCACCGTCTCGAGGACGATCGGGAACGAGGCGTACTGGCTCGCGACCTCGAGCAACTGGGCCGCGCGTTGTCGTTGCTGCCACAGGGGCTGACGGCGGTCGGGGCGCCGCCGTGGCAGCAACAGCGCCCGCGAGGCGCACTCACGGAATCGCGCTGCGAACAGGGCCGATCCACCGATCTCACCCGTGACGAGGTCGTGGACGTCGTCGGGGTTGAGGCGCACGAGATCGAGCAACTCCGCCGCCGCCCCACGCCCCGAGGAACCGTCGCCGTCGAGCTCGAGGTCGGGGAGGCGGAAGACGATGCCGTCGTCTCCGTGCATGGCCTGCACGTCGACGCCGAACCGCTCACGCATCCGCGCGGACACACACAGGGCCCAGGGCGCATGGACCTGCCCGCCGAACGGACTGTGCACGGCCACGCGCCAGTCACCGATCTCGTCCCGGAAGCGCTCGACCACGATCGTGCGGTCGTCGGGGACGTGGCCCGTGGCCGCGCGCTGCTCGTCGAGGTAGGCGACGAGGTTGTCGGTGGCCCAGGCATCGAGCCCCGCCGCCGAAACGCGGGCCCGGGCCTGCTCCGGGGTGGAGCCGGCGACTTCGCGCACGAACGCCCCAACCGCTTTGCCCAGCTCGGCCGGACGTCCCAGCTGGTCGCCCTTCCAGAACGGCAGTCGCCCCGGCTGTCCCGGTGCGGGGGTGACGAGCACCCGGTCGTGGGTGATGTCCTCGATCCGCCAGGTGGAGGTGCCGAGAGTGAAGACGTCGCCGATGCGCGACTCGTAGACCATCTCCTCGTCGAGCTCGCCCACCCGGCGACCGGTGCCTTCACCGGTGGCGAGGAACACGGCATACAGACCGCGGTCCGGAATCGTGCCACCCGAGGTGACGGCGAGACGCTGGGCGCCAGGTCGCCCGGTGAGGACTCCGGCAACGCGGTCCCAGACGATGCGCGGACGCAACTCGGCGAACTCGTCACTGGGGTAGCGACCCGACAGCATGTCGAGCACGGACTCGAGGATCGATCGGGGCAGCGCGGCGAAGGGAGCGGCTCGGCGCACGACCTGCTCGAGCTCCTCGACGGCCCAGTCGTCGAGGGCGGTCATCGCCACGATCTGCTGGGCGAGGACGTCGACCGGATTGGCGGGCACGCGTAGGGACTCGATCGCCCCGGCACGCATGCGTTCGACGACCACCGCGGTCTGCACGAGGTCGCCCCGGAACTTGGGGAAGAGGATCCCGCGCGACACGGCACCGACCTGGTGACCGGCGCGCCCGACCCGCTGGAGCCCGCTCGCGACCGACGGTGGCGACTCGACCTGGATGACGAGGTCGATCGCCCCCATGTCGATACCGAGCTCGAGGCTCGACGTGGCGACCACCGCGGGCAGCCTGCCGGCCTTGAGGTCCTCCTCGATGAGCTGACGATGCTCCTTGCTGACCGAGCCGTGGTGTGCGCGGGCAAGGATGGGCGCGGCGCCGTGGGATGCTCCCGACTGCGCCATGACCTGGGCCGGGGTGCGGGACGATCCGGTATGCCGTTCGCCCACCTCCGCGGCCGGGTCACCTTCGGCTCCCGAGGACTCGGCGGCGGCGGCCTCGAGCCGCTCCTCCCAGATCTCGTTGAGACGAGCGGTGAGGCGCTCGGCCAGTCGCCTCGAGTTGGCGAAGACGAGTGTGGAGCGGTGTGCCGCAACGAGATCGACGATGCGCTCCTCGACGTGCGGCCAGATCGAGGCTCGCCGCTCGGCGCCGGAGGCCGGCCCGCTGAGATCGTCCTCGACCACCTCCCCGAGGGAGGACATGTCGGGGATGGGGACGACGACATCGAGGTCCCACTCCTTGGTCGACGGGGGGCGGACGACGTCGACCGGCCGACCACCGGCGAGGTAGCGCGCCACCTCGTCGACCGGCTCGACCGTGGCCGACAACCCGATGCGTTGCGCCGGCTGGTCGAGCAACGCGTCGAGGCGCTCGAGGGAGAGGGCGAGGTGGGCGCCGCGCTTGGTTCCGGCGACCGCGTGGACCTCATCGAGGATGACGGTCTCGATCCCACGCAGGGCTTCGCGCGCCTGCGAGGTGAGCAGGAGGAAGAGCGACTCGGGGGTCGTGATGAGGATGTCGCTCGGGGCCCGGGCGAAGGTGCGGCGCTCGTTGGCAGGCGTGTCGCCGCTGCGGACGGAGACGGTGATGTCGGGCTGCGGCACGCCGAGTCGCGTGGCGGCGTGACCGATGCCGACGAGAGGGCTGCGCAGGTTGCGCTCGACGTCGACCGCGAGGGCCTTCATCGGCGAGATGTAGAGGACGCGACAGCGGCGGAGCTTCTCCTCGGGCAGGGGCTCGGTGCCGAGTCGGTCGAGCGCCCAGAGGAAGGCCGAGAGCGTCTTGCCGGAACCGGTCGGTGCCACGACGAGGGCGTGGTGCCCGGAGCTGATGGCCTCCCAGGCGCCGGCCTGAGCCTGAGTGGGCGCGCTGAAGGAGTCCCGGAACCACGCTGCGGTGGCCGGGGAGAACCGCTCGAGAACGTCAGCTGTCATGAGAGGTCTCACCGCGCCGACTGCTCGATCCTGGGGTCGACTCGAGCGGTAGGCTGCCGACCTGGACTCGGTCCAGGTCGCGCCACTCGGGGCGCATTCCTGGCACCGTCGTCGAGACGAGATAGGCCACCCCTGCGACGCCCAGCGCCGGCGCGATCCCGATCGCGGCCACGGCGGCACCACCCACCGCACCGCCCACCGGCAGGCCGGCCCAGGCGAGGGCGTCAGCGAGTGACCCCACCCGGCCGATGATGGGTCGCGGGACCCGCTCGAAGAAGATCGCGTTGATCGTCGGGTTGATGAAGCCGATGCCGAACCCGGCAACGACGTTGGAGCCGATGATCACCCACAGGGGAGCACCGAACGCCAGCGCGAGGTAGCGCGGCGCCCCGGCCAGGGAGAACCCCAGGAGATACGCCGTCCGCCGACTGAACTGTCCAGCCATGGTGGTGGCAATGAGACTCGAGGCGACGGCAGCGCCGCCGAAGAGGATCCCGAGGAGGCCGATGAGCTCAGGTCCGTGACCCTCGTCGTGCACCCACACCGGCAGCATGACCGAGATGTACGCAGCCTCGAGCAGGTTGGTCACGGTGATCATCGCGAGGATGGAGCGCAGCAAGCGATCCTGGCGCAGGAACGAGGCCCCGGTCCTGAGTCGGGCGAAGTAGGACCCCTCCTCGTCCGAGCTGGCGAGCGAGAACCGGGGGATGACGAGCGCGACGACCAGGGCGCTGATGAAGGAGGCGCCGGCCGTGACCGCAACGGTCTGGGCCGCGCCGAAGGCGCCCACGAGCAGACCACCGATGCCTGCCCCCAGCAACCCACTGGCCCGGTCGATGGTGCTGTCGAGCCCGGTGATGCGCTCGAGCGGGACACCGGAGGCGTCCGCGACGGCCGGGATCATCGCGTTGCGCGCCCCGTCGCCCGGCCCACGGAAGGCACCGGCGCAGGCCACGAGCGCCAGCAGCAGCGGAATCCGATCGGGAAGCGAGAGCTGCCCGGCGGCATACAGGATCGGAATGAGCACGAGGAACGCGCCGCTCAGCAGATCTCCTGCCACGCTGACCGCGCGCGGGCCGCGGCGATCGACCAACGGCCCACCGAGGGCCTTGGAGATGACATAGGGCGCCATCTCCGCTGCGAGGACCAGACCAGTGAGGCTGGCCGACCCGGTCTCGGTGTAGACGAGCCAGGGCAGCGCGATCGTCGAGACGCGCGTGCCCGCGATGGACACGCTCGACGCGAAGAGCATGCCGTAGAGACTGCGCCGACTCGGGCGCGCGTGCGCGCTCACTCCGGGGACATCCCGGGGGCCCGGAAGACCTCGAGGTTCACCGAGACCGGGCGTGCCGTCTCCGGTGCGTCTTCCGTGCCCTGGTGCGGTCGGTAGCCGCGGATCACGCCGATGACGTCACGCATGAGGGCAGACGTCTCCTCGGGCGTGAGTCGAAGGGTGTAGTTGCTGAATGTCCCGGCGTCCTCCCACTCAGCAGGCAGGGTCGCGATCTCGGCGATGGCGCGCTGTGCATTCTCGGCGTAGCCCGCCGCCACAGCGGAGAGGTATGCCGCTGACGTCGCCTGGTCGGCGTCGTGCGTGTCGAAGTAGGTGCGCGCGTGAGCGGCCTTCCACCACCGGTCGCGGGCATTGCCCATCTCGGTGGCCTCGACCACGAAACCCGCCTCGGCGAGCTGTCGCACGTGATAGCTCGTGGCGCCCGTGTTGACCCCGAGGTGCGCGGCGAGACGAGATGCCGTCGCCGGCCCGTGAAGGCGCAGCGCGCTCAGGATCCGGGGCCGGAGCGGGTGCGTCAGGGCCTTGAGTGTCGTCGCGTCGAGGACGACGTCCCGACGCGGGTCGGGTTCGAGAGGCTCCGGCATGTGGTTGACCTTACAAAGGAATGTCTGCGATCGCAGGGTGAGTCTCCACGCGTTCTGGCCTGCGTGGCAATGGCCCGTGGGTGGGGAGGCGTGAAAGAGGCCGTGTGACACACTCGCGATCATGCGGATCAGCAACTTCTGGACGCTGATGAACGACGAGTTCGGTGAGACCTACGCACCCACCCTGGCGCGTGACCACGTGCTCGGAGTCCTCGGCGGACGCAGCGTCATGCAGGCTCTCGACGAGGGCATGCACCCACGTCTGGTGTGGCTCGCCCTCTGTGAGGACATGGACGTTCCGCAGGAGCGCCGACTCGGTCGGGTCGATGCCCCGAGGCGTGGCTGACCGGTGACCCTCCTCGACCGACAGGTCGTCCTCGCGCCGATGGCGGGAGGGCCGAGCACGGTCGGTCTGGCGACAGCGGTCACGGCCGCGGGAGGTTTCGCCTTCCTCGCTGGTGCCTATCTCACGCCTGATCGTCTGCGCGACGACATCGTCCTGCTGCGTTCGGCCGTCGGTGGTGCAGCCTTCGGGGTCAACCTCTTTGCGCCCAACCCCTACGAGCCGGGGAGTGCCGCACGGGTGCTCGAGTACGCCACGCGACTCCAGCCCCTCGCCGACAAGGCGGGCATCCCGCTGGGGGATGCGGTCCACGACGACGACTCCTTCGACGCCAAGATCGAGGTCCTGCTCGCCGAGCGACCGGCTGTCGTGTCGTTCGCGTTCGCGTGGCCGCCCGCTGACGTGGTGGATCGCCTGCGCGCCGCGGGTGTCGAGGTGTGGGTCACCGTCAACGACGCGAGCGAGACTGCCTGGGCCGACGAACTCGGCGTCGACGGGCTCTTCGCGCAGGGCTGGGAGGCCGGCGGGCATCGCGGCGGACCGGTCGACTCAGGACACCACCAGGCGCCGACGAGGTTGTTGCTGCAGAGCATCCGTGCGCTGACCGCCCTGCCCGTGGTCGCTGCCGGTGGAGTCGCCGACCCGGCACACCTCGCCGGGCTCGTGGCAGCAGGGGCTCACGCTGTCGCGTGCGGCACGGCCTTCCTGCGTGCCGACGAAGCAGGCACGGCCGAGGTGCACCGTCACGAGCTGACGCATCGCCCCGACACCGTCGTCACCCGTGCCTTCACCGGGCGCAGCGCCAGGGCGCTGGTCACGTCGTGGACCGAGGTGTTCACCGAGGTCGCGCCCGCGGCCTACCCGCAGGTCCACCACCTCACGGCTCCCTTGCGCGCCCATGGCAAGGCCACCGGCCAGCCCGACCTCGTCCACCTGTGGGCGGGCACGGGTCACCGAAGCGCGAAGCAGGGCCCGGCCGCCGACATCGTGGCCGACCTCGGGTCCCGCCTCTGATCAGGCCTCGGCCGTGCCCTGGTGGAACAGCTGCTGCCAGTGACCGGCGACGCGGACCCAGAGCGAGGACCGCAGGGTCGTCTCCGTGTCGCGCACCGCGCGCCAGGTGAGGAGCATCGTGTCGGGACCGGCCGGCATACAGGCAAGGACCTCGAGATCCACGACCTCTCCCAGGGGACCGATCTCGTCGAGCATCTCCTCGCGGGTCCAGAGGCGGCCGGAGCGGCCGATCTCGGACCACTGCGGGTGGAGGAGTGCGGCGACGGCGGCGCTGTCGGAGCGGGTGTCGTCCTCGAGGAGCTGACGTTCGAGGGCGATGACCTGCTCCTCGTCCGTGACCACCGGGGCATCCGACAACTCCGAGAAGAGGTCGGGCTCAGGGGTGCTCACCGGCGCGGAAGGTGCGCTGGCGGGGGAGGTGCGCTCGGGCGCGGGAGTGCCTCGCCCGGCCCATCCGGGGCCGGCGTCGGGGACAGAACCCTTTTGGTATGCCGTGGCGGCACCGTTCGCGAGCCGGTCCGCCTCCTCGTTGAGGGCGTGCCCGGAGTGGCCCTTGATCCATTCGAAGCGGACGTTCTTGCGGCCAGCCATCGCGCGGTCGAGGGCCTGCATGATCTCGACGTTCATGACGGGCTTGCCGTCGCCCTTCTTCCAGCCCTTGCGCTTCCACCCCGGCATCCACTGGGTGATGGAGTTGATCGCGTACTTGCTGTCGCAGTAGATGACGAGTTCGTCGTCGACGTCGGCGGTCTGCTCGAGCAGGTCGAGGACGGCGGTGAGCTCGCCCATGTTGTTGGTGCCGTGCGGCCAACCCCCGCAGGCCCAGTGGTCCTCATCGACATACCAACCCCAACCTGCAGGTCCGGGATTGCCGAGGGCCGAGCCGTCTGCTGCCGCAATGATCGTCACGGCGCAGGAGTCTGCCAGTTGCCTAGTCTGACGACGTGGACCAGTCATCGCCGGACCTTCGTCACCAGCGCTTCTCCGAGCTCGACCCGGCCGTCGCCTATCGGCTCTGGGCGTTGCGCTCGGAGGTGTTCGTCGTCGAACAGGAGGCGGCCTATCTGGATCTCGACGGCCGCGATGTGGAGTCGGGGACGTGGCACTTCTGGTGTGCCGACGAGCGGGGTATGCCGGTCGCGACGTTGCGCGTGCTCGATGACGATGTGGTGTGGAGAGTGGGTCGGGTCGCCACCGCGAGGGGGCAGCGGGGGAGCGGCCTGGCGGCCGCGATGATGCGGGGCGTCCTTGCGCTGTGCTCGGACCGCGCGATCGTTCTCGACGCGCAGGCGCACCTGAGGGACTGGTATGCCGCGTTCGGCTTCGTCGTGACGGGCGCCGAGTACGCGGACGAGGACGGTATTGCGCATCTGCCGATGCGGCGTGAGGTGGACGCGGCCTGAAGTTGCGGCGTGTCGCTGCCGCACTTCCCGACGTCGAACACGTGTTCGTCTACTGTTGTCCACAGGTCGCCGGATCCGCAGCATCTGTCCACAGCCTTCACGGCAGCTGCAGACGGCTGTCGGTGCGACGACCTAGCGTCTGACCCGAGATCGCGACGAGACCGACCGCGAGCATGGGTCGCCGGCGGACGCGCACATCGAACGACACAGGAAGAGCAGGTGCCGACATGGCTGCAACAGCCGTCAGGAACGCGAACGACCGCGACAAGTCCCTGGGACTGGTCCTCGGGCAGATCGAGAAGTCACACGGCAAGGGCGCGATCATGCGTCTCGGCGACGACGTGCGCGCCCCGATCGAGGTCATCCCCACGGGATCGATCGCGCTCGACATCGCCCTCGGCATCGGTGGTCTTCCCCGCGGACGGGTCATCGAGATCTACGGCCCGGAGAGCTCGGGCAAGACCACGGTCGCCCTGCACGCGGTGGCCAGTGCGCAGCGGGCGGGTGGCATCGCGGCGTTCATTGACGCCGAGCACGCCCTCGACCCCGAATACGCCAAGAAGCTCGGCGTCGACACCGACAACCTGCTCGTGTCGCAGCCCGACACGGGGGAGCAGGCCCTCGAGATCGCCGACATGCTCATCCGCTCGGGCGCCCTCGACATCATCGTCATCGACTCCGTCGCAGCTCTCGTGCCGCGCGCCGAGATCGAGGGTGAGATGGGTGACAGCCACGTCGGTCTGCAGGCCCGCCTCATGAGCCAGGCTCTGCGCAAGCTCACCGGCGCGATCAGCAACACGGGCACCACCGCGATCTTCATCAACCAGCTCCGCGAGAAGATCGGCGTCATGTTCGGCTCGCCGGAGACGACGACCGGTGGCAAGGCACTGAAGTTCTACGCCTCGGTCCGCCTCGACGTGCGCCGCATCGAGACCCTCAAGGACGGCACCGACCCGGTCGGCAACCGCACCCGCGTCAAGGTCGTCAAGAACAAGGTGGCCCCGCCGTTCAAGCAGGCTGAGTTCGACATCCTCTACGGGCAGGGCATCTCGCGCGAAGGTGGCCTCATCGACATCGGCGTCGAGCACGGCTTCGTCCGCAAGGCCGGCGCTTGGTACACCTACGAGGGTGACCAGCTCGGTCAGGGCAAGGAGAACGCGCGCTCCTTCCTCAAGGACAACCCCGACCTCTCCGACGAGCTCGAGAAGAAGATCAAACAGAAGCTCGGCATCGGGCCCCAGGTCGACACACCCCTCGAGGTGGTCCCCGAGGTCCCGGTCGACTTCTGAGTCGACCAGCGGACCTGATCTCCTCGCAACGGTTTCGACACAGTGGGATTCACTGACTCGGACGCACCTCCGCCCTCCTGGGTGGAGGTGCGTCCTCCTGCATCCGGGCACAAGGCGGCGGCACCTGAGCCTGAGCCTGAGCCAGCGTCCCCGTCCGGAGGCAGAAGCGCAGGCAGAGGCGGAGGCCGAGGCCGGCGCAAGGCTGCGCGAGGATTCGCGCCTCCGCCCCCGGACGCCGCCGTTGAGGGCGTCGAACCCGATGCCCACGACTTCGCCCGACAGATCGTGCTGCGCCAGCTGACCAACGCCCCGAAGTCGCGCGCCCAACTGGAGCAGGCCCTGGCCAAGCGGGACTGCGACCCGGACGTCGCTGCTGCGGTCCTTGATCGCATGGAAGAGGTGGGTCTGGTCGACGACGAGGCCTTCGCCGGGATGCTCGTGAGGTCCCAGCAGGCCGGACGTGGATTGGCGCGGCGGGCGCTGGCGCAGAACCTCCGGCAGAAGGGTGTCTCCGACGAGGTCGCCGAGACCGTGCTCGACGACGTCGACCCGGCGGACGAGGAGGATCGGGCCCGCGCGCTCGTCGACAAACGGCTGCGACGACTCCACGGACTTGAGGTCATCGTGCAGAAGCGCCGGCTCGCCGGGATGCTCGCCCGCAAGGGGTACCCGTCGGAGGTGTCCATGCGGGTCATCCGTGAGGCCCTCGCCGCCACCCCGGAGCACCAGCGCGACTGACCCGGCCGGGCTCTGGTGCCCGCCCGTCCCGTGGGCCACGGTTGAGGTCCGGTGCGCAGGAAGGGGCGGTTCGGTGACGACTGATGCTCGGTGATGGCTGGCGCGGACACGGCGGAGGTCTTCCCTGATCGGGGGACCACGCGCCCTCGCTGGGTGACCGATGCGGGTCTCGAGACCGATCTCATCTTTCACCACGGCGTGGACCTGCCCGGCTTCGCGGCGTATCCGCTGCTGGAGACAGCGCAGGGCCGGGCGCTGCTCGGGCAGTACTACTCCGGGTTCGCCCGGGTTGCCAGCAGGGCGGGGGCGGGCCTCCTCCTCGAGGCGCCGACCTGGCGGGCGAACCCCGACTGGATCGAGTCCCTCGGAGGAGCACGCAGCGATGTCCGGCGGATCAACCTGGAGAGCGTGCTCTTCCTTGCCGGGCTCGCCGAGAGCCTGATCTCCGACGGGGTCTCGCCGGGCGGAGACGCAGGTTTTGACGGCAGCGGTCGCGGACCGGACGTGCGGGTCTGCGGCGTCATTGGCCCGCGCGGAGACGGCTATGTGCCGGGCGATCCCACCACTGTCGACGAGTTCGGGGACTACCACTGGGCACAGATCGCTGCCTTCACTCAAGGTGGCGCAGCTCGGGTCACGGCCTACACCCTGACGACGGTCGCCGAGGCCGTGGGTGTGGTGCAGGCAGCTCAAGCGCAGGGAGTGGAGGTGGCCGTCTCCTTCACGGTGGAGACCGACGGCCGCCTGCCTGATGGAACGCCGCTGGGTGAGGCCATCGAGTCACTGCGACTCCAGGCTGTGCCGGACGACCTGCTGGTGAACTGCGCTCACCCGAGCCACATCTCGGCGGCGCTGACCCCCGATGACGGTTGGACCGAACATGTGACTGGGCTGCGTGTCAATGCGTCGCGGCAGTCACACGCCGAGCTCGATGACGCCACTGAGCTCGACGAGGGTGATTTCCCCGACCTCGTGAGCGCCCACCAAGGGCTCGCGGCCCGGCTACCCCGACTCGACATCGTCGGTGGGTGTTGTGGCACCGACGTGAGGCACGTGGCCGCACTGTGGGGCGTGGAGCCATGACGCGCGGGTGAGCCCAATGCGTGTGCATGCACAAGGGCGAGGACCGTGTGGTCCTCGCCCTTGCGCATACAGCGGGAGATCAGGCCTGTGCGGGGACCTGGGCAATCGCGGAGATGTCGAACTCGAGCGCGACCTTCTCGCTCACGAGGACGCCGCCGGTCTCGAGCGCGGCGTTGAAGTTGAGGTTCCACTCGGTGCGGTTGATGGTCGTGCTGCCCTCGAAGCCGATGCGGGTGTTGCCGAAGGGGTCCTGCGCCGAGCCGGTCTCCTCGAAGTCGATGGTGACGGGCTTGGTGACACCGTTGATCGTCAGGTCGCCGGTGATGGCCCAGTCGGACCCGTCGCGAGCGACGTTGGTCGAGGCGAACGTGATCGTGGGGTGGTTGGCGATGTCGAAGAAGTCAGGGGTCTTGAGGTGACCGTCGCGCTGCTCGTTGCCCGTGGTGACGGAAGCGGCCTGGATGGTCACGTCGACCTTCGAGTTGGCCGGGGTGGCGGTGTCGATGTGGGCGTTGCCCTCGAACTCGTCGAAGCTGCCGCGAACCTTGGTGACCATCGCGTGGCGGGCCGAGAAGCCGAGGCGCGAGTGGCTGGGGTCGATCGCGTAGTCACCGGCGAGGTCGGAGACGAAGCTCGTGGACTGCTCGGGGGCGGCAGCGGCGGAGCTGGTGGTGGTGGAGCGGTTGAACAGTCCCATGATGAGTTCCTTCGTCGTTGTGTGGTTGAACTTTCAATATCAGTGTGCACGAGATTAGTTGTCGTGTCAAGTATTGGACCCAGCACGTACTCTTGACGATGCGATGAGTGAGCTGAAGACCTACGACGTGCGCACGCACGGCTGCCAGATGAACGTCCACGACTCCGAGCGCCTTGCGGGCCTGCTCGAGACGGCGGGCTATGTCGACGTCGCCAGCATCACCGGGGACCAACGCCCCGAGGCCGCCGACGTCGTCGTGTTCAACACGTGCGCCGTGCGCGAGAACGCCGACAACAAGCTCTACGGCAACCTCGGTCAGTTGCGCCAGGCCAAGAACAACAACCCCGAGATGCAGATCGCCGTGGGTGGCTGCATGGCTCAGAAGGACCGCGAGACGATCGTCCAGCGCGCCCCGTGGGTCGACGTCGTGTTCGGCACCCACAACATCGGCAGCCTCCCGGCCCTGCTGGACCGGGCCCGCCACAACAAGCGCGCCGAGGTCGAGATCCTCGAATCGCTCGAGCGCTTCCCCTCGACCCTGCCGACCCGACGTGACTCTGCGTATGCCGCCTGGGTCTCGATCTCGGTCGGCTGCAACAACACGTGCACCTTCTGCATCGTCCCGAGCCTGCGCGGCAAGGAGGCCGATCGACGCCCCGGCGAGATCCTCGCCGAGATCCAGGCGCTCGTTGACCAGGGCGTCGTCGAGGTGACGCTGCTGGGGCAGAACGTCAACACCTACGGCGTCGAGTTCGGTGACCGTCTCGCCTTCGGCAAGCTCCTGCGCGCCTGCGGCGAGATCGAGGGCCTGGAGCGAGTGCGTTTCACGAGCCCGCACCCCGCTGCCTTCACCGATGACGTCATCGCCGCCATGGCGGAGACACCCAACGTGATGCCCACCCTGCACATGCCCCTGCAGTCCGGTTCCGACAAGGTGCTCAAGGACATGCGCCGTTCCTACCGGAGCGAGAAGTTCCTCGGCATCATCGACCGCGTGCGGGAGCAGATCCCGAATGCCGCCATCACGACCGACATCATCGTGGGCTTCCCGGGCGAGACCGAGGAGGACTTCGCGCAGACGTTGCGGGTCGTCGAGCAGTCACGCTTCTCGAGCGCCTTCACCTTCCAGTACTCCATCCGACCCGGCACTCCCGCGGCCACGATGGCTGACCAGATCCCCAAAGACGTTGTCCAAGAGCGGTTCCTGCGTCTGGTCAAGCTGCAGGACGAAATCTCGTGGGCCGAGAACCGCGCGCTCGAAGGTCACACCGTCGAGGTGCTCGTCGCACCCATCGAGGGTCGCAAGGACAGTGCGACCTCACGGATGAGTGGGCGTGCCCGCGACAACCGTCTCGTCCACTTCTCCATCCCGAGCGGCGGTGAGGTGCCGCGCCCCGGCGACATGGTGAGCTGTGACGTCACCTACGGCGCGCCGCACCACCTCGTTGCTGACGGCGCACTGCACGGCGGAACGTATGCCGTGCGTCGCACCGCTGGCGGCGACGCCTGGGCGTCCCTCCAGGACGCGCCCGTCCCGGGCAAGCCCGGGGTCAGTCTGGGTATGCCGTCGATCGGCAAGCCGGCCACAGCGTCGGTGAGCGCACCCGCCTGCGGCGTCTGAGCGGCATACCCGCCTGACCGGCATACTCCGCTTTCGCGCAAGCGAAAGGGCCCCGACCACGTGCGGTCGGGGCCCTTCGTTGCGGCGTCAGACCCGGTCGGGGCCGGGCTCGCCAATCTTGTCGTCCAGAAACTCTTGCCCCTGGTCAACCTTGTCGGCGTCCAGGCCCTTGCTCTCGGCGAACTCGCCAGCCTTGTCGAGACCCTGATCGCTCAGGTCCTCAACCTTGTCGGCGTGCTCGCCGAGCAGGTCCTTGGCCTTGTCGAACAAACTCATGGGGGCTCCTCACTACTCGGGGGTACGGGCAGTTCCCACTGTGCCCCACGATCCTGAGCAAACACAGAGTGGGGTCTGACCAATTGCGCACAGTTTGCGACAATGGGCACATGAGCATCCGTCCCATCACCATCACCGGCGAGCCGGTGCTCCATCGGCGCGCCGAACCCGTCGAGGTCATCGACGACGGCATCCGCGAACTCGTGGCCGACATGTTCGAGACGATGGACGCTGCCCGAGGTGTCGGACTGGCCGCGCCCCAGGTCGGCGTGGGGCTGCGGATCTTCACCTGGCAGATGGACAACCACGACGGCATTCCGCCGCGGGGAGTCGTCATCAACCCGTTCGTCACCGCGAGCAAGCCGGTCGCGGGCGACCCGGTCCCCGCGGACGAGTCCGAGGGCTGCCTGTCGGTTCCGGGGGAGTCGTTCCCGCTGCGACGGGGCGAGACGGCGACGCTGACCGGTCTCGACCTCGACGGCAACGAGGTCTCGTATGCCGCGACGGGCTGGTTCGCGCGCATGTTCCAGCATGAGTACGACCACCTCAACGGCTTCCTCTACGTCGACCGCCTCCAGGGGAAGTGGGCGCGCAAGGCCAAGAAGTCGGTCAAGGCCAACGAGTGGGGCAAGCCGGGTCTGACCTGGATGCCCGGCCAGGATCGCGACCCGTTCGGTCATGACGACGTGGACGAGGACGAGTTCGAGGCGGAGGGCGGACACGCCGCGGACCACGCTCGGTCCGAGGACGAAGTTGCCCGCTGACGACCCGCTCGTCATCGCGGTCGTCGGCCCGACGGCCAGCGGCAAATCGGACCTCGCGCTGCGCATCGCCGAGACGGTCGGTGGCGAGGTCGTGAGCGCCGACGCCATGCAGCTCTATCGCGGCATGGACATTGGCACGGCCAAGCTTCCGGTCGCTGAGCGGCGCGGAGTGCCGCACCACCAGATCGACGTCCTCGACGTCACCGACGACGCGACCATTGCGCGCTATCAGCGTGAAGCGCGTGAGTCCATCGACGACGTCCGTGCCCGCGGGCTGCACCCCGTCATTGCCGGGGGCTCCGGTCTCTATGTGCGGGCAGCACTCGACCACCTCGAGATCCCGCCGACCGACCCGGACGTGAGGGCCCGCCTCGAGGCCGAAGCGGAGGAGCAGGGCACTGCGGCGACATATGCCGCGTTGTCCGAGCGCGATCCCGCTGCGGCGCAGGCGATCGGGCGCCACAACGTGCGCCGACTGGTGCGCGCGCTCGAGGTCATCGAAATCACCGGCCGACTGTTCAGCGCGACCATGCCCGACCGCAGGCACCTGCACCCCACCCTGATGATCGGGCTGCGTCCTCCACGCGAGCTGCTGGACGAGCGGATCTTCGCCCGGGTCGCCCAGATGTGGCACGACGGACTCATCGACGAGGTCAAAGGTCTTGTGCCACAGGGGATTCGCGAGGGTCGGACCGCTTCTCGCGCGCTGGGCTATGCGCAAGCCCTGGCCGAGATCGACGGCACGATGACCGCGGAAGAGGCGCAGGCCGAGACGGGCCAGATGACCCGCCGCTATGCGCGCCGGCAGGAGTCGTGGTTCCGCCCGGACCCCCGCATCACCTGGTTCGATCCGTCGGCCGAGGGCGGGCTCGATGAAGCGCTTGCACATGTCGAGCGGGCGATCGCGGACAATGGGTGACATGAACACGCTGCGCTTCACCAAGGGCCACGGGACCGAGAACGACTTCGTCCTGCTGCCCGACGTCGACGCGCGCCTGGACCTCGACGCCGACCTCGTGCGGCGACTCGCCGACCGGCAGGCCGGCATCGGTGGTGACGGTGTCATCCGCGTGGTGCCCACTGCCTCGTCAACCGAGGAGGTCGTGCGCGCTCAGGCAGGGCGTGCGCAGTGGTTCATGGACTACCGCAACGCCGACGGCTCGGTGGCCGAGATGTGCGGAAACGGCACTCGCGTGTTCGCGGCCTACCTGCGTCGTGAAGGCCTCGAGACCGCCGACGAGTTCGAGATCGCGACGCGAGGAGGCATCAAGGGCATCCGCTTCGAGATCTCGGGCGACCACGCCACGATCGCGACCAACATGGGCCCGTGGCGCTTCACCGATCCCACCAAGGCAGAGGCCGACGGCTTCGACTCCCTCGTGCTGCTGCGTGAGCGGCCCCTGGCCGAGGACCCCTGGTCCGCCCTGTCGGTCGACATGGGCAACCCGCACACCGTCGTCGCCCTGCCCGAATCGGTCGACCTCGCCACCCTCGACCTCTTCCACCAGCCCGAGGTTCGGCCCGTCCCTCCGCACGGCACCAACGTCGAGTTCGTCCGCGTCGTCGGTCCCGGCCACATCTCCATGCGCGTCCACGAACGCGGCGTCGGCGAGACCCGCTCCTGCGGCACTGGCGTCTGCGCCGCCGCCCTCGCGACGAGCTTCTGGGCCGGTCACGACGAACCCACGCAGGACTGGACGGTCGACGTCCCCGGTGGCCGCCTGCGGGTGCGCGGTCTGCCCAACCACGAGGTCGAGCTCGCCGGCCCGGCAGCACTCATCGCCGACGGCACCGTGGACCTCTCCGCCCTCTGAGCCCGCCCTTGCGCATGGCCGTGCGCGCTAGCCGCCCTCGGCTCCGCGCGCGCGTCCGACCGGTGGCCCTGTCCGCGGCGCGCTCCGCCTGCGGTCGGACGCACGTACGACCATGCGCTGCGGTCGGGGAGTTGCTCCCGCACCTGCGGTCGGACGCCTCACGGCCATGGGCTGCGGCGGGCGCTTCGCCCTGCGGTCGGCCGCACGGCCATGCGCTGCGGTCTGCTCGGGATGCGGTACTGGCGGGTCACTCTTAGCGTCGAAGCATGAGAACTCCCACGACAGTCCTGGCTCTCGTTGCTGCTGGTGGTGTGGCTGCTGCTCTTGCCGTGCCTGCCACGGCTGCACCTCAACCCACGCTCGGTGGGCCGCCGCCTGTGGGGCATGAGCTGCCCAAGGTGCCGGTGATGACGGGTGGTGGGGGAGCCGTCGCGTCGGTGGATCCCATTGCGTCGCAGGTCGGCATCGACATCCTCGAGAAGGGTGGCACTGCGGCGGATGCTGCTGTGGCGACTGCTGCGGCTGTTGCGACGGTGGAGCCGTACTCGTCGGGGATTGGAGGGGGTGGGTTCTTCGTCCACTACGACGCGCAGACGGGCAAGGTCAGCACGTTGGACGGGCGCGAGACGGCGCCTGCGACGTTCGACAACGAGGTCTTCCTCAACCCGGATGGCACGCCGATGGACTTCGACACGGTGGTGAATTCCGGTCTGTCCGTGGGTACGCCGGGCACGGCGGCCACGTGGGACGCGGCCCTCAAGAGCTACGGGACGATGAGTCTCAACCAGATCCTCAAGCCGGCCGAGGAGATCGCCCGCAAGGGATTCGTCGTCGACGACACCTTCTACGCGGACACGCTCGGCAACGCGAAGCGGTTCTCGATGTTCCCGACGACGGCCGCGATCTACCTCCCCGGTGGGGCGCCCGTGCCGGTCGGTGGCGTGCAGCGCAACCCGGACCTCGCCAAGGCCTACCGCGAGCTGCGGACTCATGGCATCGCCTCGCTCCACAACGGACGGATGGGCGCGGCGGTCGTCAAGGAGGTCCAGAACCCCACGACGGCACCAGGTGTGACGGTGCCCAAGGGGCAGCTGACCGAAGCCGACCTCGCGGCATACGAGGTCAATCACAAGGCGCCGACGCACACCGAGCACAAGGGCCTCGACGTCTACGGCATGGACACCCCGAGCAGCGGCGGCATCGCCGTCTCGGAGATCCTCAACCTCCTCGAGTCCTTCGAGGAGCGCACCGGCACGTCCGTGGCCGACCTCTCCGAGGCGGAGTACCTGCACTGGTTCAGCGAGGCGTCGGCGATGGCCTTCGCCGACCGCAATCGCTATGTCGGGGACGTCGCGGGCGTGCCCACCGCCGAACTCACCTCGCAGGAGTTCGCCGATGAGCGCTCGTGCCTCTTCGACCCCGACCGGGCCCAGGCGCGACCGGTGCCCTTCGGCTCACCCGACGGCAGCTACACCGGCGAATGCACGCCGGCCGGCACGTCGCTCCTGCCCAAGGACGGGCACTCGACGACCTCGCTCACTGTCACCGACAAGTGGGGCGACGTGGTCACCTACACGTTGACGATCGAGCAGTACGGCGGCTCCGGGATGGTCGTCCCGGGTTGGGGCTTCCTGCTCAACAACGAGCTCACCGACTTCAACTTCGCGCCGACGACCCCCGGGGTCCCGGATCCGAACCTGCCGGACGCGGGCAAGCGCCCGCGCAGCTCGATGAGCCCGTCGATCATCCTCAAGGACGGCAAGCCCTGGCTCACTGCGGGCAGCCCGGGTGGCGCCACGATCATCACGACGGTCGCCCAGATCATCGCCGGGGTCGTCGACCGCGGCCTGCCGGTCGGCGACGCCGTCGCGGCGCCGCGCATCTCGTCGCGCAACGGTGCCGAGGATGCCGAACGCGCCATCTTCGGCACGGCGATCGGGGCCGAGCTCAGGGCCAAGGGGCACGTGCTGCGCGACACTCCGGTGATCGGCAACGGCACGGCCATCCGGAGCCTGACGCCGTCGTTGTGGACGGCGGCTGCCGAACCGACCCGTCGTGGCGGTGGCTCGGCCATGGTGGTCGACCCGCAGGAGTGAGAGCCCTCGCCTTGTGTGCCTCAGAGCGGGCTGGAGCCCGCTCTGAGGCACACAAGGCCTCAGTTCTTGTCGACCTTGAGGACGCGGAAGCCCTTGTTGGTCGCAAAGCGGCCACACGGCATACCCAGGTCTGATTCGATCCAGCGCTGCAGGCTGTCCGAACCGAGATTTCGCTGCACGACAAGGTATGCCGTGCCGCCGGGTGTGAGGCGCGGCAGCCAGAGGCGCAGGAGGTCGTGCAGGGCCGCCTTGCCGACGCGGATCGGCGGGTTGGACCAGATGAGGTCGTAGGTCGCGCTGCTGTCGACTGCGTCCGGGGTCACGGCCGTGACGTGGGGGAGGCCGAGGGCGGCGGCGTTGCGGTTGGTGAGGTCGACGCTGCGTTCGTTGACATCGACGCCAAGGACCTCTGCGTGTTCGGAGAGGAGGCCGAGCGTGAGCGCGATGGGACCCCAGCCGCAGCCGATGTCGAGAAAGCGGCCGGAGGGCGGGGGATCGGGCACTTCTTCGAAGAGGACGGCCGTGCCCTTGTCGACGCCACCGGGGCTGAAGATGCCGGGCGCGACCTCCACCGTGACGCTGCGCCCGGCAAGCGTGACGGCCAACGGGCGGCGCTCATCCGGGCTCGCTGGAGAAGCGGTGAAGTAGTGGTCCCCCGAATCCGTTCGCCCCGAGTCGGTCATAGGTGAGACCCTAGACGGAACATGACTGCGAGACATCACATCTTCTCTGGGCAAGCTGACGCCCTCTCCGATGACGCATTTGACGAGGACGGGTTCCTTGTCGAGGGCGATGGCGACGAGAGCGCACCTTCTGCCCTCTATGACGGCGACCAACTCGAGCGCGAGGAACGCGCGGCCCTGCGCCGCGTCCAGGGCCTCTCGACGGAGCTCGAGGACATCAGCGAGGTCGAGTACCGCCAGCTGCGGCTCGAGCGCGTCGTCCTCGCGAGCGTCTGGTGCGAGGGCACCATCGTCGACGCCGAGAACTCCATGCGTGAGCTCGCCGCCCTGGCCGAGACCGCTGGTGCCGAGGTGCTCGAGGGCGTCATGCAGCGACGCCAGAAGCCCGACACCGCAACCTATTTGGGCAAGGGCAAGGCCGAAGAACTGCGCGAGATCGTCATCAACGAGGGTGCTGACACCGTCATCTGTGACAGCGAGCTTGCTCCGTCGCAGCGACGTGCGCTCGAGGACGTCGTCAAGGTCAAGGTCATCGACCGCACCGCGCTGATCCTCGACATCTTCGCCCAGCACGCCAAGAGCCGTGAGGGCAAGGCGCAGGTCGAGCTCGCCCAGCTGCAGTACCTCCTGCCGCGCCTGCGTGGTTGGGGTGAGTCGATGTCCCGCCAGGCCGGTGGTCAGGCTGCCGGTGGTCAGGGCATGGGTTCGCGTGGTCCCGGTGAGACGAAGATCGAGCTCGACCGTCGCCGCATCAACACCCGCGTCGCCAAGCTCAAGCGCGACATCGCCGGGATGAAGACGCACCGCGACACCAAGCGGGGTTCGCGTCGAGCCAACGCGATCCCCAGCGTCGCGATCGCTGGCTACACCAATGCCGGCAAGTCCTCGATCCTCAACCGGCTCACCGGTGCTGGCGTGCTCGTGCAGAACCAGCTGTTCGCCACGCTTGACCCGACAGTGCGTCGCAGCGAGACCCCCGATGGTCGCGAGTTCACGTTCACCGACACCGTCGGCTTCGTCCGTCAGCTGCCCCACCAGCTCGTGGAGGCCTTCCGCTCCACCCTCGAGGAGGTTGCGGAGTCCGACCTGCTGCTCCACGTGGTCGATGGGTCTCACCCCGACCCCGAGGGTCAGATCTCGGCCGTGCGGACGGTGCTCGCCGATGTCGACGCGACCGACGTCAAGGAAGTCATCGTCGTCAACAAGGCCGACATCGCTGATTCCGAAACGATCGATCGTCTGCGCCGCAACGAGAAGCACGTCATCGTGGTCTCGGCTCGCACGGGTGCGGGCATGGACGACCTCGTGGCGCTCATCGCCAATGAGTTGCCCCAGCCCGACATCTCGGTCGATGTCCTCGTGCCCTATGACCGGGGCGACCTCGTCAGCCGACTGCACGAAGAAGGCGAGATCCTCGCGAGCGAGCACCAGGGCGAGGGAACGCACGTCACCGCTCGGGTGAACGCCGACCTCGCAGCCGAGCTGGCGGCATACCGAGTCTGACCGATGGCACCCGTCGTCCTGGGCACACCCACGCTGCGCACCGATCGGTTGCGGCTGCGCCCCTTTGAGGACAGCGATGCCGAGGCGTTGTATGACCTGCACAGCGACGCCCACGTGTTGCGCTACTGGGACTCGCCGCCCTGGACCGAACGCGAGCGTGCGCAGGCGTTCATCGAGAGGTGTCGCCACCTGGCGCAGGACGGCACGGGCGCCCGGTTGGCCGTCGAACGCCTCGAGGACGGGACCTTCCTCGGCTGGTGCAGCCTGACCGGGTGGAACCCCGACTTCCGGAGCGCGGGGTTGGGCTTCTGCTTCACGCAGGCGGCATGGGGGCAGGGCCATGCCACCGAGACGGTGCTCGCCGTCCTGCAGTGGGCCTACTCCGCCCTGGACCTCAACCGGGTCCAGGCCGAGGCCGACACGCGCAACGCCGCCTGCGCGAGGGTCCTGGAGAAGGTCGGATTCGTGCGCGAGGGGACCCTGCGACAGGACTGCATCGTCGACGGTGACGTGTCCGATTCATGGGTCTTCGGGCTGATCCGCTCGGACTGGGAAGCGTCCGCTGATGTTGCGAACGACTTGCAATAAGATCTGCGTATGCCGTTCGCTCCTGTCGTCGAGACCGCTCGCCTGACGCTTCGTCCACCTGTTGCGGGTGACCGCGACGCGTGGATTGCCCTGCACCGGGACCCGCGGACCTATTGGCACGCACCGCATGCGATGGCCGCCAGCGAGGCGGCGGCTGAGGAGTTCTTCGAGGCGACGCGAAAGCATTGGGACGAGCGCGGATTCGGCTTCTGGGTGGGAGAGGATCGTGAGTCGGGCCAGGTCGTCGGCGTGGGTGGACTCAAGGAGATCCAGGGCGATCCGGGCGTGCATTTCCTCAACCTCTACTACCGTCTCGGCTTCGACCACCTCGGTCGTGGTCTGGGCAAGGAGATCTCGCGGACGTCCGCAGCGCACGCGGTCGAGTTCCTGCCCGAGCTGCCCGTGTGTGCCCTCGTGAAGGAGATCAACACACCGTCGGTGAAGACAGCCCTCGGGTCCGGGTTCGAGCGGGTCGGCACCCGCAGGCTGAAGGACGACCTCCCGGACGAGCCGCCGTCAACGATCTTCGAGGCGCCGAGGAACGAGGCCGTGACCTCGTTCGACGCCGACACCCGTGAGCAGATCCTCGACCTCTGGATGCGCACCAACGATGCCGGGGGAGCCGTGGGCTTCACACCCGGCGCGCCCCGCGACGCTGTCGATGCCCGGCTTGAAGGCGCTGAGCGCGACATGGACGCCGGAATGAGGGTGGCAGTAGTCCAACGCTCCGCAGCCGACAACCGCGTCCTGGGCCTTGCCTTCCTCTCGGAGGGCCCCAATCCCATTCTCTCGCACGGCCGTTGGGTCTACACCGTCATGACCGACCCCGACGCCCGAGGCCGCAACCTGGGTCGTCTCCTCATGGCCGGAACCCACCGCGTGGCCCGCAACCTCGGCGTCGAGATCCTCTCCCTCGGCGTCCGCAGCGGCACGGGCACGTCCAAGTTCTACGAGGCCTGCGGCTACCACGAGTCCGGCCGAGTCCTCGGCGCCATCCGCATAGCCCCCGGCGACGAGCGCGACGACATCACCATGACAAGACGCCTCGACGACCGCCAGCTGACGCCTGACCCCCGTAACTGACCGTTCGATGTCGCTCGCGCAGCAATACCGATTCGCCGCAGTACCATCCGCGCTCCGCGCGCTGAGCGCACTCCACGCTCCCGCCAGGCCCAGCCAGCGACGAATCGGCATTGCTGCGATCGCTCCGGCTGGCCCGAGTGGGCGTCAGAGGCGGCGGAGGGCGATGGTGGTCATGACGAGCTCGCCAGCAGCGTCGCTGGCGTCGAGGTCGGCGATGGCCTCGATGACCCAGTCGCGGTCGTCGGCGGGGTCAGCGAGGACCTGACGTACGCGCCAGATGCGGTGCTCGGTCTCGTCCTCGAGGCCGGGGACCTCGGCCTTGTCCGGTTCGATCTGGAGGAGCTGGGGGCTGCGAGCGTCACCGTCGAGACCGATGGAGCCGTGTTCGTCCCAGTAGGCAGCAAGGGCTTCGTCCCAGGCCGCGTAGGTCATGACAGCAGCGCGACCGTCCTCGGGGACAGCGGCGGCAGCGGCCTCGAGCAGGGCCAGCGCGTTGACGTTGTCGCGGTCGGCCAGTTCGACCCGTCGCCACATCGCCTGGCGGACCATCGCACGGAAGGCCCTCTCGTTGGCGGTGATCGGGCGGGGAGGCGGAGGCGCCTCGCCGTGGGTTGCGGCGGCGTTGCGCACGGACTCGGGGTCGGTGAGCGCGGCCCACTCGTCGATGAGCGAGGAGTCGGTCTGGCGGATGGTTTCGCCGAGCCACTCGATCAGGGTGTCGAGCTCTTCGTCGCGGTGCGCTTCGGGGACGGTCTGGCGCAGCGTCCGGTACGCGTCGGACAGGTAGCGCAGCACCACCCCCTCGGAGCGGGTCAGGCCGTAGCGACGGATGAGGTCGCCGAAGCTCATCGCCTGCTCCCACATCTCGCGCACGATGCTCTTGGGGTCGAGCGCCTCGTCCGGGAGCCAGGGGTGTGTCTGGCGGTAGGTCTCGTAGGCCGGCTCGAGCATGTCGAGGAGCGGGCGCGGCCAGGTGATTTCTTCGACGATCGCGGTGCGCTCGTCGTATTCGACTCCCTCGGACTTGAGCTCGGCGATGCGCTCGCCCCGGGCGGTCCACTGCTGCGCCCGCAGGACAGGCCGTGGGGAGTCGAGCACGGACTCGATGATGGAGACGACGTCGAGGGCGTGCGTGGGGGATTCGGGGTCGAGGAGATCCAGCACGGCCAGCGCGAAGTGCGCGAGCGGCTGGTTCAGGGCGAAGTCCGCGGGCAGGTCCACGGTGAGATCGACCGTCCGCCCGTCGGCGGCGGGTTCGGGGAGCCGGACGACGACCCCCGAGTCGAGCAGTGAGCGACCCAGCCGGATCGCCCGCAGGGCGAGTCTGGCCTGACCCGCGGGGGACTCGTGGTTCTGGCGCACGAGAGCGCTGAGAGCCGCGACGGGATCCCCCGGGCGGGCCATGAGCGCGAGGATCATCGAGTTGTCGATGCGCATCTTGGACGTGAGGGCCTCGGGTTCGCTCGACACGAGCTTGTCGAAGGTCTGCTCGGTCCACACGATCGAGCCTTCAGGCGGCTTGCGGCGCTGAACCTTGCGCAGCTTCTTGGGGTCGTCGCCGGCCTTGGCGATGTTGCGCTCGTTCTCGATGATGTGCGGCGGCGCCTGGACGACGACCGACCCACTCGTGTCGTAGCCCGCTCGCCCGGCCCGCCCAGCAATCTGGTGGAACTCGCGTGAGCGGAAGACGCGGTCGCGCTGTCCGTCGAACTTCGCGAGCCCGGTGAAGAGCACCGTGCGGATCGGCACGTTGATGCCGACGCCCAACGTGTCGGTCCCGGCGATGACCTTGAGCAGTCCGGCTTGGGCCAGCTGCTCGACGATGCGGCGGTAGCGGGGGAGCAGCCCGGCATGGTGCACGCCAATTCCCTTGCGCAGCAACGCAGAGAGCGTCTTGCCGAACCCTGCGGCGAAGCGCACGGGGGCCAGTCGCTCGGCGATCGCCAGCTTTTCCTCCGACGTGAGGAGCTTCAACGTCGTCAGGGACGCCGCGTGCTCAGCCGCGAGCTGCTGCGTGGGGTGGACGATGTAGACGGGCGCCTGGTGCGTGGTGACGATCTCCTCGACCATGTCGGGGAGCGGGGTGAGGGACCAGGTGAACGACAGCGGCACCGGTCGCTCGGCCGTCGTGACGACTGCGACCTCGCGCCCCGTGCGGCGCACGAGGTCCTCGCGGATCTCGGTCATCTCGCCCAACGTCGCCGACATCAACAGGAACTGGGCCTGGGGCAGTTCGAGCAGCGGAACCTGCCACGCCCAACCGCGCTGACCGTCGGCGTAGTAGTGGAACTCGTCCATCACGACGAGCCCCACGTCGGCCGAACTGCCCTCTCGCAGAGCGATGTTCGCGAGCACCTCGGCCGTGCAGCAGATGATGGGCGCGTCGGCGTTGACCGCGGCGTCGCCGGTCAGCAGGCCTACGTTCTCCGCACCGAACACGTCGCACAACGCAAAGAACTTCTCGTTGACCAGGGCCTTGATCGGCGCCGTGTAGAAGCTGACCCGGTCGCCCGACAGCGCAGCAAAGTGCGCCGCCACCCCCACGAGCGACTTGCCCGAACCGGTCGGAGTCGCCAGGACCACGTGGCGCCCGGACACGACCTCGATGACGGCCTCGTCCTGGTGGGGATAGAGCTCGATCCCGGACTCGACCGCCCAGGCCGAGAACACGGCATACAAGGTGTCGGCGTCCGTTGTCACGGACGACAGTGCGCGTTCGGCCAACGGATGCGAAGTCATTGGGCTCATTCTCGCAGCCACATGCCAAGGTGGAGTCCATGACGTCTGTCGAGCCCGAGGAGCGCCCCCAGACCGAGGAGCACCTCCGACTCGACGCCTCGCCGCACGACGGTGACGCCTGGCGCGCGTGGGGTCCCTATGTGTCGGGCCGGCAGTGGGGGACGGTCCGCGAGGACTACTCGGCCGACGGCGAGGCCTGGTCGTTCTTCCCGTTCGACCACGCGCACGCCCGCACCTACCGCTGGGGCGAGGACGGGATCGCCGGACTCTGCGACCGCTACGGCTTCCTCAATCTCGCCATCGGGATGTGGAACGGGCAGGACGACCGCCTCAAGGAGCGCTACTTCGGCCTCACCAACAGCGAGGGCAACCACGGCGAGGACGTCAAGGAGTACTGGTGGCACCTCGACGCCACCCCCACCCACAGCTGGGCGCAGCACCTCTACCGCTACCCCCAAAAAGCCTTCCCGTATGCCGCGTTGCGCGCGAACAATGCGTCCTCCGGTCGCGATGTGCCCGAGATCCAACTCGTCGACACAGGTGTGCTCGACGAGGACCGCTTCTTCGACGTCGTGACGACGCACGCCAAGGGCGCGCCGGGGGACGTGTGCGTGACCTACGAGGCGACGAACCACGGGCCCGACGCGGCACCACTCGATCTCGTGCCGCAGCTCTGGTTCCGCAACACCTGGGCGTGGGGTCGTGATGATCGCAAGCCGGTCATCGAGGTGCTTCCCGACGCACCAGCGGGGACAGTCGTCCTGCGCGCCACCCACGCCCACATCGGCGTCGTCACGCTCATCGCCGAGGGCGCCCCCGAGGCACTGGTCTGCGACAACGAGACCAACGTGCCCGAGGTGTGGGGTGAGGGCGAGAGCCTCAGCCCGCACCCCAAGAACGCGGTGGACCGGGCGATCGTGCACTCCGACCCGAGCCTGCTCGCCACCGATGGGCGCGGGACCAAGGTGGCCCTGCGCTACCACTTCGACGCCGTCGGACCCGGCGAGACCGTGCGGGTGCGGCTGCGGCTCCACGACGACGCGTGGGTCGAGGATGCGCCGGAAGCCCCGCCCCTGGACGGTGCGTTCGACCAGGGCTTCGACGACATCCTCACGGCCCGTCGCAGTGAGGCCGACGCCTTCTACGCGGCGATCATCCCGGAGCACACCGGGGACGAGGAGCGGCTCGTCGCCCGACGTGCCTTCGCCGGGCTCAACTGGGGAAAGCAGCTCTACCGCTACAACGTGCGCGAGTGGCTCGAGGGCGACCCCGCGGGGCCGCCGCCTCCGGAGGCACGCAAGGCCCGCGAGCCCTATGCCCGCAACACCTCGTGGACGCACGTCGCCCTCGCCGACGTCATCTCGATGCCCGACGAGTGGGAGTACCCCTGGTTCGCCGCCTGGGACCTCGCCTTCCACACCGTCGCGATCGCCCACATGGACCCGGCCTTCGCCAAGAACCAGCTGATGCTCATGTGTCGCGAGTGGAGCCAACACCCCAACGGTCAGCTCCCGGCATACGAATGGCAGTTCGGCGACGTCAACCCGCCGGTGCACGCGTGGGCGGCGTGGCACGTCTACGTCCTTGACGGTGCGCAGGACCACGGCTTCCTCGTGCGCGTCTTCACCAAGTTGCTCTTCAACTTCTCGTGGTGGCTCAACCGCAAGGACTCCGACGGGTCCAACCTCTTCGAGGGCGGCTTCCTCGGGATGGACAACATCAGCGTGTTCGACCGGTCGCGCGAGGTGCCGGACGGGTGGCGGCTCGAGCAGTCCGACGCGACGAGCTGGATGGCGTTCACCTGCCTGCAGATGCTGCGGATTGCCTTGGAGCTCAGTCGGATCGACCGTGACTGGGACGGTCTCGCGACGACCTTCCTCGAGCACTTCTTCTCGATCGCCGAGGCCATGGAGACGTTCGGCACCGAGGGCGTCTCGCTGTGGGACGACACCGACGAGTTCTTCTACGACGTCCTCGTCGATGAGAACGACAAGGGATCGCCCGTCCGCGTGCGCTCGCTCGTCGGACTGTTGCCGCTCATCGCGGTCGCCAACGTGCCGGCGTGGGCGTTCAACGAACTCACCGACTTCAGGGCGAGGTTGCAGTGGCTGCAGGATCGGCGCCCCGACCTCACCGACTCGCTCCTGCACAGCCAGGACGGCGACGTCGTCCACAACAGCCTGACGCCGGTGGTCCGCTCGAGGCTGGAGGCGTTGCTCCGCAGGCTCTTCGACGAGGACGAATTCCTCTCGCCGCACGGCATACGTTCGCTCTCGGCTGCCTACCGCGGTGGCGCCGAGATCGCGGTGGGTGACACCTCGGTGCACATCCAGTACGACCCCGGTGAGTCCTCGACCGGCATGTTCGGCGGCAACTCCAACTGGCGTGGGCCGATCTGGTTCCCGACCAACGTCCTCATCCTCGACGCGCTCATCGTCATCGCCGACGGGGCCGATGGTGACCTGCAGGTCGAGTTCCCGACGGGCTCGGGTCACAAGGTCGCGCTCGAAGAGGCAGCCTTCGGGATTCGGGACCGGCTCATCTCGCTCTTCCTGCCCGGCGAGGGTGGGCGCCGCCCCGGCACCCCGCGCGAGCATCCCGCCGGGTCCGCTCTGGGATGCCCACCCGACGTTCAGTGAGCACTTCAACGGCGACAACGGCGTCGGTCTCGGTGCCTCACACCAGACCGGGTGGACCGCGCTCGTTGCCCACCTCATCTGCACCACGCCCGAAAACCTGCGCAAGGAGATCGACTCATGAGCCCGACCAGCAAGAGCACCGCCGACCGCCCGCTCGAGGGCAAGGTCGTCATCGTCACCGGTGGCAACAGCGGCATCGGCGAGGGCATCGTGCGCGAGGCCGCGGCCCAGGGCGCCAAGGTCGTCATCGACTACGTGTCGCACCCCGAGGCCACCGACGCGATCATCAGGGACATCGAGGGTGATGGGGGAGAGGCCATCGGGTGCAAGGCCGACGTGTCCAAGGTCGCCGACCTCGAGAAGCTCATTGCCACGGCCGTCGACACCTATGGGCGCCTCGACGTCATGGTCAACAACGCGGGCGTCGAGTTCGGCGAGACGCTGGCGACCCTCACCGAGGAGAAGTACGACCTCCTCATGAACATCAACCTCAAGGGCGCCGTCTTCGGCTCGAAACTCGCCGCCGAGCAGATGCGCACGCAGGGCGATGGTGGCGTCATCGTCAACATCACCTCGACCCACGAGGAGTGGCCGATGCCGAGCGACCTCGCCTACTGCATCTCCAAGGGCGGCATGCGCATGCTCACCCGCACCGCTGGCGTGGAGCTCGGCGCCGACAAGATCCGGATGGTCGGCGTCGGCCCCGGTGCGATCAACACCCCGATCAACGCCGACGACACTCCTGCGCGAGACCAAGGCCCTCGAGGACGCGATCCCGCTGTCCTACATCGGTTCGCCGCAGGAGATGGGCAAGGTCGTCTGCTTCGCCGCGAGCGAGGCCGCGTCCTACATCACGGCGACGACGATCATCGCCGACGGCGGACTCATGCAGAAGCCCGGCGCCGTCTGACCCGTCGCCTCGACTCGCCTGTGGATGGTGGGTCAGAGCTGTCCGTGGCTGCGCATAGGCTGACTCGGTGCCAACCCTCGACGACCTCCTCGCCGCAGCGGTCAGCGGTGTCAAGGGCAGTGAGCGCCCCGGGCAGGTGAGCATGGCCAAGGCCGTCGCGAACTCGATCGACACGGGCGAGCACCTCCTCGTGCAGGCCGGAACCGGCACGGGCAAGTCCCTCGCCTACCTCGTCCCCGCCGTCCAGCACGCCATCGACGCGGGCAAGCCCGCAGTGGTCGCAACGGCGACCCTCGCGCTCCAGGCCCAGATCGTCGACCGCGACATGCCCCGCGTTGCCGACTCACTCGAGCCGCTGCTCGGTCGACGCCCGACCTACGCGATCGTCAAGGGCCGCCGCAACTACCTGTGTGCCCACAAGCTCGAGGGCGGATTCCCCGACGACGAAGAAGGCCTGTTCGGTGTCGGCGACGTCGACCAGCAGGCCGGTCGCCTCGGCAAGGAGGTCGTGCGACTGCGCGAGTGGGCCGACGAGACCGAGTCCGGCGACCGCGACGAGCTCGTCCCCGGTGTGTCCGAGCGGGCCTGGCGTCAGGTGTCGGTGAGCGCGCACGAGTGCCTCGGCGGCAAGTGCCCGATGGTTGCCGAGTGCTTCGTCGAGCGCTCCCGCGAGGCCGCCAAGGGCGTCGACGTCATCGTCACGAACCACTCGTTCATGGCCATCGACGCCTTCGAGGGTCGGCAGATGCTGCCCGAGCACGACGTCCTCGTCATCGACGAGGCCCACGAACTCGTCGACCGCGTCACCGCGACGATCACCGACGAGGTCACCCCCGCCATGGTCCGCAACGCGGCCAAACGTGCTGGGAGACAGGCCGATTCGAGCGAAACGGTTGACGACGCGGGGACCTTCCTCGAATCGGTGCTGGACGAGATCCCGGAAGGGCGACTCACCGGCATACCCGACAATCTCGGTCTCGCACTCGCGCGCCTGAGGGACACGACCCGCCAGGTGCAGACCGAGCTCAAGCCTCCGGCCGGCCAGGAGGTCGACGGCGCGCGTCAGATCGCCCGCGCCGCCATCGATGAGCTCAACGACAACGCCTCCCGCGTCCTCGAGCAGCGCGAACTCGACGTCGTGTGGGTCAGCAAGGACCCTCGACGGGGGAGCGTGCTGCGCGTTGCGCCGATGAGCGTGGCGATGCTCGTGCGAGACAAGATCTTCGAGGATCGCACTGTCGTCCTCACCTCGGCGACGCTCGAGCTCGGCGGAACCTTCGACGCGGTGGCCGGCACGATCGGGCTGCGCGGCGAGGGGGCCCCGAAGTGGACCGGCCTCGATGTCGGCAGCCCCTTCGACTACCCGCAGCAGGGCATCGCCTATGTGGCGAAGCAGCTGCCGGCGCCCGGTCGCGACGGCGCAGCGCCCGAGACGATGGACGAGATCGAGGCACTGGTGCGTGCCGCCGGCGGGCGCACCCTCGGCCTCTTCTCGTCGATGCGCGCCGCGCGCGCGGCGACCGACGAGATGCGCGAGCGGCTCAAGGACCTCGACGGCGAGATCGCGGTGCTCTGCCAGGGCGAGGACCAGATCTCGACCCTCGTGCGGCAGTTCGCCCGCGATCCGCGCACCTGCCTCTTCGGCACGCTCAGCCTGTGGCAGGGCGTCGACGTGCCCGGCTCGTCGTGCCAGCTCGTCATCATCGACCGCATCCCGTTCCCTCGGCCCGACGATCCGCTCGCGTCCGCGCGGTCGCAGGCCATCGCACGCATGGGTGGCAACGGCTTCATGGCCGTGAGCGCGACGCACGCGGCCCTTCGCCTCGCACAGGGTGCCGGCCGCCTCATCCGTCGTGGAGACGATCGCGGAGTCGTCGCCTTCCTCGACTCCCGCATGATGAGCGCCCGGTATGCCGGGTTCCTCCAGCGTTCGCTGCCTCCCTTCTGGCCGACGTCCGATCGGGCATTGGTCCTCAACGCGCTCAAGCGGCTCGATGAGACGGCACCGCCGCCGCTCGAGGTCGCAGATCCAGCCCTGCGCGGCCTCACTGGCGCCGTCAAGGGGACCACGATGGGTGACGCCGAGGTCAAGGGTGAGGTCGACGCGACCGACACCCGTCCGGTGGCCGTGGCTCCGCCGCCGGCACCCGCGGCTCGCACCGCCGTGACCCAGGGCCACCCCTGGACCGATCAGGAGGACGAGGAACTGCGCGACGGCGTCGAGCTCGGCCTCGACGTCGAGGAGCTCAGCGAGTCACTCGAGCTGCCCTCCGACGTGATTGCCGCCCGACTCGAAGGACTCGGCCTCAAGGCCGGTGCCGGCTCCACCCTCAGCTTCGACTGATTTCCGCTTCCACCCGAACCGGTCACGGCCAGCGTGACAAGGTCCGGAGGTGGTCATGAGCTGGTCCCGGCCTGATGCCGATTTCGAGGCGTTCGTGCGTGCGAGCACGACGCCGCTTCTTCGCGTCGCCTGGCTGCTCACCGGTGACCACCACGGTGCCCAGGACCTCGTCCAGGAGACGCACGTGCGGATGGCGAGCAAGTGGTCGTCGATCGCTCGACACGACTCCGACCCGATGGCCTATGCGCGCACGGTGCTGCACCGGATCAACATCGACCAGTGGCGGCGCCGACAACGCCGACCCGAACGCCTCGTCGCTGACGCCCCCGAAGCTGCGCGCGCATCTGACGACCGCGAGCTGCGGGTTGCGCTCATGGACGCACTTGATCGACTCACGCCGAAGCAGCGCTCGGTGCTCGTCCTGCGCTATCTCGAGGACCGCACCGAGGTGCAGACCGCCGCGATCCTCGGCTGCTCGGTCAACACGGTGAAGTCGCAGGCGAGGCACGCTCTCGGCAGGCTCCGCGAGCTCAACCCTGAACTGATGCACGACCTCGCCCCGGTATCGGAGGAGCGGTGATGGACACCCTGACACGACTCATGCGTGAGGCTGCCGAGCTCGGCCCAGATGGCCCGGACGTTCCCGGGACGGACCACATCGACGAGATGTGGCGGCTTGGCCGGCGGCGCCGTCTTGTGCGGGGAGCTGCAACTGCGGCCGGGGCGCTGGCGGCGCTCGCCGTGGTGGCGTCCCTCGTCCTGGGGACCTCGAAGTTGTTGCCGGACCAGTTGCTCCCTGCGGATGGCGGGCAGGAGCGAGGCGTCATGGCATACCCACAACGCATCGGCCACCAGTGGTGGACCCCAACACTGACTGAAAAAGCGCCTCCCGTGGCGGCACTCATTCATTTGGAGGCCGACACCGCCGTGAAGGCGCAGTGGCAGATTGTCACGCCGGACGGTGAGCGCCGCACCCTTGAGGGTGCGACGGGTTCGGCGGCCGACGTCCTACCTGCGGTCTCGCCCGACGGTCGGTCGGATCGCCTACTTCGAGACGGCCGACAACCGCTGGGTGATTCGCAACCTCAACACTGGGATCACCCAGGTCTTCGCCGACTTCGGGAGTTCCCAGACGGCTGGCATCTCGGGCAACGACCGCAAGTACGAGCTGGAGGGTCAGTCGCCAGCGACTTTCTCGCCGTCCGGAGAAGCCCTTGCGCTGCCAACGGCCTCGGGTCCAGTGGTGATCGATACCGAGAGCGGGGCGACGCAGGTCGTCACGGGCATGGAGCAAGCGGTCGGTTGGATGGATGACGATCGACTCGTGGGGAGGGCTTCGGCCGCGGCGCCAACCGCAACCACTGACACAGGCCTCGACGTCATGGTGTGGAGCCGAACAACGGGCGCCGCCACCGGCCTGGGCAGCATTCAGTTCGGCGAGTCACCGAACGGCCCGGTGTTCCTGGATGGCCAGTGGTGGGGGTCAGTCCGTGGCGACGGGACGTTGTGGCTCTCTCTGTCGGGCAAGAGCGACCAGATGCCGTGGTTGGTGGGAGTGTCCCTCCCGGGGCTCAAACCCGTCGGCCTCGACGGTGAACCCACTTCCATGCTCACCTGGATCGAGCTCAACCGACTGTCCAATGTCGGGGCCGCCGTCAACGGCGAGGTTCTCGCGTGGAGCCACGACGCTCCGGTCGTCTTCAGTGAAGGACAGGTCCGGCCCACGGTTGCCCTTGGCCCTTCGGCGCCGACGACTGTGATCGACCACGCCATCGGCGTGCATCGCATCATTTGGGCGTCGGACGCACTGAACGGGAAGCCCTCCGGAAGCTTCTTCGGCACCTCGAATGCGTGGTGGACGTGGTGGTGGAAGGAGATCGCCCTCGTGGTCGCCGCCGCTGTCCTGCTCGTTTGGTGGCGTGGGCGCCGTCGGACCTCCATGGCAGAGTGACCGCCGTGAGTGATCTTGTCGAGGTGCAGCGCCGGGTTCCGCCGCTCGTCCTCATCGCCGGACCCGAGCAGGTCCTCGCCGAGCGCGGCCTCGCCGAGACGGTCCAGTTGATCAAGGAGCACAACCCCGACGTCGAGGTGATCCGCCTCTACGCCAGCGCCTACGAGCCGGGCGAGCTCATGGTCCACTCCAGCCCCTCGCTGTTCGGTGGGGACAAGGCCGTGGTCGTCCACGACCTCGACGAGGCCACCGACGAACTCCAGCAGGACCTGCTCGCCTACCTCGCTGCGCCTCCCGAGGACGTCACCCTCGTCGTCATCCACAAGGGCGGCAACCGGGGCAAGAAGGTCCTCGACACCCTCAAGAAGGCCCGGGCGCGACTCATCGACGCCCCCGCGATCAAGACCGACCGCGACAAGGCCGACTTCGCCATGAACGAGTTCCGCCGCGCCAAGCGCCGCGCGACCGGCGAAGCCGTCCAGGCCCTCGTCGACGCCATCGGCAAGGACCTGCGCGAGCTCGCATCCGCCTGCCAGCAGCTCATCGCCGACACGACCGGCACCATCGACGAGCAGGTCGTCCTGACCTATCACGGCGGCAAGGTCGAGGCCACCGGCTTCAAGGTCGCCGACGCGGCCGTCGCCGGCGACGCGGGGGAGGCCCTGCGACTCCTGCGTCACGCGCTCGCCGTCGGCGTCGACCCGGTGCCGATCGTCGCCGTCCTCGCCCAGCAGATCCGCCAGCTCATCAAGGTCGGCTCCGCCGGTCGGGGGCGATCCAACGACCTCGCCCGCGACCTCGGCATGGCCCCGTGGCAGGTCGACAAGGCGCGGCGCTCGCTCCAGGGCTGGACGGCCGAGGCCCTCGCACGATCCCTCCAGGCCGTTGCAGCCGCGGACTTCGAGGTCAAGGGCGGCGGACGTGACCCCGTCTATGCCGTCGAGCGGGCCGTCCTGACGATCACTCGGGAGAAGGCGAACGGCGACGGCTGAGCGGCAGGGGAGCGGGCGGCATACCCAAGCGGTTTCGTCGTTTTGCTTGTCACGCTGACACGCTGGTAGATTTGCCCTTCGCGTGCGCGCTCAGGTCGTGCGCGCTCGCTGCTCCACCCAGAAGCGGTTCACGCAAGGGCGTCCCCACTCCCGGTCCCGAACCGCGTCTGCCGCCCTCTACGGCAATTACCGACCTCACCAGAGAGATTTCTTCGTGGCAAACATCAAGTCCCAGCTCAAGCGCATCAAGACCAACAAGGTCGCGACCGAGCGCAACAAGGCCGTCAAGTCCGACGTCCGCACCGCTGCCCGCAAGTTCCGCGACCTCGCGGAGGCCGGCAAGGTCGACGAGGCCAAGGACGCGCTCAAGGTTGCGTCGACCAAGCTCGACAAGGCCGTCAGCAAGGGTGTTCTTCACAAGAACAACGCGGCCAACAAGAAGTCGGCCATGGCCAAGAAGGCCGCCAGCCTCTGAGTTTGATCAACTGCTGAGTTGGATCAACTGCTGACCTGATCCGTTCAGGTCGCAACGCACGAGGGCCCGTCACCATCACGGTGACGGGCCCTCGCGCATGTCCGGCGTCAGCCCAGGGCGAGGGCCCTGAGGCGGGTGAGGTCACCGTTGAAGCGGTTGGTGTCGAGCGGGCTGTCCGTGTACTGCCAGAACGTGTAGTAGGACCAGCCGGCCGGCAGCGTCCCGACCGTGCTGTTGTAGCGCGCGATCCACAAGGGATTGAGCGACGCGAACTGGCTGGTGTTGCCCGTGCACTGGGTCCACCAGTCGGTCGTCGTGTAGATCACGGCGTCGCGCCCGGTGCGGGCCTTGTAGCGCGAGGTGAACGCGGCGATCCAGCTCCGCATGCCGGCCTGGGTCAGGCCGTAGCAGCTGGCTCCATAGGGGTTGTACTCGATGTCGAGGACGCCCGGGAGGGTCTTGCCATCGCCCGACCAGCCGCCACCGTGGTTGACGAACCAGTCGGCCTGCGCCGTTCCGGTCGAGTTGGAGGGCAGGGCGAAGTGGTACGCGCCGCGGATCATGCCGACGTTGTAGGACCCGTTGTACTGCTGGGCGAAGTAGGGATTCGTGTAGGTCGTGCCCTCGGTCGCCTTGACGTAGGCGAACTTCCGACCCTGCCCCCACCAGTAGGCCCAGTCGACGTTGCCCTGGTGCGAGGCCACGTCCATGCCGAGCGTCTGGGTCGCCGCCGCCGTCGTCGACGCCTGCCGGAAGCCGTCTGGCGACGGTTTCGCGGTGGCGGCCTGCATCGCGAGCGGGGTGAGTGCGAGGGCGGCCGCGACGGTGAGTCCGGCGACGCGACGGGAGAGGCTGATCATGAGCGCTCCTTGGGTTGGCGCGCGGGAGGTCCGGGCGCTCCTCCAGCCAAGGGCCACGGGCAGACCCCCGCAACCGGGGGAGCCGGAACTGACCAAGTCTTTAACCGGGGAGGTCTCCCCGGTCGTTCGACTCCGGCGCGCTCAGGTTTCGACGTGCCGCCATCACGTCGTCCCAGCGAGCACGCTCGAGCACGGCCCCTTCGCGTCGGATCGTCGCAGGGTCGATCCGGACGACCCGGTTGACGCGTGCCTCCGAGGGGCGGCCCTTGCTGTCCCAGCCGCCGGCCCCGACGTCGACCCAGATGCGGCCCGGCTCGGCGCTCCTGCTCGTGGTCGCGGTCGTGGTCCTTGCTCGTGAGGTACAGGCCGAGCACCCAGTCGCCGTCCCACCCGAGCACCAGCACCGGTCGGTCCTTGCCCTGGGTCGCGTCCTCCTCGTACGGGACGCGCGCCCACACGACCTCGCCGGGGTCCGGTGCGCCGTCGGGCTCGGGGTGGTAGCTCGGGTCCAGCGGTCCGTCGAAGTCTCCGGGGTAGCTCGCCATGCTCTGCACGCTACGCAACGAACACACACGAGAGGCGTATGCCGTGGGGTCACCACGGCATACGCCTCTCGTGTCGCTGGTGTCAGCGCAGGTGTGTCAGGCGGCGCGGGGGCTGAAGGTCGCGTTCAGCGTGTTGCCCGCGCCGGGGATGGCCAGGTTGAGCACGAGCGTGTTGAGGCCGCAGTCCTTGAACTTCGGGATCGTGTAGGTGCCGCTCAGGGTGTAGGGGTCGAACAGGCCCCCGATCTTGCCCTTGAGGACGGCGGTGACCGGCGTCGACGTGATGCACGTCGACGGGACGAGGTTGATGGGGACGCCCAGGGCCTCGACCCGGGTGATGCGGATGTTGAACTTCTGGGTGACCGTGACGTTGTTGGCGGCATCGAGGTCGCCCGTGACGGTGCCGACCTGCTCGACCTTCTGGGTGACCTTGACCAGCGGGAGACCGGCGATGGCCATCGTCGTGCTCGCGGCGGGGAGATTGACCGAGCCGGAGACGATCTTGTGCGTGTCGAGGTTGAGCGAGGTCGTGGCCGTGCCCCGGGGGAAGACAACCTTCTGGTTGAGCTTCTTGATCGTCGACGTCACGTCGGCGTGGTAGTTGAGGACCCAGACCGTGTCGGCATTGGCGGACGGAGCGGCTCCCACAACGAGTGCGGTGGCTGCGCCGACTGCGGCAGTGGCGATGGCGGTGCGACGGATCGAGGTGCGGCGTGACGTCATTGTCGTCCTCCAGAGAGAGATGGTGGCGATCGAACGACCGCGTCGGTGGCAAGGCTACCAAGCGGTAGCATCGATGTCTCTGGTCGACGGTGTGACATGGGAGACTGTCCCGACTCCGTTCCACCTTCCTTGAGGACTCCACGACTGTGTCTCCCCGCGCCCGCACCGTGCTGCAGCCGCACGCCACGCCGCCGGAGGCGATCCGCAACTTTTGCATCATCGCCCACATCGACCACGGCAAGTCGACCCTCGCTGACCGCATGCTCGGCATCACCGGCGTCGTCGACGACCGCGCGGCCCGCGCGCAGTACCTCGACCGCATGGACATCGAGCGCGAGCGTGGCATCACGATCAAGAGCCAAGCGGTGCGTATGCCGTGGGAGAGCGTGGCTGCCGACGGCACCTCGGGCGACTACATCCTCAACATGATCGACACCCCCGGGCACGTCGACTTCACCTATGAGGTCTCGCGCTCGCTCGCGGCGTCCGAGGGTGCAGTGCTCCTCGTCGACGCCGCCCAGGGCATCGAGGCCCAGACTCTCGCGAACCTCTATCTCGCGATGGAGAACGACCTCACCATCGTCCCGGTCCTCAACAAGATCGACCTCCCAGCCGCCCAGCCCGAGAAGTACGCCGAGGAGCTCGCCCACCTCATCGGCTGCGAACCCGAGGACTGCTTCCGGGTCTCGGGCAAGACCGGCGTCGGCGTCGAGGAACTTCTCGACGCGATCGTCCGGCAGATCCCGCACCCGGTGGGCGACCCCGACGCCCCTGCGCGGGCGATGATCTTCGACTCCGTCTATGACACCTACCGCGGTGTCGTGACCTATGTCCGCGTGGTCGACGGCAACCTCAACCCGCGCGAGAAGATCATCATGATGTCGACGCGGGCGACGCACGAGCTGCTCGAGATCGGTGTCATCTCGCCCGAGCCGGTGCCCGGCAAGGGCCTCGGCGTCGGTGAGGTCGGCTACCTCATCACCGGAGTGAAGGACGTGCGCCAGTCGCGCGTGGGGGACACGGTCACCAACGAGCGCAAGCCTGCCGAGAAGGACCTCGGCGGCTACCGCGACCCCAAGCCGATGGTCTTCTCGGGGCTCTTCCCGATCGACGGTTCGGACTACCCGCTGCTGCGTGACGCTCTCGACAAGCTCAAGCTCAACGACGCGGCTCTCGTCTACGAGCCGGAGACCTCGGTCGCGCTCGGCTTCGGGTTCCGGTGCGGCTTCCTCGGCCTGCTCCACCTCGAGATCGTGCGCGAACGCCTCGAGCGCGAGTTCGACCTCGACCTCATCTCGACCCAGCCCAACGTCATCTACGACGTCACCATGGACGACGGTTCGGTCATCGTCGTGACCAACCCGAGCGAGTTCCCCTACGGCAAGATCGCCGAGGTGCGCGAGCCCGTCGTCAAGGCGACGATCCTGGCGCCGAGCGAGTTCATCGGCGCGATCATGGAGCTCTGCCAGACCAAGCGTGGACAGCTCCAGGGCATGGACTACCTCTCCGAGGACCGCGTCGAGTTGCGCTACACCGTGCCCCTGGCCGAGGTCGTCTTCGACTTCTTCGACCAGCTGAAGTCGCGCACCCGTGGCTACGCCTCACTCGACTACCAGGAGGCGGGGGACCAGGCCGCTGACCTCGTCAAGGTCGACATCCTGCTGCAGGGTGAGAACGTCGACGCCTTCAGTTCGGTGGTCCACAAGGACAAGGCCTACGCCTACGGCAACATGATGGCCGGCAAGCTCAAGGAGCTCATCCCGCGCCAGCAGTTCGAGGTGCCGATCCAGGCCGCCATCGGCGCTCGGGTCATCGCTCGCGAGAACATCCGCGCCATCCGCAAGGACGTTCTCGCCAAGTGCTACGGCGGTGACATCAGCCGCAAGCGCAAGCTGCTCGAGAAGCAGAAGGCCGGCAAGAAGCGGATGAAGAACATCGGCACCGTCGAGGTCCCGCCGGAAGCCTTCATCGCAGCCCTGTCGTCCGACGACGGCGGCGACACCAAGAAGAAGTAGTCAGGTGCGCCCGGCGCGAGCCTTGTGGAGAGCAACGGCGTCGCGAAGGGCGTCCACGACGTAGGTCGGCACCCGCAACCCAGCCTTGCGTGCTCGAAGCAGGTCGTGCTCGACCCGGCTGATCTCGTCGGCGAAGGAGTCGGTGTCATTGGCGAACCCCAGCGCGACAAGGACTCCGCCGAAGTCGGCGCGCTGCGAGGCGCTGTTGGCTCCGACCGGGGCGAAGGTCGTGGCACGCAGCCGACGAACCAGCCACTTCTGCCAGCCCGACAGCGTCGGTGCGAGGCCACGGGCCGAGAGCTTGTAGAACGCGTAGTGGGGTGGCTCCTGCCGACGGATCGGTGCGATGGCGGTCTCGGCGATGGCGAGCTCACCGACCGCGACGAGACCGGCGTGGAGGCGGTTGTAGGCGATCACAGCACTGCGCTCGGTCGCCATTCCGGTGAGGTAGTAGAGCATCCGCACCATGTCCTGGATCGGGGTGACCTGGGCGAGGACGCCGAGGAGACGCAGCTTCACCGACACGGTCTCGGTGTCGGTCACGGCCGGGGGCCGTCCGATGACCTGCTGGAGACGGTCCAGCACCTGTCCGTGGGCCACTTCCTGGTCCCGCCACACGTCCCGGTAGAACTGCAGGTCCACCTCGGGCGGGTGCGGCATCATCGCGCCGAGCTCCAGGACGTTGCGGTCCACCTCGAGCTCGACTCGTGCCATGTAGTCGAGGACGTGCCCGAACCGCTCACGGACGAGGGCCGGGTCGCGCACCGTGAAGTCGACCGTGGCGAGGTCGATGGGCGGGTGCTCGGCGCCGATCCTGTCGACGTGATCGATGAGCCGTTGGGTGGTCGTCATGGCGGGTGGTTCGTTGTCCTCGACGTCGGTGGATGGGGCTGCACCGCAGTCTGCTGCTGCGACGTCGGCCACGTCCACGGCGGGCCCAGCTACTCGCCAGTAGGATATGGCGTATGCCGGACACCTTTGCTCTGTATCGCAAGCTCACCTCCCTGCCCCTCGGGAAGCAGGCCTTCTCGTTCCTGTTCGCGCAGAAGGCGCCGTACTTCTGGACGGTGCGGCCCCAGGTCCGTGAGGTGCGCCCCAACCACGCAGAGCTCACGATCAAGAAGCGGCGCGCGGTGCAGAACCACATCGGCACGGTTCACGCGATCGCCGTGTGCAACGGACTCGAGGCCGCCATGGGGCTGCTCGCCGAGGCCACGGTCCCCACGGACCGCCGCTGGATCCCCAAGGGCATGGAGGTCGCCTACACGGCCAAGTCGACGACCGACCTGCTCTGCACCGCGGACACCGACCCCGCCGACTGGGATCGGACCGGTGACGTCAAGGTGCGGGTCAAGGCGATCCGCGAGGACGGCACCCCGGTCGTCGAGGGTGTCATCACGATCTACGTGAGCGACAAGAAGAAGTAGCGAATAGTTCGACCAACTGTGGTGTTGTGGTGGGCATGACCATCACCGGCGAATATGTCCCGAGCCCCAGCGACTGGGTGCGCAAGCAGGTCGACACCATCACGGAGACCGGCACCACCGAGTCCGTCGACATCCAGGGGCGACCCGTCGTCCTCCTCACGATGAACGGCGTGACCGGTTCGGTGCGCAAGGTCCCGCTCATGCGGGTCGAGCACGACGGCGTGTATGCCGCCGTGGCCAGCAAGGGTGGCGCGCCCGAGCACCCGAAGTGGTACGCCAACCTCCGCAAGAACCCGACTCTCGAACTGCAGGACGGGACCCGCACGTGGGTCGCGAAGGCACGCGAACTTGAGGGCGCGGAGCGCGAGGCATGGTGGACGCGTTGCGTGGCGGCGTTCCCGAACTACGCGGAGTACCAGGTCAACACCGAGCGGCTGATCCCGGTCTTCGCGCTCGAACCCGTCGACGCCGGCTGATCCTTCCGGTTGTGCTCAGGCGGGGGCGACTGTCGACTCGTCGACCTCGCCGAGGGCGAGCGGTGCGCCGCTGAAGGTGTCGCCTGGGCCGACCTGGGTCCAGACGGCGAGCAGATCGCGTGGCCAGATGTCCTCGTTGCTCGCCTCGAGTTCCACGCGGGTCCACCAGTGGTGTGAGGTCATCGTCGCGATCTCGTCCTCGGTGTGGCCCTCGGTCGAGATCACGAATGGTGCGCACCGCACGAACCAGAACACCTCGTCCTGGGTCGTGACGACATCGCTGTAGCCGTGCACGACCACGCGCTGCGCCAAGGGTCCGACGAGGTCGGACTGAGCGATCGCCAGACCGGTCTCCTCGGCGACTTCGCGCACGGCGGCCTCGAGGTCGGTCTCGCCGGGGTCGACTCCACCGCCTGCGGTGATCCAGAACGTCGGCACCGGCACGATCCCCGGGTCGCTGTCGCGAAAGAGCAGGAGCCGATCCTCGGTGTCCACGAGGAGAACCCGCATCGCACGGCGCCGGTTGCGGCGACGTGAGTCCGGGACGGGTGCAGGGAGCACCGGTCCGGGAGTCGTCACGACGTCAGCCTCGCGACGAGTCGCTCGATGTCAGCGTCGCTCCAGCCCTGTTCACGCAGCCACCCCTGCGCACCACCGAACTCGCTCTGCACCGTGTCAAGGATGGTGCGCATCGTCTCGGGACGGGGCAGCTGGTCGGCGACGCTCTGGTGTCGCAGGGCGTTGCCGTAGAGGTCGCGCGGCATGAGGCGGGCGATGATCTTTTCGATGCGCTCACCGGTCAGGGCGTAGTCCTCGACGATCGCCTCGTGGGGGACGCCGGCAGCGTCCAGAGCGAGCGCGATGACCGTTCCCGTGCGGTCCTTGCCGGCGGCGCAATGGATCACGGTCGCCCCCGTGCTGCGTGAGACCACGTCGAGTGCCGCCGAGATCGAGTCCGGGCGGGCGGCGAGGTAGCCGAGGTAGTGGTCGGACCAGAAGCCCGCGTCACGGGTCGCGCGCTTCGAGTGCTCCGGCATCGCCAGGGCCTGTTCGGCAGTCACGGATCGGCCGTCGCCGAAGAGCGAGTGGTGGTGGTGGGTGAGGGACTCGACGTGCCAGAGCGGCCCGGGTCCCTCGGTGCTCACTTCGGTGTCGCTGCGCAGGTCGACGATGTCGCTCACGCCCAGGACGTCGACGATCTGGCGGACGTCGTCCTCGCTGAGGTCCTGGAGGTTGTCCGAGCGCAGCAGCCGGTGCGGCGCGATGGTGCCGCCATCACGAGTCGGGAGCCCGCCCGAGTCGCGCATGTTGACGACGCCCTCGAGCTCGATCCAGCGGTCAGGCCCACCCTCGTGCGTCGGTTCGTCGGTCACCGGATGCTCGCTCGCGTCGCTCACCTCGCCATCGTAGGTGGATCACATGTCGACGAGTTGACCAGTTCCTGTCGCCTCGGCGCGGTCCACGATGGCGCTCGCGACAACGAGGTCGGTGATGCCGGTGCCGAGGTTCTGGACGACGAGCCGGCCGTGGGGGCGCGGCGCGTGCAGCAGGTGCCCAGTCCACGACGTCGGTGTCGGGTAGCCGTCCAGCTTGCCGCGCACCGCCCGAACTGCGGCGAACTGCTGCGGGTCGTCAGCAGCGAGCACAGCGCTGTCGGCGAGCTCCGCACCCACGGAGCTGGCGTAGTCGATGGGCAGGAGCAGCGCGTCGTCGCGCGGCCACGTCACGGGGATGGTCATGTCGGTGAGCCCGATGGACAGCCCGGTGATGACGACGGCCTTGTCCCGCACCGCCGCTTCGCGTGACGGAGAAGCCACGATGCGTATGCCGGGTGCGACCTTTGCGGTCTCGCTCACCAAGGCGTCGATCGCCTCTCGGCGACGGGCCCAGACGTGCACCTCGGTGTGCCCGAGCGCCTCGAGGATGCGGAGGTGGGACCGGGCCTGGAGGCCTGCGCCGAGATAGGCGATCGGGCCGTCGTCGGCGGCGAGGGAGCGAAGGCAGGCGCCGGTCACGGCCGCCGTTCGGATCGCCGTCAGCTCGTGGGCGGGGAGGAGCGCGCGGGGTACGCCGGTGGTCCCGTCGTTGATGACCATGACCCCGCTGGCGGTCGGCAGACCGCGCACCGGATTGTCCGGCACGACGCTGATCCACTTGCAGCCCAACAGGTTTCGCTCCGGGTAGGCCGCGGGCATGGCGTTGGCGAACATGCCGGGGGAGGTCCGGACCGTCGGCTTGGGCGGGACGTCGGCGCGGCCCTCGGCCAGTGCCGAGAGCGCGTCAGCGACGAGGTCAACCACCTCGACCAGTGGTGGGAGGCAGGCGCGGACGTCGTCGTCGGTGAGGATGCGCACGACGCAAACCTAGCCCGGCAATAGGTGAGGCCTCGGAAAGTATGAGTTTCCGAGGCCTCGCAGATTCCGAACCGAAGTTCTTCCTCTGACGCTCTCACCGAGGTGAGTGCGTAGGGATATTTCTAGTCGGCGACAGGGGGCGGCGCAACCCCTCGACGCGAACTTTCTTCAACTTTTTCGGCCGTGACGGCGTGTCATGCTGGACACGCCGCGTCCATTCACTGACGTCGATCGGGGCCGATGTGCTCGGGCGGCGCGGGCCCGAGCGGAGAGGGGTGGGAGGATCTGCGGCATGCCTCGCCTGCCTGATGGAGACCCCGCCCCGGACTCGGGGGAGCTCCCGGCCACGGCACTGCAGACCCTCGGCAAGCGCCCCTTCGGGATCTATCTGCACGTCCCGTTCTGTCGGGTGCGCTGCGGCTACTGCGACTTCAACACCTACACGCTGACCGAGCTCGGGCCGGGTGCGAGCACCTCGACGTTCATCGACACGACCCTGGCCGAACTCGACCTCGCCCAGGCGGTGCTGGGGGACGCGGCACCTGTCGTCGACACGATCTTCGTCGGCGGCGGAACCCCGACGATGCTCGCCGCAGCCGATCTCGTGAAGGCTGTGGACGGCATACGCCAAAGGTTTGGACTGGCTGACGACGTCGAGGTGACCACCGAGGCCAACCCCGATTCGGTCACGCCGGACTCGTTGCGCGAGCTGGCCGACGGCGGGTTCACTCGCATCTCGCTCGGCATGCAGTCGGCCGTCCCGCACGTCCTCGCGACCCTCGATCGCACTCACGATCCTGCTGGCGTGGGGAAGGCCGTTCGGGCCGCGCAGGACGCCGGACTCGTGACGAGCGTCGACCTCATCTATGGCACGCCGGGGGAGTCGGTCGACGACTGGCGACGCAGCCTCGACCAGGCGATTTCCCTTGAGTCAGAACATGTTTCGGCCTACGCGCTCGTTGTCGAGGAGGGCACCAAGCTCGCCGCCCAGGTCCGGCGCGGCGAGGTCGCGCGACCCGATGACGACGACGAGGCGACGAAGTACGAGATCGCCGACGCGGTCCTGTCAGCTGCTGGTTTCGACTGGTACGAAGTGAGCAACTGGACGCGCACTCCGGCCGGCCGGTGCCGCCACAACGACGGCTACTGGACCGGCGGCGACTGGTGGGGTGTCGGTCCCGGCGCCCACAGCCACGTCGGCGGCGTGCGTTGGTGGAACGTCAAGCACCCCAGGGCGTATGCCGGTCGGCTGGCCGAGGGCGTGTCTCCCGGTGCGGGACGCGAGACCCTGACGGCAGAGCAGGTCCGCGACGAGCAGGTGCTGCTCCAGGTGAGGGTTCGTGACGGCCTGGTCGTGGACGAGCTCGACGACGTCGGACGGCGTGCCGTGGCGGGGTTGGTCGCCGACGGACTGGTCGACGGGACGGCGGCCATTCGCGATCGCCGCGTCGTGCTCACGCTTCGCGGTCGGCTGCTCGCCGACACCGTGGTGCGGCGGTTGCTGGGCGTCGACTCCGGTCGACACGAGGGGCCAGCCCCGACGGGTGACGGAATTCTTCCGTCGCGAGTTCGGGCAGAAGGGGCTAGATGACACGTGTCAACTCCCCCCCGACCCCTCACTGGAGGTGTGCGCTGCGCGGTGGTTGGCTGCGTCTGAAAACAGGCGCACAGGTGGTGTCCGGGGCCGTGGCTGTGCTGTCCAGCGGCGTTGTGTGGGTGACGTTCGCACTGCAGCTCGTCTCCCTGGAACCCTGCTGAAGCAGCGGCTCGTAGGGTGGCGCTCATGACTTCCACGACTTCCCGCCGGCTCGAGGGCCGCACCGCCATCGTCACTGGGGCCAGCCGCGGGATCGGCCTCGGCATCGCCCAGCGCCTCGTCGCCGAAGGGGCGCGCGTGTGCATCACGGCCCGCAAGCAGGAGGCGCTCGACGAGGCGGTCGCGTCACTCGGTGGTGCCGACGTCGCCATGGCGGTCGCTGGGCGGGCCGACGACGCGGCGCACCAGGACGACGTGCTGGCCAAGGTGGCCGAGACGTTCGGCCCGGTCGACCTGCTCGTGAACAACACCGGCATCAACCCGGCCTACGGGCGCCTGGTCGACCTCGACCTCGATGCCGCCCGCAAGATCGTCGAGGTCAACTGCATCGCTGCGCTCTCGTGGATCCAGAAGGCGGTCGCCGGCGGACTCGAAGAACGTGGGGGAGCGATCGTCAACGTGTCCTCGGTCGCGGGCATTCGCCCGGCGCCGGGCATCGGGTTCTATGGCGCGAGCAAGGCGATGCTCACTCACCTCACCGAGGAGCTCGCCGTCGAGCTCGGCCCGACCGTCCGCGTCAACGCGGTGGCACCGGCAGTCGTCAAGACCCAGTTCGCGACCGCGCTCTACGAAGGCCGCGAGGAGAAGGTCGCCGCGGGGTATCCGCTCAAGCGGTTGGGTGAACCCGAGGACATCGCTGCCGTCGTGGCGTTCCTGCTCTCCGACGACGCGGCGTGGATGACGGGCCAGCTCATCGTCGTCGACGGTGGTCTGCTCCTCAAGGGCGGCGTCTGAATTCGCCTGTCCCACAATCGAGATAGACCGACGCGCCGTGCGAGCAAAAGCTCACACGGCGCGTCGGTCCATCTCGACTCAAGTCAGGAGTCAGTGCAGCTCACTTGACGAAGGCGTAGGCCAGCGGCGGGTCGTAGAGCTCGCCGTTGTTGGCTTTCATGGCGCCAATGATGTGAACCACCAGGGCCCAGATCCAGGCTGCGATGAGGAGCGGGATGCCGACGATCAGGCCCACGATCGTCAAGCACAGGACGATCCCGACGACGGTGAGGATGCCCATCGTGATCTGGACGTTCACCGAGTTGGCCGCGTGCCGACGCACGAAGTCGCCGCGCTCGCGATACAGCAGGTAGACCACGAGCGATCCCACGAAGCCCAGGAAGCCGGCCGAGAAGATCATGGCTCCGGCGCCGATGACATGGCTGAGCATGCCCCACTGGCGCTGTTGGGCCGGGTCGAGGACCTGCTGCGCGGCGGCAACGGGCTGACCCGGGTAGGCCTGACCGGGAGCGGGCTGCTGGTACGCCGGCTCTTGCGGCTGTTGGTAGGCCCCCTGAGGGGCTTGCGGGTAGACCGGCTGGGGCGGCTGCGGCTGCTCACCGTGGGACGGCTGCGGCTGCTCGACCTGGGGCTGCTGGGATTCGGGCCCCTGCGGGATTTCTGGTTGCGGGGTGGTGGTCATGGTGTCCTCCTTCAGGGGACGGGGTGCTGTCACCCAGTCAAACCCATCCGAAGCACGAAACATCCCCGTTTCGGGGTGAGATCAGGGTGTGTTCAGGGGCGACCCTGCCGCGGAAGGTGAGCGCGCGGCATACCCGAAAAAGCCCGAAGGGCTCGGCGGACTCTCAGTGCACGGTGACGAAGTCGATGAGCTCCTCGACACGACCGAGGAGCGAGGGCTCCAGGTCGGCGTAGGAGCGCACCGTGCCGAGGATCTGCTTCCAGGCGCGGGCGATGTCGGCCTGGTCGGAGTGGGGCCACCCGAGGTGCGCGCAGATGCCGTGCTTCCACGACGTGCCACGCGGGATGACCGGCCACTGCTCCATGCCCAGGCGCTCCGGCCGCACCGACTGCCACACGTCGACGTAGGGGTGACCGACGATGAGGACGTGCGGCGCGTAGGGCTTGAGGCGGGACGCGGCGTCGACCACGCGCGTCTCCTTGGTGCCGGGCACGAGGTGGTCGACAAGGACGCCCATGCGCCTTCCGGGGCCGGGGGCGAAGTCGCGGATCGCCGCCTCGAGGTCGTCCACGCCGCCGAGGGGCTCGACGACGACACCCTCGACACGGAGGTCGTGGCCCCAGACCTTCTCGACGAGTTCGGCGTCGTGAGTGCCCTCGACGAAGATCCGCGAGGCGCTCGCGACCTTGGCCGGTGCATTGGCCACCGCACGTGAACCACTCGCGGTGCGGGACGCGGTCGCGCGGGCTGCGGACAGCTTCGCGTCGGCCGACGCCGTGGGGCGGGTGAGCGTGACCGGACTGCCGTCGACGTGGAATCCGGGACCGAGGGGGAAGGCCTTGGTCTTGCCGCGCCGGTCCTCGAGGTGGACGACGTGGATGCCGCCCGCCTTCTCGACGCGCACGACGGCACCGACCCAGCCGGTCTCGACGTCCTCGACGACGACGCCGATCTCGGCGGCGAGAGGCGTGGAGCGGCCACCTCGAGGGGCCTTCCAGTCGCCGGAGAGCACGTCCCGGCCGTAGCGATCAGTCACCTGCGCGAGGGTAGACGTAGAATTGGCACTCACCAAGCATGAGTGCCAGTGAGGACGGGAGGTGTCGGGGATGAGCGACGAACGTCGGCTCGCAGTGCTGCGCGCCATCGTGCAGGACTACGTCGAGACGTCCGAGCCCGTGGGTTCCAAGGCGCTCCTCGAACGTCACCGACTCGGGGTCTCCGCCGCGACGGTGCGCAACGACATGGCCGCCCTCGAGGAGGACGGCCTCATCGTCGCGCCGCACACGAGCGCCGGTCGTATCCCGACCGATGCGGGCTACCGCTTCTTCGTCGACCGGATCAGCGGGGTCAAACCTTTGAGCGGCGCCGAGAAGCGCGCCATCAGCTCTCTGTTGGACGGCGCGATCGACCTCGATGACGTGGTCGACCGCACGGTGCGGCTCCTGGCGTCGTTGACCCGTCAGGTCGCGGTGGTGCAGTACCCGTCACTCACTCGCTCATCCGTGCGACACATCGAGCTCGTCCCCATCGGTGGTTCCCGTCTGCTGGTCGTCCTCATCACGACGACGGGTCGGGTCGAGCAGCGCGTTCTCGAAACGGGACTGGAACTCGCCGAACCGGCGGCCGAGCGGATGCTCGCCCAGCTGCGCTCCGACGTCAACGGCGCGACGGTCGGGAAGACCCTCGCCGATGCCGCTGGCGGGCTCGGGGAGCTGCCGACCCAGGTCGATGCCGGTGCGCGTGGGCTGCTGGCGGCGATTGCGGCCGAGCTCACCGAGGTCCTCGTCGAGCAGCGCGAGGAGCGGGTCGTCATGGCCGGCGCTTCACATCTGGTGCGCGCGGGCGAAGACTTTCCCACCTCGATCGGACCGGTCCTCGAGGCTCTGGAGGAGCACGTCGTCCTCCTCAAGCTCCTCGGCACGGTGTCCGAGCAGGGCGATGCCGTTGCCGTGCGCATCGGCGCCGAGAACCCGTATGCCGGGTTGCAGTCGACCTCGCTCGTCACGTCCGGCTACGGCGCAGGATCCGACCTCGTGGCCGGACTCGGTGTCGTCGGCCCGACCCGCATGGACTACCCGACGACAATGGCGGCGGTGCGCGCCGTGGCCACTTACGTCAGCCGGATCCTCAGTGATTGATCACCGCATGACGGCTCGATTGAGCAACACCTGAAGACTTTGCCCCGCAGACTTTCCACCTGAACCGAACAGCACCCAGCGAAGGACGTCCACCACAGTGAACGACTACTACGCCGATCTTGGCGTGGCCCGCGACGCAACCGCCGACGACATCAAGAAGGCCTACCGCCGCGCGGCCCGCAAGCTCCACCCCGACGTGAACTCCAGCCCTGAGGCGGAGGAGCAGTTCAAGAAGGTCTCACAGGCCTACGACGTGCTCTCCGATGTCGAGAAGCGCCGGGGCTATGACATGGGCTCCGACCCGTATGCCGGTGGCGCTGCAGGCTTCGGTCAGGGCTTTGCCTTCAGCGACATCATGGACGCCTTCTTCGGTCAGGGTGCCGGTCAGGCACAGGGCCGCGGCCCGCGCTCGCGCCAGTCGCGCGGCCAGGACGCGCTCGTGCGCCTCGACCTCGACCTCGTCGACGCCGTCTTCGGTGCCGAGAAGGAACTCGTCGTCGACACCGCCGTCGGTTGCTCCACCTGTCACGGCGCCGGCACCCAGCCCGGTACCGGCACGCGCACCTGTGACGTCTGCAAGGGCTCCGGCTCGATCCAGCAGGTGCAGCGCAGCTTCCTCGGCCAGGTCATGACCTCGCGTCCGTGCGTGAACTGCCAGGCGACCGGTCAGGTCATCGAAGCACCTTGCTACGAGTGCTCCGGCGACGGTCGGGTGCGCACGCGTCGCACCATGACGATCCGCGTACCGGCTGGTGTCGACACGGGCACCCGCATCCAGCTGGCCGGCGAGGGCGAAGTCGGCCCCGGCGACGGTCCGCCTGGTGACCTCTACGTCGAGGTGGCAGTGCGCCGCGACAAGCGCTTCCAGCGCCAGGGCGATGACCTGCACGCGACGCTCGAGCTCCCGATGACGGCTGCTGCGCTCGGGGCGAGTGTCCCGTTCGAGACCTTCGACGGAGTGAGTGACCTCGACGTACGCACCGGCATCCAGTCCGGTGAGCAGATCCGGCTGCGAGGCCTCGGGGTGACGCACCTGCGCGGCTCCGGACGCGGCGACATCATCATCCACGCGATGGTGCAGACCCCGACAAAGCTCAGTCACGAGCAGGAGGACTTGCTCCGCAAGCTCGCCGAGCTGCGTGGCGAGGAGAAGCCGACGGGTCGCATCACCAACCCCGCCGAGGGCTCGCTCTTCGGCAAGCTCCGCGACGCCTTCAAGGCCCGCTGATGAACCCGACTTATTGCGCAGGAGCGACACAGATCGGGGTTTTTGGGCCCGGAAACTGTCGCTCCTGCGCAATAAGTCGGCATGCGGGTTGGGTGGGCTGGTGACGCGATGACGCTCGCGCTGTATCTCGTGGCTCCTGGTGCGCTCGATGCGACAAGGGCCGGCGATGTCGTCGTGCTCGACGGGCCTGAAGGGCGTCACGCCGCGACGGTGAAGCGCGCCAAGGTGGGCGAGTGGCTCCGGCTGTCCGACGGCGTGGGTCGAGTCGTCACGGGTGAGGTCGCGTCGGTCGAGCGGGACCGGCTCACGCTGCGTGCCGAGTCGATCGAGGACGTGCCCGAACCGAGTCCGCGATTCGTCCTCGTCCAGGCCCTCGCCAAGGGCGACCGCGATGACCAGGCCATCGAGGCCGCGACCGAGCTCGGAGTCGACGAGGTCGTCCCGTGGCAGGCGAGTCGCAGCATCGTCCAGTGGCGAGGTGACCGTGGTGCCAAGGCGTGGGCCAAGTGGGACAGCGTGCTCGTGGCTGCGACCAAGCAGTCGCGTCGACCACGTCGTCCCGTCCTCGCACCCGCGGCGACCACAGCGGCACTTGCCGATCGCATCGCAACCGGCGCAACGGCATACGTCCTGCATGAGAACGCCGACGAACCGCTCGCTGCGCTCACCCTGCCGAGCGAGGGCGACATCCTCGTCATCGTCGGGCCCGAGGGTGGCATCGCCCCCGAAGAACTCGACGCCCTGCAGGCGGCGGGCGCGTCGATCGTCCGGCTCGGCGACACCGTCCTTCGCTCGTCGAGCGCCGGGCCCGCGGCGCTCGCCGTCCTCAGCGCCGCCAGCCGCTGGCGCTGATCAGCGGACGGTGAAGGTCACGTCGCGCTCGGCGATGACCCTCACGCCGTCCTCGGCCGAGGTCGTGAACGCCCGGAACGTGTAGGTCCCCGGATCCAGGGTGCCCAGGTCGACGGAGAAGGTGCCGCGACTCGGGTGCTCCGATCGAGGCCGTGACGAAGCCGTCTCGCACCGTTGACGCGCCGGACAGCAGTTCCCACTCGACGTTTGCCTCAAACGCGACCGCCTGTCCACGCACGACGAGCGGATCCGAGGCGCGCACGGACGCACCGGGCGACGGCGTGTCGATCCAGATGTCGCACAGGTCGTCCTGCGGCGTCGATGACCTCGTGAAGCTCGAACCGGTGCCCACGTGCCCGAGGAGCTGGCCACCGCCGGCGGTCGTGATCCGGACCGGCACGTCTCCGCGTCCGACCGCACCCTGGGCGGTCCAGACGAGGGCCGACACTCCCAGCTGGGCCGAGTCAGCGGAGGAGGCGCTCGAACCGGGGCTCGACAGACTCAGCGAGATGCGGCTCTTCTCGACAGTCACGTCGCGCACCGTCACACCGCGCCAGAGCTCCGTGCGCTTGAGCGCCTCTGCGACCGCGGCCGTGACCTTCTGTGCCTCGGTCGTCCTTCCCAACGACGGCGACCAGAACTCGCGGACGAGGCCCGGACGGTTCGTCGCCCCACCATTGGTTCCGACCCGATAGATGGCGAGCGCACCCGTGGGGCTGGTGGGGGGCTGCGTCGACACCGAGGTTGACGGCGTGTTCGTGGGCGTTGCACCACTGGATGACGCGCTCGGCGAGGACGTGGGCGAGGACGTGGACGACGGGGACGGCGAGCCCGTCGATGTCGGCGTCAACGAGGGCGGCGCGACCGGGAGGGTGCTCTCCGAGTCCGGGCGGGTGGCCCAGACCGTGCCCGCGATGATGACCGCCGCGGCGGCGACCCCGATCCCGGCCAGCCAGCGACCGCGAAACCCCTCCGGTTCGACGGACGATGCCTCCATGAGGATCGCGTCGAGCCGGGACGAGGGCTGGATCTGACGGGCACGCTCGGCGAGGGCCTCGCGAAGCTCACGCTCGGTCGGCGACTGGTCGAAGTCCGTGGTCATGTCCGGTCCTCCATCTGGGTGCGCAGGGCGGCGAGTCCCCGGTGGGCGTGAGCCTTGACCGAGCCGGGCGCGATGCCCAGCGCTTCGGCGATCTGGGCCTCGCTGAGGTCGAGGTAGTAGCGCAGGACGAGCACCTCTCGTTGGCGTGCTGGAAGGCGTTGGAGACGGGCGAAGAGGTCAGCGGACCCGGTCGCGGACATCGCCGACTCCTCGGCGCTCGCGACGTGGAGTCGGGCGTGGGCGCGGTTCGAGTCGAGGTAGCGCTGCTCCACCTTGTGGTGTCGCAGCGCTGAGCGCGCACCGTTGACGACGCTCTGACGCAGGTATGCCGCGCCGCGCCCTTCGCGGACGTCGTGCCACTTGCGATGGAGCGAGACAAAGGCGTCCTGGGCGATCTCCTCGGCGAGGAGGTCGTCGTGCACGAAGAGCCAGGCGAGGCGCACCATGGGACGCCAGTGCACGGCATACAGGCTCGACACGCCGTCATCGGCGGCCGCGCGCGCTGCTGCGTCACGTCGTGGGCCCACGAGTGTCATTGTCACGCTGGTGAGACGCCCAGCAGGGCGGTTCGGTTTACTGTCGAAACATGAGCGATGTGCAGACCGACCCCGACTGTCTCTTCTGCAGGATCGTCGCTGGGGAGATCCCCGCCGAGATCCTTCACGAGAGCGAGCACAGCATCGCGTTCCGGGACGTGACTCCTCAGGCACCCACCCACGTTCTTGTCATCCCACGCAGGCATGTCCCCAACGTGGCGGCGCTGACGGCGGCGGCGCCGGACGAAATCGTCGACGTCATGTCGGTCGTGGCCGCCGTGGCTGAGAGCGAAGGTCTGGCCGAGGGCTACCGCATCGTCGCCAACACGGGGGCGGCTGCACACCAGACCGTCTTCCATGCGCATGTCCACGTCCTCGGTGGCCGGTCAATGCAATGGCCTCCGGGCTGAGCCGAACCGTAGACTCATGGGTGACATGACAGATGCACCCCGCCCGTCCACGCCCACCGAGACGTCGACGCACCTCCCCGTCCACACGGTCACGATCCCCGCTGACGTGCCGATGGTCTCCCTCCTCGGCCCGAGGGACGAGGTGCTCCGCACGATCGAGCATCAGTTCCCGATGACCTCGATCCACGTGCGCGGCAACGAGTTCCACATCTCCGGCACCAGCCCCGAAGTGGCCCTCGTCGAGCGCGTCATCGACGAGTTGATCGCGGTGATCGAGGGCGGCCAGTCCCTCAACCGCGACTCCGTCGAGCGATCCATCGCGATGATGCGAGCCCAGACGAGCGAGCGCCCGGCCGACGTCCTCACGATGAACATCGTGTCCTCTCGCGGCCGCACGATCCGCCCCAAGACCCTGGGGCAGAAGCGCTACGTCGAGGCGATCGACGAGCACACCATCACCTTCGGCATCGGTCCCGCAGGCACGGGCAAGACCTATCTGGCGATGGCCAAGGCCGTGGCCGCGCTCCAGGCCAAGCTGGTCAACCGGATCATCCTCACCCGCCCCGCCGTCGAGGCGGGGGAGCGGCTGGGCTTCCTCCCGGGCACGCTCAACGACAAGATCGACCCCTACCTGCGTCCGCTCTACGACGCCCTCCACGACATGGTCGACCCGGAGTCGATCCCGCGCCTGATGGCGGCCGGGACCATCGAGGTGGCGCCGCTGGCCTTCATGCGTGGTCGCTCGATCAACGACTCGTTCGTCATCCTCGACGAGGCCCAGAACACCACGCCCGAGCAGATGAAGATGTTCCTCACCCGTCTGGGTTTCGGTTCCAAGATGGTCGTGACGGGCGACGTGACCCAGGTCGACCTGCCCAACGGCACGACGAGCGGGCTGCGCATCGTGCGCGACATCCTCACCGACCTCGACGACATCCACTTCGCCGAGCTCACGGCGCAGGACGTCGTGCGTCACCGACTCGTCGGCGAGATCGTCGACGCCTACGGACGGTGGGATGCCGACCAGGACGGCCGCTCCACGCCCTCGCGCACCCGTCGAACCACTCGCGCCGCGGACCGGGACGGTGGCGCATGAGCATCGACGTCCTCAACGAGACCGACTTCGCGCTCGACGAGCTCGAGCTCGTCGCGTGCGCCCGCTACGTCATGGGCGAGATGAAGGTCCACCCCCAGGCCGACCTCTGCCTGCGCCTCGTCGACGAGGCGGCCATGGAGACCCTCCACGTGCAGTGGATGGACCTTCCCGGGCCGACCGACGTCATGAGCTTCCCCATGGACGAGCTGCGCCCCGGCAGCGACGACGACGACCCGGAGGAGGGTGTCCTCGGCGACATCGTCCTCTGCCCGAGCGTGGCGCAGAAGCAAGCCGCGGACGCGGGCCACGCCACCGAGGAGGAGCTGCTGCTCCTCACGACGCACGGCATCCTCCACCTGCTCGGCTACGACCACGCCGAGCCCGAGGAAGAGCGGGAGATGTTCGAGCTGCAGCGCCAGCTCCTCCTCACCTTCCTCGCGACGAGGGGCCGGAACGGTGCCTGACCCAGCCAGTCCCGGCACCCGCGCGGTGTCGGGAACCCGGGCGGTGGCCTCATGACCAGGCTCATCGTCATCAGCATCTTCGGGCTCGTCCTGGCCTTCGCCCTGTCGGCGGCCGAAGCCGCCCTCTCGCGCGTGTCCCGGGTGCGCGCCCAGGAGCTCCACGACGACGGCCGAGCCGGCTCGCAAGGCGCTGGCCACCGTCGTGGCCGACAGCGCGGCATACCTGTCGGTCCTGTCGTTCGTGCGCGTCATCGCCGAGATGACCACGGCGGTCCTCGTGACCGTTGCCGTCCACCGCGTCGTCGACGGCACCTGGAAGCCGCTGCTCACCGCGATCGCCATGATGGCCGTCGTCTCGTTCGCCCTCGTGGGCGTCTCGCCCCGCACTCTCGGCGGCCAGCACGCCACCAAGGTCTCGCTGTTCGCGGCGCCGGTCGCCATCTGGCTGCGCCGGGTCCTCGGACCGCTCTCGCGGCTGCTCGTGCTCTTCGCCAACGCGGTCACTCCGGGGCGGGGATATCGCGACGGACCCTTCGACAGCGAGTCCGAGCTGCGTGACCTCGTCGACCTGGCGGGGGAGTCCTCACTCATCGAGGCCGGTGAGCGCCAGATGATCCACTCCGTCTTCGAGCTCGGCGACACCCTCGCCCGTGAGGTCATGGTCCCGCGCACCGACATGGTGACGATCGACTCCGACCGCGAAGCCCGCAAGGCGATGAATCTCTTTCTCCGCAGCGGTTATTCACGCATTCCGGTGACCGGCGAGGACTCCGACGACGTGCTCGGCCTGCTCTACTTCAAGGACGTCGTGCGTCGCATCACCGCCGACCCTGCCAGTGCCGTGACGCCCGTCATCGACCTCATGCGGCCGATGCCGTTCATCCCCGAGTCCAAGCCCGTCGACGCCCTGCTGCGCGAGATGCAGCGCGACCAGACCCACTTCGCGCTCGTCATCGACGAGTGGGGTGGCACGGCCGGCCTCGTGACGATCGAGGACATCATCGAGGAGATCGTGGGCGAGATCGCCGACGAGTACGACCGCGAGACCCCCGACCTCGAACAGCTCGAGGACGGCCGGTGGCGCGTCGACGCCACGATGGACATCGACGACCTCGCCGAGGAGCTCGGGGTGACGATCGAGGAGGACGAGGTCGACACCGTCGGCGGACTCATCGGCAAGACCCTCGGTCGGGTTCCGATCCTTGGGTCCACCTGCGAGGTGGCCGGTCTGCGACTGACCGCCGAACGCATGGCCGGACGCCGGCACCGCATTGCCACCGTCATCGTCGAACGCGTCGCAGCAACGGACCGCGAGATGATGCACACAGCCGACACCGGGAGTTCCCATGAGTGAAGACGCCACCGAAGAGTTCGGCCACACCTCCAAGCCCGGCTACGTCGCGGGCTTTGCCTGCCTCATCGGCCGCCCCAACGCGGGGAAGTCGACGCTGACCAACGCCCTCGTCGGCGAGAAGGTCGCCATCACGTCGAGCAAGCCGCAGACGACGCGCCACACGATTCGCGGCATCGTCACGTCCCCCACGAGCCAGATCGTCCTCGTCGACACCCCCGGTCTGCACAAGCCCCGGACCCTGCTGGGGGAGCGCCTCAACGACCTCGTCCGCGAGACCCTGCTCAACGTCGACGTCGTGGGCTTCTGCCTCCCGGCCGACCAGCGCATCGGCCCGGGCGACCAGTGGATCGCCCGTGAGCTCGCCGAGCTGCGTCAGGCCAAGCGCACGCCGATCATCGCGCTGGCCACGAAGTCCGACAAGGTCGACCGCCAGCGCCTCGCCGAGCACCTCATCTCCATCGACCAGCTCGGCGAGTGGGCCGAGATCGTGCCGTGTTCGGCGACCAAGGGGGACCAGGTCGACACCGTCGCCTCGGTCATCGCGAAGTACCTCCCCTCCTCGCCCGGACCGCTCTATCCCGACGACGTCCTCACCGACGAGCCGCACGAGATCATGATCGCCGAGCTCGTCCGCGAAGCCGCCCTCGAGGGCGTGCGCGACGAGCTGCCGCACTCGCTGGCCGTCGTCGTCGAGGAGATGCTGCCGCGCGCGGACCGACCCGAGGGCAAGCCGATGATGGACGTGCGCGTCAACGTCTTCGTCGAGCGCTCCTCGCAGAAGGCCATCATCATCGGGCGCGGTGGATCGCGACTGCGCGAGGTCGGGACCAACGCCCGCGAAGGCATCGAGAAGCTGCTCGGCCAGCGCGTCCACCTCGACCTCCACGTCAAGGTCGCCAAGGACTGGCAGCGCGACCCAAAACAGTTGCAGCGCTTGGGTTTCTGACCCCACGAAGGTGCGCACCCGGCATACGCCGGCTGCGTCCGCGAACGGTGACGACCGGGTGACCGGCGAGCGCCGCACGCAAGGGCGACCCAGTTTGTGATCGACAGCAGTCTTCGGCATGGTGGGCAGGTTGAACGAACCTGACCACGGCGGCATATGAGTCGCGTACGAGACTGACGAGAACAACGAAGGAGCGGCGTTCGCGCCGAATCACCCGTGAACCAGAAACTTATGAACACCGGCCCAACGGCCCCAGGAGATGCAGCAGGGGAGCGCGAGATCCTCGACGGACCCCTCCTCGAGGACATCCCCCACCCGGCACTCGACCACGCGGTCGAGGAGCACCAGGCAGACGCCCCGCAGAAGCTCGACACGATCGTCTTCGGAGTCACCGCGGCCATCGCCATCGGCTTCGTCATCTGGGGCTTCGTCAGCACCGAGACCCTCGGCTCGGCCTCGGACAGCGGCCTCTCGTGGGTCGTGCACAACATGGGCTGGTTGTTCTCGCTCGTGGCCTCGGGCTTCGTCATCTTCGTGATCTGGCTCGCCGCAGGGAAGTTCGGTCGCATCCCGCTCGGACGCGACGACGAGCAGCCCGAGTTCAAGACCGTCTCGTGGATCGCGATGATGTTCTCCGCAGGCATGGGCATCGGCCTGATGTTCTACGGCGTCTCCGAGCCGGTCGCGCACTTCGTCACCCCGCCGCCCGGCACCGGTGAGGCCGGCAACGCCGAAGCCGTGCAGACCGCCATGGCGACGACGCTCTTCCACTGGACGCTCCACCCGTGGGCGATCTACGCAGTCGTCGGACTCGCTGTCGCGTACGGCGTCTTCCGTCGTGGCCGCTCACTGCTCATCAGCTCGGCGTTCGCGCCGCTCATCGGTGAGAGCCGGGCCAACGGTCCGGCCGGTCGCGTCATCGACATCCTCGCGATCTTCGCCACCCTCTTCGGGTCGGCTGCCTCGCTCGGCCTCGGTGCCCTGCAGATCGGCTCCGGCCTCGAGATCGTCGGCGGCATCGGTCGCGCCGGCAACGGCGTCCTCGTCGCGATCATCGTCGTGCTGACGCTCTGCTTCATCCTGTCGGCGGTCTCCGGTGTCTCCAAGGGCATCCAGTGGCTCTCGAACACCAACATGGTGCTGGCCCTCGTGCTCGCCGTCTTCGTCTTCGTCGTCGGGCCGACCGTCTTCATCCTCAACCTGGTGCCGACCGCCGTCGGGTCCTACTTCCAGGACCTCGCGATGATGTCCGCGCGCACCGACGCTGCCGGCGGCGACGCGATGCAGACCTGGCTCTCCGGCTGGACGATCTTCTACTGGGCCTGGTGGGTCTCGTGGACGCCGTTCGTCGGCATGTTCATCGCGCGCATCTCGCGCGGTCGCACCATCCGCCAGTTCGTCACCGGTGTCCTGCTCGTGCCGAGCATGGTCTCGCTCGTCTGGTTCGCCATCTTCGGTGGCGCCGGAATCTTCACGCAGCGCGCTGGCACCGACCTGGCCGGCGCCGAGACCCCCGAGGCGACGCTGTTCAGCATGCTCGAGACGATGCCGCTGTCGACGGTCACCTCGATCGTCGTGATGCTGCTCGTCGCGATCTTCTTCATCTCCGGCGCTGACGCGGCCTCGATCGTCATGGGCACGCTCTCCGAGCGAGGCACCCTGTCGCCGAGCCGCCCCACGGTGATCTTCTGGGGTGCGGCCACCGGTGCCGTTGCCGCGGTGATGCTCGTCGTCGGTGGCGAGGATGCCTTGTCCGGGTCTGCAGAACATCACGATCGTCGCCGCCCTGCCCTTCCTGTTCGTGATGGTCGGGCTGGCAGTTGCTCTCGTGAAGGACCTGTCGAGCGACCCGCTCGTTGTCCGTCGGGCGTATGCCGTGGCGGCCGTCGAGCAGGCCATCGTCGCCGGTGTGACCGAGCACGGTGACGACTTCACCCTCACCTTCGAGGAGTCCGCACCCGGTGAGGGTGTCGGCGACCACGTCACCCTGACTGGTGGGTCGACCCCGGTCGACGCCGTCGAGGAAGACGCTCCTGTCGAGGCGCGCGAGGACGACAAGGTGCTGAGCACGCCCACGTCCTGAACGCCTGAAGCACCCCAACTCGCATGGCTCCTAGACTGGAGCCATGCGAGTTGGTGTCTTCGGAGCGACCGGTCAGGTCGGCAATGTCATGCGTGCCCTTCTTGTCGAGCGGGGTTTCCCGGTCGAGGAGATGCGCTACTTCGCGTCGGCCCGTTCGGCCGGCACGACGTTGCCGTGGAAGGACAGCGAGGTCACCGTCGAGGACACGGCGACTGCTGACTTCTCCGGGCTCGACCTGGCGCTGTTCTCCAACGGCGGCGCCGCCTCCAAGGAGTGGGCGCCGCGCGTGGCCGCTGCCGGGGCCGTCGTCGTCGACAACTCCTCGGCCTGGCGTCGCGACCCGGACGTGCCCCTGGTCGTGAGCGAGGTCAACCCGCACGACCTCGACTCGATCCCCAAGGGCATCGTCGCGAACCCCAACTGCACGACGATGGCCGCGATGCCGGCACTCAAGCCGTTGCACGACGTCGCTGGTCTCGTCGCACTCCGTGTGGCGTCCTACCAGGCCGTGTCCGGCTCCGGTGGTGCCGGTGTGCGCGAGCTCGACGGCCAGCTGCGCGGTGGGTATGCCGCTGGCGAACCTGCCGCTCTGGCTCTCGATGGTCGCGGGGTCACCATCCCGGACCCCACCCTGTATGCCGCGCGCATCGGCTTCAACGTCGTGCCGCTCGCCGGGTCGATCGTCGACGACGGATCCCTCGAGACCGACGAGGAGCAGAAGCTGCGCAACGAGTCGCGCAAGATCCTGCACATCCCGGACCTGCGCGTCTCGGGGACCTGTGTGCGCGTGCCGGTCTTCACCGGCCACTCGCTCGCCATCCACGCCGAGTTCGCCGACGACATCACGCCCGAGCACGCGCTCGAGCTGCTCGGCAAGGCTCCCGGCGTCATCGTCACCGATGTCCCGAACCCGCTCGAGGCCGCTGGACGCGACGAGGTCTTCGTTGGCCGCGTGCGTGTCGACCAGGCCGCACCCGAGGGCAAGGGGCTCACGCTCTTCGTCGTCGGCGACAACCTCCGCAAGGGCGCTGCGCTCAACGCAGTCCAGGTCGCCGAAGAACTCCTCAAGCGCCGCTGACTCGACCCAGACCCTGGGACGTGTGGTCAGAGGTCGGTCATCCAGTGGCGCCAGGTCTGGGTGACCTGCATCCCGACGTGTTCGTAGAGGCCCAGCGCTCCCGTGCGTGAGTCCGTCGAGAGCTCGCTGACGCTGGCCCCGTGGTCGCGTGCCCGAGCGAACGCGTCGACGAGCAGGGTTCTGGCGAGGCCCAATCCGCGTTGGTCGCGTCGCACGGCGATGGCGTCGACGAAGCCGGTCTCGCCGGCGTGGATCGTGTAGCAGACCCCGACCTCGGTCCCGCTGTCGTCACAGACGAACCGGATCTGCCACGGCTCGAAGCCGGGGCGCAGCGGCCCGCGAGGTGCCCAGTCGTCATAGCTCGACGGCTCACGGTCGGGCCACTCGTTGAAGGCGTCCTCGATGAGCTGGAAGGCGATCCGCCCATCCTCACCGCCGGCGAACTCTCGCAGCGTGTAGCCGTGGGGGAGAGGTTGGGGCTCGATGACGGCCGCGGGCGGCAGCTGGAGCACCCAGGAGGTCCAGCCCTCTCGGTATCCGCGTGTCCGGAAGAACGCCTCGGGGCTGCTGTTGCCCGGGACCGTCTGGCCGACCAGCTTCGAGCCCCTGGCGCGGGCGGTCTCCTCGATCCAGTCCGCCAGCCACGTGCCGAGGCCGCGACCCCGGTGCTCCGGATGGACCCCTGCGTCCGCCCGGCGCCCCTTGAAGACCTCCCCGGCTGCGACGAGGCGATCTCCGTCCCAGATGCCGATGCTCTCGGTCTCGAGGTCGAAGCTGCCCCGGGCCCAGTCGCCCTGGATGTCCTCGACCTCGATCGCCACCTCGCCGGCATCCACGACCTCGGTGGCCGCGACGAGATCGCACACGAGCCTGCGCGTCCGTCGGGACGTGCGGTCGTGCGCTGTAGCCATCGGGAAGTGCCATGGCAGCAGGATGCCGGAGCGTATGCCGCACTGTCGCCCGACTTTCCACGTGGCCCTTGGCCTTGCTGGGACAGTTGTGAGAGAGTTCTCTCGATACAGTTCTCTCACAATTGCTGAGGAGTCGGCGATGAGCAATCCCTACGGCGACATCGAGCTGGGGCCCAAGAGCATGCGCGCCCTGGCCCATCCGGTGCGGCTCGCGATCCTCAGCAGGCTGCAGGGGCACGGGCCGAGCACCGCGACGGCTCTCGCGCCGCTCGTCGGGGCCACGCCCTCCGTGACGAGCTGGCACCTGCGCCACCTCGCCGAACACGGACTGGTCCAGGACGCCGACGTGGAGGCGGACGGCCGTCAACGGTGGTGGGAGGCCGCGGGGAACGGCTTCCGCTTCACCCCCACGGACAACGAGAGCCAGGACGCGGCCAGCCTGCTCACCCGCGTGCTGATCGACGAGGCCGAGCGCCTCCCGGCGGAATGGGCCCGCGACTCCGAGCCGTTGCTCGAGCCGCAGTGGCGTCGCTCCGCGGGAATGTCGAACACGACGGTCTTCGTGAGCGCCGACGAACTCGACGACATCGAGGCCGCCATCGAAGGGGTGTTGGCGCCCTACGTGCTGCGCAAGGCCGACCCCAGTGCCACGCCGCCACCGGGAGCGCGCAGGGTCCGGATGCTGCGCTACGTCCTACCGACGGCGCCCGTCGACGAGGCCGGTGCGGAGGACCAGTCGTGAGCGTGGCGGCAGAGCGACGACCGCTGTGGCGCGATGGCCGGTTCGCGACCTACTGGGCCGGGCAGGGCATCTCGCAGTTCGGCGACCGGATCACCGAGCTGGCCCTGCCGTTCATCGCCGTCACCACCTTGCAGGCCAGTGCACCCACCGTGGGTCTGCTCACCGCAGCCGTGTGGGCGCCCAACCTGCTGTCGCTGTTCATTGGTTCCTGGGTCGACCACCAGTCACGCAAGCGTCGTCTGCTCGTCCTGGCGGATGTCCTGCGGGCCGTCGTCCTGCTCAGCCTTCCGCTCGCTCACTGGTTCGGCGTCGTCACCATGGGGCAGTTGATCGCCGTGGCGCTCGTCGCAGGACTGGGGCAGGTGCTGTACCAAACGGCATACCCGAGCTTCTTCGTCTCTCTCGTCCGGCGGGACCAGTTCGTGGAAGCCAACGGGCTGCTCAGCTCGACGCGGTCGATCTCCTTCGTGGGCGGACCTGCTGTGGCGGGCGGCCTGATCCAGGCGCTGACCGCCCCGGTGGCCCTCGTGGTCGATGCCCTCTCGTTCGTGGCCTCGGCAGTACTCATCGGCCGGGTCAAGGTCGAGGATCGCCCGGTCGCCGAGCCGGAGGGCAGCCTGTGGCGTCGCGCCCGAGAGGGCATGGGTCTCGTCCTGCGTCACCCCTATCTGCGCGCATCCCTCGCGTGCGTCACCACCATCAACTTCTTCAACTTCGTCGTTGCCGCTCTGCTCATTCTCTTCGCCAGCCGTGAGCTGGACCTGTCGGCCGGCGCGATCGGTCTGGCCCTGGGCATCGGTGCCACGGGCGGGGTCCTGGGCGCTGTCCTCGCGGGCCGGGTCACCCGATGGCTCGGGGTGGGTCGCACGATCTGTGTCGGCGCCGTGCTCTTCTCTGTCCCCTTCGCGTTGCTGCCGCTGGCGGGTGGGCCGCTGTGGCTGCGGATGGGAGTGCTCGGGCTCGTGGAGTTCATCGCGGGCTTCGGCGTGATGCTCCTCGACGTGCCGCTCAACGCGTTGCAGACGGCCGTCACCCCCGATGCCGTGCGCAGCCGGGTGGTGGGGGCGTTCAGCTCGATCAACTTCGGGATCCGACCGGTCGGCGCCATCCTCGGTGGGTTCATGGGGGAGTGGTTCGGGATCGGACCCACGATGGTGGTCGCGGCCATCGGTGGAACCCTGTCGATCCTGTGGCTCATCGGGTCGCCGATCCCGGGCACGCGGACGATCGAGGAGCTCGACGAGGTCTTCCCGGACCTCGTGACCGAACCGACCTGACCGGACATAGGGTCGGATCCGTGACTCGCAAAGCCGCCCTCATCCGCCGCCCCGGCCCGCGTCTGGCCGATGGGCTCGTCACCCACCTCGAGAAGTCGAGCATCGACCTCGATCTCGCGATCGAACAATGGGATGCGTATGCCGCGTGCTTGCGTTCCGCCGGTTGGGAGACTTTCGAGGTCCCCCCAGCCGATGACTGCCCCGACGCGGTGTTCATCGAGGATGCTGTTGTGGTCTCCGGTGACGTCGCCGTCCTGACGAATCCCGGTGCGGCAGAGCGCAAGCCGGAGGTGGCGGGAGTCGAAGGTGTGGTTCGCGACCTCGGCTACCGCGTGGTCCGGATCGAGGACCCGGGCACGCTCGACGGCGGAGACGTCCTCAAGGTGGGCGACACGGCATACGTCGGTCTGGGTGGCCGCACCAACGGCGAAGGGATCCGGCAGCTTGCCGAGCACTTCGCCACCGTCGGCCTGCGCACGCAGGCCGTGACCGTGGAGCGGGCGCTCCACCTGAAGTCCGCCGTGACGGCCCTGCCCAACGGCACCGTCATCGGGTGGGACCCGGTCGTGGACTGGCCCGGCGCCTACCCGACCTACGAAGGGATGCCCGAGGAGCCGGGAGCCCACGTCGTGCTGCTCGACGACAATCTGCTGCTCATGGCCGCCAGCGCGCCGAGGACCGCCGAGCTCCTGCGTGGTCGCGGCCACGAGGTCGTCACCGTCGACATCAGCGAGTTCGAGAAGCTCGAGGGCTGCGTCACCTGTCTGTCGGTGCGCTGCCGCGGCTGACGGCTCTGGCCCTCAGTCGGACCAGGCCCAGCCTCGATCGGAGAGAGCTTCGTCAAGGAAGCGGACCGCTACCGGCCCGACTCCGTGCAGCGCCGTGAGCTCGGCTTTGCTGAGGTCCCGCACCTGCTCGAGGGTCCAGATCCCCTCCGCACGAAGGGCGCGAGTGGCGGGAGCACCGATGCGCGGGAGGGGAGTGCCTGCGGGTGCGGCCTCCCGGTCGAGTCGGGGCGTGCTGGCCTCTGCATCGACGACGGCGACGCCGCGGGGTGAGAGGCGGTAGCCGATGTCGAGCGACTCGGTGAGGCCCAACTCCTTGAGCTTGCGGACGTCGCGCTTGAAGGTCGGGGTGTCGCGACCCAACTCTGCGGCCAGGTCGGGGGCGCGCACCGTGGGTGAGCGGTCAATGATCGCCAGGGTCGGGCGGGTCCAGGGGCCGATCGACGAGGCGGCGTCGAGCCGGTCGAGGCGGGCCCGGATGGTGGCCACCTCATCGGCGTCGGGTGCGGCGGCGCGCAGGGCCTCACGCGGGTCGGCGCCGGCATAGGTCAGGCCCACTCGCCACGCCGGGCGGTCCGCCTTGCCCTCCAGCATCCGACGCAGCTCGACGAGGGATCCCGCGCCCGCCCGCTTCGCCTCGGCGGCTGTGATCCGACTCGGGGCGACCTGCTCCACGCTGGTGACCTCGATCAGGCCGACACGGGTGCGCAGGCGGGTTCCCACGAGGACGCGGGGTCGGTCCCACCTGCGGAACGCAAGGTCGACCTCTCCTGCCTTGATCGCGGCCAAGGTGTCCGGGCGGATCATCATGCACGGAAACCTACCTGCGCCTCGGCCGTTGTTCAGGCTCCTCCGGCCGCCACGATGTCCCGACTCTCGAGGATGCGTGACACGGCGGCGCCCGGCGGGATGTGACCTGCCGCCACGTTGATCATCGCCCGACCGATGGTGACGGAGTCGATGGCGATCCCGGGCGCAACCTTCGCGAGCACCCGGATCAGGGGTCCCGTCACGGCGTAGGTTGCCGCGACCCAGCGCGTCTTGGATGTCACCCCTGCCACTGGAGCGATGGCGCCCGGCCGGAACATGTAGGCGTTGGTGAACATCCGCAGAAGGGCATTCTCCGTGCGGCCCTTGACGCGGGCCCACATGACCCGGCCCGACTCGGTGCTGTCGGTACTGGCTCCGGACACGTAGATGAACGTCGTCTTCGGGCCGCACACGTCGTGCACGGACTTCGCGAGCCCCAGCGTCAGGTCGTAGGTCAACCGGGTGTACTTCGCCTCGTCCATGCGGAACGAGGAAACTCCCAAGGCGTCGAAAACCGTGTCGTAGGAACGGATCTCGTCAGCGATGGGGGACAAGTCGGACATGTCCGGGTGGACGACCTGCCGCAGTTTGGCGTGCGTCATCGGGATCGGGCTGCGGCCCACGGCCAGGACGCCCTCGACCCGTGCGTCGGCGAGGCACTGCGCGAGGACCGCCTGACCGACCATGCCGGTCCCACCAAAGAGGATCACCTTCATGAGTGAAGTATGTCGGCTCCGCCGTCTTGGAACGTGGGCGAATCGGACGTGGAACGTGGGCTGTCGGAGTGCACTGAAGGTGACCACAAGGCGGACCGCCGTCGACGGATCGGGCGCGCACGGCATACTCGATGTCGTGCAGCACCGTCTCCTCCTTCTCTGCCGCGGCGAGGCCTGAATCGGCCCTCCTCGTCGCGGAGTTCGCTGTGCCCATGGCTGAGCACACGACGAGCAGTGAGTAGAGGCGCAAGATGATCCACCCCCAGCAGTCGTCCGGAATGCCGACGGCGAAGTACGTCCCGTTCCAGGACCAGATCAACGTCCACCTCCCGGACCGCACGTGGCCCGACCAGGTCATGAGCAAGGCCCCGCGCTGGTGCGCGGTCGACCTGCGCGACGGCAACCAGGCGCTCATCGACCCGATGGACTCCGAGCGCAAGATGCGGATGTTCAAGCTCCTCGTCCGCATGGGCTACAAGGAGATCGAGGTCGGCTTCCCGAGCGCGAGCCAGACCGACTTCGACTTCTGTCGTGAGCTCATCGACGGCGGGCACATCCCCGACGACGTGACGATCCAGGTGCTGACCCAGTGCCGCGACCACCTCGTCGAGCGCACCTTCGACGCGATCCGGGGGAGCAAGCAGGCGATCGTCCACTTCTACAACTCCACCTCGGTGCTGCAGCGACGCGTCGTCTTCGACCTGCCCAAGGAGGGCATCATCGACATCGCCCTCCAGGGTGCGCGGCTGTGTCGCAAGCTCGAGGAGACGGTGCCCGACACCGACGTCTACTACGAGTACTCGCCGGAGTCCTACACCGGCACCGAGCTCGAGTTCGCCGTCGAGATCTGCAACGCCGTCATCGAGGTCATCGACCCGACGCCCGATCACAAGATGATCATCAACCTGCCGGCGACCGTCGAGATGGCCACGCCCAACACCTACGCCGACTCGATCGAGTGGATGGTCCGCCACCTCGACCGTCGCGAATCCGTTGTCGTGAGCCTGCATCCGCACAACGACCGTGGTGAGGGAGTGGCCGCTGCCGAGCTCGGCTACCTCGCCGGCGCCGACCGCATCGAGGGCTGCCTCTTCGGCAACGGTGAGCGCACCGGCAACGTCTGCCTCGTCACCCTCGGCATGAACCTCTACAGCCAGGGCATCGACCCGCAGATCGACTTCTCGGACATGGCCGAGATCCGTCGCACCGTCGAGTACTGCAACCAGCTGCCCGTCCACGAGCGGCACCCGTGGGGTGGCGACCTCGTCTACACCGCCTTCTCCGGCTCGCACCAGGACGCGATCAAGAAGGGCCTCGACGACATGGAACGTCGGGGCAAGGCGGACGGCAAGACGATCAACGAGCTCGCGTGGGGCGTGCCCTACCTGCCGATCGACCCGCACGACATCGGCCGTTCCTACGAGGCCGTCGTCCGCGTGAACAGCCAGTCCGGCAAGGGTGGCGTCGCCTACCTCCTCAAGGCCGAGCACGGTCTCGACCTGCCGCGCCGCCTCCAGGTGGAGTTCAGCGGCGTCGTGCAGAAGCGCACCGACGCCGAGGGTGGCGAGCTGAGCGCCGCCGAGATCTGGCAGATGTTCTCGGACGAGTACCTCCACGCCGAGGTTCCCGAGGAGCGCTGGGGCCGCTTCACCCCCGTGAGGTCGACCATCAGCGGCGATGAGAGCGGGACCGACGTCATCGAGGCCACTGTTCTCGACGGCGGCGACGAGGTCGACATCGTCGGTCGCGGCAACGGCCCGATCGCCGCGTTCATCAACGCCCTGGCCGGGATCGACGTCGACGTGCGCGTCCTCGACTACGCGGAGCACGCCCTGTCCGCCGGTGGCGATGCGCGGGCTGCGGCCTACGTCGAGTGCGCCGTCGGTGATCGCGTCCTGTGGGGCGTCGGACTGCACGAGTCGATCGTCAAGGCGTCGATGCGCGCGGTGCTCTCGGCCGTCAACCGGGCCGCCCGCGACGCCGACGCCTGACCCGACGCAACCCCAGCCTTGTGTGCCTGAGCGCGAGCCAGAGGTCGCGCTCAGGCACACAAGGCTGGTTGAGTCAGGCCTTCGTGGAGGCGTAGGCGTGACCCTGCTCGCGGTCGAGCTCGGTCTCGCTCTTGTTGCGCAGCACGAAGATGTAGACGAGCAGTGATGCGGCGATGCAGAGCGTCACGTAGACGATGAACGCGGTGACGTGGTCGCTCTTCTTCGCGGCCTCGTAGATGACCGGCGCAGTGCCACCGAACACCGAGTTCGCCAGGGCATAGCCGACGCCGACCCCGAGCGCGCGGATGCGAACGGGGAACAGCTCGGCCTTGACGATCGCGTTGATCGACGTGTAGCCGGTGAGGATGACGTAGCCCACGGCAACGAGCGCCCATGACCCCATCGGGTTGGTGATCTGGGGCAGGTAGGTGATCAGGAAGTACGTCCAGATGACGCCGCCGATACCGAAGAAGACGAGCATCGGCTTGCGCCCGATCCGGTCGCTGATCAGGCCGCCGATGGGCTGCAGGGCCATGAGGAAGAGCAGCAGCGTGAGGTTGATCCAGCTCGCGGTCAGGCCCTCGCCCTTGTAGGTCGCCTTGATCGTGGCCGGAGCGTTGACGCTGTAGGTGTAGAACGCGATGGTGCCGCCCATGGTGATGAGGAAGCAGGTGAGCAGGGCCTTGCGGTGCGTGGTGAAGAGCGTGCGCAAGGAGCCGGACTCCTTGTCGACGGAGTCCAGGTCGGAGGCCGACATGGACTCGTCCATCGTCGAGCGCAGCCAGAAGACCGTGACAGCTGCCAGACCACCGACCGCGAAGGCGATGCGCCATCCGTAGGCCGACATCTGCTCGTCGTCGAGGAACACCTGCAGGACGAGCAGCATCAGCTGCGCGAGGGCGTGGCCGCCGATGAGGGTGACGTACTGGAAGGACGAGAAGAAGCCACGTCGCTCGGCCGTCGCCGCCTCGGACATGTAGGTGGCGGACGTGCCGTACTCGCCGCCCGTCGCGAAACCCTGGAGCAGGCGACACATCACGAGCAGGACGATCGCGAGGGAGCCGATGCTGTCGTGCGTGGGCAGGAGGGCGATCACCATCGACGCCACGGCCATCATCGAGATGCTGAGGACGAGGGCAGGTCGACGACCGCGACGGTCGGCATAGCGTCCGAAGAACCACGATCCGACGGGCCGCATGATGAAGGTCACCGCGAAGATGGCCATCGTGAAGATGCCGGCGTTGGGCTCGTCACCGCCGAAGAACTCGGGCTCGAAGTACGTCGCAAACACCGTGTAGACGTAGACGTCGTACCACTCGACCAGGTTGCCGGACGACCCCTTCAGAGTGTTGAGAACGGCTCGCTGGGTCGTGTTCTCCGGTCGACCGACGGTGGTTGAAGACATGGCGACGACCCTACGGAGTGCTGCTGCCATCGGCGACTCGGCGGCTGCGTCGCTCAGCCAACGGCACCGTGGCGGTCCTGGTCACGCCGTTGACGGTCACCGTGAGCGTCCCCGTTCCCGGTCCGCAGGCCGGTCACCTTCCCGGTCGCCGGGTTGTATGCCGCCACGGCCTTGCGGGGGCAGGGCTCGTTCCGATGTGGACCCGTTCACCGCTCCAGGCCGCGCTCACCGGATAGGCGAGCGGGAAGGTGCGGGTGCCCTGGGTGATCGTCGTCGTCACGGGCACCGAGGCACCCACGGGGACGGACGGCATACTCACCGTCAGCTCGTCGACGTGCGGACGGATCTGGACGCGCGCCCACGGGTGAGGGCCGGGCTCGGCCGGGTCGACGCGATAGAGCTTGGGTGCTGGGGTGCGAGGCGCCTCGGGGTCGATGCGCACCGTCGTCCACCCGGAGAAGCCGCCCTCGTCGGGTGACGTCGACGGAGCCTTGCCCGAGTTGCCGTTGATGACGTAGGGCACGGCGTTGACGCGGCCCGCGGAGAAGGCGCCGACGTGGCCGCCGACGAAGAGCGCGCCCTTGCCGGTCCTGGCGCGGAAGTCGGACAGCCAGCTCTCGACGGTCTGGGCCTCGACCCGGTCGAGCATCTGCGATGCCTTGACGGGGCTCGGGTCGCGCGGCGGGTGGTGCCAGCCGACGACGACTCCGTTGACGGCGTCGTTGGTCGTCGGCGTCGTCGAGGGCGGAGCGCAGCATCTGCCACTGGTCGAACCCGCCGCCGCGCAACGTGCCGGTGGAGGAGTCGAGCAGGACGAACCGCGTGCCCTTGTGGACGAAGCTGTGGTGCGTCGCGCCGAACACCGCGCTGAAGTTGCTCGTCGACCCGGGGCCGTAGATCTCGTGGTTGCCCGGGAGGTAGTACCACTTCACCCCCTTGGCGGTGAGCTCCTCATCGATGACCTTCTTGGCGAGGGCGAAGTCGGCGGGGTAGCCGGTGTCGACGAGGTCACCCGTGATGACGACGAAATCCGGTGTGCTGGCGACGATTTCACGCATCGTGCGACGCACGGCCGGCACCAGCGACTGGTTGTCGGAGGTGAACTGACCGTCCGACATGACGGCATAGGAGAACTGCTCACCGGTCGTGCTGAGGGCGGTGTGCTGCTGCACCACCGGGTCCTGGACGACGGGTACGTCGGGCGCGCTCACCGGGGGAGCGGTCTTGACGACGAGGTCGTCGAACACCACGGCGCCGGTGTAGGAGCGGGCCGCCCCGGTCTCGATGGCGGCAACGAAGTTGAGCGTGACTGGCCCCGGCAGGGTCTGGGGGACCGGTACCTCCATGTACTTCCAGCCGGTCCACGTGATGTAGGGCCCGTAGAGCGAAGCGGCCTTGCCCTCGCCGTCGCTGATGCCGAACGAAGTCCACGCGCCCTTGCCGTCGCCGAGGACCCACACGCCCAACGCAAGTGGCTGGCCCTGGGTGATCGTGATCGGCGTTGCCGGACGCGCATAGCCAACGCGGGTGGCCGTCGACAGGGTGAAGTCGTAGTTCATCTTGAGCCCGGTGCCGCCCTCGCGCCCCGGAGCCGGCTCGACCGAGCCTGCCGCGCGGGCCTGCGTGAACCGCCATGTCGCCGCGTCGTCGAAGGTGCTCAGGGTCGTGCTGACCGACCCGATCGCGACGGGAACGTGGGTGACGACGCCCTTGGCGGTGGCCTTGATGACCACGGCCCCGGTGGTGACGCCAGGCTTGGCCCTGACGGTGAAGTCGACACCCGCGCTCGTGACATCGACCAGCGCCTTGTCGTAGTCGAGCGAGACGTCGCCCGTCTCGAGTGGCGTCTCGAAACCGTTGGCATCAGCGCCGATCACCCGGAACGTCGAGGGTTCAGCGGGGTCGAGGATCGAGACCTTGTCGACACTGGGCCGCAGGCGCTGCAACGGTCCGAGGACGGTCAGCTGGAGCCTCTCCTTGAGCGCCTTGATCTCCGCAGTGGCGACGACGTCGCCGGGTGCACTCGCGCGCAGCAGTCCCGTTCTCGAGATGGTCGCGTTCCCCTGTGCCCGGTATGCCGGTGAGGCCGCCACGGGTGCGTATGTCTCGTCGTGTCCCAGGGCAGTGAGCTGTCGGGTGAGTCCGGGGAAGACACGGAGCAGGTCGACGTTCTCCTCGTCGGACGTGGTGATGAGCCGCAGACCGGTGACCTGCCCGGAGCCGGCGGCGGCGAACAGTCCCACGCCGTCGGGCACGGGACGGAGGGCACCGTCGGAGGGCTGGTTCTCGATGTCGAGGTCGCTCTCGCCGGCCTCGCGGGCAAGCATGGTGGAGGACCCGCCGCCGTCGAGATTGATGCCGGAGGTGGCGCCGACCTCCTTGAGGAACGCGCCCGTCTCGGCATAGGTCATTCCACGTGAGGCGGCCATGCGCCCGTCGACGGTGAAGACGTACATCGTGGAGCCGTCGGCGTTGAAGCCGATGGCGGTGCGCGGGTGGATGGCCTTGTCGGTCTGGGGGAGGACGACGCCGTCCTTGAGCAGCATCGTGTTGCCGGAGATCGCCATCTTGAGGTTGGCGCCCTCGTTGCGCAGGGCGTAGTCCACGCCGACCTTGTCGCCGACCGTGAGGGCGGCGAGCTTGTCCGCCCCTGCCCCGCGACCCACCAGGGCCAGTTGGTCCTTGTCGAGCTGCCCCTGGCCCGCAACCGTGGCGACCGACTCGACGACTCCGCCCCGGGTCACGACCTCACGGACCTTCGTCGCGCCTCCGGTGACCCGGCTTCGCGTGTAGTCACCCCAGAGAGGGGTGAAGACCGTGACCCCGTTTGTCGGGATGGCGGTCTGGTTGAGGCCCTCCAGGGGGATGGACCCCGTCGGCAGGGAAATGGTGCCCTGCAGGAACATCGACGTGATCTGGCCGAGGTTGGTGTCACCCACGCCGAGGGCGTAGTTGTGCCCCGGGTTCGGACCCTTGACGACGGTGCCGTCGAGTTGCTTGGCGCCGCCCTCGGGGGCGCTGGAGTTGTTGATGTCGAAGTAGTCGCCGTTGACGGCCGCCACGGCGCGTCGGGGTTCGGCCTGCTCTGGCAGCGGGCTCGCCGCCGCGACCTTGCCGGCGTTGATGTAGTCCGGCTTGACCGAACCCGCGGCCAGGTCGATCTTGAGCAGGTCGCCGCGCATGAAGCCCCCGGCATCGAGCCACTCGAACGATCGCAGCGACACGGCAGGTGCCACGGGTCGGGTCACGTCGCTCAGCCAGAGGCGGTCGCCGGTCTGAACCGCCTGTGGCGCAACGATTCTCGGCTCGCTGACATCGGAGCTGCCAGCGGCAAGGCGTCCGGCCGAAGGATCGACGCCAGTCGTGACCGGGGCGTTGCCATCGCTGTCAGGGCCGACGGGGGAGGCCTGGGCTCCGGTGGGAGCGAGGAGGCCGAGCGGGAGAGCGATCGTCGCCGCGACGAGGCCCTTCCAGGTGCGAGAGCGGGTCGATCGCGAGGAGGCGGGCATGTCGAGAAGTCCACCGCGGCGGAGTGAGGTGGAAACAATTTCCCGATGAATAGCCGGCAAACGTAACTTGTTCACATGATGAGTCTGGCACTGACTGCTGCCGAGCGCGCGGCGAGCGAGCAGCGCGGATTCCCGGCGACGTGTCCCTCAGAAGGTCATGACCTCGGCTGAGGTCGTCGCCGCCTCGAGGTCGTCGGCTGTGGGCTCGATGCCGATGCCCGGACCGTCTGGAACCGCGAGGCGCCCGTCCTCGAGCACGAACGGCGCCGTGATGTCGCGCTCGTAGTAGCGGGCGGTGGCGGAGATGTCGCCGGGGAGGGTGAAGCCGGGCAACGCGGCGAGGGCCAGGTTGGCCGCACGGCCGATGCCGGTCTCGAGCATCCCTCCGCACCACACCGGAACGCCCGTCGCCTGGCAGAGGTCGTGGATCCGGCGGGACTCGAGGTAGCCACCGACCCGGCCGGGCTTGATGTTGATGATGGAGCAGGCCCCGATGCGCAGCGCCGTGGCCGCGTCACGGGCCGACCGGATCGACTCGTCGAGGCAGATCGGGGTGTCGACCCGAGCAGCCAGCCGCACGTGGCTGTCGAGATCATCGGGGTCGAAGGGCTGCTCGATGAGCACCAGGCCGAAGTCGTCGAGTCGACGCAGGTAGGGAATGTCGGTGGGCCCGTACGCCGTGTTGGCGTCGACCTGAAGGTCGAGGTCCGGTCCGAAGGTCTCGCGGATGAGGCGCACCGGCTCGAGGTCCCAGCCCGGCTCGATCTTGAGCTTCACCCGGGCGTAGCCATCGACGAGGTAGCCGTCGACTGCGCCGACCAGGGCGTCGAGGGTGTCCATGATCCCGACCGAAACGCCCACTGGGACAGAGGTGTTCACCGCGCCGAGGTGCGTTGCCAGCGAGACCCCGAGCGCCCGCAGCTCCGCGTCGAGGACGGCCATCTCGATGGCGGCCTTGGCCATCGTGTGCCCCCGCAGGGACCGCAGCAGCCCGGGGACGCGCGCGGCGCGCAGGTCGGATTCGGCGGCGAGCGTGGGCACCAACCAGCGGCGCAGCACTTCCTTCTCCCCGGACAGGTACTCCGCGAAGTAGTACGGATCGTCCTCCGCAACACACTCGCCCCACCCGACGACACCGTCGGTCGTCGTGATCTGCACGAGCAGGGCGTTGCGGTGGTCCTGGCTGCCGACCGACGTGCGGAACGGGGTGACCAGGGGGAGCGCGACCTCGCGGAGTTCGACCTTCTCGATCTTCATCAGGGCCTCAGCGTTCTCGTGGGGTGTTGGCGTGATGGGAGTCGGTGCGTTGCAGGAGGTACCAGCCCGCCCGGTCGAACCCGACGACCTGGTAGCCGGCCGACATGGCGCCGTGCAGTCCTGCACGCACGGCCAGTCGCCACGCTCGGGCGGCGTCCGGATCGGTGCGGCGCAGGGCCTCGATGTCGGCCGGGACAGCGCACCTCACCAACGGCGGCCAGTCGGCGGGCTCGCTGGTGGGGGTGACCGGTCGGGTGCCCTCGACGTCGACGACCGCTTCGAACGACTCGAGGGGCGGCAGCTCGAAGGGCGCGCCCTCTGCCACGGGCCAGTCGACATACATCCGGTCCGTGAGGTCGCCCGCGTTGATGCTGTCGTTGATGACGCCGTAGAACTCCGGCAGGTACTCGACAGCATGGGCCCCGAGCCGGGCGAGGTTGAAGTAGGCGTTGCGGCGGATCAGGGGGTCGTAGGTCCACGACACCGAGGCGATGCCGTGGCCGGCCGCCCACGAGCGCTGGTGCATCTTCATGGCCAGGCCGATTCCCCTGCCCTGCAGGCCGGGCATCACGCCGGCGACGTGCGAGTGCAGTGGGCCAGAGATCGCGTGGAAGCCACCGGCCACCCCGACCATCTCGCCGTCCAGGAAGGCCGCCGCGACGTAGCCGCCCGTGTGCGACAGGGCCCGCATCGTGTCCACGGTGAACGGTGCGTCGTCACCCGGCCCGGCTCCCCAGACGGCCCGGAGCAGCCGGTCTGCCTCGCGCATCTCCTCGATCGTCGTCAACAACCTGACGTCGAGCTCCTGAGTGGGTGACTCGTGGGTCTGGGGCTCCGGCACGGGTCGATCCTCCCAGTCGGGAGGAGGTCCCTGTCCAGTGCGAGTTTCAGCGAATTCCGCGCGGCCGGAACTGGATCGAGATCCTCGGCCCGACGGGCTTGCTCGTCTTGGGGATCGCGTGGTCCCAGGTGCGCTGGCACGAACCACCCATGACCACGAGGTCGCCGTGTCCGAGCGAGAACCCGAGCGACGAGCCCCCGCCACGTGGCCGCAGCATCAGCGAACGAGCCGAGCCCACCGACAGGATGGCGACCATCGTGTCCTGGTCCTTGGCCCGCCCGACCCGGTCGCCGTGCCACGCGACGGAGTCGCGTCCGTCCCTGTAGAGGCACATCCCGGCGGTGACGAAGGGCTCACCCAGCTCACCGGCATACCTGTCGGACAATGTTTTTCGCGCTTGCGTGAGGACGGGGTGGGGGAGCGCCTCGTCCTCCTCGTAGAACTTCAGCAGGCGCGGCACGTCGACGATGCGTTCGTACATCTCGCGGCGCTCGGCCTTCCACGGCACGTCGTCGTGGAGCGAATCGAAGAGGAGGTCGGCGCCGGTGAGCCAGCTCGGTTGGTAGTCGACCCACGCCCCGCGGGACAGGATCGTGCGGGTCGGGGCGAGCGTCCCGAGGTCGATGGCGTCACCGGTGTCGAAGAGTGAGTGCTGCAGCGCTGCGGCCATGCCGCCGAGCCTAACAAGAATCGAACGTGTGTTCTAGTGCAAAACGCCAGCGTATGCCGTGTGCACCACGACCGCTCCCGGGTTGCGGGAGCGGTCGTGGGCGTTCGTGGTGGTCTCGCAGCGGACCGTGTGGAGAGAACTCAGATCGTGAGCTTGGCCCACGTGGCCGAGCCGACGACTCCGTCGGCGAGCAGGCCGCGGCTGGTCTGGAAGGCCTTGGCCTTGCCGACCGTGACCGAGCCGAAGACGCCGTCTGCGGTGAGCGTGTAGCCGCGCGCCGTGAGTGCCTTCTGGGCGCCGATGACCGCCTGGCCGGTGGAGCCGGACTTCACCGTGACGACGAGCGCTGCCCACGTCTTGGGTCCGACGACGCCATCGGCGAGCAGGCTGCGTGAGGTCTGGAAGGCCTTGACCTTGCCGACGGTGACCGAGCCGAAGACGCCGTCGACGGTCAGGGACTGTCCGCGGGCCTTGAGGAGGTGCTGGATGGCGGTGACGCGGAAGCCCGTGGCGCCGGACTTCACCGTGGACCAGGCGATGGTGGGAGGCGGGGTGGTGCCGCCGATCTTGGCCACGAGCGGCGCGATGCGTGAGTCGCCCGGGCGGACGTTGATCTCGAAGTGCATCTCGTCCTTGCGGCCCGAGTAGTCGCCACCCCAGCGCACGACACCGTTGCAATAGGTGAGGATCGAGCGGATCCGGCTCACCTGCGCCGACGAGAACGTGCCCGAGGCGCCGAGCGGGTGGCGCGGCGCGTTGCAGTCGATGGCCGTGCCCGACGCGTGGTTCGACAGGCTCGTGCTGCCCGAGATGACGCGGTAGTTGTAGCCCCAGCAGCCGGGCGTGATGAGCCCCTCGACCTCACTGTGGAAGCGACGCGCGACGTAGCCGAGGATCGTGTGGACCTGTCCGCCCCGGACCCCCGCCGGGAAGCTGTGCCCGGACACGGTGAGGGCGGTGATGCCGATGGCGCTCGCGCTGCTGCTCGCCGGCCAACCGTTCTGGGACGTGGCGGCGTGCGCTGCGCTGGCACCCGCGACGACGAGACCGCCGGTGAGGGCGAGACCGCCGGCTCCCCGGATCAGAGTTCGTCGCCCGAGCTCGGGCGTGGTCGTCAGCTGGCGGTCATCGTGGTCTTCACACATGGTTCTTCCCCTCGTCGCATGATGCAGAAAGCCTCTGCCGCAACGAACCTAGGAGCAGGCTCACCGTACGTACATGGGGAGCACTACCCACTTGACGGACCTCGATCGGTGAGCCGCACGCCGACGGGCGGCACGGCATACGCGCTTTGTCAGAGTGGCGGGAGACAATGGGGCGTGCCGCTCTACCGTGACCAGGGGATCGTGCTGCGCACCCACAAACTGGGTGAGGCAGACCGCATCATCACGGTGCTCACGCGCAGCCTGGGCAAGGTCCGCACGGTCGGCAAGGGCGTGCGGCGCACCAAGTCCCGCTTCGGTGCCCGGCTCGAGCCGGGGATGCTCGTCGACCTCCAGTGCTACGAGGGGCGCAACCTCGACACGGTGACCCAGGCCGAGACGCTCGAGGTGTGGGGCGACGTCTGCGCCCGGGACTACGACACGTGGACCGCGGCCAGCGCGGTGCTCGAGACGTGTGACCGGCTCACCGAGGAGCGCGAGCCGGCGCTGCAGCAGTACCTGTTGGTGACCGGCGCCCTGCGTTCGCTCGCAGGCAAGGAACACGACCCCAACCTCGTCCTGGACGCCTACCTGTTGCGCGCGCTCGCGATCGCGGGTTGGGCGCCGAGCTTCCACGACTGCGCGAAGTGTGGCGCCGAGGGGCCGCACCGGGCGTTCCACGTCGTGTCCGGTGGTGCGGTGTGCTCGTCGTGCCGCCCGCCCGGGTCCGCGGCACCCGCGCCCGAGACGCTCCGGCTGCTCGCGGCCCTGCTTGCCGGCGACTGGTTCATCGCCGACGCGTCCGACCTGCGCCACCGGCGGGAGGGGAGCGGACTGACCACGGCATTCCTGCAGTGGCACCTCGAACACGGGGTGCGCTCGCTCCGTATGGTGGAACGGTGACCAGCCGCCCCTTCGCTCACCCCAGCGGCGCGCAGCCGCCACCCCTTGCTCCGGCACAGGTTCCGGGCCACGTCGCCATCGTCATGGACGGCAACGGACGCTGGGCCAACCAGCGCGGACTGCCTCGCACCAAGGGTCACGAGGCCGGCGAAGGCGCCTTGTTGGACGTCGTCGCCGGAGCGATCGAGGCCGGGGTGACGCACCTGTCGACCTACGCCTTCTCCACCGAGAACTGGAAGCGCTCACCCGACGAGGTCCGCTTCCTCATGGGGTTCAACCGCGACGTCATCCGGCGCCGCCGCGACCAGCTCCACGAGTGGGGCGTGCGGATGGTCTGGGTCGGTCGGCGGCCGCGACTGTGGTCCTCGGTCATCAAGGAGCTCGAGATCGCCCAGGAGCTGACCAAGCACAACACCGGGCTCACGCTCTATTTCTGCGTCAACTACGGCGGGCGGGCCGAGCTCGGTGACGCTGCCCGAGCGATGGCCGAGGACGTCGCCCGGGGTCGGATCAAGGCCAAGAACGTCGACGAGCGGACGCTGGCCCGCTATCTCCCCGAGCCGGACATGCCCGACGTCGACCTCTTCGTCCGGTCGTCGGGGGAGCAGCGCACGAGCAACTTCCTGCTGTGGCAGAGCGCCTACGCCGAGATGGTCTTCCTCGACACCCTGTGGCCCGACTTCGACCGGCGTGACCTGTGGCGGGCCATCGAGATCTACGCCGACCGCGACCGCCGCTACGGCGGCGCCATCGACCTGGCCAGACGTCGTCCGACGAGGCGCCCGCGCAGTGAGTCACGAGCGGCCGGACGTCGAGACCCCACCCCTGTCGACACGTGACGAAGGTGAGGTCCGCACCGGACGCTCGGCACGGCATACGCATCACGAGGAGCACGACGCACCCCCTCCGGAGACCGGCGGTTACGCGGTCTGGATCCTTGCGGCGGCCATGCTCGTCCTGGCGCTCGCCCGACCTCGTCTCACCGCACTGCTCGATGACCACGAGGCCGTGCAGGCGTGGCTCACCGTCTTCGTGTCCATCGCGTTGCAGGCGCTGCCCTTCCTCGTGCTCGGTGTCGCACTGTCGGCAGCTGTCGCCGTGCTCGTGCCGCCAGAGGCATTGAGTCGTTGGCTGCCCAAGAACCCGGCCGTGGCCGTACCCGTCGCAGGACTGTCCGGGATGGCGCTGCCGGGGTGTGAGTGCGCGAGCGTGCCGATCGCAGGAGCGTTGGTATCACGCGGTATTCAGCCCGCAGTGGCCCTGACCTTCCTTCTGGCGGCGCCCGCGATCAACCCCATCGTGCTGGCCTCGACGGCGGTCGCCTTCGCGGGGACTGGCGCGTCGTCCTCGCACGATTCCTCGCCTCGCTCGTCACCGCGATCGTCGTCGGCTGGATCTGGTTGCGGATGGGCAAGGATTCCGTGATCCGTATGCCGCGTCGCGCCCGTTCCGACGGATCTCGCCTTGCGCGTTTCGTCGACGAGGTGAGCCACGACGTGTTGCATGCCGGCGGCTACCTCGTCGTCGGCGCGGCTGTCGCTGCGACGGTCAACGTCGTCGTCCCTCGCGAGTGGATCAACACGCTTGCCGGCAACCTGCTCGTCTCGATCATCGTCCTCGCGGTGTTCGCCGTCATCGTCGCGATCTGTTCGGAGGCGGACGCCTTCGTGGCAGCGAGCATGTCGGCCTTCCCCCTGACGGCGCGCCTGGTCTTCATGGTCGTGGGACCGGTGCTGGACGTGAAGCTCTTCGCCTTGCAGATTGCGACGTTCGGCCGAAAGTTCGCCATGGTCTTCGCGCCGCTGACCTTCGTCGTCGCGGTGCTCGTCGCCTCCGTCACTGGGATGGTCCTGCTGTGATGACTGCTCCCACTGCGCTCCCGGAGGTTGCCGCATGAACAAGACGATGCAGAGCACCGCGCTGTCGGTCATCGGGGTCATCGCCACCGTGGCAGCCGTGGGCGGCCTCTACCTCAACTTCGTGAAGCCAGTGATGCGCTGGCCGATCATCGCGGCGGCCCTTGTCCTCATTGCGGTTGCGGTCATCGGACTGGTCGGACACGAGCGTGTGCGCGGCCGGCGCCAGGCCGCGCCGGTGGCGCCCTACGAGAGCATGCAACCGGGGCAGGACAACGACGCCGAAGCTCACAGTCACGACCACGGCAAAGGGCCGCGCATCGGCTGGCTGCTCATCGTCCCGTTCGTCCTGCTCGGTGTCGCCGCTCCCGGGCCGCTCGGGGCCTTCTCGGCGGAGCGCGACTCGGGGCGGATCGCGACCAACGGCAAGGTCCCTCTGTTCGACAAACTCGGCGCCGGCGAGGGCGGAGTGGAGCTGGCGGTCGGGGAGTACGCCATGCGGGCGCTCTACGACGACCCCAAGAACCTCGAAGGCAAGACGTTCTTGCTCACCGGCTTCGCCTCCGGACTAGCCGACGGCGAGGGTTGGGCGCTCACTCGTATGTCGCTCAGCTGCTGCGCCGGAGACGCCCAGGCCATCAAGGTGCGGGTGATCGGTGCACCGGCTCCGGCGGACAACGAGTGGGTGACGCTGACGGGCACGTGGAAGAAGGCGGCTACCCCGGCCGATGCGCCCGAGACCCTGCCCGTGATCGAGGCGACCGGCCTCCAACCGATCTCGGCCCCGGCCAACCCCTACGAATAGGCGCAGACCTCACACGTTGCGTCTGTGTTGATGGTGCCTCTAGCCGCCACATCCGCAGACGTTGCGAGAGATCCCTGGGTCAGTGCGAGGTGCAGGTGCCGAAGAGCTCGATGGTGTGGGTGACGTCGGCGAAGCCGTTCTGCCGCGCGACCTCGGTGGCCCACTTCTCGACGGCCGGCCCCTCGACCTCGACCGTGCGCCCGCACTCGCGGCACACGAGGTGGTGGTGGTGCGCGTCGGTCGCGCAGGAGCGATAGACGCACTCGCCGTCATCGGTCCGCAGCACGTCGACGTCACCGTCGGCTGCCATGGCCTGAAGGTTGCGATAGACCGTGGCCAGACCGACGGAGTCGCCGCGGGACTGCAGCTTGGAGTGCAGGTCCTGCGCTGACACGAACTCCGGCGTCGCCGCCATGAGCTCGGCCAGCGCCGCCCGCTGACGGGTGGGTCGGCGCGAGCTGCCAGCGGTGCCGTGATCGGTGGAAGCAGTCGTCATCGAGAGACCTCCTCGGTGTCCTGGTGCGGTTGGTTGGCGTGGGAATGGCCGTCGTGCTCGTCGTAGTGGTCGGCGTGGGGCGCGTGCCGGTGCCCGTCGTGGAGGTAGTCGACGTGGCCCTCGTGGGGGATGGCCTCGTGGCCGCACACGGGACCGTGTTCGTGCTCGTGGCGCTCGGCGCGTTCGTGGGCGGCCCGGCGTGCGCGGGTCACGAGGCCGCTGACGACGCTCACGACGAGGAAGGTCGCGATGGCGAGCAGCACGATCGTCCCGCCCGAGGGCGTCTCGGCATAGAACGAGACGATCACGCCGCTGACGCTCGAGGCGACACCGATGAGCGAGGCCCACGCGAGGCTGCTGCGGAAGCTGCGCGAGACGAGCTGGGCGGTGGCGTTGGGGATGATCATGAGCGCCGTGATGAGGAGCAGCCCGACGACCCGCATCGACACGACGACGGTGACGGCGGTGAGCACCGACAGGGCGATGTTGTAGCCCATGACCGGCAGGCCCACCGCTCGCGCGTACTCCTCGTCATTGGCGACGGCGAAGAACCGGTGTCGCAGCATCCAGGTGACCCCGACGACGACGACGGCGAGCACCGCGAAGACGATGATGTCGGCGCGGCTCGTCGTGAGGATCGCGCCGAACAGGTAGCTCGTGAGGTTGCCCGGCGACGCCGCCGACGACTTCGAGATGAGGACGACACCGAGCGCGATGCCGCCGTAGAACATGACGGCCAGGGCGATGTCGCCGCTCGTGCGGCCGGCAGCGCGGATCAGCTCGACGCCCACAGCCGCGGCCACGGCCGCGACGAGAGCAGTCAGCACGGGCATCGAACCGGTGAGGATCCCGACGGCGACACCAGCGAGGGCGACGTGGCCGATGCCGTCACCGATGAGCGACATGCGCCGCTGGACGAGGAACGCACCGACGAGCGGGGCGGCGAGTCCGACGAGGACGGCGGCGATGAGCGCCTGGCGCATGAAGTCGAGGGAGAGGAGGTCACTCATGAGCGGACCTCCCGCGACGGCAGCGCGTCGGTGACGATCGCCGCGAGTCCCGAGTGCCGCTCGTTCGTGGCCGGGGAGTCGTGGTGGTGCCCGTCGCCGAGTTCGTGACCCTGATGGCCTGCGGCGTATGCCGTGGGCGTGCCGTCGAAGTCGACGTGCCCGCCGTTCATGCAGACGATGCGCGTGACGACGCTACTCAGGGGGGCGAGCTCGTGGGTGACGATGAGCATGGACGTTCCGCGCGCCGCCAGGGTCGGAAGGACGTCGGCGAGGATGCGCTGGTTGGCGATGTCCACCCCGGCGGTCGGCTCGTCCATGACGAGGACGTCGGGCTGGGCGGCCAGGGCTCGGGCGATGAGCACCCGCCGTTGCTGACCGCCACTGAGAGACGTGACGTCCTCGCGCTCGCGGTCGCGCAGGCCGACGGCGTCAAGGGCCTCGTCGACGATCGCCGAGTCCGCGGCGTTCGCCGGGCGCCACCAGGGACGCAGGGGCAGCCGACCGGTCTCGACGATCTCGCGGACGGTGGCGCGCACGGATGCCGACAGCGAATGCCGTTGCGGCACATAGCCGATGCGCGGCTTGTCGTGGAAGCGGGCGAGAGGCGTCCCGAAGAGCGACACCTCGCCGCCGAGGTGGTCGGAGAGCCCGAGCAGGCCCTTGACGAGGGTGGTCTTGCCGGAGCCGTTGGGCCCGAGGAGCGCGATGACCTCACCCGGTCCCTGCGACAGGGTGACGCTGTCCACGACCTTGCGGTCGGCATACCCGAAGGACGCCGACCGCAGGGAGATGAGGGGAGTGACGGTCACTGACAGCCCTGGCCCTTCTTGAGCGTCGCGAGGTTGGAGCGCATGACCTCAAGGTAGTTCGTGCCGGCCGATGCGTCAGTGAGTCCTTCAATGGGGTCGAGGACGGCCACCGCGGCACCGGTCTCCCTGCCGATCGTCTCGGTGAGGTCCTTGCTGACGAGCGTCTCGGCATAGACGGTCGTGACCTTGTGCTCGCGGACGTGCTCGACGATCTCCTTCATCGTGGCGGCGTTCGGCTCGGCGTCGGGGGAGACCCCCGCGATGCCTTCCTGGTGCAGGTCGTAGCGGTCGGCCAGGTAGGCGAAGGCCGCGTGCCCCGTCACGAGGTCGCGGTTGGCGCAGGTCTTGAGGCCGGTCGCGAACTCCGCGTCCAGCGTGGTCAGCTCGGCGACAAAGGCGTCCGCATTCGTGGAGTATGCCGCCGCGTTGGCCTTGTCGACCTCGCTGAGTTTGGTTGCGATCGCCTTGACGGCGCTCTCGTAGCGCACCGGGTCCAGCCAGAAGTGCGGGTCGACGCCCTTGTGGGCGGGGTCGTCGCCGGCGTGCTCGTGGCCGTCGTCGGTGGCCTCGATCGTCAGGTCGACGGCTGTGGCGACGTCGAGGGTCTTGGCGGCGTCCACCTGCTTCAGGGCGTCGTCGACTGCGGGCTGGAACCCGTGCTCGTACACCGTGAGCGCCGACTTGCCGACGTCGACGATGTCGCGAGGGGTGAGCTCGACATCGTGGGGCTCGGCTCCTGGCTTGGCCAGGTTCGTCACGGTGACGTGGTCGCCTCCGACGCGCTCCACGGCATACGCCAAGGGGTAGAAGGCGGCGGTGACGGCAACGGTGCCGTCGGCTTCGCGGACGAGTGTCGACGGTCGGCCGAGGCACCGCAGGCGCTGAGGGCGAGGGCGCCGACGACCGGCAGGGCGAGAAGGGAACGCTTCATGACAATCATTCTCAACTCAGTTGAGAATGATTGTCAAATGTCGAGTCAGTTGGGGATGGCCTGGGTGACGGTGATCGCGGCGGCGATCGCGACGACGGCGACGCGCATGAGTCGCTCGGGTGCCGTGAGACGGGGCCAGCCGAGGAGCAGCAGCCACAACAGGAACAGCGTCACGATGGCAACGAGGATCCAGCCCCAGCCCTCGATGACGATGCCCGCGACCATCAGTCCGAGGACGAGGAGGAAGGGGACGACGCGGGGGAGCCCGGCCAGGGTCTGGAGGATGGGCGCGCTCGTGCGCTCGAAGGATTCGCGTAGGGGTGACACGAGCGAGGAGCCTACGCGAGCAACCGGCATACCCCGCAGGTCGACCGGAGCGGACAGCGCCCGCCGCTGCCCGCGAAACCGATGCGAGAACGGTGCTCAGCGGCCAGTAACCTTGCGCCCATGGCCAAGGAAACCTCCACCGTCGATACCGTCGTCAACCTCTGCAAGCGTCGGGGGTTCGTCTTCCCCAGTGGAGAGATCTACGGCGGTACGCGCTCGGCGTGGGACTACGGCCCCCTCGGTGTGGAGCTCAAGGAGAACATCCGCCGCCAGTGGTGGAAGTCCATGGTCATCGGCCGCGACGACATCGTCGGTCTCGACTCCTCGATCATCCTGCCGCGTGAGACCTGGGTCGCCTCCGGTCACGTCGGCACGTTCACCGATCCGCTGACCGAGTGCCTCAGCTGCCACAAGCGCTTCCGCGTCGACCACATGCAGGAGGCCATCGCGGACAAGCAGAACAAGCGCGCGGCGGCCGATGCCCAGATCGACCCGGACTCGATCCAGCTCGCCGACATCGCCTGCCCGAACTGTGGCACCCGCGGCCAGTGGACCGAGGCGCGCGAGTTCAACATGATGCTCAAGACGCACCTCGGTGTCATCGAGGACGACAAGGGCCTCGCCTACCTGCGCCCCGAGACCGCGCAGGGCATCTTCATCAACTTCCTCAACGTCATGCAGACGTCGCGCAAGAAGCCGCCGTTCGGCATCGCCCAGACCGGCAAGAGCTTCCGCAACGAGATCACGCCCGGCAACTTCATCTTCCGCACGCGCGAGTTCGAGCAGATGGAGATGGAGTTCTTCGTCAAGCCCGGCGACGACACCGAGTGGCACAACTACTGGATCGAGGAGCGCACCCGCTGGTACGTCGACCTCGGCATCAACCCCGACAACCTGCGCCACTTCGAGCACCCCGCCGACAAGCTGTCGCACTACTCGACGCGCACCGTCGACATCGAGTACCGCTTCAACTTCGCCGGCAGCGAGTGGGGCGAGCTCGAGGGCATCGCCAACCGCACCGACTTCGACCTCAAGACCCACACCGAGCACTCGGGCACCGACCTGCTCTTCTTCGACCAGACGACCGGCGAGAAGTACACGCCCTACGTCATCGAGCCGGCGGCCGGTCTCTCGCGCAGCCTCATGACCTTCCTCGTCGACGCCTACGCCGAGGACGAGGCGCCCAACACCAAGGGTGGCGTCGACAAGCGCGTCGTGCTCAAGCTCGACCGTCGCCTCGCGCCGGTCAAGGCTGCGGTGCTCCCGCTGTCGCGCAACGCCGACCTCTCGCCCAAGGCCCGCGACCTCGCGGCGACCCTGCGCAAGCACTGGAACGTCGACTTCGACGACGCCGGCGCCATCGGCAAGCGCTACCGCCGCCAGGACGAGATCGGCACGCCGTTCTGCATCACGGTCGACTTCGACACCCTCGACGACCAGGCCGTGACGATCCGTGAGCGCGACACCATGGCGCAGGAGCGCGTCGCCCTCGACCAGGTCGAGGGATATCTCGCCCAGCGCCTCATCGGCTGCTGATGACCGGGGCCGCGCAGTGAGTGACGAGGTCGTTGCCGCTGCCGCGGCGAGGTGTATGCCGTTCCGCTGGGTGAGTTCATCGCCTCTCGGAAGGCGTTGGCTGCGTCCGCGAAGGCTGGCGGCGATGCGGCCGCGGCCAAGGAGATCCTCGCGCTGCGCAAGCCGACGGTGACCGCGTGGGCCATGAACCTCGCCTCCCGCGACGAGGGTTCGGGGTCATCGCCGACCTCGTCGGGCTCGGTGCCCGGATGCGCGCCGCCCAGGCCCGTCTGGATGCCAGCGTGCTCACGTCGGTGAGGGGCGAGCGGGACGCGAGCGTGGCGGCATACGTCGAACGCGTCGCGGAGGTGGCCACGGCGGCAGGTGCCGCCCTGAGCGCAAGTGGTCTCGACGAGGTCCGCGCGACGGCGATCGCGGCACTCGCCGACGAGACGGCGGCGCAGGCGTTGGCGTCGGGTCAGTTGACGCGGGCGTTGAGCTACAGCGGCTTCGGCGAGGTCGACCTGTCCGGCGCGGTGGGGGTGACGAGTTCGGGCTCGATCATGTCGGTCCTCAAGGGCGGCAAGCCCGACGTCGGAATCGCGAGGCTGGGTCCGAGGCGGAGCCGGAGGACGACGACGAACTGACCGAGGAGGAGCTCGCTCAGGCCGTCGCCGACGCCAGGGCAGCCAAGGCCGCCGCCAAGGAGCGACGCCAGGCCGAGGCTGAGGTGAGCGCTGCGGAGGCGGAGATGAAGGCCGCGCAGGCCGATCTGGAGGCCGCCGAGGACGCGGCCCGCGCGGCGCGCAAGGCCCTCGTTGCCGTCCAGAAGCGCCTCGACGCCGCACGATCGGCCCTGAAATGACCCAGTGGGAATGTCCCGGCGCGGTAGTCTGTTCTGGTAGATGAACATTCAACTACTTAGCAAGGAGTGACTGAGATGGAGTTCGGCATCTTCACCGTCGGGGACGTCACGACGAACCCGACCAACGGCCAGACGCTCTCGGAGAACGAGCGCATCAAGGCCACCGTCGCCATCGCCAAGAAGGCCGAAGAGGTCGGACTCGACGTCTTCGCCACGGGCGAGCACCACAACCCGCCGTTCGCCGCGCCCGCCAACCCCACGGTCCTCCTCGCGCACATCGCCGCCCAGACCGAGCGCCTCGTGCTCTCGACGTCGACGACGCTCATCACGACCAACGACCCGGTGCGCATCGCCGAGGACTACGCCTACCTGCAGCACCTCTCCGACGGCCGCATGGACCTCATGATGGGTCGCGGCAACACCGGCCCGGTCTACCCGTGGTTCGGCAAGGACATCCGCGACGGGCTCGACCTCGCGATCGAGAACTACGCGCTGCTGCGCCAGCTCTGGACCGAGGAGAACGTCTCCTGGCAGGGCAAGTTCCGCACGCCGCTGCAAGGGTTCACGTCCACGCCTCGCCCGCTCGACGGCATACCCCCGTTCGTCTGGCACGGCTCGATCCGCAGCCCGGAGATCGCCGAGCAGGCCGCCTTCTACGGCGACGGCTTCTTCCACAACAACATCTTCTGGCCGCTGTCGCACACGAAGCAGATGGTCAACCTCTATCGCCGCCGCTACCAGCACCACGGCCACGGCAAGCACGACCAGGCCATCGTCGGACTCGGCGGGCAGGTCTTCATGCGCGCCAACAGCCAGGACGCGGTGCGCGAGTTCCGTCCCTACTTCGACAACGCCCCGGTCTATGGCCACGGTCCCTCGCTCGAGGAGTTCGCCCGCGAGACCCCGCTGACCGTCGGCTCGCCGCAGGAGGTCATCGAGCGCTACGCCACGATGGCCGACCACGTCGGTGACTACCAGCGTCAGCTGTTCCTCATCGACCACGCCGGACTGCCCCTCAAGACCGTCCTGGAGCAGCTCGACATCCTCGGTGGCGAGGTCGTGCCGGAGCTCCGCAAGATCGCGGATGCCCGTCGCCCGGCCCACGTTCCGTCCACCGCACCCCGCCACGCCGAGCGCCTCGCGGCCCTCGACGGAACCCCAGTGGAGGCCTGACATGACCCGCCGCATCGTCGCCGTGAGCGCCGGACTGTCCGAGCCCAGCTCGACGCGTCTGCTCACCGACTCGCTGGCCGAGGCCGTCCGTCGTCACGTCACCGCCCACGGCGAGGACGTGACGGTGGAGGTCGTCGAGCTGCGGCCGCTGGCACGGCTCATCGCCGACCAGATGATCACCCGCTTCCCGAGTGGGGAGCTCGACGGCGGCGATCGAGAAGGTCATCGGCGCCGACGCCCTCATCGCCGTGACCCCGGTGTTCTCGGGGTCCTACAGCGGGCTGTTCAAGAGCTTCTTCGACAACCTCGACGTCAACGCGCTCGACGGCAAGCCCGTCCTCGTGGGCGCCACGGGCGGCTCGGCGCGTCACTCGCTCATGCTCGATCACGCCATGCGTCCGCTCTTCAGCTATCTCCATGCGTCGGTCGTCCCGACCGGCGTCATGGCGGCGACCGAGGACTTCGGCACGCCGGGCCTCGACCGTCGCATCGACCGCGCGGCCGCCGAGCTCGTCGTCAGCCCTGCTCGGCGCGACGGCCGGTGCGGCGTCGGCCCACTCGGGCTTCCTGCCCGCGAACGACGAGCAGCGTGAGGCGGGCTTCACCGATCGCTTCGACGAGGTCACCGACTTCGCCGAGCTGCTCCGCCGCGTCACCGACTGACACCCAGGACCCCAGTTCGTGCAGCTTCGTGCCCCGCACGGACACGCCCAGCCGGCCGAAGGCCGCTCAGACGTGTCCGTGCGGGGCACGAAGTCGTCTCTGTGGGGGCTGAGTGCTGGGAGACTGGGGGAGTGGCTCCGTCGCGAAGCGAGGTCGACGACGACTTCGCCGAATTCGTGCGTGCACGCCAGCACCAGGTGCTGCGTGCGGCGCACCTCCTCTGCGGGGATCCACAGGTGGCCCAGGACCTCGCGCGGGGGGCCTTTGTGGCTCTGGCAATGCGCTGGAGCAAGGTCCGTGACGACTCCCCGGACCTCTACGTCCGCGAGGCCCTCTATCGCGACGCGATGAGGTTGCGGCACAACGGATCTCACGATGTCCCGGCTTTGGATCAGCTCACGCAGAAGCAGCGGGCAGTCACCGTCCTGCTGCATTTCGAGCACCGCACCGAACGCGAAGCGGCCGAGATCCTCGGCATCTCGATGGGCGCCGTGCGGAGCCAGGCCCACGCCGGCGACGGGCTCGACGGGTGGCTCTTCGATGCCGTCGAACCAGTGGTCGAGCAGGACTTCGTCGAGGCTGCGAGGTCGGGCGCCCGCGCGAGGAAGCTGCGGCGTCGCCGCGTCGGGATCGGCTCGGCCGCCGCGGTGGCCCTCGTTGCAGCAGCCATCGTCGTCGTGCCACGGGGTTCGACGACCGACCGAGCACTTCCCGCACCGTCTCCGTCGAGTCCCCGCCCCACCTCCCTCGCGCCGCCGACGGATGGTGAGCCAGCCACCTTCAGCCTGTTCAACGTGACGACCCAGGTGGGGCCGGATCTCAGCCAGGTCAACGCCCTGCCCAAGATCGACGACCTCACGAGGAGCCAGCTGGCCCTCCCCGAAACGTTGACCTTTGGCCCGGAGACCGTGATGCCCACCCTCAGAGAGGTCGGAAACAACAGCGCTCCGGTGCGGGCAGTGCTCCTGAGGCGCACGCCCGAGGGGGCGCAGCCAGTGCTCGTGAGGCCGACGCTGAGCAACCCCTTCTCGCTCGTGGACACCGTCACGCTCGTGGCCAACGTGGACGAGGGAGGGAACTCTTCGGAGCCCCTCGAGGTCACGGCCATCGCCAACGACCGTCGGCACGTGATGTTCCTCCAGCCCGGCAAGGTCCTGGTGCTCGACGCCTTTTCCGGCAAGGTGACGACCTTCGTCGTGGCCGACCCCTACCTCGAGGCAGGCGGGTGGACGCCCGACGGGCAGTCGGTCATCGCGCGGTCCAGCGACGCAGAGCGTGGCGCATCACGCCGGCGACGGGCGCGGCAGATCGGTTGGGCGAGGTCGGGGTCAGCCCCGGCCGCCACAAGGTCGTCGTGGACAGCGACGGCAAGCATGCGCGTCCTGGAGTTCGACGATCGGGGCAACAACACCAAGACCATCGGTGGTCCGCGAGTGCTCAGCCAGGTCTGGGGGACGACCTTCACCAACCTCGAGAGCCGTCTGGCGACCGGGGGGTTCCTCAACCGGTCCGCCGAAGTGCTCGCCAACTCGGTGCAGCCCGACAAGTTGTTCCAGGGAGTCTTTGCCGTCGACCGCGACGGGGTGACCTCGGCCCGACTCCTCCTGGCACCGGGCACCGAAGGGATGGCGTTGGGGTGCTGCGAAGTCCTGGGCTGGGCCTACAACGACCAGGTCCTCATCCGCTGGAACGGCCGCGATCTCCTCGCGTGGAACGTGGGCACGGGCGCGTTGAACCGCGTGTCCACGCTTCCGGAGAGCGATGAGGGCTCACCGATGGGCAGGGCCGGACTGACCGTGGCCCTCGCTCCCTGACCCGGTCGTCGACGAAGGAGGAGCCGAGTGCGCGGGCGCACCCAACCTTTCGAGGGTGGCCAGGCGTTGGGAGAGTGTGAGGGTGACCAGGGGACTGCACGAGGTTGACGATGACTTCGCCGACTATGTGCGTGCGCGGCAACACCAACTGCTGCGAGCGGCCTACCTCGTTTGCGGCGACGAGCACCTGGCGCGAGGATCTGCTGCAGGGCGCGCTGGTCAAGCTTGGCCCTTCACTGGCCCAAGGTCAAGGACGAGTACCCCGACGCCTTCGTGCGCAGGATCCTCTATCGCGATGCCGATCTCGGCGTGGCGCAAGCGACGTCGCGAGAGTCGTGGGCGCCGACGAGCCATCTGCGCGTCGTTGATCAGGACGTGCCGAGGACGTCGACGAGCGCGAGCGAGCGCATCGACCTCCTGCGGGCTCTCGACCCAACTGCCGCCAAGGCAGCGGGCCGTCATCGTGCTGCGCTACTTCGAGGACCGGACCGAGCGCGACACGGCGGACGCCCTCGGCGTCTCGGTCGGCACCGTCAAGAGCCAGGCGCACGACGCACTCCGAACCGGCTGCGCGAACTCATCCCTGACCTCACCCTCGAGACACCTGGAGGTATCCGATGACTCCCGATCTCAAGCACCTGCTGAAGGTGGCGGCCGAGCCGGTCGCCGAGCGCGATCTCGTCAACACGGCGTGGAGCGGTGCCCAACTCCAGCGGCGACGCAGCCGGTGGATCGCAGTGGGCACCGCGGCTGCAGCGGCGGCAGCGGTGGCGCGTTGCCGCGATCACCCAACTTCCGGTCGGCGGGTCCGGCGAGGGTGCCGTTCCGGCGAAGAGCCCGAAGGTGTCCTCGACCGTGTGGGACGGTCGCGAGTTCGAGGTGCTCGGAGTCCGGGGACAGGTCGGGCCACACCCCACGCAGGTTGAGGATCTGCCGCGGCCCTCGGAGCCTGCCCGGGGACACGTGGCTCTGCCGGAACGTCTGGGATTCGACTTTGGCGTCGAGCTGCCAGTCGTCAGTCCTGAAGCCGCGGAATACACCCGAGAGGTCTGCGAAGCGCCTCGTGCGTGCGGTGTCATGCTGCGACACGAGCGAGGGCGGGGTCGTGCGATCCTGTGCTCTACCGCCCCAACGTCGCAGCTCTGCCCTGGCTCGAGATGGACGCGCTGACGCTGACCGCTGCGGCAGGTCCTCGACAAGGAAGGCAACGCAACAGAACCGCCGTCGGTCAACCGGCGATCAATGAGGACCGTCGCAGGATCGTCTTCTCCACAGCGGGGAAAGGTGCTGCTCCTCGACGCGCAGCACGGGGGACGTCGGAGTCGCTGCACGGTCGCTAGACGACTACCTGCAACCGACGCAGGATGGAGCCGCTGATGGCGCGACCATCATCGCTGGGTCGGACGCCACAGCCTGGCGGATCGATTCCACGAGACGGGTGATGTGGTTCGTCTGATCAGGGAGGTGGCCTATCCGGGTGCTCAGCCAGATTCGTCGCCTCAGCAGCGGAACCGGGGCGGACTGCACCCGGTTGCTCCGCTTCAACGGCGCAGGAACGGCGCAGCGAGGTGAACTCGCCTGCCAGATCTTCAGTGTTGGACGCATGGGGGATCGACCGATGACGAGCGACTGCTGAATGGGCTGCCGTCAGGTGGCGTTCTTCGACTGACACGGCGCAGTCCAAGCTTTGGGTGCCTACCAGGGCGTTTTCGCCATCGACGAGCTGAACGGATGGCGAACCCACGCCTGCTGCTCGCCCCGGGCGGAAGCGGATGACGGACGGCACTCGAGCAAGGGCTGTTGTGCGGCCCTGGGCTGGGTCTGCTCAGAGTCAGACTGCTCGTTCGCTGGGGCGTACGACATCCTCTTGTGGAACGTCGTCAGCGGGGAGATCGCGCGGGTCTCCGAGGCGCCGGTGCCGGTCTACGGAAGCGACGATCTCCCGGCCGTGGGGAGCCTGGGCTCGTACTCACTCGCGCATCGCTCCCTGAGCCCGTCTCGATGGGGCGCTCGCGGGTCGGTGATCCAGTGGCTCCACGAGCCGATGTAGGGCGTGGCCTCGAACCCGGCGAGGTGCAGCGCGAGGGCCGTGTGGGCGGCGGTCACGCCCGACCCGCACGAGGTGCCGATCTCGCTGTCGTCGTCGACGCCGAGCCCGGTGAAGTAGTCCCGCAGCTCCTCGGTCGAGCGGAACCGACCGTCGGCCTCGAGCTGCTCGGCCATCGGTGCGTTGCGGGCACCCGGAATGTGGCCGGCCACCGCGTCGATCGGCTCGGTCTCGCCCCGGAAGCGTTCTCCCGCACGGGAATCGAGGAGTATGCCGTCCTGCGCCACTCGCGCTGCTCCCTCGGCATCGAGGACGGGAACCGATCCGACGCTGACGCTCACGTCGCCCGGTTGGGGCGTCGGGACGTCCGTCGTCACCTCGAGTCCGGCCGCCTGCCACGCCGCGAGGCCACCATCGAGAACCCGCACGTCCGACAGACCGGCCCAACGCAGCACCCACCAGGCCCGCGCGGCAGCGAGCGACGTCGACTGGTCGTAGAGGACGACGCTGTCGCCGTTGCTCACTCCCACGGCACGCAGCCCGGACTGCAGCACCTCGGCGTCGGGGAGCGGGTGTCGGCCACCGTCACCGGGCGGCCCGGCAAGCACGGCGTCGAGGTCGAGGTGAGGGGCGTCGACAAGGTGCGCCGCGGCATACAGGGCTGGTCCGTCCCCGGCCAACGAGTACTGGACGTCGAGGACACGCACCGTGCCGGCCTCGAGGGCGGACGCGAGCTCGATGGGTGTGATGAGCGTGGACATGCAGCCCAGTCAACCAGTGAGAGACTTTGAGGCGTCATGAGTGCATCTGCTAACCACCGCCAAGCCCGTCCTGCCCCCGCTGCAGATCGGGCGCCACACCATTGAGTCGCCCGTCGTCCTGGCGCCGATGGCCGGCATCACCAACCGGGCGTTCCGTCGTCTGTGCCGCGAATACGGTTCTGCGGGTTCGGAAGCCGGTGGCGCGAGCGGTGCGACGAGCCTCTACGTCAACGAGATGGTGACGTCGCGCGCACTGGTCGAGCGCACCCCCGAGACGATGCGCCTCATCAGCCACGGCCCCGAGGAGCACCCTCGTTCGGTGCAGCTCTACTCGGTCGACCCGGTGACGGCCGGTCTCGCCGCGCGGATGCTCGTCACCGAGGACCGCGCCGACCACATCGACCTCAACTTCGGCTGCCCCGTGCCCAAGGTGACCCGCAAGGGTGGGGGAGCGGCGCTGCCCTGGAAGACCGAGCTGTTCCGCGGCATCGTCAGCGCCGTCGTGCGTGAGGCCAACCCCTACAACGTGCCGGTCACGGTCAAGATGCGCATCGGGATCGACGCCGACCACATCACCTATCTCGACGCCGGGCGCATCGCCGAGGGTGAGGGCGTCGCCGCTGTCGCCCTGCACGGAAGGACTGCGGCACAGGCCTATTCGGGTCAGGCCGACTGGTCCGCGATCGCCCGGCTCAAGGAGGCCGTGACGACGATCCCCGTCCTCGGCAACGGCGACATCTGGTCGGCCGAGGACGCGCTCGAGATGGTGCGCCAGACCGGTTGCGACGGCGTCGTCGTGGGCCGTGGGTGCCTCGGACGGCCGTGGCTGTTCACCGACCTCGCAGCAGCCTTCGCGGGCACGCCGACCCGGGTGCAGCCCGGGTTGCGCGAGGTGACGGAAACGCTCCGCCGGCACACGGCATACCTCATCGACTTCTATGACGGTGACGAGCTGCGGGCCTGCCGCGACATCCGCAAGCACATCGCCTGGTACCTCAAGGGCTTCCCGGCCGGCTCCAGCGTGCGCAACCAGTTGGCCCTCGTCGACGGCCTCCAGGCGCTCGATGACCTCATCGGCACCATGGATCTCGACGCGCCGTGGCCGGGCGATCCGGCCGAGGGTCAGCGCGGGCGCGCCGGTTCGCCCCGCGTCGTCGCCCTCCCGGAGAACTGGTTGAAGTCACGCGAGCTCAACGAGGCGCAGCGCGCCCAGATCGCGCAGGCCGAGCTCTCTGTCTCAGGTGGCTGACAGACTGCCTGCATGACCCAGATCGGTATGCCGGGTGGCTCGGCCGAGCGTCCCGCGCTCTTCTTCCGCGATGCCGCCGAGTTCCGTGCCTGGCTCGAGGCCAACCACGAGAGCGCGACCGAGCTCTGGATGGGGCTGCGCAAGAAGCACGTCGGCCCGGACCGGGGCCTGACGTGGGAGGACGCCGTCCCCGAGGCGCTCTGCTTCGGGTGGATCGACAGCGTTGCGCAGCGGATCGACGAGGACTCGACGCGGCAGCGGTGGACGCCCCGCAAGTCGACGAGCATCTGGAGCGCGATCAACATCGCCCACGTCGAGCGACTCACGGCCGAGGGCAAGATGCTCCCCGCTGGCATCGCGGCCTATGACAAGCGCACGCCCGAGCGCAGCGGCATCTACGCCTACGAAGCCGGCCGGGAGCTCACCGAGGCCCAACGGGCGCAACTGCTGGCCGACCCCGGGGCGGCGGCCTTCTGGGAGATCGCCACGCCCTCCTATCGCAAGGTCGCGGAGAACTGGGTGCAGTCGGCCAAGCGTGAGGAGACCCGTGAGAAGCGACTCCTCCAGCTCATCGACGACAGCGCGCCACGGCCGGCTCATCCCGAGCCAGCGCTACGGCACCGTGCCCAAGTGGGTCGAGCGCGCTGGGGCGGCCGCGGCAAGACGCGACACCGTAGCGACGGGTGGGGGCCATGCGCGGCCCTTCACGGACGGCTGCGTGGCTATCATCGGCGCAGGCAGGTCGTGGCCCACCGCGGCGCCAGCGCGGAGATCGCGGAGCACACACTGGGTGCTTACCGCGCGGCGTTGGAGGCAGGCGCCGACGCCCTCGAGTGCGATGTGCGCCTCACGGCGGACAGACACCTGGTCTGCGTGCACGACCGGGACCTGAGGCGGACTGCGGCCTCGCGCCGCGTGGTCTCGACCATGGAGTTGAAGGACCTCACCGAGCTTGACGCCGCCGCGTGGAAGAACCCGTGGAGCCGATCTCGACGACGAGGCACCTGACGTCGACGCCGAGCTCAACCAGGTGCTCACCATGCGCAAATTGCTCGAGACCGTCGCCGACCATGAACGCCCTGTCGAGCTGGCGATCGAGACGAAGCACCCCACGAGATACGGCGGGCTGGTCGAGCAGCGGCTGGTGGAGCTGCTCGGCGAGTTCGGATGGACCGGAGCTGACGCACCGATCCGAGTCATGAGCTTCAGCGTCACGGCGCTCCAGCGGATGCGCCGGCTGGCGCCTGAACTTGCGTTGGTCATGCTCATCGAGAAGGGGCACCAGTGGCCGATTCTGCGGCGGGTGGTCGATCCGGACTGGATCATCGGGCCAGGCATCAAGGAACTTCGCGACAACCCGGGGCTGGGCAGGCGACTCGTTCAGGACGGCCGGAGGATCCACGTCTGGACCGTCAACACGGATGCCGATCTGGAGCTGTGCCAGTCGCTCGGGGTCGAGGCGGTCATCACGGACCGGCCTGCCCACATGCTGAAGAAACTCGGCAGGTAGCCGTCGCACAGCGGCCCGCCTCTGTGTCCACCGATTTAGGGTCAGTCGCGTGACCTACACCGCCGGCGACCGCGAACGCTGGGTCGCCGAGGACCCGGCGCACAAGCGCGCCGACCGCGACGACTTCGCCCGCGACCGGGCACGCCTCGTCCACTCGGCGTCGCTGCGACGGCTCTCGGCCAAGACCCAGGTGCTCCAGCCGGGCAGCGACGACTTCATCCGCAACCGCCTCACCCACAGCCTCGAGGTGGCCCAGATCGGTCGTGAGTTCGGTGCCGCGCTCGGCTGTGACGCCGACGTCGTCGACACCGCCTGCCTCGCACACGACCTCGGCCATCCGCCGTTCGGCCACAACGGCGAGACCGCGCTCAACGCCATCGCCGCCGACATCGGCGGCTTCGAGGGCAACGCGCAGACCCTGCGCATCCTCACCCGCCTCGAGCCGAAGCGCTTCCACGCCGACGGGCGACCTGCCGGCCTCAACCTCACTCGCGCGTCACTCGACGCGACCACGAAGTACCCCTGGTCGCGCGGCGAGTCACCTTCTCCCACAGCCAAATTCGGTGTGTATGCCGATGACCTTCCCGTTTTCGAGTGGTTCCGTTCGGGTGCCCCGACGGGCCAGCGCGCCTTCGAGGCGGAGGTCATGGACTGGTCCGACGACGTCGCCTACTCCGTGCACGACGTGGAGGACGCGATCGCCTCAGGTCGCCTCGACCCGCGTCGTCTCCGAGACGGCGTCGACATCGACGCCGTCCTCGACGTCGCGACGGCGACCTACGCCGCGGACCTGTCGCGGGACGCCCTCGGTGCGGCGCTGGAACGGATCATTGCCACGGACACCGTGCCCACGGCATACGCCAACACCCGAGCGGATCTGGCACGGCTCAAGGACATGACCTCACGGCTCATCGGCCGGTTCGTCCATGCCGTCGAGATCGCCACCCGTGAGCGGCATGGCTGGGGCGAACTCGTGCGGCACGAAGCCGACCTCGTCGTGCCGGACGAAACCCGCGCCGAGTGCGCCGTCCTCAAGGCGACGGCTGCTCACTTCGTCATGAACGCCATCGAGCGCGTCGAGCTGATGGCGGGGGAACGCGACATCATCGGCGACCTCGTCGCGGCCTATCGGTACGACCCGAGCCGGCTCGATCCCGAGTTGCGCGCGGACCACGATGCGGCCCGCGACGACAGTGAGGCGCTTCGCGTCGTCGTCGACCAGGTCGCCTCGCTCACGGACGTGCGCGCCCTCCACCTGCACCGACAGTGGACCTGAGCGCTGACTCAGGCGCCCGGTTCGGTGGTGTCGCTCTCTGCCACGAGGACCGCCTTGCCCAGGTGCTGCACGCAGCGCAGCGCCACCTCGAGGTCGAGACGGATGCTGTCGGGGTCGTGTCCGAGGAGTTCAGCGATGCGTTCGATGCGATAGCGCACGGTGTTGCGGTGGAGGTGCAGGGTCTCGGCCGCGAGCTTGGTGCTGCTGCCCGACTCGAGGAAGACGAGCAGAGTCTCTCGTTGGCGGGTGTTCGTCTCGCTGTCCACCGCGAGCGGGCCCAGGACGTCCTGCACCCACTCCCGCAACTCGACCGTGTCGCGGGTGAGCATCGAGACCAGTGCGACGCCCGGGCGGCCATAGGCGACGACGCGATCGGTGCCCGAAAAGGCGAGCTCGCGAGCGGCCAGCGCCTGTCGATGGGTGCGACGAAAACCGGTGAGGCCGAAGGCGGGAAGTCCGAGCGCCGCCCGGACACCTGGTCTGGTCGACAGGGCTGCGGTGACGTCGGCTGCCGTGACAGGTGTCGTGCCCCGACCCAGGGGGAGCCAGAGCCACGCCGTGACGAGGTCGACGGCGCAGAAGAGCGGAGCGCCCGTCCCCAAGGACGTGGCGAGGCTGCGACCCACAGCCTCGAGGTCCCGGAGGGGTTCGACCCGCTCTGGGCCTCCCTCGGACCAGAGGATGAGGCCCACGTGCTGCTGCGCCAGGATCAGGCCGGTGCTTGCCTTCAGTCCAGCGGCTGGGGTCTCTCCCGCCAGGAGGCGGTGGACCATCGCGCTCGCCACGTTGCCGGCGACGGCGTTCCAGCGGGCCTGCTCGGCCTGGTGGATCTCCAGGACGGCGAGGGTTGCCTTATCGATGTAGCGGTAGAAGTGGTCCGTGATCCTCTGGACGATGCGCAGTTTGACCTCCGGAGAGGCATCCAACTCCTCCACCTCTTCGAACAGGTACTCCCGCAGGTCGTCCTGACCCATGTGATAGGCGCGGACCAAGGAGTTGGCGCTCACCCCGCGCTGGGCCAGCCGCACCGCGTAGGCCTCGGCGGCGGCCGGCAGCCGGATCTGGTCCAGCGGAATCGCGTTCTGGATCATGTGCAGGATCGTCGTCAGGTTCGACTCGATGCTGGCCCGCAGCAGTTCCCTCAACTTCGGGTCCGGACTGATCTCACCGATGCCGGCGAGACGTTCGGTCATGCCATCGGTGATGGCCGTGGTGCGCCCGTCCAGTCGGCGCGCGACGAGCATGACGAGATCGTCGAGGAGCTGTTCCGTCGCGTGGGCAGACCTCAGAGGTCTTCCAGTGCGGAGCGTGCGGCCAGGTAGCCGCACATGCCGTGGGCGCCTGCTCCGGGAGGTGTGGCAGCGGAGCAGAGGTAGACACCGGGCACTCCGGTGGCATACGGGTTGAGCGCAGCCCGCGGACGGAACACGAGCTGTCGTGGCGTGTTCGCGCCGGTGCAGATGTCCCCACCGACGTAGTTGGCGTTCTGCTGACTGATCTGGGTGGACGATCGCACCGCCGTGCCCACGATCCGATCCCGGAATCCGGGCGCATACCGCTCGATCTGGCTGATGATCGCCTGCGTGGCGTCACCCTGGAAACCGGCAGGGACGTGTGCGTAGGCGTCGATCGGGTGGACGTCGCCCCGGGCTCGGCCGGGATCGGCCAAGGACTGCTGTCCCAGGAGCACGAACGGTCGCTCGGGCATCCGTCCGCGCCAGGTCTCACGCTCCGCAGCCCCGATCTCGGCGAGCGTCCCTCCGAGATGCACGGTGCCCGCGCGACGCGTGGGCTCATACGTCCAGGGAATGCCTCCCTGCACCGCGAACGCGACCTGGAACGCACCGGTGCCGTAGCGGTAGCGCTCGTACGCCTTCGGACCCGTGGCCGGGAGGTGGTCGCCGATGATGCCGACGGCGGCACGGGGTGAGGTGTCGAGAAGGACGAGCTCGGCCTCGTGCTCCTTCCTGGCGGCCTCCAGCGAGATGACCCTCTCTCCGGTGATGACCCTGCCGCCGTTCCGGGTGAGCAACGTGATCATCGCGTCGGTGATCGCGCGAGAACCTCCGACGGCCACCGGCCAGCCGTAGCGGTGGGCGGCCGTTCCCAGGGCCACACCGATCGCCGAGCTGAACGGGGAACCCAGGGGCCGGAAGGCGTGCGCGGCCACCCCCGCCCAGAGCGCCTGCGCCTCCTTGGTACGGAAGTTGCGGGCCAGCAATGTGGCAGGCATGGCCGACAACGATCCGAAGCCCGCGAGGGCGAAGGGGTGGCGCGGAAGGTGCAGCATCGGCTGGAGGAACTCGTTCGCGATCTCGTCGAAGCGTCGATCCAGCGGCGCGAAGACGCGCCGGTATCGGCCGGCGTCGTGCCCGAGCCCATCGCGGTCGCGTCGAGCGAGCGCAGCACGCTGCCGCCGCGGCCGCCCTCGAGCGGATGGGCGTACTGGACCTCGGACCACGCCCAGCGCAGGCCTGCTGCCTCGAGGTCGACGCTGCGCGAGAAGGCGTTGTCCACGGCCAGTGGGTGGAAGCCCGAGCACTCGTCGTGGAGCACCCCGGGCAGGGTTGCCTCGACCGACCGAGTGCCACCGCCGGGGGTTGCCGCAGATTCCAGGACGGTGACCTCGACGCCGGCCACCGCAAGCGTGAGCGCAGCAGCGAGTCCGTTCGGTCCGCTTCCGACCACGATGGCGCGAGTCATGGGCGCAACCTACGCCGACGCCGGCTCCAAGGGTTCGGGGACCGTACTCCGCGCACGCCGATGCCCTGGTAGAGGTCGTTGGGAGCGTCATAGCCCGGGAGTTGCCAGGTGACCCGGTGGCGGATCGGACCGTTGGGCAGCCACGGCATGCTCGTCCGTCGCGTCCTTGACGATGTAGGTGCCTCGTTCGACGACACCGAGGGCGGCGTCGATGATGCGGTAGTCGATGTAGTTCTTGTGGATGGGCTGCGACTCGCGTGAACGCCACCACCAGGTCGCCGGGTTCGTAGTGGCAACGGGCCTGGACGGCGTTGATGAGTCGCTCGTCGTGGAGGTGTCCGTCGCCGAAGTTCCAGCCGATGAGGCTGTTGCAGATGAACTCCGCCTCGCGGATGACGTACGTCTCGACGTCGGTGTGTCGCATGATCAGCGAGATCAGGGCCCTGCCCTGGCTGTGCATGCTGCGCCAGGCAATGGCCTTCTGGAGGAACATCTCGGCGAGCGGCTCCGGGAAGCCGGCGGTGATGAGCTGGTCGATCTGGTTCTTGGAGGCCTTGACGATGTTGTCGTTCATGCGCTCCTCCTTCTCGCGGTCGCGGAAGGCCCAGGTCGCGGATGCCCAGTTGCCGGCGTACTGACGCATCGACGGCAGGAACGACACGAGGTCGGGGCGCAGGTTGCCGATGATCGGGAAGATCACGCTGATGAACACGATGCCGGCCAGGATCGCCGGGTTGGCGTCCATGACTCCGTAGCCGTCACCAGCGGGGTGCACCACGAACAACCAGACGATGGCGAACATGAAGAAGACGTTCCATTCCAGCGGCACCGCGAGCGGGAAAGTGCTCGGTGATGAAAGCGTGGAAGAGCACCATGCTCAGCACCGCGACGAGGGTGAGCCATGGCCACGGGGAGAACAGCAGGATGAGCGGCATGACGCACTCGGCCACCGTGCCGGTCACGTGGGCGGCGAAGTACGCCACCTTCGACGGGCGGATGTCTTGCGGGAAGTTGCGGTAGAAGGACCGCTTCGCGCCCAGCGATGTGAGCCACGGTGTGTTGCTCATCATCGGCGGGACGACGTTGGCGAAGTGGCGTCCGAGCTTCGAGACGCTGGCGCCGAGCCACACCATGACGATGCAGACCTTGAGAGCGATGACGAGGTCAGGGAGCGCGAGGATGCCGAAGAGCGCCATGGGCACGAGGTACTGCTCGGACCGGGACATGAGGTACATCAGCTTGTCGCGCAGGGCGCCGAGGAGGATGAGGCCGACGCAGCCAGAACCGCCCAGGCCGGCAGCAGCCCGGCTTCGCTGCCGGGCACCTGATCCGTGCCCTGGCCGGGGATGGCCAAGAGATAGAGCAGGTCGGCGATGAGCAGCCAGTAGACCGCTGCGTCCCACACGGTGCGGTGGTCGCCGGACGTGAAGGGCACCTTGTCCGGCCACGGCGGGATCCGCAGGGTCTTGGTGCGGCCGAGGTAGAGGAAGCCACCGATCATGGGGCTGAACTTGAAGGCCAACGGGCCGCTCGAGGAGCCCAGGCCGAAGATCTCGAAGAAGAGCGTCCACACGAGGATCTTTTGGTAGAACAGCGGCTCCTGCCACCAGACCCCGACGTCGCTGAGCGAGCCCAAATCGCTCGTGAGCCACGCGATCGCGAAGCCGGCGCCGACGTAGAAGATCAGCTTGAACACGTAGAGCAGGTGCATGATCTTGGGACCGCCGAAGCCCCACTCGCACCAGTGGAGGGCGAGCAGGCGGGTGCGATCCAAGAACGGCATGGCCAGGATCTCGTCGACCGGTGTGTCCGGCAGATCGGGTGTCTTGAGTCCCATGTGCTTCCTCCAAGTTCTGATGCGGTGGGTGGAACAATGCGGCGTATGCCGTGGTCAGGCCGAGCGGGCTGGGCTGTAGCTGCGCCCGCAGAGCGGGCTTGTCGATCTTGCCGACGGGGTTCTTCGGCAGTGCGGCGATGAGGTGGATGGCGGCGGGGACCTTGACGCGGGTGAGGTGCTTTCGGCAGTGCGCGAGCAGCTCGTCACGGCGCAGCGTCACGTCGGGGTAGGCACGACTAGGCGACCGGCACCTCGCCCAGGACGGCGTGGGGCTCGCCGACCACGGCGCGACTCGAGCACCCGTCGAAGCCGGCGATGACGGCTTCGATCTCCTTGGGATAGAGGTTCTCGCCGCCGCGGATGACCATGTCCTTGATCCGGTCGACGATGCGCAGGTAGCCGTCGTCGTCGAGCACTCCGACGTCGCCGGTGTGCAGCCAGCCGTCGATGACCGTCGCGGCAGTGGCTCGGGGTTGTTGAGGTAGCCGCGCATGACGGTGGGTCCGCCGATGAGGATTTCGCCGCGCTCGCCCGACGGGCAGGTCGTCGCCTCTGGCGCCGACGATCGCGGATCTGTTGACCGGGTAGGGCCGGACCGACGGTGCCGAGCTTGCGGACCCCGTCGACGGGTTGCAGGCCGAGGCGCAGGTGCCCTCGGTGAGGCCGTAGCCCTCGACCATCGTGAAGCCGAACCGGTCCTGGCAGCGCCTCGAGCAGTTCCCTGCTGACACGGGTGCGGCACCGCAGATGACGTACTTGAGCGACGAGACGTCCGGCGAACCGACTCGGGCAGAGACACCAGGAGCGAGTAGATGGTCGGCACGGCCGAGAAGTAGGTCGGCCGCAACCTCTCCACCTGCTCGAAGAACGTCGGCGGGGGAGAAGCGGCCCGACGACGCTGACGCGGCCGCCGGCAAGGAGTGGCCCGAGCACGCTGACCATGAGCGCGTTGACGTGGAACAGCGGAAGGATGAGCAGGCAGTGGTCCTCGCTGGTCGAGGCGGAAGTGCTCGGCGCATGGAGGTCGTCATCGCCGCGACGTTGGCGTGATCGAGGACGACGCCCTTGGGCCGACCGGTGGAGCCGCTCGTGTAGATGACCAGCGCCGTGTCCTCGGGCTGCGGCTCGACGTCGCCGCGACGAGCGTCATCCGGCGCGACAGTGGCCATGTCGTCGACGTGGATCGCGCGCGCGCCGCCCGTGGGCGCATCAGGTCCGAGGTTGAGGACGAGCGTGGGCACCGGAGTCCTGGACCTGGTGCGTCGCCTCGGCGTCGGTGAGGGCGGGGTTGACCGGGGTCATCGCTCCGCCGAGTCGCCAGGCCGCGAACATCGCGACGACGAGCTCGACGCGGTTCGGCAGCATGACGGCCAGCACATCGCCGGGGGCGAAGCCTTCGGCCACGAGCTGAGCGGCAAAGGCCTCCGTGCGCGCGAGGAGACCGTCGTAGGTCAGGTCCACGTCGTCGTCGGCGATGGCCGGGGCATCGGCCCACAGCGCCGCCAAGCGCCTCACGTCATGCTCCACTCGCACGGCTCCACCTCATTGTGTTGTGCCTGCCGCCACGCTAGATCCGGAGATCACCCGTGCCCACGGCGCAGAAGGAACGATCCCGGCCCGACAATTTGTGCACGGTGCACTACGACTTCGGCTGCGCCGAACGGCTTTGGGGCGTATGCCGGGTGGTCGCCTTCCGCGCTCGGGCGCCTGAGGGCGGGGCTGGGGACGGACGGCTCGCGCCCAAGTGGCGCGCGGCATACTGAACATCCACACAGGAGCACACGAAAACGGGAGGAGCGCGCGTGGCGGGTCGGATCAACGCTGATGACATCCAGTCCGTCAAGGAGCGCTCCTCGATCGAGGACGTCGTGCGTGACCACGTGACGTTGCGACCCGGTGGTGTCGGCTCGCTCAAGGGGCTGTGCCCGTTCCACGACGAGAAGACTCCGTCGTTCACGGTGCGTCCGGCCGTGGGGGCCTATCACTGCTTCGGGTGTGGCGAGGGCGGCGACGTCATCTCGTTCGTCCAGAAGGTCGAGCACCTGACGTTCTCGGAGACGATCGAGCGGCTCGCGGCCAAGATCGGCATGGAGCTGCGCTACGAGGAGGGCGGCGGTCCGCGCGAGGGCGGCATCGGCAAGCGCTCGCGACTGATCGAGGCCCACCGCGTGGCGGAGGAGTTCTATTCGGCGGCTCTCGTCGACCGGCCGGACGCCCGGCCCGCCCGTGACTTCATCCGCGACCGCGGCTTCAACCGCGCGATCGCCGAACAGTTCGGCATGGGCTTCGCGCCGCGCGGCGGCGAGGACCTGACCCGTCACCTGCGTGAGAAGGGTTTCAGCGAGGACGAGATGGTCACCGCGGGCCTGTCCGGGCGGGGGAGCCGCGGACTCTACGACCGCTTCCGCGGACGGCTCATGTGGCCGATTCGCGACGTCACCGGCGACACCGTCGGCTTCGGCGCGCGGCGGCTGCTCGACGACGACCGCATCGCCGCGAAGTACCTCAACACATCCGAGACGCCGATCTACAAGAAGTCGATGGTGCTCTACGGCCTCGATGCTGCGAAGAAGGCGATCGCTGGCGACCGGCAGGCCGTCATCGTCGAGGGCTACACCGACGTCATGGCCGCGCAGCTCTCCGGCGTTGCCGGCGCCGTGGCGACGTGTGGCACGGCCTTCGGCATCGACCACATCAAGATCCTGCGGCGCATCATGCGCGACGAGGCCGACGGTGCGCCCGCCAAGGTGATCTTCACGTTCGACGGTGACGCCGCCGGGCAGAAGGCCGCGATGAAGGCGTTCGGTGAGGACCAGCGGTGGGCCTCGCAGTCGTTCGTCGCTGTCGCTCCCGACGGCATGGACCCGTGCGACCTCCGCCTCGCCAAGGGTGGTGAGGCGGTCAAGGCGCTCGTCGACGACGCCGTGCCGATGTTCGAGTTCGCGGTGCGCACGACCATGAAGCGCTTCGACCTCGAGACCCCCGAGGGGCGTGTCCAGGCGATGCAGGCCGTCGCGCCGATCATCAACTCGATCCGCGACTCGTCCCTGCGTCCCGAATACATGCGCAGCGTCGCAGGCATGCTCGGCGTCGAGGTCGAACAGGTCCTCAACGAGGTCCAGCGCGCCGGACGCATCAAGGCCCGCGAAGGTTCGGACGCCGCTGCGGGCCCGTCCGGTCGACCAGCGGACCGCACACCGGCCTCGACCGACGACGTGCCCGAGCCAAACGCCCAGGAGGGCGCGTCGGCGCTGCCCCCGCCGAACCTGCGCGACCCCGTCGTCAACAACGAGCGCCAGCTCCTCCAGGCGCTCCTGCAGTACCCCACGCGCTTCACGACCGAGACGATCGACGCGATCCCGCCGGTGGCCTTCACCGCGCCGGCGCACTCGGCGATCTTCGACGGGGTGCGCACCGTCGCCGGTCGCGCGGCCGAGCTGTCGACGGCGGGATGGGTCGCTGCCGTGAGCGAGGCGGCATCCCTTGCCGTGCGCGGACTGTTGGCCGAGCTGTCCGTGGCGCCGCTGCCGACGAAGGTCGACCCGACGAGCGGCCTGCCGCCCCAGCGCTACCTCGAGTCGCTCGTCATCGGCGTGCACGACTCCGGCCTCAGTCGTCAGATCGCCGACGAGACCGCCGCGATCCGCCGCCTTCAGAACACACCCGAACCCGACCAGGAGGCCCTGCGTGCCCGTTCCCGTCGACTCATCGAGCTCGAGATGAACCGCGCCCGACTGCGTGATCGGCTCACGTCATGAAGCTCGGACGGCTGGGTCGGCGCGGACCCGAGGTTCCCGACGAGGTCGCCTCGACGCTCGGGGAGCGCGCCGCAGACGTGCTGTCCGTCGTGCGCGACTCGCGCACCGCGGCATACGTCGTTGCGACCAAGACGCATGTGTATGCCGTTCGCGACGGTTCCGTTGTCCTCGACCGTCAGTGGCACATGGTCGACACCGGCTCGTGGGACGACGCGACGGCTCGACTCACGGTCAACTGGGTCGACAAGGCGCCGGCCTCGGTGTGGGAGCTCGGCGCAGACCCGGGGACGTTCCCGCAGGTGCTGCGCGAGCGGGTCCAGGCCACGGTCGTGCTCTCCGACGAGGTTGACCTGGGGACCAAGCGCAAGGCCAAGGTCGTGGTCCGCAAGGACCTCGCCAACGGTGCGCTGATGGGTCAGACGATTCTCGGACGTGGCGTGCGGTCCACGGATCCGGGCGTTCGCGAGGAGACCCGGGCTGCGCTCGACCGGCTGCGTGAGCAGGTCGGACTCGACTGAACGGCGCTTCGCGAGGGGGGTCGGTCGGGCCGTTTTCGTGACAGGCCCCACCCTTTGCTATCGTTGCGCAGCGCGCTGCCCGCGGCACGCTGTGCAAGGAATGTCAGCACTGATTTTTCCATTCCCCTGTAGCTCAATTGGCAGAGCAGCCGACTGTTAATCGGCAGGTTGTTGGTTCGAGTCCAACCGGGGGAGCAGTACGACGAAGGGCCCGGATCATCGCGATCCGGGCCCTTCGTGGTTGTGTCTGCGCAGGTCACTGACCGCCGGTGTTCCCGGGGTCGATGTTCTGGACGTTGCTGCCCGCGAGGCCGGTGCTCGGCATGACACCGGTGCCCATGGGCGCACCCGGCATGGCGTTGGTCGTCGTGCCGCCAGCCGTCTTGCCGCGCTTGTTGATCCGACGCTCGACCCGTCCGGCAATGAGCGTCAGGCCGTAGTTGAGCAGGATGAAGAGGACCGCGCCGAGGATGTAGGCCGGGATGACGTTGCCGTAGGCCGTGCCGACGTTCTTCACCTGCGACAGCAGCTCGATGTAGGGAAGGGCCGAACCCAGCGCGCTGTCCTTGAGGATGACGACGAGCTGGCTCACCAACGCCGGCAGCATGGCCGTGAGCGCCTGCGGGAGCTCGATCGAACGCAACGACTGCGACCGGGTGAGGCCGACCGACAGTCCCGCCTCGCGCTGGCCGTTGGGCAGACCGAAGACGCCTGAGCGGACGAGCTCCGCGATGACCGCACCGTTGTAGAGCGTCAGGGCTATGACGGTCGCAGCGAAGGCGTAGTTCTCGGCACCGAAGAGGTCTCGGGCGGCGATGAAGTAGAAGCCGAAGTACATCATCAGCAGGACCGGGACCGCGCGGAAGAACTCGACGACGACGCCGCACACCCAGCGGACCGGTGCGACGTGGGACAGCCGCCCGGTTCCGAAGCAGGAGCCCGAAGGCCATGGCTCCGACGATCGAGACCGCCGCAGCCTTGATCGTCGCCCACAGGCCGGGCAGGAGGTACTCGGTCCATACGTCCGCGGTCGCGAGGGGGCTCCAGAGCGGGCCTTCGAGTTGGCCCTGCTTGCTGAGCTTGCGGATCACGAGGAAGGCGATTCCGACGACGATGACGGCGCCGACGGCAGTCAACACGAGGTGGCGCACCCGCGCCTTGGGACCTGGTGCGTCGAAGAGGACGTTCTGTGCGCTCATCGCTTCACCGCCAGACGCTGCGACATCCAGGTGAAGAGCATTCCGGTCGGCAACGTGAGGATGACGAACCCGGCGGCGAAGATGAGGAACACCCCGAGGGAGGCGGTCTCGTTCTCCATGATCTCCTTCATGAGCCCGGAGGACTCGGCGACGCCAATGATGGAGGCGACAGTCGTGTTCTTGATGAGGGCGATGAGCACCGAGCCGAGCGGAGCGATGGCACCACGGAAGGCCTGCGGCATGATCACCTGGGTCAGGCTCTGCCCGAAGGTCAGGCCGATGGCCCGCGCCGCCTCCGCCTGACCCAGCGGGACGGTGTTGACGCCGGAGCGCAGGGCCTCGCAGACGAAGGCCGCGTGGTAGACGGCCAGACCCACGATCGCCCAGCGGATGTTGTTGTCCACGATGGAGGTCGGCGACTGCTCGTCGGCGAGGCTGATCTGGAGGATGTAGAGGATGCCGAGAGAGCAGAAGACGAGGATGAGCGTCAGCGGCGTGTTGCGGATGATGTTGACGTAGGTCGTTCCGGCCCAGCGCAGCACGCGGACGGGGGACACCCTCATGATCGCGAGGATCGTGCCGATGACGAGCGCGCCGATGGCCGAGAAGAAGGCCAGGTAGATCGTCATCCAGAAGGCGCCGAGGACGTCGTAGTTCCTCAGGATCTCACCCATGGGTCACCCTCCAGGTGGTGTGGGAGTGGGCGGCACATGCCGTCCGCCCACCGAGAGGTGAGCGGACGGCATACGCCATGGTTTTGCTCGCGCAGCGTCAGGCGCAGGCGGCAGGCGTGGGCGGGTTGTTGGCGCCCGCCTTGTAGTCGGCCGGACCCAGGTTGTCGTCGATGGCCTTCTGCCACGCGCCATCCGCAATCGCCTTGGTGATCGCGGCGTTGACCTTGGTGCAGGTCGCGGTGTCGCCCTTCTTCAGGCCGACGCCGTAGTTCTCCTCGGAGAACGGCTTGCCGACGACCTTGAACTTGCCCTTGAACTCGGCCTGCGCGGCGTAACCGGCGAGGATCGTGTCGTCCGTCGTCAGCGCGTCGACGCCCTTGGCCGAGAGAGCGGGCAGGCACTCGGAGTACGTGGCGAACTCCTGGAGCTGGACGCCGGGGTACTTGTCCTTGACCTTCTGGGCCGAGGTCGAGCCCTTGACCGAGCACAGCTTCTTGCCGGTGAGGGAGTCAGGGCCCGTGATGCTCGTGTCGTCGGAGCGGACCAGAAGGTCCTGACCGGCGATGAAGTAGGGACCAGCGAAGGAGACCTTCTCCTTGCGGGCGTCGGTGATCGAGTAGGTCGCGAAGATCATGTCGACCTGGCCGGTCTCGAGGAGGGTCTCGCGCTGGGGAGAGGGCGCCTGCACCCAGGTGATGTCCTTCTCGGCGGTGCCGAGCTCCTTGGCGACGTACTTCGCCATGTCAACGTCGAACCCGGTGACCTCGGTGCCCTTCTTGAGGCCGAGACCGGGCTGGTCGAACTTGATGCCGATCTTGAGCTTCTTGCCGGCCGTGGCGCCGGCGTCGCCGCCACCGTCGTCGCTCCCGCAAGCTGCGAGACCGAGGGCCAGGGCGGCCGCTGCGCCGATGGCGCCGATCCGTCGTGCATTCATCTGGTGTTCCTCCTGTGATGTCGGCACCCTGCGTGCCTGGATGTGGAGTCCGTGAAGTGCTGGGTCCTGCCGTCCTCAGTGGGTGAGGATCTTGGCGAGGAAGTCCTTGGCCCGGTCGCTCTTCGGGTTGGTGAAGAAGTCCTCGGGCGTGCTCTGCTCGACGATCTGGCCGTCGGCCATGAAGACGACGCGGTTGGCGGCCTTGCGGGCGAAGCCCATCTCGTGGGTGACGACGATCATCGTCATGCCGTCCTTGGCGAGGCCGACCATGACGTCGAGGACCTCGTTGATCATCTCGGGGTCGAGGGCCGAGGTCGGCTCGTCGAAGAGCATGACCTTGGGGTCCATCGCGAGCGAGCGGGCGATGGCGACGCGCTGCTGCTGACCTCCGGAGAGCTGCGCGGGGAACTTCTGCGCCTGGTGGGCGACTCCGACGCGCTCAAGGAGCTCCATGGCGCGCTTCTCGGCGGCGTCCTTCTTCTGCTTGCGGACCTTGATCGGGCCGAGCGTGACGTTGTCGAGGATCGACTTGTGGGCGAAGAGGTTGAAGGACTGGAAGACCATGCCGACGTCCGCACGGAGCTGGGCCAGTGCCTTGCCCTCCTCGGGAAGGGTCTTGCCGTCGATGGTGATCGACCCGGACTCGATGGTCTCGAGGCGGTTGATCGCGCGGCACAGGGTCGACTTCCCGGAGCCGGACGGGCCGATGACGACGACCACCTCTCCCTTGCCGATCTCCATGTTGATGTCCTTGAGGACATGGAGGTCGCCGAAGTGCTTGTTGACGTCCTTGAGGACGACCAGGGGCTCAGTCATGAGCGGAAACCTACCGGTACGTGTCGCCCGTCACGTCGCTCCGGGCCGATGCGACACCGATTCGCAACGTCTCGCTGTGGCTTTCAGACGGGTATGCCGTCCGCTCGCCTCCCGCAGGTAGGCTCGGCTCCGCTTCAGGGGCGGTAGCTCAGTTGGTCAGAGCAGCGGACTCATAATCCGTCGGTCCTGGGTTCAAGCCCCAGCCGCCCCACCCCGACGGGACGAGAAGGCGGGCCGACCCCATGTGGGTCGACCCGCCTTCGTCACCTGTGCGGGGTCAGCAGCTCTTGCCGGACTTCCCCTTGCACGTCGTGGTGCTGGTCGGTCGGTCGTTGCCGTCGTGGTCGCGAGGGCATTGGTGTTCAGGCCGTCGACCTTGCGGATCGTGCCGTTGAGGCGCTCGCCGAGATAGATCGTGCCGTTGTGCACACCGATGGCCCAGGCGTACTCGGGCACGGTGGTCAGGCCCGTCCAGCTGAGACCGTCGGCGCTGCGGTAGACGCCGCCGCGCGAGAGGGCGTAGATGTAGCCGTCACCGGGGACGTCGAAGTCGAGCACGTTCCAGCTGGTCTGCGGCATGACCTGCGTGGCCCGTGTGCCGTCGAAGGCCATGACCCCGAATCCGTACTTCGTGCAGATGATCCTGCCCTTGAAGACCTCGACCGCCCGCGCCTCGACGGTGGAGCACGGGGTCACCCCGGCCATCGTCGACCACGTGGTGCCGTTGAAGACGCGCAGGGGAGCGCCCTCCAGCACGTCCTGGGCCTGCATGTACATCTTCCCGTTGAGCGCCGCGGCCCAGTAGTAGCGCTCGCGACCCGTTCGGTGCTCGACGTGTCCTTGGCCACCAAGCGACCAGGAGGCCCCGCCGTCCGTGGAGCGGTAGGCGGCGGCGCCGCCCTTGCCGTCCACGACGTTCTTGGCCGACCCGACCATCCACAGGTCCGAGCCGGTGAGGGTGGCGACGTCGAAGACGTGCTCCGCCGGGGCCTTGTACTGGTTGGTCCACGTGCCGGTGGCGTTGGTCGAGTAGCCCTGGTTGGCCGTGGCCGAGCCGGTCGGGTCGCTCCAGGGGGCGTAGAGCTTGCCGTTGATCTTGCGGAAGGTCGTGATCTCCTCGGTCGGGGCCGTCAGGCCGGACTCGGCGAACACCTTCGTCGCCGGGTCAAAGGTGGTGACCTTCGTCGGGCCGCCATTGACGATGTAGTCGCCGTAGCCGACGTAGAACTTGCCGTTGTCCATCGTCAGGCTGCGAATGGTCCGGCCGACGTCGTTCGGCTTCTCCATCGCCTGCGGGCTCACACCGACCACGGAGGTCGGGTAGGTCGGCAGGGTCGTCGTGGCGGGCGGGGGCGGTGACGGCTTCTTGGCCTGGGCCGGGGCGACCGACAGGCACGTGACGCCGGCGGCGGCGGCAACGACCGCGGCCAGAAGTGGACGGGCGAGGGCTGTGTGGGTTCCCATTCGTGGGTACTCCTCATGGTGCTAGCAGGGGATGCCCGAAAGTCCGGGTGCGATCACAGCGTGAGGCCCGGAGTCACACCTTGCAACCCGAAATGACCAGATGAGATAGTTAATCTGGGTATTCGTGCTCAGGACTATCTAGGAAATAGTCACTAGAGAACACTGTTCGTATTGACTAGTTACATGAAGTAGTGAAAAGGAAACGGGCGTGATCTGAGTCAACGTGTGTCGCGCATGGTGTTCCTGATGCTCATGCGGCATGATGAGGCTCACGGTTCACGAGTTCGCTCGTGAGGCGGCATGAGAGCACAGTCAACGGCACCGGTAGGTGCCTGCATAGCGAGCTGAACGGCATACAGAATCTGTTGCCTCCTTCAAGACATGCGACGGCGTTGGGGAAGACGTCCCTTGCACGTGAAGGAGGCCAGGATGTCTGTCGCAACGCGACGTGTGTCAACCCGGGGAGTGGTGTTCATCCACTCGGCCCCGGCAGCGCTGTGCCCTCACATCAACTGGGCGCTCGAGTCCGCTACGGGCTCGCGCGTCTCCATCGACTGGACCCCGCAGCCTGCTGCGCCCGGGTTCAACCGCGGCGAGTGGTCCTGGATCGGCGAACAGGGCACCGGTGCGCGCCTCGCCTCCACGCTGCGCGGATGGCAGGGCTTGCGCTACGAGGTGACCGAGGACCCGAGCGCTGGCTGCGACGGCTCGCGCTGGTCGCACACCCCGAGCCTGGGCATCCACCACTCCAACACCTCCGCCAGCGGTGACGCCGTGGTCAACGAGGAGCGCCTCAAGGAGATCCTCATGCTGGCCCAGGGTTCGCCCGAGGCCATCACGGAGATGGTCGACGAGGTCCTCGGCACCGACTGGGACAACGAGCTCGAGCCGTTCCGCTACGCCGGCGACGGCGCGCCCGTCCGCTGGCTGCACAAGGTCGGCTGACGCGAACGAACCACGGCACCTTCACACACGTCGAGAGGCCCGCTCCCGTACAGGGGGAGCGGGCCTCTCGCTTGCGCGAACAAGCAGTGGGTATGCCGGTTACAGGGGGATGTTGCCGTGGTTTCCTCGGCGTTGGGGCGCCTCGGAGATCGCCCGAGCCAGGGCCGAACGGGTGGCGTTGGGCTCGACGATCTCGTCGACGACCCCGATCTCGACCGCGCGCGCCAGACCGCCGGACAGGGCGTCGTGCTCCTCGGCGAGCTGCTGCTCGACCGCCGCGCGATCGGCGTCATCGACCTCGGCGAGGCGACGACGGTGCAGGATCCGGATGGCCGCAACCGAACCCATGACCGCGACGTGCGCGGTGGGCCAGGCGAACACCTTGGTGGCGCCCAGCGAGCGGGCGTTCATCGCGATGTAGGCGCCGCCGTAGGTCTTGCGGGTCACGAGCGTCACGCGCGGCACGACGGCCTCGGCGAACGCGTGGAGCAGCTTGGCGCCACGTCGCACGACGCCGTCCCACTCCTGGCCGACACCGGGCAGGTAGCCGGGGACGTCGACGAGGACGATGAGCGGCACCCCGAACGCGTCGCACATGCGCACGAAGCGAGCGGCCTTCTCGGCCGAGGGGGAGTCGAGGCAGCCACCCAGGCGCATAGGGTTGTTGGCGATGACGCCGACAGTGCGACCTCCGAAGCGGCCGAGCTGCGTGACGATGTTGGGAGCCCAACGCGGGTGCAGCTCAATGGAATCCGCGCCCTTGTCGAGAACGTTGTCGACGACCGGGTGCACGTCGTAGGCGCGTTTGGCCGACTCGGGGAACGTCGCCTCGAGGTCGAAGTCCTCGACCTTGTCGACGTCGAGCGTGCCCTGGTCGGCGAGGAGCGAGCAGAGTTGGCGGCCACGCTCGTAGGCCTGCTCGGTCGAGTCGGTGACGATGTGGACGACACCGCTGCGACGACCGTGCGGCTCGGGTCCGCCGAGGCGCAGGGCGTCAACGTTCTCGCCGGTGACCGACCGAACGACATCGGGTCCGGTGACGAAGATGCGGCCGTCCGGAGCCAGGATGACGATGTCGGTGAGGGCGGGCCCGTAGGCGGCTCCACCAGCAGCCGCACCGATGACGACGGAGATCTGCGGGATCTTGCCCGACGCGCGGGTCATGATCGCGAAGACGAGGCCGACAGCGTGCAGGCTCACGACACCTTCGGGAAGGCGTGCGCCTCCGGAGTGCCAAATGCCGACGACGGGTATGCCGTCCGCCAACGCTCGCTCGTAGGCCGCCACGACGACCTTGCAGCCGGCGACGCCCATGGCGCCGCCCATGATCGTGGCGTCGGAGCAGAAGGCCACCGCGCGAACGCCCTGGCAGGTGCCGACGGCGGCGAGCATGCCCGAGTCGTCCTCGGGCGTGATCAGCTCGACCGAGCCGTCGTCGAAGTACGCCTCGAGGCGCAGGCGCGGGTTGCGCGGGTCGGTGGCCCGATCCGGCTTGGGCTTGGTCGCGGCGGAGGCGCTGGCGGAGGACTCGTTGGGCTGACGGGACATCAGATGCTCTTCACGGTGAGGGCCACGTTGTGCCCGCCGAAGCCGAACGAGTTGTTCAGGGCGGCGATGTCGCCCTCGGGGAGCTTGCGGTGCTCGCCCCGGACGACGTCGAGCGGGATCGCCGGGTCGAGGTTCTCGATGTTGATCGTCGCGGGGGCGATGCGGTGGTGCACCGAGAGGATGGTGAACAGGGCCTCGAGGGCGCCAGCGGCGCCGAGGAGGTGGCCGGTCATCGACTTCGTCCCGCTGACACACATGCCGTCCGTTGCGTCGCCGAAGGCGCGGCGGATGGCGTTGGCCTCGGCGACGTCACCGACCGGAGTCGAGGTGGCGTGGGCGTTGATGTGCACGATGTCCTTGGGTGTGAGTCCAGCGCGCTCGACCGCCTCGCGCATGGCTCGGGAGGCGCCGGCACCCTCGGGTTCCGGCGCGCTGATGTGGTACGCGTCCGAGGACATTCCGGCGGCTGAGAGTTCGGCGTAGATGCGCGCTCCTCGCGCCTTCGCGTGCTCCTCGGACTCGAGGACAATGACACCTGCACCCTCACCCATGACGAAGCCGTCGCGGCTCGTGTCATAGGGACGAGAGGCGCGAGCGGGATCGTCGTTGCGCTTGGAGAGCGCCTGCATCTGGGCGAAGCCCGCGAAGGGCAGCGGGTGAATGGCTGCCTCGGTGCCGCCAGCGATGACGATGTCGGCGCGACCCAGGCGGATCTGGTCCATCGCCAGAGCCATCGACTCGGCACCGGACGCACAGGCCGACACGGCCGTGTGGGCACCTGCCCTGGCTCCGAGGGCCAGCGAGACGTTGCCGCTGGGGCTGTTGGGCATGATCATCGGGACGGTCAGGGGAAAGACGCGTCGAACGCCCTTCTCGCGCAGGTTGTCCCACTGGTCGAGGAGTGTTGTGACGCCACCCATGCCGGTGCCGATGGCGACCATGAAGCGCTCTGGGTCAACCTCGGGAGAACCGGCATCGGCCCACGCCTCACGGGAGGCGACCATGGCGTACTGCGCGCTCAGGTCCATGCGGCGGCACTCGACCTTGGTGAGCACCTCCTCGGGGGAGGTGTGGATCGAGGCAGCGAACGTGACGGGCAGTTCGTACTCCGCCACCCACTCCTGGGTCAGCGGCCGGGCACCCGACGTGCCGGCGAGGATCGCTTCCCACGTCTGGGTGATCGTTCCGCCGAGCGGGGTGGTGGCTCCGAGACCCGTGACGACGACGCGACGTTCGGTGCTCATGTCGATGACTCCTTGGCGTGGGGTGGGTGTCCCGGCGCCGCCCCCACGAGGTGAGGGCGGCACCGACGGATCAGCTGGTTCAGCTCTGGCTGTTCTTGATGAAGGTGACGGCGTCGCCGACGGTGCGGAGGTTCTTGACCTCGTCGTCGGGGATGCGCACGCCGAACTTCTCCTCGGCGTTGACGACGATCGTCATCATCGACAGCGAGTCGATGTCGAGGTCGTCCGTGAACGCCTTGTCACTCTGGACGGTCTCGGGGTCGAGGCCGGTCTCTTCGTTGACGATCTCTGCGAGACCCGCGAGGATCTCCTGCTCGCTCTGAGCCATGTCGTGCTCCTTCATGGTTCGGGTCCGCCGGGTGCGGACGCTCTTGGGGTGATGCGGGGTGATGCGGGGTGGTGCCGGTGATGCGTGGTCCGTGATGACCCGCGGACCGCGGGAGTCTCTATGGCAGGACGACGACCTGGGCGGCATACACGAGGCCTGCCCCGAAGCCGATCTGCAGAGCCAGCCCGCCGCGCGGGGCAAGGCCTTCGCGGAGCAGCCGCTCGGTGGCGAGGGGCACGGAGGCGGCCGAGGTGTTGGCCGAGTCGATGACGTCGCGGGCGACGGCCACGTGGTCGGGCATCTTGAGCTGCTTGCACATGGCGTCGATGATGCGGTTGTTGGCCTGGTGCGGGATGAAGGCGTCGAGCTGGTCGACGGTGACACCAGCGGCGTCGAGGGCCTTCTGTGCGACGGGCGCCATGCCCCACACGGCCCAGCGGAAGACGCTCTGGCCCTTCATGCCGATCGTGGGCCAACCGAGGTCGTGGTCACGAACGTCCACCCAGCTGTCGTTCTGGGCGATGACGTCCCACTTGTCGCCCTCGGAGCCCCAGACCGTCGGCCCGATGGCCGGAGTGTCCGAGGGGGAGACGATCGCGGCGCCGGCACCGTCACCGAAGATGAAGGCAGTGCCGCGGTCGGTCGGGCTGGTGAAGTCGGAGAGTCGCTCCACTCCGACGACGAGGACGTTGCGGGCGCTGCCGCCGCGGACC
>CAWEDC010000013.1:0-390450 GCA_963807825.1 uncultured Actinomycetota bacterium
AGGCCGGACCACCCTTCGCTACGACCCCGAGGGGGAGCGATGGCACCATCGTCGCCATCGATGCGGCGCGTGCAAGCGAACACGAAAACTCGCACAAAACTGGTCATTCGAAGACATCGACCACCAAGACGATGACGCCCCTACGAGAGGGGCGTCATCCGCCGCGAGCGTGTCAGGGCGACCAAGCGTGCATTTCCTTGCCGTCGTACCGGGTCGAGCCCGGACGGACCGGTCCATCAGTGGACTGCCCGCGCGTGGGTACCCGTTGCGTCTCGCGGTTGTTCTGTGGTCGGCCGGTTCCCGGGAGGGCCTGTCCGATGGCTCCTGTGTACTCCCCTCTCGGAGGCGACGACAAGACTTGACAAACGCTCAGGTGAGGCGGCCGGCGAGGACCGCGTCGGCGATCCGCTCGCCCTCTGCGGCGCCCGCGACGATCGCGTCGCAGCAGTGCGTCAGCCACAGCCCGACGCCGGCGGCGTCACCCCGGGTGTATGCCGTCAGCCCGCCGAGGTAGGCCGGCCCGCCTCCCGTGCCGTGCCCCGCCTCGGGCACCGCGACGCCGGTCGGGTCGAGGCCGCCGGCCTGGATGACGGCGCGCTCGACGGCGCGGGCGACGACGCCGTTGGCGCGGGTGAAGGGGCGGGCGGTGACGATCTCGGCGTGGGCGAGGGCCGCGACGACGGGCACCGGCAGGGTCGCTGCGTTGGCGAGGACGTCGACGACCCGCTGGCAGCCGCTCGCGGGCCTCGGCGGCCGGCGGGGCCGTCGCCGATCTCGACGAACTCGCGGCAGTCCTCGCCGTCCAGCCGCGGGCGCCCGAGCTCGGAGTCGGGGACGAGGCCGGCGGCGGCAGCGGTGTGCAGCCGGGCCAGGGCCTGCATCGGCGCGTTGAGGACGACCGGCCCGAGGCGTTCGGTCTCGGCGGTCGCGGCGATGACGCCCCGCATGACCTGCTCGACCGGGTCGGGGTCGTCGTGCCAGGTCACGGCGCCACGCATGAGGTCGCGGACGATCTCGACGGAGAGCCGGGCGCCGTCGAGCTCGCCGCTGGCCCGGGCACCGCGGACCCGCGACTCGGCCGCGGCCTCGGGGATGCGGCGGCGCAGGGCGTTGTGCCAGCGGAGCTGGGTGCAGGCCTCGCGGGCGGCGTCGACCTTCTCGGCGACGCCGGGCAGCGACGGCGAGGGCGGTGACGGCGGAGGTGACCTCGTCGGGCGGGAGTCGGCGGCACGGGGTGCGGCCTCAGGCGCTCTCGGGACGCGGCGGGTCCCACGCTCTGCGTGGGCCGGCATACGGACGCCGGCGAGCTGACGCGACTGGGCGACGACGCGGTCGCGGCGAGTCCCAGATCGATCGCGTCCTCCTCGAAGAGGCCGCCGATGACGTTGCGGGTGGTGATCCGCATCCGCAGCCAGCCGGGCGCGGGGCGGCGAGCGGACGTGGCCGGAGAAGGCGATCGTCGGCGCCCAGCCGAGCGCGCCGAAGGTGAACGTCACCGGCGGCATCGCGTCGAGGAAGAACGGCAGCGACAGCGTGTCGGGCTCGCGGCCGTCGGCGAAGCGGATCCACGCGCGCATCTCGCCGTCGCGGGCCGGCTGGCCGAGCGCCCAGCCGACGGTGGCGGGGTCGATGCGCAGGTCGAGGCGGTCGAGGAGGCGGATCTTCTCGGCGAAGCCGCCGCGGGCGGCCGGGGCGCACGACTCGGGGTCGGGCAGCTCGGGCGGCGCCTCCTGCGAGGTGGACCGGCTCGCTGTGGGCGTCGAGGTCGGCGAAGGTCGCGGTGTGCCGCACGCAGGCGACCGTCGCCCTGCGACAGCGTCACCTCCGCCGTGGAGAACGAGCGCCCGGCGCGCAGGACCTGCGGTCTCGACGCTCGGCCTGGCCCGGCTGGGCCGCGGCGAGGAAGGTCGTGCTGAAGGCGACGGGGTCGGTGTGGCTGTCGACGGCGGCGGTGGCCTCGGCGGCGGCCTGGGTCGCGAGCGACATGAGAGCCCGCCGTTGACGGCCTCGCCGATGACCCAGCCGTCGGTGAGCTCGGCGCGTGCCGTCGGTGATGGTGCAGGGCGTCGTCGAACTCGGTCATGGCCCGAGAGCGTATGCCGACCGGTCGCGTCCAGCCGCTGCGTCTGCGCTGTGGCCGGGTCGTGGCACATCCGCAACGCGGCTGCCCCGGCCGGCCCTAGCCTTGCGGCATGACAGCCTCGTTCCACGTGCCCACCGCCGTGGTCGTGGCCGGGGCGATGCTGCTGCTGGGCCTCGGCGTGTGGCTCGCGCGGCGCGGTCGGCGGCGCGGGCTTCCTGTCGACGGTCGACCGGGTGACCTACTCGACGCTGCACACCGCCTCGCTCGCCTCGCGCCACCTCGCCGACGGGCTCACCCCCGAGGCGGCCGAACGCGCCGGGCGGCACCTGCTCGCCATCCTCGGCGCGAGGTCGGTCGCGATCTGCGACGCCTCGGGCCTGCTCGCCTGGACCGGGCCCGGGCGAGCACCACGCCCCCGACGCGCACGCGCACGCCGGCGCGACCCGCACGTCGGGGGCGCCCTCCGTCCTCGGCGCCGACGTCGATCACCTGCAGCGACCCCGACTGCCCCATCCGCGCCGCCGTCACCGCGCCGCTGCTCGCCGACGAACGCGTCGTCGGGACCCTCACGGCCTACGCCCCGGCGGCGTCCGCGGGCCTGGCCCGGGCGACCGGCGAGCTGGCCCGCTGGGTCTCGGCCGAGCTCGACGTCGCCGAGCTGGGCCGTGCCCGCACCCGCGCGATGGAGGCCGAGCTGCGGGCGCTGCGGGCCCAGATCAGCCCGCACTTCATCTACAACTCGCCTCGGCGCGATCGCCTCGTTCGTGCGGACCGACCCGGAGCGGGCGCGCGAGCTGCTGCTGGAGTTCGCCGACTTCACCCGCTACGCGCTGCGCCAGGGCGGGCCGTTCACGACGCTCGCCGAGGAGCTGCGCAACGTCGAGCGCTACCTCGTGCTCGAGCAGGCGCGGTTCGGTGAGCGGCTCCAGGTGTCGCTGCTCATCGCGCCCGAGGTGCTGCCCGTGCGCGTCCCCTATCTCGCGGTGCAACCGTTGGTGGAGAACGCCGTTCGGCACGGGCTCGCCACCAAGGAGGGTGTCGGGCACGTGACGATCACGCGCCTCGGACCAGGGCGGCGAGGCGGAGATCTCGATCGACGACGACGGCGTGGGGACGGACCCGAGGCAGGTGCAGCGCATCCTCGACGGCCAGTCGCGCGGCGGACTCCGTCGGGCCTCGGCAACGTCGACGCCCGGCTGCGCCAGGTCTACGGCGACGAGTTCGGGCTCGTCGTCGAGACCGCCGTGGGCGCCGGGACCAGGGTGAGCTTCCGCGTGCCGAAGTACGCGCCGGGCGTCCACGCCGAGTGACGGGTCGGTGGTGCGGCCTGGTCACTTCGAGGTCGCCGCTTTCCCGCCCGCACTGCGCGGATCCGAGCGAGAACTACTTCCCGGAACGCCTGTGCTGCGGCGCGCATGACTATCCTCGGAGCATGGCCAATGACGGCTCCCTGAGGGCCCTCGTCGTCGACGACGAGCTCCCCGCCCTCTCCGAGGTGCGGTTCCTCCTCGACTCCGATCCGCGGATCGGGAGGTGCTCACGGCGACGAACGGCACCGAGGCGCTCCAGATGCTCGAGGCCCACGAGATCGACGTCATCTTCAGCGACATCTCGATGCCGGGCCTGGACGGGATGGCGCTGGGCCGGGTCCTCGCTCGCTTCGCCTCTCCCCCGCAGCTCGTCTTCGTCACCGCCCACGAACAGCACGCCGTCGACGCCTTCGCCCTCGCCGCAACCGATTACGTGATGAAGCCCGTGCGCGGCGAACGTCTCGCCGAAGCCGTCCGTCGCGTCGTGGCCAAGCAGGACGAGGCGGGTATGCCGCCCGCTCCCGGAGGCGAGACCGGCTCACCTTCCGCTGTGGCTGGGTCTTCCGGCGGCGGGTCGGGGGCGCCGGCCGAGGACGAGACGATCCCGGTCGAGCTCGGTGGCGTCACCCGCTTCATCACCAGGTCCCAGATCCGCTACGCCCAGGCCTCCGGCGACTACGCCCGGCTCCACACGGCGGAGGGTTCGCCACTTGGTGCGGATCCCGCTCGCCGTCCTCGAGGAGAAGTGGGCCGACCACGGCTTCATCCGGATCCACCGGTCGACCCTCGTGGCACTGCCGCACGTCACCGAGGTCCGGATGGACCACGGACGGTGCTCGGTCGTCATCGGTGACGTCGAGCTGCAGGTGAGCAGACGGCATACGCGACAGCTTCGTGACGTCCTGCTGAGGCGACCCGGCACGGGAAGCTGATGGCGCGCCGAGCGGTCCGGCTGTGCCGCCGCGGGTGCGGGTCACGAGTTCTCGACGTTCGGCGGTGGCGGCGGTGACGGCGCACGCCCGGGTGCGCGCGAGCGACCTCGACGACCAGACCGACCTGGGTGACGTCTACATCGACGGGTTGCGGCGGGCCCAGCTGCGTTTGGGCCTCACCGTTTTGGCGTTGATGGCGGCGGCGATCGGCGGGTTCCCGTTGCTGCTGACGCTCGTGCCGTCGACGCGGACGATGACGCTCGCGGGGGTGCCGTTCCCGTGGCTCGTGCTCGGGGTGCTCGTCTATCCGGCGGCGTGGTTGCTGGCGCGGGGGTATGTGCGGCAGGCCGAGCGGATCGAGTCGGAGTTCGCCGACATCGTCGATCCCGGGCGTGAGGGTCGCGAGGCTCGGGACGGGTCGGAGACCTGGGATGGCTGACGCGTTCTCGATCGTCGCGGTCGCGCTGGTGTGCCTGACGACGATGGTCGTGGGGGCATGGGGGTTGCGGCTGTCGCGGCGGACCTCGGACTTCTATGTGGCCGGGCGGACGGTGTCGCCGCGGTTGAACGCGAGTGCGATCTCGGGCGAATACCTCTCTGCCGCATCGTTTTTGGGCGTCGCCGGGCTGATCTACGACCAGGGCGTCGACCTGTTGTGGCTGCCGGTGGGCTACACGTTGGGCTACCTCGTCTTGTTGGTGATGGTCGCGGCGCCGATGCGTCGGTCGGGGGCGTACACGTTGCCCGACTTCGCCGAGGCCCGGCTCGGGTCGTTGCTCGTGCGGCGGCTGGCGGCGGTGCTCGTCGTGGCGATCGGCTGGATGTATCTCGTGCCGCAGTTCCAGGGCGCGTCCTTGGCGTTGCAGCTCGTGACAGGGGCGCCGCAGTGGGTTGGGTCCTTGGTGGTGGCCGTCGTCGTTGCGGTGGCGGTGGGCGCGGGTGGGATGCGGTCGATCACGTTCGTCCAGGCGATGCAGTACTGGATCAAGCTGACGTGTCTCGCGGTGCCGGCTTTTGTGTTGATTGCTCTGTGGATGCGTTCTGGCGGCGGTGCGCCCGTCGTGTCGCCGTCGTGGTCGCTGCCGTTCCAGCCGCGGTCGGGTGAGGACCACCCGTTCTATCGGACGGCGTCGATGATGCTGGCGCTGTGCCTCGGGACGATGGGGCTGCCGCACGTGTTGGTGCGCTACTACACGAACCCCGATGGGGTGGCCGCGCGACGGACGACGGTGTCGGTCGTCGCGCTGCTGGGCGTCTTCTATCTACTGCCCCCGGTGTATGCCGTCCTGGGTCGGCTGCACCTGCCGTCGCTGCCAGCCGGGGTGCGGTCCGACACGATCGTCATCCAGCTGCCGGCCCGGGTGGTGGATGGATTGGGCGCGGACCTGCTGACGGCGATGCTGGCGGGTGGGGCTTTTGCTGCGCTGCTGTCGACGGCGTCGGGGTTGGCGATGTCGGTGACGGGGGTGCTGCACCAGGAGTTCCTGCGGCCGCGACTGTCACGGCTCACGGGCGGGGACGCGTTCGGCTTTGGTGGGTTCCGACTGGCGGCCGTGGCTGCAGTGGCGGTGCCGTTCATCGCGGCGCGGTTCGTCGAACAGATCGGGATCGCGACGACGGTGGGCTTCGCGTTCTCCTTGGCAGCGGCAACGTTCGCGCCGCTGCTGATCCTCGGGGTGTGGTGGAAGGGCTTGAGTCGCGCCGGGGCTGTGGCCGGGCTCGTTGTTGGCGCACTGGCGGCGACGTCAGCTGCCGTGACGACCTATGCGGCTGGGCCCCTGGACGGTTGGGCCGGCGCACTGCTGGCGAACCCCGCAGCATGGTGCACACCCCTGGCCTTCGCGACGGCGATCATCGTCTCGCTCGCCACTCCGTCCACGATCCCCCGCGACACCGCAAGGCTGATGGTCCGTCTCCACACCCCCGAAAAGGTCCACCTGGCCCAAAGCCGCCTCACCGACTGAGCCGCCGCTCCAGTGGGTCGACGGTCAGCGAGCGCTCGCCGACCGAGGGAAGGCGAAGTCGGTCCGCACGCCAGGGCTGAACGCCACGTGATCGGGCGGACGGGTGCTGAGGCCGGGCAGTCCCACCGATGCCACGAGCTCGTCACTGAGGGCAAGCACCTCGGCATCGTGCACCGGCCAGACCTCGTGGTGGTTGGGCACATACAACGTCTTGCCCCACCAGTGCACGTGCAGTCCCCAGCGTGCGCTGAGGAACTCGTCGAGCTCGGTGCTCTGACGCCGTGCTCCTGCGCGGATGACCACATGGCTTCTTGGCCGCGTCCCGGGTCGGCGAAGGCGGGCGTCATACGAGTGCACGTCGCCGCTCACCCCGTAGCGCATCCGCGCCCAGCGGTAGGGCAACCCGAACGCCGCGCGGGCACCGACCACCACTGCCGCCCGGTCGGCATCGAGACTGAGGAACACGATGCCGCGCCGTCCCGTGTCATCGACCGAGTAGAGCCGCACGTTGGTCTCGAGGAACGACCCGAGCCAAGGAACCCCAGGACCGCTCGCGATTCCAGCGCCGACCATCCGGAACGGGATCAGCCCGACGTACGTGACTCCGTCGAGGGTGTCGGGACGGACGCCGGGCGGCATGAGGTGCGCGACCAGGGCCGGGTCGACAGCCCAGTGCAGGAACGTCAGGTCGCGCCAACTCTGGTTCATCATCACGCGCCCGGTCAGCTCCGGCGCCTCCGGGGAGACGGGCTCAACGCCTGAGTTGCTCACCCTTCCACCCTAGGCACGCTTCGCAAGGCTGCAATACCCCCGGAGCCGAGTCACTGACTGACGACCGCGATGCGCGCATGAACCTCACGAAACTCGTTGACTTCTAACGGTCTCAAACCCGTGTCACACCGCCGCGAGTGACCTCTGCCGACCGGCCCGCCTCATCAGAGCCGTTCAGATGCCTGAGCCGCAAGTTACGCTCAGCCGAGGGCGTACCGAGCTCTCAATAGGCGAGGCCACAGGGAGGAACGACCGCGATGTCAGCACAGGAAGCGTGGCCCAAGCTGGACGAGCTTCTCCAAGAAGAGTCAGAGATCGTGCTGCCGGCGCTGTCGGAGCAGGTCGCGTACGACCTGGGACGGCGCGCGACGGATGCCGCTTGGGACGAGGGCCTCACAGTCGTGGTTGGCATCTGGCGCGGCGAGCACCAGCTGTTCCACGCCGCTCTGCCGGGCTCGACCCAGGACAACGACGAGTGGTTGCAACGCAAGGGTCGAACCGTCAAGCGCTTCGAGCACTCATCCCTCTACATGGGGCAGCTCTGCAGGGACCAGGACACCACCCTGCCCGACAAGTTCTTGCTGCCCGCGTCGGAGTACGCGGCGCACGGCGGTGCAGTCCCCCTTCGCGTAGAGGGCGCGGGCGTCGTGGGGTGGGTGGGCGTCTCCGGGTTGCCGCAGCTGGATGATCATAGCTTCGTGGTGCGCATCCTGCGCGAGTACCTGCGCGGCTCAGCCATCAACTAACCGTCGGCGGCGGTCGGGCACAACCACCGCGCCTCACTCAGACCAGACGGCCCAACCGGCAGCAGCCGCCCCCACGACGACGAGGGCGACGTAGCCAGCGACCTTGCGTGAGGTCAGGCTGGGATCCCGGCGAGCGGCCGGAGTCAGCGCCAGGTCCATGATGAGCGCCGGGCGCCCCAACGTCGCAAAGCAGATCGCGCCCAACATGGCAGCGAAGCCGAACCGGGCGATCTCCGTGCGTTCAAGAATCGCGAACAGCGCGATCATCGCCGGCCAGCTGGCCGCGAACACAAACCGCTCGCGCCCTCGAGGGATGGCGGGATCGCGCTCAATCAAGACGAACGCAACCACACCTACCCCGCAGAGCGCGAGCAGCCCCAAGCTCAAGCGACAGAATCCCGCGCCGCGACAAATGCCTCGACGGCACGGCGGACATCTTCCTCGGAGTGAGCAGCACTGAGCTGCACTCGAATTCGCGCCTTCCCGCGCGGCACAACGGGGAACGAGAACGGGATGACATAGACCCCGTCCGCCAGCATCCGATCAGCAACCTCCGCCGCCAACCGCGCGCCATCCTCACCCGGGAACATCACCGGCGTGATCGGGTGCGACCCCGGCAGCAGCTCAAACCCAGCCGCCGTCATCAGCTCACGGAACAGCGTCGTGTTCGCCACCAGCTGCTCCCGAGCCTCCGACGACGAGTCCACGAGCTCCAGCGCCTTCAACGACCCAGCAACAACACCAGGCGCCACCGAGTTCGAGAACAGGTACGGCCGCGAGCGCTGACGCAGCAGATCCACGATCTCCTGGTGCGCCGCGACATAACCGCCCGACGCCCCACCCAGCGCCTTGCCCAGCGTCCCCGTCACGATGTCGACCCGGTCCTGCACGCCAAACAGCTCCGGCGTACCCCGCCCATTCGGCCCGACAAACCCGACAGCGTGCGAGTCATCGACCAGCACCATCGCCTCGAACTCATCCGCCAAATCGCAGATCTCATCGAGCGGCGCAAAGAACCCGTCCATCGAGAACACGCCATCGGTGACGATCACCTTGCGACGAGCCCCCGCCGCGACAGCCGCCTCCAACTGCGCCCGCAAGTCAGCCATGTCGGCATTGCGATACCGATACCGAGCAGCCTTCGACAGCCGCACCCCATCGATGATCGACGCGTGGTTGAGCTCGTCGCTGATGATCGCGTCCTCCGCGCCGAACAGCACCTCGAACACTCCACCGTTGGCGTCGAAGCACGACGAATACAGGATCGTCGCCTCCGTACCCAGGAACGCACTCAGCGCCCGCTCGAGCACCGAGTGCTGCGTCTGCGTGCCACAGATGAACCGCACCGACGCCATCCCGAAGCCCCACTCGTCGAGCGCCTTCTTCGATGCCTCGACGACCTCCGGGTGGTCCGCGAACCCGAGGTAGTTGTTCGCGCAGAAGTTCAGCGCCTGACCGCCACTCGTCCCCACGTGCGACGACTGCGGCGTGGTCAGCTCACGTTCGCTCTTCCACAACCCCGCGTCCTTGATCTCGACCAACGTCGCAGCCAGCTCGTCCTTCACAGATCCGTACACGGCATACCTCTCGCTTGTTCGTCGAAGACGGAAGCCAGCGTATGCCGTCCGCTCACCTCCCCGGTCGCGTGCGGCGCCTCCGTTGGTTACCTTCGACGGATGCTGACTTTCCGCAAGCCCGCGACCCTTCTCATCGGCGCCGCCCTCGCGCTCAGCCTGGCCGCGTGCGGCTCCGAGTCCTCCGACGGCGACGCGGGTTCGACGCCCTCGACGACAAGCAGCGCGAGCACTCCAGCCACCCCAACGACGGGCACGACACCCGAGCCCAGCAACAGCGGCATCGTGCCGGACGCTGCCTGGGCCGGCATCTTCAAGAAGGCCGTACCTCCCCTCGCCAACAAGAGCGACGAGGAGGTCGCGACCGCCGCGCGCAAGGTGTGCTCAGACTTCGAGGCCGCTCCCACCAAGGAGACGGCCAAGACGATCCTCCAGGGCGCCCAGTCGAGCCTCGGTCTCGACGCCACCCAGGCTCAGATCTTCGCCACGGGCGCGATCACGCACTTCTGCACGGCCCAGAGCGGCGCCTGGACCACCGCCGCCATCGGTTGAGCCTTGTGCGCCTCAGCGGTGTCCCTGGCATCCGCTGAGGCACACAAGGAGTAGGTGGGCCATCAGTCGAAGATGGCCAAGGTGAGGGTGTGCCACGTGTTCGGGCCGACGATGCCGTCGGACGGCGGGGCAAACATCGACTGGAAGTTGCGAACTGCTGCATCGGTTGCGGCTCCGAACGAGCCATCGACCGTGAGACCGCCAGGTACCAGTGTCTGGACCGCCTTGACCGCTTCACCCTTGTCGCCGAGCTTGACGGTCTTGATCAGGGCCGGCCAGTCGAGCTGGCCCAGGGTCGAGCTGATGTAAGTCGCCCGCAGCGTCTGCTGGAAGGCATTCACCGCGGCGCCACTCGCGGGACCGAAGTTGCCGTCGGCCGCGATCGTCGCGCCCTTCGCGCGCAGCAGGTGCTGGGCCGCGAGGACGCGCCAGTTCGTGGCCTGGGTGGCGCCCTGCTTGACCAGAGGCCACGGGCGCGGGCCCGGCGCAAAGGTACTGAGGAACGACCACGTCTCGGTGCCCGCGTTGCCGTCCATAGCCAGTCCCCATGACCGCTGGACGTTCTTGACCCGGGCGGTCGTGGTTGCTCCGTACGACCCGTCGACCACAAGGGGGTCATCCCCGGGCGACGACAGCAGACCGAACTGCTGGACGGCGCGCACCGCATCTCCCGTGGATCCGCCGTGTGTGGCGACGACGAGCTGAGCCCAGGTCACCGGTCCGACAATGCCGTCGGCCGTCAGACCGGCAGCAGTCTGGAAGGCGATCACGGCAGCCCGCGTCGCAGGTCCGAACGACCCGTCCGTGGCGACAGCATGTCCGCGTGCCTTGAGCAGGTACTGGATCCCCGACACTGCCTGTGACACCGCGCCCAAACTGGCAGTTCTCCATGGATTCACGTTCATGGCACGCTCCTGCCTCATGGACCCGCACAGGCGTGGGGCCTCTACCCACCAAGAGTCCTCAGTCTGCTCCCAGATACCTCGAGCGGTGAAGCATTCAGAATTACTTTCGTCAGCTGGTGCAGCCGATCGGCGTCAGCGACCGGGCAGTGGACTACTCCTCCGGTCTCAAGCAGATGCGGGCGCCGAAGCCCAATATCGCGAGTGAGATCAGCATCATGACTGTCGAGACGATCAAGTCGTTTCCTGCCGTCGTGGCAAAGACCGTGAAGGCCGCACCCAAGATGCCCACGATGACGAGGATCAGGCCGACGAGAAGCTCCACGTTTCTCTCTTCCGGTTGCGGGGGTTCGTAGAGGGGTGAGGCATTCAGAAGTACTTCGTCAGCTGGCGCTCGTGAGCCGCCGGACGATGAGTTGATTGATGCTGAGATTCGCGTCAGCGGCCTCCACGGCGAGCCGCCTGTGCAGAGCCTCCCCAACGCGCAGATTGAACTTGCCGGAGTAGGCACGCTCCGAGAGCGGGCTGGGAACGACCTCTCCCTCCGACGTCATGTCGTCGATCGTCTCGGCAATCAGGCTCTCCAAACCGCTCAGCGCGCCAACTTGGCTGTCCGCCAACCAGGACAAGGAGGGGAACTCGAGACAGGTCGCCACAAACTCTTGGTCCTCCGCGGACCAGGTGACGCGGTACGCGTAGTGCGAGACCTCGGTAGCGGGCAGGGCTTGCATTAGTTGGCCTCCTTCTTGTCGATCGCGGCGACGACTTGCCGCACCTGATACGGCTTGGCCTTGCCGTGGTCATTCTGAATATTGACGCGTGGGTCACCGGGCCAAGGGGTTCGGAACACGGCATGAGATCCGCCGGAAGTCCGCGGTGAACCGAAGTAGTGCTCGCAGACCTTGTGCAGGTCTGCGTAGCGCACATTTGTAGGACTTGCCCTCATCGCGGCGAGGATTTTCGCGATGGTGGACATGCGCAATGGTACTACTCCCGGTACCACATCCTCAAGATGTCAGGTTCAGAAGTACTGGGTCATGCAGAACTCGTGGCCCTCGGGGTCGGCCATGACGACCACGGCGCCCTCGCCGGGGTAGTCGTGCCGCTCGCTCGTCGCGCTCCCACCTAGCCGAACGACCTCCTTCAGGCCCTCGTCGATGTCATCAACCTCGATGTCGAGATGCAGCCGGACCTTGCCCTGCTTGGGCTCGGCGACGGGCTGGAACACCAGCCGCGGCAGCGCATCCTCACGCCGTCCGAGATAGACCCAGCCGTCCTGGGACGGACCTCGCTCGCGGCCGAGCAGCATGCTCCAAAACTCCGCCACCAGCTCCACATCGAGCACAGTCGACGGTCACACCGCTCCACCGGTTCCCCATGTTTTTCAGCGTATGCCGTCCGCCCACCACGCTGCCCAACCTCACCGTCACCAGGGGCTCAGGCGACGTCGCGGCGGCTGGTCACGAACGCGGCGGCCACGACGGCGACCGCCAGATAGACGAGCACCGTCACCAGCCCACGACTCCCGTCGACGAGCGTGTTCACACCAGGCGCACCCTCGGCTCCACCACTACTCGGCAGGATCGAGCCGATGAGCGAACCCGAGTTCACCCCGGGCAGCACGTCCCGCAGTCCCGACAGTGACGTCAGCGTCGAACGCGACACCGCCGTGATGAGGTTCTCGATCGCGAGGATCCACACGACACCGAGCCCGATCGGCAGCGCCACGGCCCGCAGCACCGAACCCAGCGCAGCACCCACGGCACCCCACATCGCGAGGATCGCCCAACCGGACCCGAGCCCCGAGGCCAAGCGACCAACAGCCGGCCACACCAACGACTGGCCCTCGACCAGCGCCACGACAACAGCCGACGCAACCCCGGTCAACGCCAACACGAACACGCCGATCCCGACCGACACCACGACAGCCAGCACCTGACCGACAGCCACAGCCGCATGCCCCGGCCGCTGGGTCAGCAGCGTCTTCAGCGTCCCGCCCGTGTGCTCCGAACCGGTCACCAGAGCGCCGAGCACCAGCGCCAGCGCGCCAACGAACACGGCAAACGCGCCCACTGTGTTGGCCACGAGCTGGTCCGGCATCATCCCCGCGAGCAGCTGCTCCTTGGTGGAGCCCTCATTGGCGAAGTCGCTCGACGTGTCACCGCGATAGGCGAAGTACGGGATGACGTAGGCAAAGATCTGGTTGAGCGCCACCGCCGTCCCGAGCAGCACCCAGGCCGCAGGTCGACGAGCCAGCTTGGCCAGCTCCGCGCGAGTCACGGCCCCGAGGCCGGTCAGTGTCGTGTTCATGATGCGCTCCTTGAGAGTTCCGGCTCACGGTGCTCGGCACCGGTGAGGTCGAAGAAGATGTCCTCGAGCTCGCGCTCCTTGCGTCGTAGCCCGGTGAGCGATACGCCCGCACCGACCAGCGCTGACGCAACAGCGGCGGTATGCCGTGTGGGCACGTCGACGAGCAGCCCACCTCCCGCGTCGCGCACCGACACGACCTCGGGCAGCGCCTCGAGGGTGCGCCGGGCGACGTCCTTCGGGTGGGCCGTCACCTCGAGATCGGCCTGGCCGCGCAGCTCCTCGACCGAGGCATCCGCGACGACGCGCCCTCGGTCGATGACCGCGACGCGCGAGCAGATGGCCTGGACTTCGCTCATGAGGTGGCTCGACAGGATGACCGTCCGCCCCTCACGTCCGAGCGACTGGACGAGCTCACGCATGTCGCGCATCCCCTGCGGGTCAAGGCCATTCGTCGGCTCGTCGAGGATCACGAGCTCCGGATCCTTGAGCAACGCCGCGGCCACACCGAGGCGCTGCTTCATGCCGAGCGAGTACTTCGAGAACTTGTCCCCGGCCCGGTCGGTCAACCCGACCGTCTCGAGAGCCGGAGCGACAGCGGAACGGGGCACACCGGCATACCGGGCAATGATCTCGAGATTGGCGCGGCCGGTGAGGTACGGATAGAGACCCGGCCCCTCGACGAGCGAACCGATGCGGCGCAACGAGTCCGGGTGCCCGGGCGCCCGTCCGAGGACGAGCGCCCGACCGGACGTCGGCGAGACGAGACCGAGCAGCATGCGCAGGGTCGTCGTCTTGCCCGCCCCGTTGGGGCCGAGGAAGCCGAAGACCTCCCCGGCCCCGACCTCGAGGGTGACGCCCTCGACGGCCGCGGTGTCGCCGTAGCGCTTCGTGAGACCGGCGATCTCGACGACGGGTGCGCCGGTCATGACTGCTGCCCGCGGCGGAGGACGGCGCGACGAGCCTCGTACTCCTGCTCGTCGATCTCGCCCGCTGCGAAACGCTCGGCGAGCTTGGCCTCACCGGCGCGCGAACCCTCGGCGGCCTGGAAGCGGCGCCAGCGACGCATGCCTCCGAAGCGGGCCGCCGTGATGAGTCCGGCGATGACGATGAACCAGAAGATCGGGAAGAGGATGAACCACGGTCCCGGTCCGCCGTGCCAGCGGTCGTCGTGGATGGGGAGTGCTGCTGCGGTGGTGAGAAGGGTGTTCATGATCGCTCCTGGATCGAAGGGTGAAGCTGACCCTTTGATCCTTCGCGGCGAGCGCCTCCACCGAATCCCCCAGCGGGCGACACCTCACGGCCTCCCGGGGGCGTACGGGTCAACCCTGACCCGACCCCTGAATCCCATCGACTTATTGCCCCGCATCGTTGTCATGAGCGAGCGCAGCGAGCGAGTGACGTACATGCGCGAAGAGTCGAGCTAGGACCCCTGGCTCCAGCCGGGCTGGACGAGGCCGGATTCGTAGGCGAGGACGACGAGCTGGGCGCGGTCGCGGGCGTGGAGCTTGACCATCGCACGGCTCACGTGGGTCTTGGCCGTCGCCGGCGACAGGAACAACCGGGCCGCGATCTCGTCGTTGTTGAGTCCCTCGCCGACGAGCCCGACGATCTCGCGCTCGCGGTCGGTGAGCAGTTCGAGTTCACGGGCTGCGGGCATTGACGTGTCGCGGCTCCGGCTCGCGAACTCACCAATCAGCCGCCGCGTCACCCGCGGGCTCAGCAGCGCGTCTCCCCCGGCCACGGCCCGCACTCCGCGCAGCAGCTCGGTCGGTTCGGTGTCCTTGACGAGGAATCCACTCGCGCCGATCCGCACCGCTTCAAACACATATTCGTCGAGGTCGAACGTCGTGAGGATGACGACCTTGGTCTCAGCAAGGCTCTCGTCAGCGGCAATTCGCCGCGTTGCCTCGAGCCCATCGGTCCCCGGCATGCGGATGTCCATGAGCACGACGTCGGGCGAGAGGGTGCGCACCAGCTCAACGGCCTCGGCCCCATCGCTCGCCTCCCCCACCACCTCGATGTCGTCCTCGGCGTCGAGCAGCGCCCTCAACCCCGCCCGCAGCAACAACTGGTCATCGGCCAACACGACGCGAATCATGACGAAACTCCCTCTCTCGCAGGGATGCTCGCGTTGACCCGCAACCCACCGAGCGGCGACGTGTCGATCCGCACGGACCCACCCAGGGCCCGGGCCCGCTCGGTCATCCCGGAGATCCCGTTGCCGACGACGAGCGTGTCCGGGTCCGCGCCATGCCCGTTGTCCTCCACGGTCACGGTGAGGTCGGCGTCATGGTCAAGCGTGACGACCGCGTGCGTCGCATAGGCGTGCCGCACAACGTTGGTGATGGCTTCCTGAACGATCCGGTATGCCGCGAGGTCCACCGCGGCGGGCAGCTCACGCTGGGTGCCCAACCTTTTGACTGAGACATCGAGCCCCGCCGCGCGACTGCGCTCGACGAGGTCACTGAGAGAGGCCAAGCGCACGGTCGGAGCCCGCGGCGCAGGCGCATGGTCGGAGCGCAACACGTCCACGAGAGAACGTAATTCGGCCAACGCCTCACTGCTCGCATCCCGGATGGCACGCAGCGCCGGCTCGACGTGTTCGGGCTTGTCGCGCTCGGACAGGTGCAGGGCAACCCCGGCCTGGACGTTGATGAGCGACATGTGGTGGGCGACGACATCGTGCAGCTCCTGCGCGATGAGCAGCCGCTCCTCGCCCTCTCGCCGCCGCACCGACTCACGATGCGCCGTCCGCGCCGCAGCGAACCGATCCCGCCGCGCACGCACCAGCTCAGCGACCGCGAGCGCCACCATCAGCCACGCGACCATCCCACCCGTCCCGGCCCACGACCACTTCGCCTCTGGCGCAACCCATCCACGCGCAATCTGCCCGATCACCGGAAGCGCAGCCGCACCCCACGCAGCCCACCGCAGACCGCGAGCGACGCAGAGAACGGTGAGGACGGCATACGCGAGAAAGACCGGACCGTAGGGGTAGCCGAGCGCGAGCCACCCACCGACCGCCGCCCCGGCAGCGATGACGGCGGGCACCGGCCACCGGCGAGCGAGCGCCAGCGCGACCGGGCCGACGAGCAGGAGCGCGACCCCGAGCGCATCGATCGAACGCGTGCCGGCCTGACCGCGGGACGCGCCGAAGCTGCCGCCGATCGAGATGATCGCGAGGAACGCCGGCCCGATGATCCACGCGATCCGCGGCACACGACGCGGCGGACCCCACGTCTGCACGTCGCGGTCCCAGGGCATGTCGCCAGCGTAGAGATCTCAGGCACCGCAATGCGGCCTGCGAGAGGAGTGGTTCGGACTACTCCCGTCGGCGTACGCGGACCGTTCATGACCTCAGAGGTCATGGTGTCCACGACCACCGCCGCCCAAGACTCGGACCATGACAACCATCGAAAGCACCCACAGCACCCAGACCGCCCACGGCATCACTCACCGGTTCGCCCGGCCCTTCCTCCTCGGCGACGCGACCCTCACCGGCGTCAACGGACTCGCCTACCTCGCCGCGGCACCGCTGCTCACCGACTGGTTCGGCACCCCGACCGCCTGGCTGCGCGGCATCGGCGTCTTCCTCATCGTCGTGGGAGTGGGCGTGGCCCTGCTCGCGCGACGCCGCCCGATCCCGCGACGCGGCGTGTTCGGACTCGCCGAGCTCAACACCGTGTGGGTGGTGGGCAGCGTCGTCTATGCGTTCGCCGGCGACCTCACCACGCTCGGCACGGTGTGGACCGTCCTCCAAGCCGCTCTCGTGGGCGCCTTTGCCGGTGGGCAGTTCTGGTTCGCCCGCCGTGGCTGAGGGGCTGGCATCGTGAGTGCCATGACCCTCGAATCCCTCGAAGCAGCGGCACCAGGGCCGGGCCAGCTCGTGCGTGAGTGGCGGCAGCGGCGGCGGATGTCGCAGCAGGCCCTGTCCGACCAGTGCGGCGTCTCGACCCGGCACCTGTCCTGCATCGAGACCGGCAAGGCCCAGCCGAGCCCGGCGATGATCGGCCAGCTCAGCGAGGCCCTGGAGGTGCCGCTGCGGGAGCGGCGGCGCCTCTTCACGGCCGCTGGGTTCGTGCCGGACACCACTGATCACTCGCTCGACTCGCCCGCTCTCTCGCAGGTCAACGAGGCCCTGGAACTCATCCTCGCCGGGCACGAGCCCTATCCCGCGCTCGTCATCGACGGTGGCTGGGACCTCATCACGGCCAATGAGGCGGCCTATCGCCTGCTCGCCGGGCTGCCCGCTGACCTGCTCGAACCGCCCGTCAACGTCGTACGCCTGTCCCTCGACCCCCGCGGCCTGGCTTCGCGGATCGAGAACCTCCCCGAGTGGCAGGCCGCGATCATGACCCGCATCCGCCACGAGCACGACACCTCGGCCAACCCGCGGCTCGCCGCGCTGCTCGCCGACTTCCCGCCGCCCACTCGACACACCCCGCCCGACATCGTCCTCACCCTGCGCCTCCGGTCGGGCGACGACGTGCTGTCCTTCATCACGACCACGACGGTGTTCGGCACACCCCAGGACGTCACCGTCGCCGAGCTCGCGATCGAAGCCCTGTATCCCGCCGACGCTGCGACTCGCGCCCACCTCACCTCGCTGGCGGGCTCACAAGCCTGATTGCGTATGCCGTGACTCACCTCCCCCGGTCAGGCACCGCGCGCTCTCGTTGGGTAGCGTCGGCGGCATGTTGACTACGGGGAAGTCCATGACCAAGACCATGTCCATTTTTGCTGGCGCTGCGCTGGCTCTCACTCTCACCGCGTGCGGCTCGGACAACGCTGCCGACTCGGGGGCCGGCGACAAGGCGACGTCGGCAGCGGGTTCGGCGACCGCGGCGGCGAGCCCCACGACGGGTGGCGACTCCGGCGGCTCAGGGGATGAGGCGTGGGCGTCCAAGTTCAAGAAGGTCATCCCGCCGCTGGCGGACACACCTGACGCCCAGCTCGTCACCGCCGGCAAGAAGATGTGCGCCGACTTCACGGCCGCGCCCACACCGGTGACGGCGAAGGCGATCATCAAGGACGCCGAGACGACGCTGAAGCTCGACTCCGTCCAGGCCAACATGTGGACCGGCGGCGCCATCGCCCACTTCTGCAACGACCAGGGCACCGCGTTCCTCACCGCCTCCGTCGGCTGACCCTCTTCTACCGACGCGCGGGGCCTGAGACTCTCAGGCCTCGCGCGCGAGTTTGGCGGCGAACCCCACGAGGAACGCCCCACTCACCGCATCGATGACCCGACGGGTCCGGCGGCGCAGGAGCACTGCACGCGCCTTGGATGCTCCGAGCACGATGACCGCGAGCCAGGCGCAGCCGATGAGCGGCAGCATCAGCGCGTGACCGAGCCAGACCGCCACGGACGCGGTCGGCTCGACGAACTGCGGCAGCAGCGCGAGATAGAAGACGAGCATCTTCGGGTTCGTGAGGTTGGTCAGCGCGCCCGTGCGGAACCCGCGGCCATCCCGGAGTCGGCCGAGCCATCGATCTCGGCGTAGTGACCCGCCACCGCCGAGCGCAACGCACTCACACCGAGCCACACGAGGTAGGCCACGCCCGCCCACTTGATCGCCTGGAACAACGGCTGCACCCGCACGATGAGCGCCCCGACGCCGACCGAGGCAAGCACGCCCTGGACCGCTGACCCAGCACCCACACCCAGGACCGTCCCGAAGCCAGCCCGCCTCCCGGCCGTGAGCGTGTTGCGCAGCGTGACGAGCACGTCGACGCCCGGAGTGGCGACAACGGCCACAACGACGATCAGGTATGCCGCGGTCATGCCTCCCAGCCTCCCACCTGCCCCACCCACTCTCGCCTTGTGTGCCTGAGCGCGGGCTATAGCCCGCGCTCAGGCACACAAGGCGAGGGGTTCAGCTCCAGTCGAGGACGACCTTGCCGCACTGACCCGAGCGCGCGACCTCGAAGCCCTTGGCCCACTCCTCCGCCGGGAAGCGGTGGGTGATGACCGACTGCACGGCGTCGCGCAGGGTGGCGCTCGTGGCGAGCATCGACCCCATGAGGTACCAGGTCTCGAACATCTCGCGCCCATAGATCCCGCGGATGGTGATCATGTGCGTGATGACGCGGCCCCAGTCGATCGGGTACGGGTCCTTGGGCAGGCCGAGCATCGCGACGCGCGCGCCGTGGTTGAGGTTGGCGAGCATGTCCTCGACGGCCTTGGGCGCGCCACACATCTCGAGGCCGATGTCGAAGCCCTCGAGCATGCCGAGCTGCTTCTGCGCCCAGGCGAGGTCCTCGCCGCGGCCGACGTTGACACACAAGTCGGCGCCGGCACCCTTGGCGAGAGCCAACCGCTCATCGCTCATGTCGGTGACGGCGATCCGGCGCGCACCCGCGTGACGGGCGATCGCCACCGCCATGACACCGATCGGCCCGGCGCCGGTGACGACGACGTCCTCACCGATGACCGGCCACTGCAGGGCGGTGTGGGTCGCGTTGCCGAGCGGGTCGAAGATCGCGCCGAGGTCAGGGTCAAGATCGACGGGCTGGAGCCACGCGTTGGTCGCGGGGATGACGACGAAGTCGGCGAACGCACCGTCCCGATTGACGCCCACCCCAACGGTATTGATGCAGAGGTGACGTCGACCCGCCTTGCAGTTGCGGCAGTTTCCGCAGACCAGGTGGCCCTCGCCCGAGACGCGGTCACCCACCCGCAGATGCCCCACGAGGGCACCGATCTCGACGACCTCGCCATAGAACTCGTGCCCGATCGTCATGGGCGCCTTGACGACCGACGCCGCCCAGTCGTCCCACTGCTCGAGGTGGAGGTCAGTGCCGCAGAGCCCCGCTCGCAGTACGCGGATCTTGACGTCGGTGTCACCACAGATGGGCTCGGGGACGTCGATGAGCTGGAGGCCTGGACCGGCTTCGGTCTTCACGAGTGCGCGCACGACACACATCATGCCGCCCCTTGCGCGGCTAACGTCGTTAGCCTTACTCTGGGCTAACAGCGTTAGCCAAACTCACCAAGGAGAGTCCCCAATGAAGAAGTGGATCATCGCCCTCGCCGCCACCGTCCTCTCCCTCACCATCGCCGCCTTCGCCCTGCACCGCGACCATCGCGTGGAGCGATCCGTCGACATCGCCGCCCCGGCAGACGCGGTGTGGGCAACGCTCACGGACTTCACGGCATACCCGGAATGGAATCCGTTCATGCAGGAACTGAAGGGCACCGCGGAAGTCGGCCAACAGCTCAGGGTGCGGATCACCCCGGCCAAGGGAAGCGAGATGACCTTCACCCCGACCGTCCTCGCCGCCACGCCGGGCAGCGAACTGCGCTGGCTCGGCCGGGTCTTCATCCCCGAACTCCTCGACGGCGAGCACGCCTTCACCCTCACGCCGATCCCCGGCGGTGTCCGGCTCACCCAGAGCGAGACGTTCTCGGGAGTGCTCGTGCCGTTCTTCGGTGGGGCCATCGACGTCGGCGACGACTTCGACGCGATGAACCAAGCCCTCCGGGATCGCGTCGAGAGCACCGCTAGCATCGCCCGATGACCTGCCCCGAGGAGTTCGACCCCGTCCTCCTCCTCACGCCGCGAGCGCGAGAGGTGCTCGACGCCGCCCGCACCGTGCTCGAGCGGCAGGGCTGGGACAGCCTCACCATGCGGACCCTGGCCGACGAACTCGGCATCGCGGCGCCCTCGCTCTACAAGCACTTCGCGAGCAAGGACGCGCTCAAGACCCAGCTCGTGGCACTGGCGCTCAAGGAGAACGGCGAGGCCCTGCGCCCGGTCTCGACGGTGGCCAAGCTGGTCCGGAACTACCGCGCGCTCGCGACCGCCAACCCGCAGCTCTATCGCCTCTCGACGTCGGGCCCCCTCGACCGGGCCGCCCTTCCGCCGGGACTCGAGGAGTGGTCTGGCACACCGTTTTTCGAGGCCGCCGGCGACCCCCACCGCGGGCAGGCGCTCTGGGCATCCGCGCACGGCATGGTGATCCTCGAGCTGGACGGTCGCTTCCCCACCGGCACCGCCCCGGAGAGCACCTGGAAAGAGCTCGTCCGCCACTTCAGCTGAGGCGCAGGTCCTTGCCGAAGCAGCGCACCAACTCGGACTCGGCGTAGTGACCGAACGGCGCCACCCGCTCATAGCCCTGCGACTCGTAGAGGCCGATGGCGTCGGGCTGCATCAGTCCCGTCTCGAGGACGAGCCGCTCCACCCCATCGGCGTATGCCGTCCGCTCCAGGAACGTGAGTACCTCACGTGCGTATCCCCGCCCCCTCACCCGCGCCGGGACGAACATCCGCTTGACCTCGGCGACGCGATCCCCGCCGAATCGAACGTCAAGGTCCGGGCGCCAGCGCCAGCCACCCATCGCCACCGGCTCGCCGTCTCGGTCGTCCTCGACGCCGAGAACGAACCGCCCCTTCGGCGCCGCGAACTCGCGCGGGTCGACCGGCGACTCGTCGGGCGTCCCATAGATGACGACGTAGTGCGCCTGCACCTCGGCGACCAGTTCCTGGACGCGAGGATCGACGAAGGGCACCTCAACGAGCGTGAGCACCGCGCCATCCTGCCCCAACCACCAAAGGTGCGGCCACGGCATACCCCGAAGGTCGTCAGTCCACGATCTCGATGGTGACGTTGGAGCCTTCGAGCCCACGGAGCTCGTCGGCCGTGGCTTGTAGGTGCCGATGTGGATGGTCTGGTCCGAGAAGCCGATGCCGGAGGCGTCGTAGTAGAAGCCGAGGCTGCCCCAGGGCACGTAGTAGATGAGGTCGCCGTCGACCGGGTCCGAGCCCGGGGACCCCTCGGTGGTGAGTTCGCGAGGAAGCTCGGCGATCTTCTCCTTGCCGTTGAACTCCCGGACGCTCGTCGTCAGCGGAAGCATCGTGAGGAGGTCGCGGTTCGTGGGGTTCTCGGCCCCCAGGGTGACGTCGATCGAGGTCTGACCTGCCGTGAATCTGACGACGGTGCCCTCGACGGTGTCCGGCTGGGTGCTCACGGCGGCGCCGGTCGACGGCGTGCTCGGTGCAGGTTCCGCCTCGACCGGAGTGGACTCCGTCGCACAGGCGTTGAGGGCGAGCAGGACCATCAGGGCGCCGGCGATCACGAGCGCGATGCGCTTCGAGGGTCGATTCAGGAGTCGCTTCATGACTGGCTTCCGGGCTTCATCGGGAAGGCCGCGCGTCGACCGGCGAGAGCGATGGCCAGCGCCGCCAGCGGCGAGCCCGACCATGACGATCGGCAGGACCACACCGTCAAAGGCGCCGAGCACCACGGCGCCGAGAATTCCGGCACCGAAGATCGCGAGGTTGAACGCGACTCCGAGCATGGAGTTCGCGACGTCGGCGTTCTCGCCGCTGGCGATGCTGATGGCGGTCTGCAGCTGAGCCGCCGCCCCACCGAAGGCCAACCCCCACAGGACGATCGCGACCACCACGGCAACGAGCGACTCGCGACCGACGATGAACACGACGCCCGCCACGATGAACAGGCCAATACTGGCCAGCACCAGCGGTCGTAGCGTCCGGTCGATGACAGCGCCGGTGACGCCGATCCCGATGAGCGCCGCGACACCGAAGGTCATCAGCGCGACGTCCACCGAGAGCTGCAGGTCGCCGGAGCGCAGGTAGGCGGAGATGTAGGTGTAGACCGTGTTGTGCGCCAGCATCCAGGCGACGATCACCGCGAGGATCACGGCGACACCGGGCAGACGCACGACGCGCAGCAGCGACATCTGGGAGGTCGCGGCCTGGCCCGGCGCGTCGGGGACCAGGACCACGGCAAGGGCAACGGTGATGAGCGACAGGACCGCCAACGCCCCGAAGGACCAGCGCCAGTTCAGGGTCGTCCCGAGCCAGGAGCCGAACGGCGTCCCGACGGCCAGCCCGATCGGAGTGCCGAGCGACGCAATCGCGAGTGCCCGCCCGGCATACTCCGGAGCGGTGATGCGGCGGGCGTAGCCCGCGGTGATCCCCCAGATGAGACCGGAGAACGCGCCCGCCACGAAGCGCGCGCCGAGGGACAGCGCGACGTTCCCGGAGAGCGCGGTGATGCCCGTGGCGGCGAGGAACCCCAGCACGGCCACGAGGAACAACGGCTTGCGGCGCATCCCCCGGGTCAGGGCGACAGCGGGGATCGCGGCGACGACCGTGCCCAGCGCATAGGCCGTGACGAACTGACCCGCGAGCCCCTCACTGATGCTCATCCCCGAGGCGATCTGCGGCAGCAGGCCAGCGGGCATGGTCTCCGTGGCGATGAGGAGGAACCCGACCAGGGCCAGGACCAGCAGAGCGGCCAGAGGCAGTCGGGCAGGTTCGGCGACCTCGCGATCGCTGGTCTCGAGGCCGGGTGCGCGGTGCGCTGCTTGCGTGGACAAGGTGGATTTCCCTTCGGTTCGGTGTGGTCTTCATCCATGACACCGAACTTCCGAGATCGCAGGAAGTCACCACCAAGAGGTGTACCGGCAGGGCATCCCTCACGCCTCCGCGACGCCTTACGGTGAAACACATGGACAACCGATCCGAGGTCCGCGAGTTCCTCACCACCCGACGAGCCAAGCTCACCCCGCGTGAGGTGGGCCTTCCGGACGTCGGCCAGCGTCGGGTGTCGGGCCTGCGTCGCGGCGAGGTGGCAGTCCTCGCCGGCGTGAGCATCGAGTACTACTCCAAGCTGGAGCGCGGTGCCATCGCCGGTGCGAGTCCCTCTGTGCTGGAGGCGATTTCGCGCGCTCTGCGACTCGACGACGCCGAACGCGAGCACCTCTTCCACTTGGCCCAGACCGCGGCCGGCTCCAGCCCGCTGACCAGTCCCCGACGCCGGACTCGCGCCGTGTGGACGCCTCCCCCGACGCTGCAATGGGTACTCGACAGCATCACCGGCGGGCCAGCCATCGTCCGCAACGGTCGGATGGACCTGCTCGCCACGAACCAGCTCGGCCGGGCCATGCACGACTCGCTCTACGAACGCGCGACCGGGCCAGTGCCCAACTTCGCCCGCTACACGTTCCTGGACGAGGACTCGCACGTCTTCTACCCCGACTGGGACACCGCTGCCGACACGTGCGTCTCGATCCTTCGCACCGAGGCCGGCCGGGATCCGCGGGACAAGCAGATGCACGACCTCGTCGGCGAACTCTCCACCCGAAGCGAGGACTTCCGCACGCGATGGGGCCGGCACGACGTACGCCTCCACGGAGCGGGCACCAAACCCTTCCACCACACCGCGGTTGGCGACCTCGACCTCGCCTACGAAAGCGTCGACATGCTCTCCGAGCCGGGCCTGACGCTCACGATCTACGCCGCCGAACCCGCCTCACGCACCGCCGAAGCCCTCGCCCTCCTGGCCTCGCTGAGCGCCCCCGCACCGGAGCGCAACACCCCCAGCCCGCGCTGAACCTGCGTCACGCCGGGCACGACGCGCGGCAAAGGGCTCGAATCGCTGCGGTTCCACGCTCAGCAATCCCGCGCAGCCCATCGTTTGCCGCCTGCTGTGCCCGGGCGGCCCCGACCACGTGAAACCACCAGCGGCGTATGCCGCCCGCTGACCGCTCGTCGCACCTCACCTGCCGCTCGGCGCGAGGGCCTCAGCCACCGAACGAAGGTGCGCATCCGCCCGGCGCGAGGGGGTCACGAACGGGAGCGGACGGCATACCCATGCATCGACAGTGTGGGGTGACCCGGACCCCAACCGGGACCGACCACTGGAGGTGCACCCGTGAGCAACGAAGCTCGCACCCGCAGCGACGAGGATCCCTACGTCGCGCTGCAAGCCACCGACGAGTTCCAGGAGCTGCGCCGCAAGTTCCGCGGCTTCGTCTTCCCCATGACGGCGTTCTTCCTCGTCTGGTACTTCGTCTACGTCCTGCTGTCGATCTTCGCGCCCGGCTTCATGGGCACCAAGGTCTTCGGCAACATCAACATCGGGCTGCTCTTCGGCCTGGGCCAGTTCGTCACGACCTTCGCCATCACCTTCATCTATGCCCGGTGGGCCAACCGTGAGCTCGACCCCTTGGCCGACGCCCTGGGTGCCCAGCTCGACGGCGTCAAGGAGCACTGAGACATGACCTCCCTCCTCACCGCCGACACCACGGCTGCTGTCGGATCCCCCGCCCTCAACATCTCGATCTTCGTCGGGTTCGTCCTCGTCACCCTCGTCATCATCATCAAGCTGGCGTCGGGCCCGAAGTCGGCCGGCGAGTTCTACACCGCGAGCGGTGGCTTCTCCGGTCGCCAGAACGGTGTCGCCATCGCCGGCGACTACCTGTCTGCGGCAAGCTTCCTCGGCATCGCCGGCGCCATCGCCCTGCAGGGTTATGACGGCTTCCTCTACTCGATCGGCTTCCTCGTGGCATGGCTCGTCGCCCTGCTGCTCGTCGCCGAATTGATGCGCAACACAGGGCGATTGACGATGGCGGACGTGCTGTCGCTATCGCCTCAAGCAGCGCCCGGTCCGCATCGCCACCGCCATCTCGGTGCTGTGCGTGTCGTTCTTCTACCTGCTCGCGCAGATGGCCGGAGCCGGTGGCCTCGTGTCGCTGCTCCTGGGTGTCTCGGGTGAGACGGCGCAGAACCTCGTCATCGCCCTCGTCGGCTTCGTGATGATCGCCTACGTCCTCATCGGCGGCATGCGTGGCACGACCTGGGTCCAGATCATCAAGGCGGTCCTGCTCATCACGGCCACCGCGATCATGACGGTCTGGCTGCTCGGCAAGTACGGCTTCAACTTCTCGGCCCTGCTCCAGGCGGCCGTCGACAAGAACCCGAAGGTCGGCGAGAAGCTCCTCGCTCCCGGCGTGAAGTACGGCGCCTCGACCACGACGAAGATCGACTTCATCTCGCTGTCGCTCGCGTTGGTGCTCGGCACCGCCGGTCTGCCGCACGTGCTGCAGCGCTTCTACACCGTCCCGACCTCGCGTCAGGCTCGCAAGTCCGTCGAGTGGGCCATCTGGCTGATCGGTGGCTTCTACCTGTTGACGCTCGTCGTCGGTTATGGCGCTGGCGCCCTCGTCGGTTCCGCCGAGATCAACGCCGCACCGGGCAAGGCCAACTCGGCCGCACCGCTGCTCGCGTTCCACCTCGGTGGGTCGCCACTGCTGGGCATCGTCTCGGGTATCGCGTTCGCCACGATCCTCGCGGTCGTCGCCGGTCTGACGATCACGGCATCGGCCACATATGCGCACGACATCTACAAGGAAGTCATCAAGCGCGGCAACTCGACGTCCGAGCAGGAGGTGCGGGTCGCTCGCATCGCGGCTGTCGTCATCGGCCTCGTCGCAATCCTCGGTGGCATGTTCGCCAAGAGCCAGAACATCGCGTTCCTGGTCGCCCTGGCGTTCGCTGTCGCGGCTTCGGCGAACCTGCCGACGATCCTCTACTCGCTGTTCTGGAAGCGGTTCAACACCCAGGGCGCGCTGTGGTCGATCTACGGCGGACTCATCTCGACGATCGGCCTGATCATCTTCAGCCCGGTCGTGTCGGGCAAGGCGCCGCTGGTGCCGGGTGGTCCGTCGCCGTCGATGATCACGAACCCGGACATCGACTTCTCCTGGTTCCCGCTCGACAACCCTGGTCTGATCACGATCCCGCTGGCGTTCTTCCTCGGCTGGCTCGGCACGGTCATGAGCAAGGAGCACAACGCGCAGAAGTACGCCGAGATGGAGGTTCGCAGCCTCACCGGTCACGGCGTGGGCAAGGCCCTCGACCACTGACCCATCTCACCTCGTGTGCCCCAGCGTTCCCTTTCCGGGACCGCTGGGGCACACGACGTTGTGCGGCGTATGCCGCCCGCTCCCCTCCCGCTGTTCCCTTGCGTCCGCGTGCTGCTGGCGTATTTGCGTGGCTGGGTGCGCTTCGACTGCGTACGGTCGCGTGCATGGACCTCGTCGCGCTCGCCCAGTTGAGGGCCTCGGTCGAGTCGCACTTCCTGGCGGCTGACCCTCGCCCGTGGGCAGCCCCGAGAACGCTCCGCGAGGAACCAGCCCAGGAGGAGTACTCGCGGATGTCTGGATCCTGGCAAGTACGTCATCCTCCAGAAGCGCGCGTCGGCTTGGGCTGCTGCCCTCGCTGAGTCCGGCCTCGCGTCCGCAACCTTGGCCCGCGAGAACTTCCCCCGTGGGGGACAGTGCAGACCACGCTGCTCACGTCTGCGCGTCCCGGCACCCAGCCGGTGTTCCTCCACTTCACATCGGAGAACCTGCCCGGACTGACCATCGCTTATGGGCTTCCCGAAGTCGTTCTCGTCTCCCAGCCGGTCTGCGGGTGCGACGCCTGTGACGACGGGAGCGACCCCCTGCTCGAGGCCATCGACGAGGCCCTCGAATCTGTCCTCCTCGGAGAGGTGTTGATCGAGCACGAGAAACGGTCGGTTCGTGTCGTCACCCGCAACTGGCGGGTCCGTCGTCATCCGACCTGGAAGACGACCCGACCCGGATCGTCGGGCGATGGAGCGGCGGTCCGTGGTTGGACTGACGTCACGCATTGGGTCCGGGAATGTGGCGGCTGCTCCGACACGATCGACGCCATCGACCGGCACGTGGAACGGTTCATCGGCCCCGTCGAAACCGTGCAGCACGAGATCGTCTCGGACCTCATCCACGTGGACATTCACGTAGTGCCGGCCACGGCGGATCGCCCCTTCCACGCCCTGGTGACCTCGGGGATGAGCGATCGCCCGATGCGCATCCCCGACGAGCTCCGCGGTGAAGTGCCGGAGTTCGCCGAGCTGATGATCCTGCTCCCACCCGACTGGCCGCTCGATCAGGACGACTGGAAGGAGGAGCGCCACTACTGGCCGATCCGCCAGCTGAAGATTCTGGCCAGGTTGCCGCATGAGTACGACACCTGGCTGGGAGCGTGGCACTCGATGCCGAACGGCGACCCGGCTCAGCCTTTCGCTCACGACACGGACATCTGCGCTGTGATGCTCGCGCCGCCGATTCGCTTCCCTGACGAGTTCCGCACGATCCGAGCGGACGACGGTCGAGAGATCGGGTTGTTTGCCGTGCTCCCACTCCTTCCCGATGAGATCGAAGCGAAGGTGAGGCTCGGAGTCGATGCCCTGCTGGATGCCTTCGAGAAGCACGACACCACCCAGCTGTCACCCCCACCGCAGCTCATCCGTCACTTGAGTAAGCAGACCTGCGCATATAGGTATCCAAATTTGGGTATACAATGGTGGGCATGAATTCCCGTGACCGTCTCCGTCACCGCCTGATGGCGCTCATCGAGGCTGCGGGATTCAACCAGAGCCAGGCAGCACACGCTGTCGGGTGCACACCGTCCCGACTCGGGGACTACTTGGCTGGACGCACGATCCCCTCGGCGCTGGTTCTGCTCGATCTCGAAGAGGCAGCAGACCAGGCAGAGAGCCGCACGTGGATGCGGGCCGCGGATGTCATTGACGCGGTCGCTGCGTACTCCGACTCTGACCCGATGTGGGCGATGCGGATGCTGCTCCAAGGACGCGACCAGTCCTTGGCTCTGAGCACGCCTGCTCGCCGCGCGATCTGGGCCACGGGATCCCCACGTCGGCCTTTGACGGGCCCTTGGAAGACCTTGGCCCACACGGTCCTGCGCGAGAGTGCCCGCGATGGGCGGCCGATTCCCAAGTGGCTCGCCGCTCCCATGCCACTGAGCGAACCCTGGGCCCCGTTGCCAGTGAGGCAGGGACGGCCCTTGGACGAGGACCTCGCGAGGCTCGGGATCGAGATCAACGAGCGTGAGCTGGTCACGGCGTGAGCTTCGACTTCGACGCAGCCCAAATCCGGCAATTGCTGGACGAACTGGACGAACGACTTCGCGCTGCTGGGATCGCGGCGACTGTCTACCTCGTCGGAGGCGCCGCGATCTCACTTCACCTTCCCGAGACGGACCGCCGGACGCAAGACATCGACGGCATCACCACCGATGACCGGCTGGCCGAGATCGTCGCGCAGATGGCCGACGAACTCGGGCTGCCGGAGGGGTGGCTCAACGGCGCTGCTCGCCCATTCCTCCCGCCCATGCCCGCGGACGCCCTCACTCCGCCCACCTCCCCTGGGTTGCGAATTCAGTTGGCGTCGTTGGAGCAGCTTCTCGCCATGAAACTGGCGGCGGGCCGAGCGCGAGACCGAGAGGACATCGTTGCGCTGGCCAACGCGTTGCACGTTGACCCGGATGAAGCGATTCGGCTCACCCTCGACGCGTACGGCACCGACAGGCTGGAGTCGCTGACCACGGTGGAGGACGTGACCGCCGACGCGCACGCCTTGATCCCGGGTCGCCAACGAGAGTGAACAGCCAGCGTTCGACACCGCGTTGTGGTCGCGGCGTCCAACTTGGCTTTCTGTCAGTGGTCGCGAACGCCTTGTCGTTCGCCCTTCTTGCGGGCCCATCGCGGCACGGCCCACACCCAAAAGACGACCGACAGGATCACCATCGCGGTGCTTGCCGGAGCGTCGCTGTCCACTCCCAAGAGGTCGAAGGCGCCAAAGACGGCCACACCAATCACCAGCCATAACGCGATCAATGGCCAGACCCGCACCGGGCCTCCGGCGAGCTCGTCCAACCACCCTTGGTACTCATCACCCGGCGGCTCGGGGTCCTTTTCCTCATCCACGTCATCAGTCTCGCATCGAGCGAACCTAGAGACCTGTGATCGGGGCGGCGTCGCACCGACAGCCCATGCCCCGGAACGCTTTTGACCGGTGAGGACGAGTCGCTTGCTGAGGCTGCGCCCACTCCTCACCCTCGCGCTATCGCTGGCGTTGCCTTCGCTCTTGGAGTGGCGATGAGTCATCTCGACTGTGCTCCGGCATGGCCCAGCGTGGCCAGTAAGAAATACGGGAGGATCAAGCCCGCCCAGATGAACACCTGTGACGCAAGGACGACCCAGATTCCACCGTCGAACCTCCTCTGAAACAGTGCTGGCCACAGCACCAGCCCAAACATCAAGAGGAACCCGACGAAGGTCAGCCATCCGAACGCTACGAACCCCCGGGCATAGGCCTCCGACTTTTCGCCTCTGCTTTTCGCCCACAGTCTGGCCTGAGTGAGGTAGGCCTCGCGGTCCCGGCGCCAGTGGACCGTCTTGCCGAGCATGGCCAACAGCACCAGGGTCAGGAAGCACAGAGCCCCCAAGACGTACCAAGGTGGGCGATCGAGCAACTCCTCCCCCGCGCGATGCATCACCGCTGCATCATCGCAGTCGAGCACTGGCCAGCGCCTGCAGCCACCACGCAGGTATCTGGCGGGGCACTCGGGTCTCCTTTCGTGTCAACCGGGAGGGCGGCATACGCGTCTTCTCGGTATAGGCACACCAACGCAGGAGGAAACCATGAACCGCAAGACCATTCGTCGCAGCGCCGCCGCCCTGGCCCTGGGCCTCGCCGCCGCCACCGCACCCGCCGCCATCGGCGCCACCACCGCTTCCGCCGCTCCGTACTGCGGCATCACCTGGGGATCACTCGCGAAGACCAACGCGACCATGAACGTCACGTCCGTCGCCGGGCTTCGCGCCGGGCGGCACGACTGCTACGACCGGCTCGTCATCGACCAGAAGGGCAAGGCCACCGGCTACGACGTCCGCTACGTCTCGGTCGTCACCCAGGACGGCTCGGGCAACCCCGTTCCCGTCGCCGGTGGGGCCGCACTGCAGGTCATCACCAGGGCCGCCCGCAACACGACCGCGCCGGCCATGCCGAACGTCACGGGCTTCACGACGTTCCGTCAGGTCAAGTGGGCCGGCTCATTCGAGGGCCAGTCGACGATCGCCCTCGGCGTGCGGGCACGGCTGCCGTTCCGGGTGCTCAACTACAACGACACCGCGACCGGCACCAGCCGCCTCGTCATCGACGTCGCCCACCAGTGGTGAGCAGACCCTCTCCCACAACAGATTGCGCTGCAGCGACATCTGAAGTGCCGATCACGGGTCTCCGTGCTCGGCGTTTCGTGCATCTCGACCGAAGTCAGCGGGCGTCGGCCTCGGCACGCAGTTGGGCCGCGAGGTCGTCGTCGACCGTCTCGAAGAACGCACCCACGACATCCTCGAGCTGGTCCATACCCTCGGCGCAGAACAACACCGGCTGGTACGACGTGATGTCGTAGTTGAGCGTGCCCATGTCGACCAGGTCCAACGCCCGGTGCTCCATGTGCGCGAACTCGTCCATCTCGCCATAGCTCGACAGGATCCCGGCGCCATAGGCCTTGACCTCGCCGTGCTCGCGCATGATGCCGAACTCCATCGAGAACCAGAAGACGTCGGCGATGAACTTCATCGCGTCGTCGGTCTCGACTCGCAGCGACGCCTTGCCCGCTGCCTCGGTGATGCGCGCGAATCGCGGTGAGGCGAGCTGGTTTCCGTGCCCGATGACCTCGTGGATGATGTCCGGCTCGGGCGTGTAGAGCGGCTGGCTGCCGTAGCGGAGGTACTGCGTCGAGTTGAACGTCTTCGCCCCGAGGTCGCCATAGAAGTCGCGCAACGGCACGAGCCCCGGCGCTGCCACATAGGTCCATCCGGTCAGCGGCTCCAACCGCTCGCTCACCTCGTGCAGCTGCGGCACGTGCTCGGTCGGCAGACGCAGCGCGTGCTTGGCCGCGAGGTACTCACTGTGCGCGTACTTCTCGTGCTTCGGCGCGAGCTCGTGGCTGACGGTCCGCCAGATCTCGTGCTCGGCCTCGGTGTAGTCGATCACCGGGATCGGCTCGCCACGCGTCCAGGCCATCGCGGCTCCGGCGATCTCGCCGCGGCGCTCGAGGTAGTGGGCGTCATTGCGCCCCGGGTGGTTGTCACTCAGGTGGACCTCAACGGTCCCGTCCTCGCGCCGGGTCACGGGCGAGTACAGCTGGCCTTCTTCGAACATGGCCCACCTCCTTGTGGTCGTGTTGACCTCAGGGAACCATTCGACAGCGCAAAGCGACACCGTTGCCGGACACGCTGGGCACAGAGTGCACGTTCCGACCAGCCCGAGGGACGGCATACCCCGCATTTTGTCCAACAGACCAACGACGGCGTATGCCGTCCGGCCGGCGCTGTGGGCAACTCGCGTCACGCTGTGCGGTCAGGCCTCCTGCTTCACGCCTCGCACGTAGGTGCTGACCACCGCGTCCGGCTGGGTCCAGTGCTGCGACTGCACCGGTGTGATCTGGGCCTGGATGCAGCGCCAGCCGTCATCGGTGCAGAGATACGTGTCGGTGTAGCGGGACGCCTGCCGAGTCTCCACACCATCGCTGACGACGACGAAGCAGTTGGTCGCCCGCACCAGCGCTACATCGCCGACGACGGTGATCTGCTCGTCGCGCGTGTCCCAGTAGGGGATGACGTCCGGGTCGAACCCAGTCGCCCACTCACGCAGGTAGGCCGCGCGATCCAGCGTCGATCCGTCGCTCTGGATCGTGAGGAAGTCCGGATGCAGCAAGGCGTCATGAGCGGCCACGTCATTGGTGATGAAGTTGTGGATGAAGCGCGCGTTGATCGCACTGCAGGTCGGCGATGGTGTTCTCGTCGTGGTCACATTCGCCATCGTCACCAAGGCACCTGTCGCGAACCTGTCGCCACCGACTCACGCAACACTCACAAATAGACGGCCCGCAGCTCCTTGTCGAGGCCACCGGGCGCCGCCTCAGCCATCTCGCTGAGGATCGACCGGAACGTGTCACGCGCGTCTGCCCCGTGGCGGCGCGTGACCCCGGCCTCGAAGCGTCGATGGAAGGCACGAGCAGCGGCGATGGCACCACGCCCCCGCTCGCTCAGCTCGACCAACCGAGCTCGGGCGTCGCCGGGGTCAGGGGTCCTCACGACGTACCCCCGAGACTCCATGTCGGCGATCACCTGCGCCGCACCTTGCGGGCTCATCTCGAGCAGCGTCGCGAGCTCGCTGACCTTGCGCGACCCCTGCGAGAGGACCCGCATCACCACACCGTCCGAGCGGCCGAGGTCGTCGAAGCCGTGAGTGGCCATGTCGTCGTGCAGCTGACGGACGAAGCCCTGGTAGCCGAGCAGGACAAGGATGCCGAGGTCGGGAACTGCTTGCGCGGAGGGAGTCACTCCTGCATGATAGCCAAGTTAACTTGCACAAGTGCACTTGTCTACTTTGGAGGAACAGCATGCAACTCAACACCGCCGCGGACGCACCCGTCTTCGACCTCCCGGCGTCCAGTTCACCGCTCTCGCGTCGCCCAGCCTGGGCTCACCCCAGACCTGCGTCTGGCAACTGGACGTCGAGGCGGGGTTGGTCGCCGACCGCTCCCACACGCTGGACCACGACGAAGTGTTCGTCGTGCTCGACGGCCGGGTGCGCGTCACGCCCGAAGGGGACGAGATCGGCGCTGGCGACACTGCCGTCGATTCCGGCCGGCGAGGCCATCGCCCTCAGCAATCCGAGCGACGCACCGGCCCGTCTGATCGTCGCGATCCGATCGGGGTTCGTCGCCACGATGGCCGACGGCACCGTGGTCGGCACCCCTCCGTGGGCAGCCTGACCACAACGATCGGGTATGCCGCCCGCTCAGGTCAGGCGGTCACTTCGCCTTGGTGCTCGCATGGGTGCGCCGCCGCTTCAGGGCGGCCGAGGCCACGACGAAGGCGATGGCGAGGACGACCGCGACCCAGAACCATGACGTGTAGGTCTGCGGCGCCGCCTTGATGACCTCGACCCCGTGATCCTTGAGGTAGTCGACGAACCCGCGTCCCACGATGGGCGCAGCATCGACCGGGTGGGCGAGCGCGCCGACCCCAAGCTTCGAGAAACCGACGGCCAGACCGAGGGAGATGAGGACGGCGCCCAGCCAGGTCACGACGACCCGAACGAGCGAAAGGATCGTGGGAGCGACCCGGTCGGCAGTCGCCGCCCAGAACGGAAGCGCGACGGCCACGGCCAGGATGAGCTGATGACCTCGACCCCGTGATCCTTGAGGTAGTCGACGAACCCGCGCCCCACGACGGGCGCAGCGTCGACCGGGTGCGCGAGTGCACCGACCCCGAGCTTCGAGAAACCGACCGCCAGACCCAAGGAGATCAGGACCGCGCCCAGCCAGGTCACGACGACCCGAACGAGCGAAAGGATCGTGGGAGCGACCCGGTCGGCAGTCGCGGCCCAGAACGGAAGCGCGACGGCCACGGCCAGGATGAGTCCGCGCGAGTACGTGGCTGGCGACAGCCCGGCGATGAGTGCGAGGAACGTGGCGACGGCGACCGGTCCGCGCGGCGCACGAGCTCCCACGCCCAGACCGATCAGCATGCCGAGTCCCACCAACGCGGCGAGGACGGGTCGCTCATTCGCCGCGAACGTCACGTCACCATCGGAGAGCACCCACGCGATGACCGTGAGGCCGGCCGCAATCCCGAACTTCGGCCAGGCCGACGACACGAGCGCAGACACCACGGCCGCAGCGACGAGCGCGCCAAGGAAGAGTTCGCCACCACCGATGGGCGCCACACCGCCAACGCCCTGCATGAAGGGCAGGTGCATCCACTCGGCCCGGTTGCCGAAGCCTGCGGGCCACCAGAGGAGGGCCGCGAGCGCCATCGCGGCGAACGGCCACACCCGCTTGGCGAGCGCCTTCCAGTCCCGAGGAACGACAGGGGTCACGGGAGACTCGCTCGTCGCTGCCTTGGTCTTGTCGCGTGCTCGCGTCGGTCGCGGTGCTCGCGTCGGTCGCAGTGCTCGCGTCGGTCGCGGTGGTGTCGGCGTCAGCTCTGACGTCGGCGGAAGTCTCTGCTTTGCCCATGGGACCTGAGGTTACTGCGAGTCGCCTGCCACGAGGGCGCACAAGCGGCCCGGATCACCTGAGGTGAGCACGCGGCATACGGCATGCTCGGGATCCATGACCATGATCGAGGTGCGGGGGCTCCGCAAGACCTACGGCAAGGTCGTGGCCGTCGACGGCATCGACCTCGACGTGGCCGAGGGCGAGATCCTCGGCATCCTCGGGCCCAACGGTTCGGGCAAGACGACGACGGTCGAGTGCATCGCCGGCCTCCGCAAGCCCGACTCCGGGACCGTGCGCGTGGCCGGCCTCGACCCCGCCAGGGACCGCACGCACATCACCCCACTCCTCGGCGTCCAACTCCAGCAGGCCGGCCTCCAGCAGAAGCTCACCGTCCGCGAGGCCCTCGCTCTCTACTCCTCGTTCTACGAACGACCCGTCAACGGGATCGCCCTGGCCACCCAGCTCGGCCTCGGCGACAAGCTCGACGCCCGCTACGGGAAGCTGTCCGGCGGTCAGCAGCAACGCCTCGCCATCGCCCTGGCCCTCATCGGGCGACCGCGCATCGCCATCCTCGACGAGCTGACGACGGGGCTCGACCCCCGGTCTCGGCGCACGGTGTGGGGAGTGGTCGAGAACGCCCGCAACGCCGGCATCACGATCGTCCTCGTCACGCACTTCATGGAGGAGGCTCGCCACCTCTGTGACCGCGTGGCCCTGATCGACCGCGGCCGGATCACGGCCCTCGACACCCCCGACGGACTCATCGGACAGACGAGTGCGCCGACGATGATGAGCTTCGCCGCCCCGGACGGGCTCGACATCGCGCGCCCTCGCAGACCTCCAAGGAGTCGCCACCGCCCGCCGGCGCGACGGTGGCCGCCTCGAACTCAGCCTCGACGACGATGCCGTCCTGGACGTTCTCGACTGGCTCGCCGCCCACGAGGTCCGGCCCGGGCGACTCCGCATCGTCGACTCAACCCTCGACGACGCCTTCCTCGACCTCACCGACCACGCGCCGTCCCCCGACACCCAGGTCCCGTCATGAGCTCGCCGACGTCCGCCCTCATCCGCACCGAGTTCACCCTCTTCCTGCGCGAACCGGGCGCCCTCTTCTGGATCCTCGCGTTCCCCAGCCTCCTCATCGGCCTGCTCGGCCTCATCCCGGCGATGCAGCAACCGGTCGACGACCTCGGCGGCGTCCGGCTCATCGCGCTGTACGTCCCCATCAGCATCCTCGTGGCGATGCTCTTCGCCGGCGTCTCGACGATGCCCGTCGTGCTGGCGACCTACCGGGAGCAGCGGATCCTGCGCCGCATCGCGACCACGCCCGCACGCCCCAGCGCCCTCCTCCTCGCGCAGTTCGCCATCCACGGCGGCGCGGCCATCCTCGGCGGCGCCCTGGCGCTCACCCTCGCCAAGGTCGTTCACGACGTCCCGCTCCCGGGCAACGCCCTCGCCTATCTCCTCGTCCTGCTCCTCACTCTCGCCGTCTGCCTCGCCGTCGGCGCGCTCATCGCGGGAGTCGCGGGCACGACCAAGATGGCCACGACCCTGGGAACGGTCGCGCTCTTCCCCCTCATGTTCACCGCCGGCGTCTGGCTGCCGGTCCAGGCCATGCCGGGCCTCCTCGGCGACATCGTGTCCCGGCTACCGCTCGGCGCCTCCGCCCTCGCCCTGCAGGAGGCCGCTGCTGGCTTCCCGCCGTCATGGCAGCACCTCACGGTCATCGGCGCCTGGCTCGTCGTCCTCTGGGGACTCGCGATCCGGTCCTTTCGCTGGGAGTGAGACGGACGGCATACGCCGTCTGTCTTGTATGCCGCTCGGCGCACCGTCCGTCGCAGGTCTCCCGCCTCCGGGCGACGAGGAGCGGACCCACTGTTGATGCGCGGGGCCGGACACGGTTGGCTGGGCACCAGACGTGTCCCGCATCGCAGTCCCCAATGACGAGGAGCCCCGAAGTGACCGACGAGAACCTCTCCAGCCACCTGGCCGAGCTCGACCTCTCCCCGAGCGACGAGCTCAAGGCGCAGGCCAACGGCACCGAGGCGCTCTACGCCGAGGCCGACGCCGACTACGAGGCCTTCTGGGCGCGTCAGGCCCGCGAGCGCATCACGTGGAGCAAGGACTTCGACCAGACCCTCGACTGGAGCGGCGCTCCGTTCGCGAAGTGGTTCGTCGGTGGCGAGCTCAACGTCGCCTACAACTGCGTCGACCGTCACGTCGAGGCCGGCAACGGCGACCGCGTCGCCATCCACTTCGAGGGCGCCGGCGGCGACACCCGAACGATCACGTATGCCGACCTGCTGGCTGACGTGTCCCGCGCAGCGAACGCTCTCATCGAGTTGGGCGTCCAGACCGGCGACCGGGTCGTCATCTATCTGCCGATGATCCCCGAGGCCATCGCCACGATGCTCGCGTGCGCGCGCCTGGGAGCCCCCCACTCGGTGATCTTCGGCGGCTTCTCCGCCGAGGCACTGCGCACCCGCATCAACGACGCCGAAGCCAAGATCGTCATCACGTCGGACGGCCAGTGGCGCCGCGGCAAGGCCGCTCCCCTCAAGGCGGCCGTCGACGAGGCCCTCGCCGGTGGCGACACTCCTGTCGAGAAGGTCCTCGTCGTCAAGCGCACCGACTCCGAGGTCGAGTGGACCGAGGGACGCGACGTCTGGTGGCACGACGTCGTCGACAAGCAGAGCCCGGAGCACACGGCCGAGCCGATGGACGCCGAGCACCCGCTCTTCATCCTCTACACGTCCGGGACCACCGGGAAGCCGAAGGGCATCCTCCACACGACGGGCGGCTACCTGACGCAGACGGCATACACGAATTCCGTTGTGCACGACGTGCATCCGGAGTCGGACGTCTACTGGTGCACCGCCGACATCGGCTGGGTGACCGGCCACTCCTACATCGTCTACGGGCCGCTCGCCAACGGTGCGACGCAGGTCCTCTACGAAGGCACGCCCGACACCCCGCACCAGGGGCGTTGGTGGGAGATCATCGAGAAGTACAAGGTCTCGATCCTCTACACCGCGCCGACCGCCATCCGCACGTTCATGAAGTGGGGCGACGACATCCCCGCGAAGTTCGACCTGTCGTCGGTCCGCGTCCTGGGCTCGGTCGGTGAGCCGATCAACCCCGAGGCGTGGCTCTGGTACCGCAAGAACATCGGCGGCGAGAAGGCCCCGATCGTCGACACGTGGTGGCAGACCGAGACCGGCGCGATCATGATCAGCCCGCTCCCCGGTGTGACGACGCTCGAGCCCGGTTCTGCCCAGCGCCCGATCCCCGGCATCAGCGCCGAGATCCTCGACGACGACGGCAAGCCGTTCACCGAGGCCGAGAAGGTCGGCTACCTCGTGCTCACCAAGCCGTGGCCGTCGATGCTGCGTGGCATCTGGGGCGACCCGGACCGCTACAAGGAGACCTACTGGAGCCGGTTCGGCGAGAAGTACTACTTCGCCGGTGACGGTGCGAAGTACGACGCCAAGGGCAACATCTGGCTCCTCGGTCGCGTCGACGACGTCATGAACGTCTCGGGCCACCGGTTGTCGACGGCCGAGATCGAGTCGGCGTTGGTGTCGCACCCGTCGGTGGCCGAGGCCGCTGTTGTCGGTGCGTCGGACGAGACCACTGGACAGGCTGTCGTGGCCTTCGTCATCCTGCGTGGAGGGGCGCAGGACAACGGTGACGCGACGGTCCAGGAGCTGCGCAACCACGTGGCCAAGGAGATCGGGCCGATCGCCAAGCCGCGCTCGATCATGGTCGTCCCCGAGCTGCCCAAGACCCGCTCGGGCAAGATCATGCGCCGCCTGCTCAAGGACGTGGCCGAGAACCGCGACATCGGCGACGTCACGACCCTGGCCGACTCCTCGGTCATGAACCTCATCCAGCAGGGCCTGTCCAAGGACTCCTCCGACTGAGGCACGCGCTGTCGACTTATTGCGCAGGAGCGACATTTTCGGGCCGGATTTCGGCCCTTGAGTGTCGCTCCTGCGCAATGAGTCGGTCTGGCTCAGGTGAGGAGGGTGGTCTTGATCTCGGACTTGAGGACCTTGCCGACCTTGGAGCGGGGCAGGTCGTCCCAGACCCACACCTCCTTGGGCGCCTTGACGCTGCCGATCCGTTCCTTGACGAAGGCGATGACGGCTGCGGGCTCGAGGTCGGTGTCCGGTTGAGCCTGGACGACGGCCACCACCCGCTCTCCCCACTTCTCGTCGGGGAGCCCGACAACAGCACATTCCCGTATGCCGGGGTGCGCCATGAGGGCCTGCTCCACTTCCGTCGAATAGACGTTGAAACCGCCCGTGATGATCATGTCCTTGGCGCGGTCGACGATGAAGAGGTAGTTGTCCGCGTCGAGGTAGCCGATGTCGCCGGTGTGGTGCCACCCGTGTTGTGACGCCTCGGCCGTCGCCTCCGGGTTGCGGTGGTAGCCGCGCATGACCAGCGAACCGCGCACGACGATCTCGCCGCGCTCGCCCGCCGGCAGCAGCTCGCCCGACTCGTCCATGATCGCGACGGTGACCAGCGGCGCGGGCCGACCAGCCGAGGCAAGACGCTCCGTGGCGATCTCACCGTCAGGCGTGAAGTGCTCGCTCGGCGGGAGCAGCGAGATCATCATCGGCGCCTCGGTCTGCCCGAAGAGCTGAGCCATGACCGGGCCGATCCGCGTCAGCGCCTCCCGCAAGCGGTCGACCGACATCGGGGCCGCGCCGTACCAGAAGCACTGCAACGAGGAGAGATCCGTCGTGTCGAGGGAGGCGTGCCCGAGCACCATGTAGATCAGCGTCGGCGGCAGGAACGTGTGCGTCACGCCATGCTTCTCGATGTTGGTGAGGAAGCCGCCCACGTCCGGCGCGCGCATGATGACGATCGACCCACCGCGGCAGAGGATCGGGAAACACAGGACCCCCGCAGCGTGGGTGAGTGGCGCGAGGGCCAGATAGACGGGCACGCCCTCGAACGGGTAGCCCATCAGCGTGATGGCCGTCATCGTCTCGAGGTTCGTCCCAGTGAGGACGACCCCCTTGGGCCGGCCGGTCGTCCCACCGGTGCCGACGATCATCGCGACGTCGTCGACGGCCAGTCGGTCGATCCGCTCGCCAGCCTCGCCTCGCGCAAGGAACTCCTCCCACGTCAACGATCCGGGCACCTCACCGTCGAGGCAGACCCACGTGTGCACCTCTGGCAGGGAGTCCCGGATGGCCGCCACCATCGGCGCGAAGGACTCCTGGTGGATGACCACCGCACAGTCGAACAGCGCCAACAGTTCCGCGTTCTCGGCGGCCTCGTTGCGTGGATTGATCGGACACCAGACACCCCCGGCCCGGCTGATCCCGAACACCGTCGAGAAGCCGAGGGGGTCGTTCGCGGAGAGGATGGCGACGGACTGGCCCGGCTCCACACCGGACCCGGCCAGAGCGGCAGCGACGGCATACGACGTGGCCTGCACCGCGGCATACGACAAGGATTGTTCGTCGGTGACCAGGCAGGGAGCCGAGGGGTCGAGCGAGCACCCCTTGTCGAGGAAGTCGACCACCCGCATGAATCGGCCTGCCTTTCGTCGTGTGAGAGAACGGCTTGCGCGTATGCCGCCGCCCACCGCGGCGTTGACGCACGCGGTGGGCGGGGCGTTTCACATCCCCATGCCGCCGTCGACGGGCAGGCCGGCACCGGTGATGAACTTCGCGGCGTCGGAGGCGAGGAAGACGACCGCGTCGGCCATGTCGTCCACCTGCCCGAGTCGGCCGCCGGGGGTCTGGTCGATGACCGCGGCGACGGCGGCATCGGGAGACTCGAAGAGCCCGATCGCGGCGACGTCGTTGGCGAGGCCGGCGCCCATGGCGGTGGGGACAAGTCCGGGGTAGATGCAGTTCACACGCACGCCGTAGCCGAGTTTGCCGGCCTCCATGGCGGCGACGCGCGTGAGCCGGTCGACGGCCGACTTGGTGGCCGAATAGACGCCGATGCCGGGGAAGGCGATGGTGGCCGCGACCGACGCGATGTTGATGATCGAACCGCCCTTGCCCGCGGCACCGCCCGGGCGCATCGCCCGCAGGCCGTGCTTGATCCCGAGCGTCGTGCCCAGGATGTTGACGTTGAGCATGGTGCGGACGTCCTCGGCCTTGATCTCGGTGAAGAGCGAGGTGATCTCGACGCCGGCGTTGTTGACGAGGATGTCGAAGCCGCCGAGCTGTTCGACGGTGGCGGCGACCGCAGCCTCCCAGGCGGCGTCGTCGGTGATGTCGAGCTTGACGAATCCGTGGCCGTCGCCGAGGGCGGCAGCAGTGTCGGCGCCGGACTCCTGGAGGTCGGCGATCATCACCTTGGCGCCGGCTTCGGCGAGGGCCTGGGCCATGCCTTCGCCGAGCCCCTGGGCTCCACCGGTGACGAGGGCGACGCGACCGGTCAGATCGATCGAGGTCATGGGCTTCTCGCTTCGTGAAAGAGACGGAGATGGCCCGGGTCCATCACGGCGATGGGCGGACCCCGACCCGTTTCCGGGCCGTGAACTCACCTTGGCCGAAAGTCTTGACACTCGTCAAGACCACCTGTTCAGCAATGTTGGCGCGCCGTAGAGTGACGCGCATGTCCGTCGAATCCGCACCCCGAACGAGTGCGCCGAAGGCCGCCTCGAAGACCACGCCGAAGGCCCCGTCGACGCCGGGCCGCAGCCGGGCCCAGAAGTCGGCCGGACGGCGCGACGAACTGGTCGACTCCGCCCTGGCCACCCTCGGCGAGCGCGGATTCGCCCGCACCTCCCTGCGCGACATCGCGGCCAACTCGACCTTCAGCCACGGGGTGGTGCACTACTACTTCAGCGACAAGGCCGAACTCATCATCGCGAGCGTGCGCCGCTACAAGGCCACGTGCGTGACCCGCTACGACGGGGTCGTCGCGTCGGCGACCACGCCCGAGGAGCTCGTGTCCGGGTTCGCCGCCAAGCTCGCGGAGACGATCGTCGACGACGCCCCCATGCATCGCCTCTGGTACGACTTGCGCACCCAGAGCATGTTCGACGAGGCCATGCGGCACGACGTCCTCGAGATCGACGCGACCCTCGAGGACATGATCCATCGGGTCCTGCTGCGCTACGCCGAGCTGAGCGAGACGACTCTGACGGTGCCAGCCGCCACGGCCTACGCCATGCTCGACGGCGTCTTCGAACGCACCCTCCTGCGACACATTGCCGGCGTCGACGGGGTGCTCGACGACCTGCGCGCGACCACGATTGAGCTCCTCCCCCGTCTCTTTGCCCCCAAGGCTGACTAGCGTGCGGTGAGTTCGGGGAGGGCTGAGACGAGGTCGGTGAGCTCCGGTGTCGCCTCGGCGGCGTCCACCGCTTCGGCGAGCGCCCGGTCGTGCGTTGGCCGCGCCTTCTTGAGCAGGGCCCGGCCGGGCGCAGTCAGCTCGGTGTAGATCCCTCGCCGGTCGTCATCGCACAGGATGCGGGTCAGCAGACCTCGGTCCTCGAGCCGGTTGACGAGGCGCGTCGACGCACTCGGTGACAGGGCCGCGGCCCGGGCCAACTGCGACATGCGCATGTGCCAGCCGTCCTGTCGCGACAGCGAGTCGAGGACGCTGAACTCGACGACCGAGAGTGCGTGCTTGTCCTGCAGCGCGCGCTCCAGGTCGGACTCGATCATCTGGTGCAGCGCAGCCAGTCGGCGCCAGCCCTGAGACCGGATCTGCACCGCGTCGTCGGAGATACCCATGGCGCAATAGTAGCGCTTGCAATATCCCGCGCGTGCAACTAACGTCTCGTCAGTAGTTGCACACGCGCTATATTTCGTTTGGGAAGGAACCGCAGTGGCGTCCATGCTCGCACTGCCCGAAGACACGACGACAACACGGCGTATGCCGCTCGGCTTGCTTGCGCTCGCCGTCGGCGGCTTCGGCATCGGTCTCACCGAGTTCGTCATCGCCGGACTGCTCCCCGAGGTGGCCCGCGACTTCGACGTCACTGAGACCGCGGCCGGCTGGCTCATCTCCGGGTACGCGTTGAGCGTTGCCGTCGGTGGCGTCGGCCTCACCCTCGCCGCTGCCCGCCTTCCCCGCAAACAGGTCCTCATCGGCCTCATGGTGCTCTTCATCATCGGCAACCTGCTCTCGGCCGTCGGCACGAGCTACACCGTGATGATGATCGGCCGCGTCGTCGCCGCCCTGTGTCATGGTGCCTTCTTCGGCATCGGCTCCGTCGTCGCCGCGAGCCTCGTCACCAGGGAGCGTGCGGCCAGTGCCATCGCGCTGATGTTCGCCGGACTCACCACCGCCAACGTCCTCGGCGTTCCCCTCGGCACGCTGTTGGGCCAGGCCTACGGCTGGCGCTCGACCTTCTGGGCCATCACCGTCATCGGCGTCCTCGCCCTCGTCGCCATCGCCACGCTCGTTCCCGCGTCGGTCAACGACCGCACTCAACGCACCACCGAAGGCGCAGCCGACGGCGCAAGCCAGCCGACCGGCATACGCCATGAGTTGTCTGCTTTTGCGAACCGCCAGGTGTGGTTCTCGCTGCTCGTGACCGTCCTCGGGTTCGGCGGGATGTTCGGCGCCTTCACCTACATCGCGTTCACGCTCACCGAGGTCTCCGGCTTCTCGAGCGGCGCCGTGCCGTGGCTGCTGGTGCTCTTTGGCGTCGGCACGACGATCGGCAACATCCTCGGCGGGCGCGCGGCCAACCGCTCCGTGCCGCGCACGCTCATCACCGTGCTCGCCGTCCTCACCGTCGTCATGATCGGCTTCGCGCTCACGGCCGAATCACAGGTCGCCACAATGGTTTCGCTCGTCCTCATGGGTGCGTTCGGTTTCGCCACCGTGCCCGGTCTGCAGCTGCGGATCATGACGTATGCCGGCTCCGCACCGACCCTGGCGAGCGGCGCAAACATCGCGGCGTTCAACGTCGGCAACGCCCTCGGCGCCTGGCTCGGTGGCGTGACGATCGCGGCCGGGCTGGGCTACGTCTCGACCATCTGGGCCGGTGCCGCGATGGCTGCGGCGGCCCTCGTCACCCTGCTCGTCGCGGAGCGGGTTCGGTCCTGAGGACTGGGAACGTGGGCATCGGCTCCCAGATCCCGCGGCGAATGTAGTTCTCCCGCAACAGATCTGGTCGGTCAGTGATGATGCCGTCGACGCCCGCGTCGAGGAGCCGGTCCATGAGGGCCGGCTCGTCGACGGTCCAGACAATGACGCGTATGCCGTGTGCGTGCGCCTTGTCGACGAGCCGGTCGACGAACACCGGCACCCGGCCGAGCGACACTGGCACGTGGGCGAACTCGGCCGTGCGCACCCACTTCGGCGCGCTCACTCCGGCGCGGGCACACGAGATGAGGGTCGTGAGCGAGCGCCAACCCAAGGCCGTGTGGGCGTGGGGTGCGAGCTCGCGCAATCGCCGCAACCAGCCGTCCCAGGCACCCGCAACACACACCCGCTCACCGACGGAGCGGCTGGCGAGGACGCGCGCCATCGGCTCGATCGCGTCGGCCTCCTTGAGGTCCACCGTGAACCGCGAGTGAGGGAAGGCGTCGAGCGCCTCGGACAGCGTGACGATGGGTTCGCCACCGACGCCGATCCGACGGAGCTGCGACATCGTGTGGTGCCGCACCGGGCCGCGCGCGGTCGTCACCCGGTCGAGCGTCTCGTCGTGGAAGCACGCGAGCTGGCCATCGCTCGTGAGGCGGACATCGGTCTCGAGGTAGCGGATGCCGAGAGCCGTCGACCGCGCGAACGCCGCCAACGTGTTCTCGGGTGCGAGTCCTGCACCACCGCGGTGGGCGATGGCGAGCGGGCCGACCTGCGAGGGGTACGCCATGCCCACCATCGTCGCGAGGCGAGATGGACCACGGATGACGCGCACACGGCATACCGCCGACTGTTCACCCACAGTTCGGCGGAGCGAGCGACGGCCGCACCGCCGGTAGAATGGACGTCAGGTGCGCCGGGAAGTCTGGTCGGCAACATTGCCACCGACCCCGAAAGGGCCCCATGATCTCCCCCACCGCACGCGAACGCCTCTTCCGTCGACCGACATGGGTCGAGAACCAGGTCGTCACCAAGGCGTTGCGCACGGAGACCGTTGGCGGAGCGATCCTCCTCGTCGCCGCCGTGGCCGCTCTCGTCTGGGCGAACTCACCGTGGCGTGATGCGTATGCCGCGTTGCGCGACTTCCGCGTGGGGTTCGAGCCGTGGCACCTGGAGCTGTCGCTCGGGCAGTGGGCGGCCGACGGACTGTTGGCGATCTTCTTCTTCGTCGCCGGGCTCGAGCTGAAGCGTGAGTTCCTCGTGGGCGACCTGCGGAGTCCGGCCAAGGCCGCTGTTCCCGTCATCGCGGCGGCGGCGGGCGTGGCCGTGCCGGCGATCGTCTTCACGGTTGTGGTGCTCGTCGGCGGCGGCGACGCGGAGTCGCTGCGCGGGTGGGCCATCCCGACCGCCACGGACATCGCCTTCGCCCTCGCCGTGCTCGCCGTCATCGGGTCGCACCTGCCGTCTGGGCTGCGCTCGTTCCTGCTCACGCTGGCCGTCGTCGACGACCTCATCGCCATCACGATCATCGCGATCTTCTACACGTCCGGGCTCGACGTGGGCGCGTTGTTGCTGGCGCTCGTGCCGCTGGCCGCGTTCGGGTTCCTCGTGCAGCGGCGGATCGCCATCGTGTGGTTGCTCGTCCCATTGGCGTTCGCGACCTGGGCGCTCGTCCACGCGTCGGGGATCCACGCGACCGTGGCCGGAGTGCTGCTCGGCCTCATCGTCCCGGTCAAGCCGCGGGCGAGCGTGCCGTCGGTGTCGACGTTGTCGGCGGAGACCGATGTGGCGCACCGGTTCGAGCACCGGCTCCGGCCCCTGTCGGCGGGTGTGGCCGTGCCGGTCTTTGCCTTCTTTGCGGCCGGCGTGACCGTCGTCGGTGGGGGCGTCGGCGAGGCGCTGCGTGACCCGGTGGCGATCGGGATCGTCCTGGCGCTCGTCCTGGGCAAGGTGATCGGCGTGCTGGGGAGCACCTACGTCATGGCCCGTTTCACCCGCGCCGAACTCGACGACGACCTGTCGTGGAGTGACGTCGTCGGGCTGTCGCTGCTCACGGGCATCGGCTTCACCGTGTCGCTGCTCGTGGGTGAGCTGGCCTTCGGTCCCGGATCCGAGAAGGACGAACACGCGAAGCTCGCCGTCATCGCCGGCTCTGTGCTGGCCGCCGTCCTCGCGTCGATCGTGCTGCGCCGACGCAACGCGATCTATCGCCGGATCGACGCAGGAGGACAGCGTCGATGACGACGGCGACGGCATACCCGATGCCTTCCAGGAGCGGCCCGAGGTGGACCAAGAACCGGGACCGGATACCACTCGGTAAGGTCGGGACAGTCGCACCAGCCCGTCACAACCTGCAAAGGTGAGCGCATGACAACCGAAACCGGACCCGAGCGGACCATCGGCCAGCTCGTCGCCGATGCCACCCATGACGTGCAGGGCATCGTCCGCAGCGAGATCGCCCTGGCCAAGGCCGAGGTCTCCTCCGGCGCCAAGGTCATGGGCAAGGGTGTCGGCCTCTTGGCTGGAGCCGGGTTCGTCGGGCTGCTCGGCCTGATCTTCCTGTTCCACACCCTGGCTCGCGTCATCGCCGTGTGGCTGCCCGTGTGGGCCGGCTACGGCATCGTCACGCTGATCATGTTCATCGTCGCCGGCCGTCCTCGGCCTCCTCGGCAAGAACGCCCTCGCCAAGGCCAAGCCGGCGCCGAGCCGCGCCATCGCCGAGGCCCAGCAGACGATCGCCACCCTCAAGTCCTGAGCCTTCTCGCCGGTCAGTTGCGGTTGCGGACCCAGTCGGACAGGACGTGCTCGGGGATGGGTCGCTCGACCTTCGCGTCCCACGGCTGGCTCAGCTCGGCCAGGTCGAAGACCGCACCGAGCAGCAGCGCCGTGAAGCCCCACACGAACAAGCCGCCGGCCTCGAACCCGGGCCCGCGATAACCCGACGGGTGCGCGACGGTGAATCTGCGCGCCGGGTCCACCAGCTCGGCGACTGACACCCGCTCAACGCGCTCGACCTCGGCCGGGTCGACGACCCGCACCTCGCCCGGCGTCGGCCACCAGCCGAGCACCGGTGTCACGGCGTTGCCGCTCGGGGTGAGGAACAGGGCCGGCATCTCCGCGACGACGTCGACGCGTGGCGGGGTCGACCCCGACCTCTTCCTCGGTCTCGCGCAACGCTGCCTCGACCGGCCCGGCGTCCGTCGCGTCCACCCGGCCTCCGGGGAACGACACCTGCCCCGGGTGGGCGCGCAGGTCACGGGATCGCGCGGTCAGCACGACGTCCGTGCCTCCATCGGCCGAGGGCGCAAAGAGCATGAGCACCGCGGAGCGACGATCGGGGTCCTCCGGCGGCTTGAACGTGGCGAAGGCCGCGGGCAGCTCGTCGCCGACAGACGCGAGCACCCGGGCCATCCACTCGGGCCGCGGCGCACCATCGGGCGCTGCACTCACGCCGTCTCCACCGCCGCTGACGCGGACTCCACGCGCAGCTCGCCGGGAAGCGGGCCGGGCGGAGGGGTGGGCAGCTCGGCACCGGGCGCCAGTTCGTACTTGAGCAGCTTGAGGGCCGTCGCCGGGTCGGTCTCGCCCTCGCCGTAGGACGGGCACCACTGCGACACCGGGCACGCCCCACACGCCGGTCGACGCGCGTGGCACGTACGCCGCCCGTGGAAGATCAGGACGTGACTGAGCATGACCCAGTCCTTGCGCGGGAAGAGCGCGCCGATCGCGTGCTCGACCTTGACCGGGTCGGTCTCCTCGGTCCAGCCGAAGCGCCGCACCAGCCGCCCGAAGTGCGTGTCCACGGTGATGCCCGGCACCCCAAAGGCATTGCCCAGCACCACGTTCGCCGTCTTGCGCCCCACACCGGGCAGCGTCACGAGGTCCTTGAGCCGCGGCGGCACCTCGCCCGCCGAACCGGTCCACCAGCGCCTGGCTCAACGTGATGACCGAGTTGGTCTTGGCCCGGAAGAAGCCGGTCGGCTTGAGCACCGCCTCCATCTCCTCCCGGTCCGCGGCCGCGAGCGCCTCAGCCGTGGGCCAGCGCCGGAACAGCTCCGGCGTCACCTTGTTGACCGTGACGTCCGTCGTCTGGGCCGACAGCACCGTCGCGAGCAGCAGCTGGAGCGGCGTCTCGAAGTCGAGCTCGGCGTGCGCATAGGGATAACGGTCGACGAGCGCTCGGTAGATCTTGCGGGCCCGCCGCGTACGAGCGACAGGTGACTCAGCGGCATACGAAAGGGCAGTGGCAGGCACGCACAACACCCTACGGCGAGGCACTGACCACGACCGGACCTCGTCAGACCCCGCGGCGCACCCGTCGCTCGTGGCACACTGGCGCCGTGAATCACGACGTCGTGCGCAAAGCCCCGCTCTTCGCGGCTCTCGATGACGAGACCGCCGACAGCCTCATCGCGTCCATGACGCCTCAGCACATGGAGCGCGGTGACATCCTCTTCCGCGAGGGTGACTCCGGCGACCGTCTCTATGTCATCGGCGAGGGCAAGATCAAGCTCGGCCGCTCGTCCCCCGACGGTCGCGAGAACCTCCTCGCCATCCTCGGCCCGGGTGAGATGTTCGGCGAGCTGAGCCTCTTCGACCCCGGCGCCCGCACGGCGACCGCGACGGCCGTGGCCGAGACCCAGATCGTCGGTCTCACCAACGAGCAGCTCAAGACGTTCCTCGCGGAGCGCCCCGGTGTTGCCGCCACGCTGCTCGCCGCCCTGGCCCGCCGCCTGCGCCGCACCAACGAGTCGCTCGCCGACCTCGTCTTCACCGACGTCCCCGGCCGTGTCGCCAAGGCCCTGCTCGACCTCGCCGAGCGCTTCGGTCGCCCGGTCGACGGTGGCGTCATGGTGAGCCACGACCTCACGCAGGAGGAGCTCGCCCAGCTCGTCGGCGCCTCCCGCGAGACGGTCAACAAGGCGCTCGCCGACTTCGCGACCCGCGGTTGGCTCAAGCTCGAGGCCCGCGCCGTGCTCGTCCAGGACATGGAGCGTCTCCAGCGCCGCGCGCGCTGACGCTCACACCCCCAGGTAGTCCAACTGGGCCCGAATGCTCATACGTGCCGCCGGCCAAACAGCCGGCGGCACGTCTGCGTAGACCCGCGTCAGCACGCCCTCGACCGGGTCCGCTTCCTGCGCCGCCCCGTCTTTGAGCGCCTGGCGCACCTGCTCGAGGCGCTCCTGCCGGTGGGTCCGGTAGAACGCGACCATCGCTGCGGCGTCGGGCACGACGGGACCGTGGCCGGGAAGGATGCTGGTCACCTCTCCGTTGCCCGTCAGCTTGCGCGAGTTTTTCCAACGACGTCAGGTATGCCGTGAGCTCACCATCCGGGTGCGCCACCACTGTGGTGCCCCTCCCGAGGACGGTGTCGCCGGTGAGCAGGGCGTGGTCGGCGGCGAGCGCGAAGGACACGGAGTCGCTGGTGTGACCCGGGGTGGCGACGACGCGGATCTCGAGGCCGCCTGCCGTGATGACGGTGCCGTCGGCGAGGTCGTCGTGGCCGCGGCCGACTGCGCGGGTTGGCGCGCCGGTGAGCTCGGCGAAGCGCGGGGCGGCCTCGGCGTGGTCGTGGTGGCCGTGGGTCAGGACCGTCTGGGTGACGCGGGCGCCGGCGTCGGCCACTATTTGGCAGACGCGCTGGAGGTGGCCCTCGTCGAGCGGGCCCGGGTCGATGACGACGGCCTCGGTGGCGCCCGGCTCGAGGAGCACCCACGTGTTCGTGCCATCCAGCGTCATCGGCCCCGGGTTGGGCGCGAGGACGCAGTGCGCCCGCGTCGTGATCTGCCCACCAGCTCCACGCACTCTCAGCCATCCCCCCACCCTGCCACCCCACCACCCAGGCCACGCCGCGGACCAATGGACATGCAGTGGTCATGTCGGGCACCACGCAGACGGTTCAGCTGAGCACACGACGCGAGGTTGGTGGCGAGCACTGCATGTCCATTGGCTCAGGCTGCCGCGCGGAAAAGCGTTCGGTGGCGAGGCCGGCGTCCCACCGCTGTGCTGACGACCCACGAGCGGAGCACCCAGCGCGTCCACTCCTGCTCGAACATCACGTCTTCGTAGGAGAACCGCAGCGACATCCAGCCCCAGATCACGAAGAGTGAGTGCCGCTGACAGTCGCGCCTCAGCCCCTTGCGGGTTCCATGGGTCTCGTAGCCCTCCGCCTCGATGATCGAGGCGCAACTCCTCGCTCGCCCAGATCGACCTTGGCGAACAACCCGGGGTCCGCGACCTCGAGCTGAGGCGTGAGAAACAGTTCCTCCTCGATGCAGAGCGCCCGCAACACCGACTCCAACGGGTTGGCCGCTCGTCCGTCCGCGTGTGCAGCCACCCGTCGCGCAGCCCCCGCGCCCGTGCCCTGCAGTCCGGCGGCGCCCGCTCGGAGCTCAGCCGCATCGACCTTGCCGGAGCGAAGGGCCGAGTCGGCGACTGCCAACGCCGCGTCAAACGGCAACGACTGCGCGCGCAGTCGAGGACCGTACGCAGCGGCGAGGTGACGCCCGCGGCCAGCTCTGCCTCGTCGAGGTCGGCCCAGTGCGGGTCGATCCCCTCACGCTGGCCTGGCCGGAGATCGGCGCGTGCGCGGGAACGCCACCTGCGGCCTGTCGGGCAACGTTCTTGACCTTCCAGCCATGCTCCTGCGCGGCGCTCAGGTGGGAAAGCGACACCGGTCCGAGCGTGGGCGACGCGGCGATGCTCGGCGGTGGCGGGCAGGGCGTAGCGAGCCCTCGACCCACTCGGATCGATCTCGCCGCTTGCGACCCACTGCCTTCGCAATGGCGCTGCCCGAGTGGGGCCCCGACGTCGCAGCTCCCTGGACGCGCGCGCCATGCCACCCAAGCGGGTTCGAGCGTGAGCGCAACGGACATGACGAGCAGCCTGCCTGACCTCGAGGTCGTGCTCGTCGAGATATCCACAGGGGCAATGGACATGCAGTGGTCAGACATTTGCGAGGCCGCGAGCGCACCGGCTGAGCACGGAGATCGTGGTCTCCTCCGAGCACTGCATGTCCAGTTGCGAGCCGGCGGGTCAGGGGATGTCGGAGCGCATGACGAGGCGGTCGCCGAGGTCGACGAGCTCGGGCGAGACCACGGTGAGGGCCGGGCGTGTCGGCCAGGAACGCGGCCACGGTCGCGAACTCGGCCAGCTGCTCGAGCATGACCACGGTCGGCGGCAGCATCACTGCCCTGCCTTCGGCGTATGCCGTGAGGAGACTTTGCGGGGTCACCCACGCGTCGTGGTCGGTCTCGGTCGTGGTGCCCAGCGCCTCTTGCCCCTCAGGCAGGGGAGCGGCGAAGAACCAGGTGTCGTAGCGCCGCTTCTCGAAGGCCGGGGTCACCCAGTGGGCGCGCGGCACGAGGTCGGCCACAGACAGGCGGAGCCCGCACTCCTCCTCGACCTCGCGGATCGCGGCTGCCACCAACGGTTTCGCATCGGCCGACCGACAGCTCCATGCGCGCGGCCAGGGCCTCGACCTCAGCGGCGTTCGAGGTCGGCCTCGGCGTCGTCGGCGTCGACACCACCGCCGGGGAAGACGTACATCGACGGCGCGAACTCCATCGTCGACACCCGTCGCTGGACGAACACCGACGGCCCGTCAGCCGTGTCGCGGACGACGAGCACCGTCGCCGCGCCGCGGGGCACCAAGGGTTCACCCGGTGACGCGAGCCAGGCCCGAGCGTTCTCGACCCACGCCCCCGAGCGGGGGGCAGCGAACTCGCGCAACGGCATACCGGAAAGGCTTGTCAGTCGGCGACGTGGACGATGACCTCGACCTCGACGGGCGCGTCGAGGGGAAGCACCGTGACACCGACGGCGGAGCGGGCGTGGATGCCCTTGTCGCCGAAGGCGTGGCCGAGCAGCTCGCTGGCGCCGTTGATGACGCCCGGCTGGCCGGTGAACGACGGGTCGGAGGCGACGAAGCCGACGACCTTGACGACGCGCTCGACCTTGTCGAGGTCACCGACGATGGACTTCACCGCGGCGATGGCGTTGAGGGCGCAGATCTGGGCGAGCTCCTTGGCGCGCTCGGGCGACACCAGGCCCTCGCCCGTCGCCGACCTTGCCGGTGTCGGCGAGCGCGCCCGAGACCATCGGCAGCTGGCCGGAGGTGAAGATGCGCGACCCGTCCTGGACGGCCGGGACGTAGACCGCGACGGGCGGCGCGACGTCGGGCACGGTCAGCCCGAGCTCGGCGAGGCGGTCCTCGACGGCACCCATGGTCAGGCTCCCTTCGGACGCTTGAAGTAGGCCACGAGACCGTTGCCGTCCGGCCCGGTCAGGACCTGGACGAGCTCCCAGCCGTCCTCGCCCCAGTGGTCGAGGATCTGCTTCGTCGCGTGGATCATCAGCGGCACCGTTGCGTACTCCCACTTCTGCATGCCGCCCACCCTAGTCCGGCTCGCCGTAGGCTGAGCCCGTGCCCTCACCCACCCTCCCCGCCGAGTTCGCGGCGGCCCGACTCCACATCGTCACCGGCAAGGGCGGGGTCGGCAAGACCACCGTCGCCGCCTCCCTGGCCCTGGCCCTCGCGAGCACCGGCAAGCGCGTCCTCTCGTCGAGGTCGAGGGGCGCCAGGGGCTGTCGCAGACGTTCGACGTCCCGCCGCTGGGCACCGAGCGAGGTCCGGCTCGTCGCGCACCACAGCGGCGGCGAGCTGTGGGGGCTGTCGGTCGACGCCAAGGCCGCGCTGCTCGAGTACCTCCAGCTGTTCTACAAGCTCGGTCGCGCCGGCTCGGCCCTCGAGAAGATCGGCGCCATCGACTTCGCCACGACGATCGCGCCGGGCGTGCGCGACGTCCTGCTCACCGGCAAGGTCTACGAGGCCGCCGGTCGCCCCAAGGGCGGTCGCGGGGCGCAAGAGCAGCGGCCTGCACTACGACGCCGTCGTGCTCGACGCGCCGCCGACCGGCCGGGCCGTGCGCTTCCTCAACGTCAACGCCGGCGTCGCCGACGTCGCCAAGGTGGGCCCGATCCGGTCGCAGGCCGACTCGATCACCCGGATGCTGCACGACAAGCGCACCCTCGTGCACATGGTGACCCTGCTCGAGGAGATGCCGGTCCAGGAGAGCCTCGACGGGCTGCGCGACCTCGCCGACGCCGGGCTCCACCTCGGCGCGATCATCGTCAACCAGATCCGCGAGCCCCACCTCTCCCCCGCCCACCTCGCGGCCCTCGCACGGCGAGCGACGACGAGCCTCGACGAGACGCTGCGCGCCGAGCTCACGCAGCGCCGGCCTGCGCCCGACCAACCCGATGGTCCGCGGCCTCATCAGCGAGGGCCGCGACCACGCCCAGCGCCTCGCCCTCCAGGACGACATGGCCGCGGAGATCGCGGCCGCCGGCCGCGCCGGTCATCGAGCTCCCGGCCCTCACCGGCGGCATCGAGGACGGCGGCATCGCCGTCCTCGCCGACGAGCTCCTCGAGCAGGGAGTGCGCTGATGGCCGCCCGCAAGGACACCCGAGCACCCCCGCCTCGACATCGACGCCCTCCTCGCCGACCCCGGCGTCGGCATCATCGTCTGCTGCGGCTCCGGCGGCGTCGGCAAGACGACGACCGCGGCCGCCCTCGGGCATCCGCGCGGCCGAGGCCGGCCGCAAGGTCGTCGTCCTCACCATCGACCCGGCCCGCCGCCTCGCCCAGGCCCTCGGCCTCACCGAGCTCGACAACACCCCCCGCCCGGTGGCCGGGGTCGACCTCTCCGCGCGGCGGCTCGCTCGACGCGATGATGCTCGACATGAAGCGGACCTTCGACGAGGTCGTCGAGACCCACGCGACCCCCGAGAAGGCCGCAGCAGATCCTCGCCAACCCCTTCTACCAGGCCGTGTCGAGCTCGTTCGCGGGCACGCAGGAGTACATGGCCATGGAGAAGCTCGGCCAGCTGCGCGCGCAGGCCGACGCCGACGGCACGTGGGACCTCATCGTCGTCGACACCCCGCCGTCGCGGTCGGCGCTGGACTTCCTCGACGCCCCCAAGCGGCTCGGCTCCTTCCTCGACGGCCGCTTCGTGCGCCTGCTCATGGCCCGGCCAAGGCCGGCGGTCGCGCCTACCTCAAGGTCTTCAGCGTCGGCGTCGACCTCGCGCAGCGCACCATCAGCCGGGTCCTCGGCGGCCAGCTGCTCATGGACGTGCAGACCTTCGTCGCGGCCCTCGACACGATGTTCGGCGGCTTCCGCGAGCGCGCCGACGTCACCTATGCGCTGCTCAAGGAGGACACGACGGCGTTCGTCGTCGTCGCCTCCCCGGACCGCGACGCGTTGCGCGAGGCGGCCTTCTTCGTGGACCGGCTGGGCGAGGAGCGTATGCCGCTCGCCGGAGTCGTCGTGAACCGTCTCCAGTCGCTCGGGGCAGCTGCCCTGTCGGCGTCACGCGCGGAGGACGGCGCCGACCAGCTCGCTCGAGGCCGGGCGGGCGGAGACGCTCACGGCCGGGCTGCTGGCGCTGCACGCCGACCTGGCGTCGACGGCGGCGCGCCAGCACGCCGTGCGTCACGCGGTTCGCGCGCCTCGCACCCGGACGTGCTGCTGGCGACGGTGCCGCCTCGGCGACCGACGTGCACGACCTCGACGGGCTGCGCGAGGTGGGTCGGCTGCTCGCCGGCTGACCGGCACCCGGCTCGGACCCCGCGGAGCACGCGAGAACCGGGCCGGTCGCCACGAAGGCGACCGACCCGGCATACGCGGAGCGACGTCAGACCGGCGGGCGGCCCATCGTCTTGCTGAGGACCTCGCGCCAGGAGCGGACCGGGGTGGCGACGAAGCAGGGCACGACGCTCACGCTCGGTCATGCCGCCCCAGACACCGAACTCGGTGCGGTTGTCGAGGGCGTCCGAGAGGCAGTCGAGAGCGACGGGGCACCCGCGGCACACGACCTTGGCCGTGCGCTGCTCCTTGCCCTGGACGAAGAGCGCGTCCGGGTCGGTGCCGACGCAGGTGCCGCGCGTGGACCAGTCGGACGTGCTCTGGGTGATGTGTGCTGGCAGCTGTGGTGATCGTCATGCGTATTGTCCCTTTGGCTGAGGCCATTCCCTCCCGAATGGCGCTAAGGGAAAACTAGGCAGTAGGTGAAACATGCCACCATGACGAATATGGGACTAGTTATATGGCTCAAAGTGACTAGTTACTAGCCTAGACATTTCCGGCAACATGCAACAACGCGCGCGGCCGTCGGTGCGCCTCGACGGGGCCTCACATGTTCGCCGCGTTACCCTGCTGGCATGGATGGCCGCGCCCACAACCTGCCCCACGTCCTCCGTCTGCTGACGGGGCTCGTCGTCCTGAGCGCCCTCATGGGACTGCTCATGGCCGGCCTCGCCATCCCCGCGATCGGGGCCGGTGGCAGCGCCACCAAGAGCGGCGTCAAGGCCTTCAACGACCTGCCGAGCGAGTTCTCGGTCTCCCCGCTGGCCCAGCAGTCCCGCATCGTCGACGCCAGCAACAAGCTCATCGCGAACCCCTACGACGAGAACCGCATCATCGTCCCGCTGAAGAACATCTCGCCGTGGATGCAGAAGGCGCAGATCGCCATCGAGGACTCCCGCTTCTACGAGCACGGCGGGCTCGACGTGCGCGGCTTCACCCGGGCGATGGTCTCCAACCTCCAGAGCGGCGACGTCCAGGGCGCCTCGACCCTCACCCAGCAGTACGTCAAGATCACGCTCCAGGAGAACGCCCTCCGCCGCGACGACAAGGACGCCGCCGAGGCTGCCGTCGCCAAGACCTACACCCGCAAGCTCCAGGAGCTGAAGTACGCCCTCGACGTCGAGCGCAACTACACCAAGGAGCAGATCCTCACCGGCTACCTCAACCTCGTCTACTACGGCGACCAGGCCTACGGCGTCGAGGCGGCGGCCCAGAACTACTTCGGCGTCCAGGCCAGCAAGCTCAGCCTGGGCCAGGCGGCCCTGCTCGCCGGCATCGTCCAGCAGCCGACGACCTACAACCCGGTCCTCAACCCCAAGCAGTCGCAGACCCGCCGCAACGCCGTCCTCGACCGCATGCAGGTCCTCGGCATGGCGACGGCCAAGGACGTCGCCGCGGCCAAGAAGGTCCCGGTCGCGGCGATGCTCGGCAACCGCAAGCCGCCCAAGGGCGTCTGCCAGCGGTCGAGCGAGCCGTTCTTCTGCGCCTACATGATGGAGTACCTCCAGAAGTCGCCGCAGATGGCCGTCCTGGGCAAGACCCCGGCCGAGCGCCTCAAGAACATCAACCAGGGCGGTCTGACGATCAAGACCACGCTCGACCCCAAGCTCCAGAAGGCGACGCTGCGACGAGCTGACCAAGGCCGTGCCGATCGGCAACAGGAGCAACCTCGGCGCTGCCTCGACGGTCATCGAGCCGGGCACCGGCAAGATCCTCGCGATGGCCCAGGCAACCGACTTCAGCCAAGAGCCAGGTCAACCTCAACGTCGACCAGCGCTACGGCGGCAGCCAGTACGGCTACCAGTTCGGGTCCACGGCCAAGACCTACGCCCTCGTCGCGGCCCTCGAGTCCGGCATGCCGCTCGACGGCACGATCGACGCGCCCTCCGCCTCTCCGGACGACCCGCACTCGTTCACCCGCGCGGAGATGAAGGGACGCTGCAACTCCGACAAGGACGGCGTCGACACCACCACCGGGGAAGACGTACATCGACGGCGCGAACTCCATCGTCGACACCCGTCGCTGGACGAACACCGACGGCCCGTCAGCCGTGTCCCGGACGACGAGCACCGTCGCCGCGGCGCGGGGCACCAAGGGTTCACCCGGTGACGCAAGCCAGGCCCGAGCGTTCTCGACCCACGCCCCCGAGCGGGGAGCAGCGAACTCGCGCAACGGCATACCGGAGAAGATTTGTCAGTCGGCGACGTGGACGATGACCTCGACCTCGACAGGCGCGTCGAGGGGAAGCACCGTGACACCGACGGCGGAGCGGGCGTGGATGCCCTTGTCGCCGAAGGCGTGACCGAGCAGTTCGCTGGCGCCGTTGATGACGCCCGGCTGGCCGGTGAACGACGGGTCCGAGGCCACGAAGCCGACAACCTTGACGACGCGCTCGACCTTGTCGAGGTCACCGACGATGGACTTCACCGCGGCGATGGCGTTGAGGGCGCAGATCTGGGCGAGCTCCTTGGCGCGCTCGGGCGACACGAAACCCTCGCCGTCGCCGACCTTGCCGGTGTCCGCGAGCGCACCCGAGACCATGGGCAGCTGGCCGGAGGTGAAGATGCGCGACCCGTCCTGGACGGCCGGCACGTAGACCGCGACGGGCGGTGCCACATCGGGCACAGTCAAGCCCGAGTTCGGCGAGACGATCCTCGACAGCACTCATGGTCAGGCTCCCTTCGGACGCTTGAAGTAGGCCACGAGACCGTTGCCGTCCGGGCCGGTCACGACCTGCACCAGCTCCCAGCCGTCCTCACCCCAGTTGTCGAGGATCTGCTTCGTCGCGTGGATCATCAGCGGCACCGTTGCGTACTCCCACTTCTGCATGCCGCCCACCTTAGTGCCGGTCACCGTACGCTGGGCCCGTGCCCTCACCCACCCTCCCCGCCGAGTTCGCGGGTGCCCGACTTCACGTCGTCACTGGCAAGGGCGGGGTCGGCAAGACCACGGTCGCCTCAGCCCTGGCCCTGGCCCTCGCGAGCACCGGCAAGCGCGTCCTGATCGCCGAGGTCGAGGGTCGCCAAGGGCTCTCGCAGACCTTCGACGTCCCACCGCTGGGCACCGAGGAGGTCCGCCTCGTCGCGCACAAGAGCGGCGGCGAGCTGTGGGGGCTGTCGGTGGACGCGAAGGCTGCCCTGCTCGAGTACCTCCAGATGTTCTACAAACTCGGTCGCGCCGGCTCGGCCCTCGAGAAGATCGGCGCCATCGACTTCGCCACGACGATCGCGCCGGGTGTGCGTGACGTCCTGCTCATCGGCAAGGTCTACGAAGCAGCCGGGCGGCCCAAGGGCGGTCGCGGGGGCGGCAAGTCCAGCGGGCTGCACTACGACGCCGTCGTCCTCGATGCGCCGCCCACAGGCCGGGCCGTGCGCTTCCTCAACGTCAATGCCGGTGTCGCCGACGTCGCCAAGGTGGGCCCGATCAAGTCCCAGGCCGACTCCATCACCCGGATGCTGCGCGACGAAAGGACCCTCATCCACATGGTGACGCTGCTCGAGGAGATGCCCGTCCAGGAGAGCCTCGACGGACTGCGCGATCTCGCCGACGTCGGTCTCCACATCGGCGCGCTGATCGTCAACCAGATCCGCGAGCCGCACCTCACCGCCGCGCACCTCACTGCCCTCCAGGGAGCCGACGCAGGACCTCGACGAACTGCTCCGCGCCGAGCTCACCAGCGCCGGGTTGCGTCCCACCAACCCCATGGTCCGAGGCCTCATCAGCGAGGGCCGCGACCACGCCCAACGCCTCGCCCTCCAGGACGAGATGGCGCGCGAGATCGCGGACGCCGGGCCGCCGGTCATCGAGCTGCCGTCACTCGTCGGCGGCATCGAGGACGGCGGCGTCGCCGTCCTCGCCGACGAACTCCTCGAGCAAGGACTCGTCTGATGGCCGCCCGCACCAGTGCCAACGCCAAGAACCCCGCGCACCCCCGGCTCGACGTCGACGCCCTGCTCGCCGACCCCGGCGTCGGCATCATCGTCTGCTGCGGTTCCGGCGGCGTCGGCAAGACCACGACCGCGGCGGCCCTGGGCATCCGCGCCGCCGAGTCCGGACGCAAGGTCGTCGTCCTCACCATCGACCCGGCCCGCCGCCTCGCCCAGGCCCTCGGCCTCACCGAGCTCGACAACACCCCGCGCCCGGTGGCCGGGGTCGACCTCTCATCCGGTGGCTCGCTCGACGCGATGATGCTCGACATGAAGCGGACCTTCGACGAGGTCGTCGAGGCCCATGCCACCCCCGACAAGGCCGCCCAGATCCTCGAGAACCCCTTCTACCAAGCGGTGTCGAGCTCGTTCGCGGGCACGCAGGAGTACATGGCGATGGAGAAGCTCGGCCAGCTCCGCGCCCAGGCCGAACGCGAAGGCACCTGGGACCTCATCGTCGTCGACACTCCCCCGTCCCGGTCGGCGCTCGACTTCCTCGACGCGCCCAAGCGGCTCGGCTCCTTCCTCGACGGCCGCTTCGTGCGCCTGCTCATGGCCCCGGCCAAGGTCGGCGGTCGCGCCTATCTCAAGGTGTTCAGCGTCGGCGTGGACCTGGCGCAACGCACGCTCAGCCGGGTCCTCGGCGGCCAGATGCTCCAGGACGTTCAGACCTTCGTCGCCGCCCTCGACACGATGTTCGGCGGGTTCCGCGAGCGCGCCGACGTCACCTATGCCCTGCTCAAGGAGCACACGACGGCCTTCGTCGTCGTCGCCTCCCCCGATCGGGATGCGCTGCGCGAGGCGGCTTTCTTCGTGGACCGGTTGGGCGAGGAGCGTATGCCGCTCGCCGGAGTTGTCGTGAACCGTCTCCAGTCGCTCGGGGCGACCGCGTTGTCGGCGTCCCGCGCGCAAGATGGTGCCGAACAGCTGGCCGACGACGGTGCCGACGTCACCCTCACCGCTGGCCTGTTGGCGCTGCACGCCGATCTCGCCTCGACCGCGGCCCGCCAGCACGCCGTCGTCACCCGATTCGCGGCGTCCCACCCGGACGTGGAGCTGTCGACGGTCGCCGCGTCAGCGACGGACGTGCACGACCTCGAGGGACTGCGCGAGGTCGGCCGACTGCTCGCTGGGTGACGCGGCCTACGCCGGTTGTTGCTTGCCCAGAAACGCGAAAACCGGGCCTTCACCGCGAAGGTGAGGACCCGGCATACGCGGACAAGAAGTCAGACCGGCGGGCGGCCCATGGTCTTGCTGAGGACCTCGCGCCAGGAGCGGACTCCGGGGTGGCGACGGAGCAGGGCGCGACGTTCACGCTCGGTCATGCCGCCCCAGACACCGAACTCGGTGCGGTTGTCGAGGGCATCGGCGAGACATTCGAGTGCGACAGGGCACTCGCGGCACACGACCTTGGCCGTGCGCTGCTCCTTGCCCTGCACGAACAAGGCATCCGGGTCTGTCCCGACGCACGTGCCGCGCGTGGACCAGTCGGACGTGCTCTGAGTGAGTGGAGCTGTGGTGATCGTCATGCGTATTTTCCCTTTGGCTGGAGGCCAGTCCCTCCCGACTGGCGCTAAGGGAAAACTAGGCAGTAGGTGAAAGTGGCACCATGACGAATTTGGGACTAGTTATATGGTTAAAAGTAACTAGTTAGTGGGCTAGATACTCTCACAAGCCCCGCGTTCATGGCTCCCGGAGCGGCTCGACGGGGCTCACGGATTCGCCGGTTACCCTGATGGTATGGAAGGTCGCGCCCACAACTTGCCCCATGTCCTCCGTCTGCTGACGGGGCTCGTCGTCCTGAGCGCGCTCATGGGCCTGCTGATGGCCGGGCTCGCGATCCCCGCCATCGGGGCCGGAGGCAGCGCCACCAAGAGCGGTGTGGCGGCCTTCAACGACCTGCCGAGCGAGTTCACGGTCTCGCCCCTGGCCCAGCAGTCGCGCATCGTCGACGCTGACAACAAGCTCATCGCGAACCCGTACGACGAGAACCGCATCATCGTCACGCTCAAGAACATCTCGCCGTGGATGCAGAAGGCGCAGATCGCCATCGAGGACTCGCGCTTCTACGAGCACGGCGGCCTCGACGTCCGCGGCTTCACCCGCGCGATGGTCTCCAACTTCTCGAGCGGAGACGTCCAGGGCGCCTCGACCATCACCCAGCAGTACGTCAAGATCACGGTGCAGGAGAACGCCCTGCGCCGCGACGACAAGGAAGCGGCCGCGGCAGCCGTCGAGAAGACCTACACGCGCAAACTCCAAGAGCTGAAGTACGCCCTCGACGTCGAGCGCAACTACACCAAGGACCAGATCCTCACCGGCTACCTCAACCTCGTCTACTACGGCGACCAGGCCTACGGCGTCGAGGCGGCCGCACAGAACTACTTCGGCATCCCCGCCTCGAAGCTCAACCTCGGCCAGGCAGCCCTCCTCGCCGGCATCGTTCAGCAGCCGACCAAGTTCAACCCGGTCCTCAACCCCAAGGACTCGCAGACCCGACGCAACATCGTGCTCGATCGTATGCAGGTCGTCGGATCGGCCACGGCCGCCGAAGTTGCCGCGGCCAAGAAGGTCCCCATCGCCGCGATGCTCGGCAACCGCAAGCCGCCCAAGGGTGTCTGCCAGCGCTCGACCGAGCCGTTCTTCTGCGCCTACATGATGGAGTACCTCCAGAAGTCGCCGCAGATGGCCGTGCTGGGAAAGACTCCGCAGGAGCGCCTCAAGAACATCAACCAGGGTGGCCTGGTCATCAAGACGACTCTGGACCCCACGCTCCAGAAGGCGACGCTGGACGAGCTGAAAAAGGCTGTGCCGATCGGCAACAAGAGCAACATCGGGGCCGCCTCGACGGTCCTTGAACCGGGCACCGGCAAGATTCTCGCGATGGCCCAGGCCACCGACTTCGCCACGAGCCAGCTCAACCTCAACGTGGACAAGAAGTACGGCGGCAGCCAGTACGGCTTCCAGTTCGGGTCGACGGCCAAGATGTACGCCCTCGTGACGGCGCTCGAGTCGGGAATGCCGCTCGACGGAACCGTGGATGCACCGACGGCGTCCCCGTCCGACCCGTTCCTGTTCACGCCCCGCATGATGAAGGACAAGTGCGGCACCTCCCCGCCCGGGTGGAAGGTCGAGAACGACTACAAGAGTGGCGGCGACCTCTCCCTGCCCAAGATGACCGCGGAGTCCATCAACACCGCCTTCGCCCAGCTCGTCATCGACCTCGGTGGCTGCAAGGTCCACGAGACGATGAACCGCATGGGCCTCCACCAGGGTGACGGCAAGCCGATCGACACCGCGATCCCGGCCATCGCCCTCGGCGCCGGCGTCGTCACCCCGATGACGATCGCCGCGTCCTACGCCACTCTCGCCGCCCGCGGCAAGTACTGCGAGCCCACCCCGATCGCCTCGATCACCACGTCCAACGGCAAGGTCATCAAGGTCCCGCCGACGACGTGCAAGCAGGTCATCCAGCCCGACATCGCCGATGGCGTGAACCAGCTGCTGGAGGGCCCCCTCCGGGACTCCCGCGGCACGGCCAAGGGTTCCTGGACGAGTAGCCGTCCGGCCGCCGGGAAGACCGGAACGACCAATGCCCACAACCAGTCCTGGTTCGTCGGCTACACCCCGCAGCGTGCCGCCGCCGTGTGGGTCGGCAACCTCAAGATCACCAAGGCCAACGGCGACCTCACGACCCTCAACGGCAAGACCTTCGGCACCTACGGCTACAAGAAGCAGCGTCTTCGGTGGCACGATCGCCGGGCCGGTCTGGGGCAAGATCATGATGGCTGCCACGAACGGGGCTGCCGGTCGTGCAGTTCACGAACCCGTCCCAGCGGGTCAGGAACGGCAACTACGTCTCGATCCCGGACGTCATCGGCAACAGCATCGGCACCGCGACCAACAAGCTCGAGGCAGCCGGATTCAAGGTCCGTGTCGGCTCGCGCGTCGACAGCTCCATCGAAGAGGGGCGCGTCGCGCGCACCAGCCCGGGCAGCCGGGCGATGGAGGGCGGCACCGTCACCCTGCTCATCTCACGGGGTTACACGCCGCCAGAGCCGCAGACGCAATCGAGGCCTCGGACCAACGCAGCCCCAACCCACGATTGTCGTCCCCACGACGCCGACGTTCCCCAAACCCACCAGGGGCCCCAAACCGCCCAAGCCCACGGGCTGAGCCGCAGCGCATGAGCGACGGGCCGGAGTGACTCACCTGAGTCGCTCCGGCCCGTCGCTCGTTGTCAGGGCTGCGGGGTCGCAGGTTCAGCCGGCGAGGACCTGCTTGACGATGGCGGCGACCCGACCACCGTCGGCGCGACCGGCGATCTCGCCCTGGGCGGCCTTCATGACCTGCCCCATCTGCGCCATGGCCGTCGCGCCCGTCGACTCGACGGCGGCGCGCACGATGCGCTCCAGCTCGGCGTCGTCGAGCTGCTTGGGGAGGTAGGCCTCGAGGATGACCAGCTCGGCCTCCTCGATGGCAGCGAGCTCGGGCCGGTCCGCGTCCGTGTATGCCGTGAACGACTCCTTGCGCTTCTTGGCCTCCTTGGCGATGACCTTGAGGACCTCGTCGTCGCTGAGCTCCTTGGCCTCGACCCCGGCCACTTCGGCGTTGGTGATCGGCGGTGAGCGTCATGCGCAGCGTGCCGGCGCGGACCTTGTCCTTGGTGCGCATGGCGTCGTGGAGGTCGCTCCGGAGCGTGCCCTTGAGAGTCGTGTCGGTCATGGCTCCAGTCTCGCACTCAGGGTCAACCGGGATACTGGGCCGATGACGTCGAAGACCGGGGCAGTGCTGCAGACCCTTGCCGGGGTCACTGCGGCCGGGGTGGCGGGGGTGGCCTACGCCGGGCTCGTCGAACGCAACCTGTTCACCCTGCGTCGCTTCGAGGTGCCGGTCCTCCCCTCGGGTTCCGCGCCGATGCGCATCCTGCAGGTGAGCGACCTGCACCTGACACCGGGCCAGCGCCGCAAGATCGAGTGGGTGCGCGAACTCGCCTCTCTCACACCGGATTTCGTCGTCAACTCTGGCGACAACCTGGCTGCCGTCGATGCCGTGCCGGGGTTGCTGCGCGCGATGGAGCCGCTCATGGACTTCCCCGGGGCCTTCGTCCTGGGATCCAACGACCGCTACGGGCCGGTGCCCAAGAACCCGGCCCGCTACCTCACCCGCCACCACGCTCGGGCGCCCCGCGTGACTCGTCCGGACCTCCCCGTCGACGACCTGACCGCCGGCATGCGCGACGGCGGCTGGCTCGACCTCGACAACGCCCGGACCACCGTGGCCGTCGGCCCCCACCGCGTCGAGCTCGTCGGAGTCGACGACCCACACATAGAACGCGACAGGTATGCCGCCGTGTCCGGCTCCCGCTTCCCCTGACGTTGCGCTCACGCTGGGTCTCGTGCACGCGCCCTACCAGCGCGTCCTCGACGCGATGACGGCCGACGGGGTCGGGCTCATCCTCGCCGGGCACACCCACGGCGGGCAGCTGGCCGTGCCGTTCTATGGCGCGCTCGTGACCAACTGCGACCTCGATCGGGGCCGGGCCAAGGGTCTGTCGCGCTGGTGGCCGGGAGCGGGAGGCGACGTGCCCACGCAACCGGAGCGGGCGGCATACCTCCATGTTTCTGCAGGTCTGGGGACCTCGCCCTACGCGCCGGTGCGCTTCGCGTGCCGCCCCGAGGCGACCCTGCTCACTTTGGTGTCGCGCTGACCGGCACTGCATCGGGGAAACGCTGGCGATAGGCCGCTTCCCAGTCGGCGGAGCCCCTGCCGCCATCGACGACGTCGCCGTCGCCTGCGCCGCCTTGCGCGGCTTTCTCCTTGCGATCCAGCTCGAGGTCGAGCCGGTGGCCTGCTGGCATGCGTCGTGGATCGCCGTCGACGAGGGCCAGATCTCGGCGTCCGTGCGCGGCCTCGGTCAGCGGTCCGCCCACCGCCGGGTAGCGACAGGTTGACCGCGACCCGGCGCACGCCCTCGAAGTCCTCGACCACGACGCTGCGCATGGAGGTCGCACGCTCGTCAGTGGCGAACGTGGCTTCGATGGCCTTCCACTGCCCGACGATCGGTGCCGCGAGCGGCTGGTCGGAGCCGAAGCGGACGTAGGGAGACTCAGCGGTCTGGTACTCGACCACGGTCCAGTCGAGCTCGGCGAGGCCGCTGTTGAGAACCCAGCCGAGCGAGGTGGACACCGGGTCGCGGGAGGACACCGATGCCGTGGCATGCCTCGGCGACGGGCCGGACCCGGACCTGCAGACCACCTGGTGGCGTGGCCGCCACGGCCTTCGCCCAGCGCGTGGCGAGGCCGGGTGGCGTCAGCTCCGGTCCGAAGGCGAGGCTCGACGGGTCGGTGCTCGCGTTGGCCTGTCCGCCGAGGGCACGCGTCGTGATGACGAACTCGTCGTAGCCGTCGGCGTTCTCGATGTCCTGCAGGACCTTGGGAGCCGGCGGACGAGGTCCTCGACCTGCTGGGCATCGGGCGGGCTGGCCACCTGAACCTGGATCTCCTGGTCGCCCCCGCCGCCCAGGCTCAGTGCCGATGAAGGACGCGTCGACGCCTTCGACGCCGGGCAGTTTGCCGACGGCTGCGGCGACCGCCTGCTCGTCCGGTTCGGGCTGCGCGCACCCCGCCGTCGCCAGCATCAGGACCGTGCATCCGACGACACCGAGTCCCCTCCTCAGGCTTCGACCGGTCCCCACTGTCCCCTGCATGAACCCCAGCCTGCCCTGTTTGTGGAACGGATTTCGGGAGGTGGGTCGGCGTCGGCTATCCTCTGGTGTCGCTGCCTGCAAGGGCGGTGACAGCCACGGGGTGTGGCGCAGCTTGGTAGCGCGCTTCGTTCGGGACGAAGAGGTCGCAGGTTCAAATCCTGTCACCCCGACAAAATGACAGTGGGCCGCTGAATCGAGAAGTCGATCAGCGGCCCACTCGCTTTTGTCAGGAGCTCGGTCCGCGGAGCCCGGCGACTGCCGCGAACCCAGCGCGCAGGCACCACTCGAGTTCACCGATCGCACGGCGTAGTAGCCGTGGTCCGCGGTCCGATGTCAGCGGCCCGCTGATGGGATTCGGTCCGGTTCGAGTGCGGAGTCGTGGAGGGCGCCCTATCATCGTTGTCGTGGACGGGGGTTGGGCAGTCATCGCGATGGAGCTCGGCTTCATCGCCTGGGCCATGTATGTCGGCCTCGCCCACGACAGCGATGACCGGCTGGCCAGGTGGCTCGTCCCCATCACGCTTCGCTGGGGCCGGCGCTATGGCTTGGCAGCGTTCCTGATCTCGCTCGCCTTCCTGGCCGCCTACGGTGCGGTTGCGTGGGCGGGCATCCTGCTGGCGGGAGCGCTCGGAGATCCACGCTGGTCACTGCTGGCACTCGGTCCGGCCATGATCGCCTACTCACCCCTGGTGTTCGCGATGGCGTTTGTCAATCCGTACGGATACAAGCCCTGGCGAGAGTCGCTCCGGAAGGCAGGAGCGTCAAGGAACACGGATCGCTGGATCGCGTGGCTCGGCGGAGTCCCTGCGTTCTTCGGGCTGATGGCCCTGATCTTCACGCCCATCGAGATCTTCCGCGACGTGAGAGCTCAGCCCGCCGCCGGCGCTGGCGTGGTGGCCGCCTCCTCCGGCAGCCCGTCGTTCCAGTAGTCGAAGGTCTGCGTGACCCAGAACGTCGCGAACGCCACCAGCAGGACGACCTCCACCCACAGCACCCACTCGGTCGGCGTGCCACCGCCGAGGAACTGGTCGACGATCGCGAGAACGATGGCCACGACGAACGTCACCGCCATGACGCCAGCGACGACGCCATAGATCGCGGTGTAGGACTTCGCCTCCGCGTGGGCACGCCCTCGCGCCGCGATGCCGCCCGCCGGGCGTTGACGAACGCGACGCCGGTGATGAGCCCGAACAGCGGCACCGCCGCGCCGAAGTGGGCGCCGCCGAGGAACGAGTCACGGCCGAGCGGTGAACCAGGCGACGAAGGCGAGCCAGGTCACCGCCGCGAGGAAGAACCCGATCCGGGTGCCGCGCGACGACTCGGGTCGACGGAAGATCATGATGGCCCCCAACCCGAGCGCCGAGCAGCCCCAGCCCGACGAGTCCCCACACGTTGTTGACGACGGACGGGACGAATTCCGGCGGGACCGAGCACCGCCCCTCCGGGATCGCACGGCGCTCCCCCGGCGCCGCGCGGCGTCGGGACCAAGGCGACGACGGGCGCGAGCATCCCGGCGATGTTGAGCGCCGAGTCCTCGAATCCGCGCCGACCGACGATGGCCGCGAGGCTGATGCCGATGGCGACGAGCGCTCCGACGAAGACACTGCGCGCGGGCGTGTAGTAGTACGCGCTGATCGACCCGAGATGCTTGTTGGCCTCAGCGCCGCCGAGCCGCTCGAGCCAGACGCAGAACAGGAGCAGCAGCACGAGCCCGACGAGGCTCAGCCGCAGGTAGCGATACGTGCGCACCGCCGCGCTGGCGCGCACCCGCTGTGGGTGATGGCGGCGGCGGCCGGGTCGTGGCGTGCATCTGCGCACACTCCCTTCGTGACGTTGTCACGCTGAGAGGAGGCGTCACCTCCTGCACAGATACATGCGGCGTATGCCGCCCGCTCGCCTTCCGCTCAGCCGTGGCCGATCGAGGTGCGCAGCTCGGTGAACCACGGCGCGGCGACGTCGAACTTCTTGCCTCCGGCGACGCGCGGGAACTCGATGGCGCGCAGCTCGTTGCCGCGCTCTTCGTCCTCACCCACGAGACCGGACTCGCCCCGCAGAGCGGCGTCAACGGCATACTCCGTGCACTGTTTGATCAGGGCGAGGTCCTCGTCGCCGGCAGCGGCCGAGCGCGAGAAGTAGCCGGACTTCTGGACCATGACCTTCTCGGCGCCGAGGAGCTGCGCGAACTGCTTGCCGAACCACGCGCCGGGGTTGACCTTGTCGAGCTGGACGTGACCGAACGGGTCGACAGGGACCTCGAGCCCAGCGGCTTCGAGCTCGGCGACGACCTCGGCCACGCCGGCGCCCTCGGACAGGAAGATGTTGACGCAGCCGACCTCGTCCATGATCGTCTTGAGCCGTGCGCTCTCGGCGGCGAGGTCGATGTGCAGCTCGGGCACGAAGACGGCGTGGACGTCCCAGCGACGGGAGTCGAGCCCGACGCCGGGCAGCCACTCCTGCCCGGCCACCCACGCGTGGTGACGGCGGGCGGTCTCGGCGGTGAGCCAACCGCAGTGGCGCCCCATGACCTCGTGGATGATCAGCATCCGCGGGTTGGACGAGTGCTCGGCGAGGATGTTGCGGGCAAAGATCGCGCCCTGCTCGGCGGCGGTCCAGGCACCGAGCGACTGCCGGATCGGGATGATGTCGTTGTCGATCGTCTTGGGCAGGCCGACGACGGTGAGCGGGTAGTCGTGCTCGGCGAGGTAGGCGGCGAGGTCCGCAGCCGTCGTGTTCGTGTCGTCGCCGCCGATGGTGTGGAGCACGTCGACGCCGTCGGCGGTGAGCTGCTCGGCCGCGACCCGCAGCGGGTCCTGCCCCTCCTGGACGAGCCCACGCTTCACGCAGTCGGCGACGTTGGTGAGCTTGACGCGACTGTTGCCGATCGGCGAGCCACCGAACTTGTGGAGCAGCGCCGCGCCGGCGCGCACCTCGGGAGTGACCTCGACCGAGCGGCCGGTGAGCAGGCCGGCATACCCGTTCTGATAGCTGATGATCCGCACGTCGGGAGCGAGCTCGGTGTAGCGCTCGATGAGCCCACCCACCGCTGACGAGAGGCAGGGCGCGAGCCCACCGGCGGTGAGCAGGGCGACGGTCTGGACGGGCATGGGCTGCTCTCCTGAGATCACGGGGACGGACTGGGCGTCAGTCTCTCAGTGTGACCGGCGGCACAGGCAGCACTCGACCGACAGGTGGACGCCGGGCGCCCCGGGAGTCACTTGCAGGGGCGCGAGACGGTGGGCGGCGGGTCCTTGCGCACGGCAGGCTTCGGGGGCATCTCGGCCGCAGGGATGACCCCTGCAAAAAGGTTGCCGAGGATGACGTCGATCGTCATGTTGTCGCGCGGGACCTCTTTGAGGACGGCGCCCTTGATGTTGCTCTGCACCTGGGCGGCGGCGAGGTCCGCGTCCGGCCCGTGAAGGATGACCGCGACGTCCTTGGGCAGGAACGACTTGTCCGGGTCGTTGCCCTGCTTGCCCGGCGAGAAGCCGCGCGCGGTGAGCTCGGCGAGCGTCGCCTTGGCCAGGCCCGGGCGCCACGTCGCGTTGTAGACGTTGACCTTGTAGGACTTCTGGTCCGGCGGCTTGGGCGGCGGCGCCGGGAGCATCTTGGTGAAGTCGGCTCCGATGACGAGCGCGACTCCGGTGCCGGCGCGGCCGTCGTTCTCGAGCTGGGCCCCGTCGATGGTCTGGGCCACGAGCAGGGCCTGGTCGAGGCCGGCCTTGCCGTGGTAGATCCGGGCCGGCGCCTTGACGTAGAGGGCGCGCGGCGCGCTCGACACATCGCCGATGACGAAGCCGCGTCGGCCGAGGTCGCGACCCACTGTGTGACCCGCGCCGTTCTGACTGGAGGCGTTGAGGACGGTGACCTTGAAGGATCCGATCGCAGGGGCCGGGACGACCACGGGCTGGCAGACCACCTTGGGCTGCTCACCGCGCATGAGACCGGTGCCGTAGGCCGTCGCGATGCTGGCCGTGCCGAGCAGCAGGGCCGGGATCGTGATGAAGGCCGCGAGGTGGCGGAACTGGTAGCGGCGCCAGATCTGGTCGTCGCTCAGCGCCTCCTGGGACTTGGCGCGCTCGAGGAGTTCCTTGTGCACGGTGTCGCGGGTCATGTCGACACCACGACGGGCGAGGTCGCCAGCGGCAGAGACGGCGCGCACGGGCAGCGGCGAGCGCTCGGGCTCTGGTGCCTTCTTCCTGAACACGACGCCTCCTCACGACTCGACCATTCGCAGCGGTCCCACAACCACTGAACGCATTGCACCATGAGTCACACCCGTCACACTAGTAACACGCCGAATACCGTCACCTGATCGATATCCCCGTTGACTCGACCGCCCCTGCCCCGCTGTTTCGCACCGTGACAGACGCACATGGACAGGGCCTGTCCACGAGGTCACGTCGGTGTCACGCAGGGCGTGTCGCCCGGTGTGGCGCACCACGATCCGGGTATGCCGCCCGCTCACGTCGCGCTCGGATGTCGCCAACCCTTCGTGCCCTCGCGGGCAAGAGGGGGTCAGAGGGTGTTGGCGACGAGCTCGGCGGTCTGGAGCATGTTGAGCGCCGCACCCTTGCGCAGGTTGTCGCCGCAGACGAACAGGTCCAGGGTGCGCGGGAAGTCGATGGCCTGACGCATTCGGCCGACGAACCGCGGGTCCGCACCGACCATGTCGACGGGCGTGGGGAACTCGCCCTGATCGGGGTCGTCAAGGACGACGACCGCCGGCGCCTCGACGAGCGCCTGTCGCGCCCTGGCCACGGTGATCGACTTCGCGAAGGTGGCGTGCACCGACACGGAGTGGGTCGAGACAACGGGCACCCGCACGCACGTCGCCGACACCTTGAGGTCGGGCATCCCGAGGATCTTGCGGGTCTCCTGGCGGATCTTGGACTCTTCCGAGCTCCACCCGTCCCCGACATGGGAGCCGGCGAACGGCAGGACGTTGAGCGCCAGTGGGCCACCGAAGATGCTCGGGCCGAGCTCGTGGTCGATCGCCCGACGCACGTCACCGGGCCGCATCCCGAGCTCGCGGTCACCGGCGACGACGGCGATCTCGTCATGGAGCCGGCTCATGCCGGCGCGGCCGAGACCCGAGGCCGCCTGGAAGCTCGTGACGACGAGTTCGGTCAGCTGCCACTGCGCGTGCAGCACCGCGAGCACGTCGATCATCGTCATGACCGTGGCGCCGGGGTTGGCGATGACTCCCTTGGGCCGGTCGTTGACGGCCTCCGGGTTGATCTCGGGCACGACGAGGGGCACATCGGGGTCGCGACGGAACGTCGGGCTGTTGTCGATGACGACGACCCCGCGCTCGGCCGCGATCGCTGCCCACTTGGCGGAGATCTCCGGCGGCACGTCCACGACGGCGACATCGACGCCGTCGAAGAACTCCGGGGTCAGGGCCTCGACGGTGAGATCCTCGTCGGCCACACGGCATACCCTGCCGACGTCCTCGGCCCCAGCGGCAAGGCGCACCTGCCCCCAGATGTGTCGGCGCATCGGCAAGACGTCGAGGAGAACGGTGCCCACGGCTCCGGTCGCTCCGACGATGGCCAGGGTCGGCGCGGCAGAAGTCACAGCGGTCATCCGATCATCGCCACCTGTACGCCACCTGTCAGCGCCCAGTGCCGGCGTAGACGACCGCTTCACCGTCCTCGGAATCCAGCCCGAAGGCGGTGTGCACCGCCCGGACGGCCTCTTCGAGGAGTTCGCTGCGGGTGATGACCGAGATGCGGATCTCCGACGTCGAGATCATCTCGATGTTGACGTCGGCGTCGGCCAGCGCGCGGAAGAAGGTCGCCGAGACGCCCGGGTTGGAGCGCATGCCGGCACCGACGAGGGAGAGCTTGCCGATCTGGTCGTCGTACTGCAGACCCGTGAACCCGACCTGCTCCTGGATCGCGGTGAGCGCCTCCATCGCGGTCTGCCCGTCGGTCTTGGGCAGCGTGAACGAGATGTCGGTGAGGCCCGTGTCCGTGGCCGAGACGTTCTGGACGATCATGTCGAGGTTGATCTCGGCATCGGCGACGGCGTGGAAGATCTGGGCGGCCTTGCCGGTCGTGTCGGGGACGCCGACGACGGTGATCTTGGCTTCGCTGAGGTCGTGCGCGACGCCGGCGATGATCGGGGCTTCCACGGCTTCTCCTTCGGGGCCTTCGGGGCCGGGCTGGTCACTGACGATGGTGCCTTCCTTCGGGGTGAAGGAGGACCGGACGTGAATGGGAATGTCGTAGCGACGGGCGTACTCGACGCTGCGCAGGTGCAGGACCTTGGAGCCGCTGGCCGCGAGCTCGAGCATCTCCTCGGCAGAGATCCGGTCGATCTTGCGGGCCTTGGGCACGATGCGTGGGTCGGCGGTGAAGACCCCGTCGACGTCGGTGTAGATCTCGCAGACGTCGGCCCCGAGCGCGGCCGCGAGCGCGACGGCGGTCGTGTCGGTGCCACCGCGACCGAGGGTGGTGATCTCCTTGGTCGTCTGGCTCACGCCCTGGAACCCGGCGACGATGACGACGTGTCCCTTGCCGAGGGCCTCGGTGATGCGGCCCGGCGTGACGTCGATGATCTTGGCCTTGCCGTGCGCCTCGTCGGTGATGACGCCGGCCTGGCTGCCCGTGAACGACCGCGCGCTGATGCCGAGGTCGTGGATGGCCATCGCGACGAGCGCCATGCTGATCCGCTCACCGGCGGTCATGAGCATGTCGAGCTCGCGCGGCGCCGGGACCGGGCTGACGTCCTGCGCGAGGTCGACGAGCTCATCGGTCGAGTCACCCATCGCGGACACGGCGACGACGACGTCGTTGCCGGCCTTCTTGGTCTCGGCGATGCGACGCGCCACGCGCTTGATGCTCTCGGCATCGGCGAGCGACGAGCCGCCGTACTTCTGGACGACGATGGGCACGTGTGCACTCCCATGCGGTGGTTCGCGGGGTCGGTCAAGTGGTCGCCAGCGAGTCTAACGACGGGGTCCAGTCCTTGAACTGACGCCCGTATGCCGGTCGCTCGCCTACGTTTGCGGCATGACTTCCGATGTGGTTCCCGTTCCGGCCGTCGCCGGTGGTGGCGGGATCGTCGTGGCGGGGGTGCGGCGCGCGTTCGGGGACGTCGTCGCCGTCGACGACATCTCGCTGACGGCGCGGCCCGGCGAGGTGACCGCCCTCATCGGGCCCAACGGTGCAGGCAAGACGACGCTCATGCTCATGCTGGCCACGCTGCTCGTGCCCGACCGCGGCACGATCACCATCGACGGTGTCGACCCGGTGAAGGACCCGCGGGAGGTGCGGCGGCGGATCGGGTGGATGCCGGACGGGTTCGGGACCTGGGACGCACTCACGGTGAGGGAAGTCCTCCACACGATCGGGGCGGCATACGACATGCCTTCAGGCGTTGCCCGCTCGCGAACGGAAGAAGTGCTCGCACAGGTGCACCTGCTCGATCTCGCGGACCGGCGGGCTCGCGTGCTGTCGCGGGGCAGAAGCAGACGGCTCGCCGAAGGTGACACGTTCGGTGGTGGGTTCACGCCGATGCGGTGGATCAGCGACGGCTCGCGTGACGCCAAGGCCGGAGGCGGTGACGTCAGCGAGGTACGCGAGGAGTGCATTCTCCTTGATGACGCCGGTGCCGGCCCCAATGAGAAGGCCTCGAACGCGGCCAAGCTCGAGCGTCGCAACGCCGCCCGTGAGGCGTCTGCCGAGCGGCACCCGCATCGCCTGAACTCTGACGCGATCCGTGGTCCGCGGTCCAATGGACATGCAGTGGTGGCCTGAGATTGGTCCAGCCGTGCTCAGCGTCGGGCTCTGGCCCTGACTACTGCATGTCCGTTGGCGCGCCCAGCTCGGCGAGGCCCGCCATGCCCGCAGGCGTGTGGGTCGCGAGGCGCTCACGGGCATCGTCCAGCGCCGCAGACGCTGGATAGCCCGCAGGGACACGCGTCGGGTTGAGCGAGATGCCGTCCACCCAGGCCTTGATGTCGGGTTCAGCAGAGAACGCCATGGTCGCCCGGTTGCCCCGGAAGAACATGCGCGCCCAGTCGGCCCTCGTGTTGCCGTAGTTCGACGGCGGACAGACCCTGTTCTTCTCGTCGTCGTCCCTGTGGGTCGTCTCGACGAACCCAGCGATGGCCGCTCCGAACGACGGGAAGCCGGGCCTGACCGGTTGCAGAGTGATGACGTCGGGACGCCACACCGGGACGAGTGGCGGGTGCTTCAGCCCGTCCGCGGCGCAGTGCACCACGAGGGCATCGTCGGCGACGCGGACCGATCCGTCGGCGAAGTGCAGCTGGCCGCGGTCGACGGCCTTGATGTGCCCACGCCGCACGACGTTCTGCAGGGTTCGCAGCTGGTCGAGCTCCCACTTCGCCAGGGTGGGCGCCCTGGCCATCGTCGGCATGACGGAGCGGTCGATCCGCATCATCACGTCGGCGTCCTCCAAGCGGAGGAACAACTCGTCGTGGGTGCTGGCCCCCGCGGCCGACTGCATGATGTCCGCGGCGAGACCGAGGAAGATCGCCGGGTCCGGCTGGACCCGCGCCCGGTTGAGCATCCACGGCTCGCGGGGCCGTACCCAGCAGATGGCGTCCGGATCGACGCCTCGCGCCAGGAGCCAGACGCAGGTGTCGGTGGCCGTTTTGCCGGAGCCGACGACGACATATTGACTCGGCGCCTCGTCCAGGCGAGCGAGGTCGTTGACGGGCAGCACGCGGGCACCCTCGCCGATGTCGAACGGCGCCGGCTTCTCGGACGGGATGCTGGGCGCGAGGTAGTGGGCGTTGACGAACCGGCACGACTCGGGAACCTCGAAGCTGATCACCCGAGATGCGTGACACCACGGTGCGGTCGCCGACGTAGTCGCTGTTCGGGAAGAACTCGAGCCGACCGGTCTGCACCATCCGGTCCAGTGCCCGCGCGTAGTAGGCCGTGATCTCCGGTTGGGTCGCCCGCTCCTGCAGCCCGGCCTCCGGTCCACTCTCCTGCAGCTTGCCGCCGCCGAGCATCGTTGACGGGACGCCATAGAACGCCGAGGACTGGTGGAGCCGGACGAAGGGGTAGGCCTCGAGCCAGTGACCACCCACGCCGTGGCGGCGGTCGACCATCACCACGCGCGCGTCGGAGTGGTCGATGACCGCGTCGGCGAACGCCATCCCCATGGCGCCAGCCCCCACCACCAGGTAGTCGGCTTCGAGGGTGCGCGTCATGCGTCAACGGTGGCACTCGCGCAGGCGCGAGCCGTCCACATCCATTCGGGTGGCTCACTGACCACTGCCCTTGACTACGGGTGGGACGACCGGGAGGACTACGGGTGGAGCGCGTCGAACTCGGCTTCGGAGACGGCATCGGCGTCGGCGTCGAGGCGGATGTGCGCGAGCAGCGCCTGGAGGACACGCAGCGCGCTGGCCGCTCGCTCGCCCCAGTCGGAGAGGTAGCTGAACTGCCACCACCACAGGGCCTCGAGGATGCGGCCCTCCTCGTGGTGGCGCAGGCCGTGGGCGAGCGCCGACGCGACGACGGTGAGGTCGTTGGACAGCGAGCCGGTCGTGAGCTCGGGCTCGGTCACGGGGTCGACGACGTCGGCGTAGTCGTCGAGGCCTTCGAGGAGGTTGGTGAGGTTCTCGCGCAGCGGGTCGAGCTCGACGTCCGGACCCGGGTCCACCTCGAAGCGGTCCTCGGGGACGATGTCCTCGATCGCGCCGAGGCGGGCGCCCATGACGAGCACCTGCGAGAGGGCGAGGAGTCCGAGAGGAAGGGCGGCAGCGGGGTTGGCGCCCGAGGCGATGTCGCTGACGGTGGCCAGATAGATCCGGGCCTCTGCCGCCGAGTCGTCCGCGAGAGCACGCAGGTCCGAGAGCTGGTCCTCGGTCGGGCCCGGCGTTCGCGGCAGCGGTGTCCTGGTCAGGCATCGAGCAGTCTCCGTCCTTCGAAGGCACGGCCGAGGGTGACCTCGTCGGCATACTCGAGGTCGCCGCCCACGGGCAGACCGGACGCGAGGCGGGTGACCTTGATGTCCATGCCCTTGAGGAAGCGCGCGAGGTAGCTCGCCGTCGCCTCACCCTCGAGGTTGGGGTCGGTCGCGATGATGATCTCCTGGACGTCCGAGCTCGCGAGGCGGGTCATGAGCTCGCGGAAGGTCAGGTCGTCGGGGCCGATGCCGTCGATGGGGCTGATCGCGCCGCCGAGCACGTGGTAGCGCCCACGGAACTCACGGGTCCGCTCGATCGCGACGACATCCTTGGGCTCCTCGACGACGCAGATGCTCGTGAGGTCGCGGCGCGGGTCGGCGCAGATGCGGCACTGCTCGGACTCGGCGATGTTGAAACAGGTCACGCAGAAGCGCACCTTGACCTTGACCTGGGTCAGGGCATCAACGAGTCGCTGCACATCGACCGCGTCCTGCGTGAGCAGGTGGAAGGCGATGCGCTGCGCGCTCTTGGGACCGACGCCCGGGAGTCGTCCGAGTTCGTCGATGAGGTCCTGCACTGCGCCTTCGTACACACCATGAGACTAGGCCACCGGACCGTCACTGGGTCACGGCTGGCCGCGCGCGTCGAGATAGACCGACAGGCCGTGCGACCGGCCGGCGGCACCGCGTGTCGGTCTATCTCGACTTCGCCAGGGGTGCCCGACTCGGTCAGTCGTCGGGGTCGGTGGCGGGGCGCTCGTTGTAGCCGTCCGCGCGTTCCTGCCCGGTGAGGGCGGCGATCGAGTCCATGACGTCGTCGGTGAGCTGGCGACGTGCGCGCCCGGCGGGCAGGCCGGCATACGCCGAAGGCAGGATCGGCTTCCCGAACGCGATGGTGACGTCGGCAAATCGCAGACCGCGCTGGTCGGCCGGCTGGACCTTGTCGGTTCCGATGAGGCCCACCGGCACGACCGGGACGTCCGCCGTGAGCGACAGGAACGCGACGCCGGTCTTGCCGCGATAGAGCCGGCCGTCGCGCGAGCGCGTGCCCTCGGGATAGATGCCGAACGCCTTGCCGGCACGGAGCACCTCGAGCGCGAGGTCGAGCGACTCCTTGGCTCCGTTGGCGTCGTCGCGGTCGACCGGGATCGCGTCGCCGGCCTCCATGAAGCCACGCACGAACCGACCCTTGATCCCGGTGCCCGTGAAGTAGTCGTGCTTCGCGAGGAACGACACCTTGCGCGGCGCGGCGACCGGGATCGCGAAGCTGTCGATGAAGGAGAGGTGGTTGCTCGCGAGGAGCACGCCGCCCTCCTTGGGAACGTTGTCCTTGCCGAGGATCTTCGGCCGCCAGATCGCGTGCGAGAGCGACATCATGGCGGTCCGGCCGACCCAGTAGTACGTGCTCATGCGCCCTCTTCGTGAATGACTTTGCCGCCGAGAACTCGCTCGATCACGGGGACACCCACCTCCCCGAGGCCTTCCATGTCTTCATCATCGTCGCTGCGTGCCGAGTCGTCGGCCACCTGCGGCTCTTCGGGATCCGGCTCGGCCGCGACGGTCTCCTTGGCGCGGGCGAAGGGGCTCACCGCGTCATTCGCGGCGCCACCGCTGGCCCAGGCAGGGGCGGTCGCGCCGTCGGCAGGTCCGCTTCCCCACTCGGCTTGCGTCGTGGGCGGCTGACTTGGCACGTATGCCGCCTGCTCACCTTCGCGTTCCGCCTGACCTTGCGCTTTGGCGCCGTTGGCCTCGGCGCGGGCCTGTGCCGACTGCTGGTTCTGGGCCGGGCGAGCCTGTTCGGGCCGGGGTGCGGCCACGGGTTCGGGGCGGTTGGGGTCGATGGTCGCGACCCCGGGGACGCCGCCAGCCGGAGCGGAGCCGTCGGCAGGCACGCCCTCGACGCGGGTGTCGATGCCGAGGACGTCGATGAGGGCCTGCTGGACGTAGGTCGCGTGCGGTCCGCGGCGGAACGTGTTGGCGAGGCCGGTCGTCGAGATGCCGAGGAGCAGGCGCTCGCCGTCGTAGTCGAGGACCTGGGCGTGCTCGGACACGAACGTCCACGTCGTGCGGCGGAGCTCGAAGACCTTGGCGAGGACGTCGGGCCACGAGCGCCGGATGGCGGCGGTGTCGAGTCCGGCCGGGCGTGCGGCGGGCGCCTGCTGCGGCGCCGAGTCAGGCGCGGCCTGAGCAGGGGCCGCGACGGCGACGGGGATTGCGGAGTGGGCTGCTGGGGCGCCTGGAACTCGGGAGCCTGCGGGGCCGACTGTTGCTGCGGCTCCGGCGCTCGCTGGGGCTCGCGGGACTGCTGGTACTGGTCATCGGGCTCGATGAACTCGGGCTCGTCCAGCTCCGGAGGCTCATCGATGGGCTGCTCGGGAACGACCGACGCAGGGGCGGGAGCGGGCACGGAAACAGGGCTGCTCTGCTGCGGCGGCTGGAGATCCGGCTGCGTCTTCGGCTGGACGGCGGGGGCGACCGGCTGCACCTGGGCCGGCTGGACTGGCTCTGCCTGCTGTGCCTGCTGAGTCTGCGCCGGCTGCTGCTGCACCGGGCGCCTGCTGCACGGGCTGGCGCACCGGCGCCGAAGGCGCAGCGGCGGCCGCGCCGGTCGGAACTCCGCCGACGTCAAGGCGACGTTCGAGACGATCCAGGCGAGCGGCATACCCGGCTTCTCCGGCAGCGCCGGGCAGCAGCAGGCGGGCCGCGATGAGTTCGAGCTGGAGGCGCGGCGCCGTGGCACCGGTCATCTCCGAGAGTCCGGCGTTGACGATGTCGGCCGCACGGGAGAGGGCGCCGGGACCAAAGGCCGCTGCCTGCTGGCGCATCCGCTCGAGCTGGTCCGGGGGCAGGGCACGCAGGACAGCAGAGGCGCCATCGGGCACAGCGGCCACGACGATGAGGTCGCGCAGACGCTCGAGCAGGTCCTCGATGTAGCGGCGCGGGTCGAGCCCGGTCTCGATGACCCGCTCGATCGACGAGAAGGCGCCCGCACCATCGGCCGCCGCAAAGGCGTCGATGGCGGCGTCGAGGAGTTCGCTGTCGGTGAAGCCGAGCAGGGACGCGGCCGACTCATAGGTCAACCCCTCGGGGCCGGACCCGGCGATGAGCTGGTCGAGCACGGACAGCGAGTCACGCACGGACCCACCACCGGCGCGCACGACGAACGACAGGACGCCCGGCGCCACCGCGACCTTCTCGGAGACGCAGAGCTTCTCCATGTATTCGGTGAGCTGACCCGGCGGCACCAGGCGGAACGGGTAGTGGTGGGTGCGGGAGCGGATCGTGCCGATGACCTTCTCGGGCTCGGTCGTCGCGAAGATGAACTTCACGTGCTCCGGCGGCTCCTCGACGATCTTGAGCAGCGCGTTGAAGCCCTGCGGCGTCACCATGTGCGCCTCGTCGATGATGTAGATCTTGTAGCGACTCTGCGCCGGGCCATAGCTGGCGCGTTCGCGCAGGTCACGGGCGTCGTCGACACCACCGTGGCTGGCCGCGTCGATCTCGATGACGTCGACCGTGCCGGCGCCACCACGGGCCAGGGCCACGCACGAGTCGCACTCGCCACACGGGGTCGGCGTCGGGCCCTGCTCACAGTTGAGGCAGCGCGCGAGGATGCGGGCACTCGTCGTCTTGCCACAGCCGCGCGGTCCGCTGAAGAGATAGGCGTGGTTGACGCGCCCCGTGCGCAGCGCCTGCATGAGCGGCTCGGTCACGTGCTCCTGCCCGATGACGTCGACGAACGTCTCGGGGCGATAGCGGCGGTACAGGGCGGTGCTCACGGCCCCCAACCTAGTCGCCGTGAAGGACAGCCGGTATGCCGCGTTCACCAGCCTGTGGATGGGCTCGCGGGAGTGGGTCGTAGCGTGGCCGCCATGGATGTCCGAGCCGAAGACGTGTCAAAGGTGATCGGCCCGGCGACCCTGCTCGCGCCCGTCACGGTCACCGCCCCCAGCGGGTCGTGCCTCGTGCTGCGCGGCCCCAACGGCTCCGGCAAGACGACGCTGCTGCGCATCCTCATCGGGATGATGCCGGCGACGACGGGCCAGTCGTTCATCGGCGAGACGAAGGCGGACGAGCGCGACCCTGCCGTGCGGGCGGCCGTGGCCGCTCTCGTGGGTGCGCCCGCGACCTATCGCGACCTCACCCTGCGCGACCACCTCGTCCTGCTCGACGCGACCTGGGCGGGAGATGCCGACACGACCGATGAGCGGGTGGCCGCGGCGCTGTCGGACCTGGGCATCGGGGCGCTCGGTGGGCGGTTCCCGCACGAGCTGTCGTCGGGGCAGACGCAGCTCTTCCGATTGGCGCTGACGTTGTTCCGGCCGAGCGAGGTGCTGGTCCTCGACGAACCCGAGCAGCGGCTCGACACGTCCAAGCGGACCCTCGTCGCCGACCTCATCGCCGCTCGACGTGACGCGGGGACCACGGTCGTTCTCGCGTGCCACGACCCGATCATCACCGAGCGCGTGACCGCTGGCTCGGCCGATCAGGTCGTCGACCTCGTCGCCGCCGAAGGCTGACGCGCATGAGTGCGACAGAGGTGACGGACGTGACGGACGCCGAACGGCTCGCCGACACCGTCCACGTCCTCCACGGACCGGGCGGCAATCCCGCCCGCAAAGAGGTGGCGTATGCCGCGTACGTCGCCGTCATCGTCGTGGGGCTCTACGGCTTCCCGCTGCTGCGCGCTCTGGTCATTGCAGCCGACCGCGAGTCCATGGCGTCGGCGCTGCGCTCGCCCTGGTCGGCTCTGGCGTTGGTCGTGGTCGTGGCGGCAGTGGCTCTGGCGGCGCGAGAGGCCGGGCGGGTGCGCGGGCCGATCGTGGCGCCCGTTCCGTGGATCGACCATGTCGTCGCCTCGTCCATCGACCGGTGGGCGAGCCTGCGGTCGTGGTTCGGATACTCCCTGTTTGCAACACTTTTCGCGGGTGGTCTGGCTGGGCTGGCAGTTGGTGGCGGCTTCGCCGGCGCCCGTGCCGCTGGGTGGTGGATCCTGCCGGTCGGGCTCGTCGTGGGATTGCTCGTCGGGCTGCTCGGCGGTGTTGCCTGGCTCGTCGGCCAGAGTCGCCTCTCCCGTCCCCCTCCGCCCGGGCGATGGCCCCTGGTGGGTTCGCGAGGTGCGGCGCCTCTCGGTCCACGACCTGCGCACGCAGTCGTCGCGGTCCAACCGCATCGTCGGCGGCGTCCAGGCCGGAGACCTGCGCGCCGTCCGTCTCGAGGCCGCCCGACCGGTCACTCGCGGTCGCAATCTGCGGCTGCGTCACCGTGGGCCGATCATGACGTTGGTCGCGAGGGACGTTCTGGGACTTCGGCGTTCGCCTGCTGCCGGCCTCGTGGGGTTGCTCCTGTGCGCCGCAGCTGGTGCCGGCATGGGCGCGACGCTCGGCAGCAGCGCCGTCCCGCCGCTCGTCGGTTTCGTTGCGGGCCTCGTCAGCCACCTCGGCTTCGGCGCGCTGTCCGAGGGGCTGCGCCTTGAGGCCGACACCATGGGGACGCCTCCGCTGTTCGGTGCGCCTCCGGTGCGCGCTGCGGCCGCCCACCTGTTTGTGCCCGGCGCGATCCACTTCGTCACAACGGTTCTCGTGGGCAGCGTCACGGGAGTTGCTCTCGGCGCCGACCTCGGCTCCGTCCTCCCCTGGCTCGTCATGACCACGGTGTTCCTCGCCGGTGGGAGTCTCCTCGCGGCCTACCGGGGGCGGCCGCCGTCGAGCCAGTTCAACCCGGTCCCGAGCCCTCAGACCGTCGCCGTCTGGTACGCGTTCCCCCTCCTCCTCGGCACCCTGCTCATCGGCGGGATGGTCTGGGGCGCAACGCAGTTCCCCACCAATGGCTACTTCGTGATCGCCACCTGGGTCGCTGGCGTCTGGCTCCTGTATGCCGGCCTCAACCGCGTGCAGCGCGAGAACCTCGCCCACCGCGACGTCTGAGCAGCCGCGACTCGACGCACCAGGTTCGTGCGGGTTCTGCTGACGGGTCGGGCATGTTCAGCGGATGCCATCGACCCGTCACACTGCCGCTACGACTCGCGAGCCGCGCGGCGACGCTCGGGCAACCCGGCGGCATACAGGGCTGCGCCGACCAGCACGGGCTGGAAGAAGAGCCGCACGAGCCGCTTGGTGTCCGTGTCGAGGCCGAAGGCGCTGACGCCGTCGACGTACTGCGCGATGTTGCCCGGGAAGATCGCCACGTAGAACGCGGCAAGCGCGACTCCCGTGAGGCGGCGGTGCTTGGGCAGCGTGAGCAGTGCCAGGCCGAGACCCATCTCGGCGACGCCGGAACCGAGCACGACAAGGTCCGCGTCGACTGGCACCCAGCTCGGCACCTGCGCCCGGAACTCGTCGCGGGCCACGGTGAGGTGCGTCAGCCCAGCGCCCGTCATGAACGCGCCGAGCGCGAGACGAGTGAGGTTCTGCGAGAGCGTGGCCGGAACCTTGCGCGTGAGGAAGCCCATGCCCTCACCGTAAGCCGCTCAGCCGGCGCTGACGACTCCGTGCTCGTAGGCGAACACCACGGCCTGCGCCCGATCGCGCAGCCCCAGCTTGGCCAGAACCCGCGACACGTGCGTCTTCACCGTCTGCTCGGCGACGAACAGCCGCGTCGCGATCTCGATGTTGGACAGCCCGCGCGCAATCAGCTCCAGCACCTCGAGCTCGCGCGGCGTCAGGTCCCGCAGCCGCGGCGAGTCGCGCGGCACGCCTGACCGTCGCTTGGTCACCTCGGCGATGAGCCGCTTCGTCACCGACGGCGCAAGCAGCGAATCCCCCGCTGCCACAACGCGAACGGCCCGCGCCAGCTCCTCCGACGGCGCGTCCTTGAGCATGAACCCGCTCGCCCCGATCCGCAGCGCCTCATACACGTAGTCGTCCACGTCGAACGTCGTCAGCATCAGCACGTGCGGTCGATCCGGACTCGGCGACGCCAGAATCGTGGCGGCCGCATCGAGACCGTTGACCTCCGGCATACGCACATCCATCAGCACGACGTCGGGCTTGAGCCGCGCAACCTCGCGCACCGCTTCGGCTCCGTCGGCGGCCTCACCGACGACCTGGAGGTCGGGTTGGGCATTGAGCAGCGCGCCGAGCCCCTGCCGCACCATCGCCTGGTCGTCGACGATGACCACTGTGATCATGCGGTTCAACCTAGCCCGGCGACCTGCGGGCGGCCCGTCAGCGGCACGGTCGCGATGACGACGAACCCCGCACCCACCGGCTCCGCCTCGAACGTTCCGCCCACCGCGCGCACGCGCTCGAACATTCCGCGTATGCCGTTCCCGCCGGTTTCGTCGTCCCCGTTGCGTCCGCGATACTGGTCGCCTTCCTCACCAACATTGCGGACGCCAGCAGCCTGCCGTGGGCGGGCGGAGGCGAGTTGCGGACCATGAGCCGGGCCCAGCCCGAGTCCTCCTCGAGCGTGAGCTCCACTGCCGCACCAGGAGCGTGCCGGGCCGCATTGGCCAGGGACTCCTGCGCCACCCGATAGAGCACCAGCGCCGTGCCCGGGGGCACCTGGGCCGGGTCGAGACGCAAACGGGAGGTGAGCGGCATACCCGCTGCTTTGGAGGCCTTGACCAGAGACGGAAGCTGCGCGAGATCGGGTTGGGGCGCGGTCTCGACCGGTCCGTTCTCGTCGCGCAGCACCCCCAGCACCGAACGCACCTCGTTGAGGGCCTGCCGCGCCGAACCCTCGATCGCCGAGAACTCCGCCCACGACCTCGGGGTCCGAGACCCCGTGCCGGATCGGCGCGCTCTGGGCCTGCACGACGATCATCGACATGTGGTGCGCGACGACGTCATGCAACTCGCGGGCGATGCGGCTGCGCTCCTCGACCACGGCTCGACGGGCCCGCTCGGTCTCGACCTCATCCTTCTGCACCGCGATCTGGCGGCGGGAGAGCACGAGCCAGCGCACGAGCAGGGCCACGCCCATGACGACGGCCTGCCCCAGGGCCCACGGCTTGAGGTCGTCGGGCAGCGCGGCCACACACAGGACACCCGTGCCGGCAATGACGATCGGGATCTCGCGCCAGCGACCCCACAGGCCAACGGCCACGATCGTTGCGAGCAACACGAGGAACTGCACGACCGGCCACGGCATGGGCGAGCTGAAGTACGCCGGCACGAGCGCCCACCACAGCACTGACACGGCCGTGGCAATGCCCCAGCCGACGAAGGGAGCCCGGCGCAGGAGCAGCAGCGGCACCGCCTCGGCCAACGCGAGCACGGGCATGAGGGAGGCCGGGACGTCGTGGCTGATCTGGATCGTGGACCAGCCGATGACGAACATCGCCAGGGCGAGGAGGCCGAGCACGACGTCGTTGTGACCGGCGACCCAGCGCAGCCCACGCCACAAGGGGCGCCACAACGGACGCATGAGCCGACGCACTGCACGCCCACTCGCTGCAACCACTCTGCCTCCGACCATGCCCCCAACAGTAGGCAGCGAGCGAGGCCGAGTCGTCATACGACGGGGTGAATCCGGTGTCACTCCTGGGTATCACCTGACCTCGCCCATCGCCCTCGGGTGCCGCCACTGAACGGCTCCGGAGGGCGACGACCGCGAGTGCTCCCCGCTCCGAGTCTTGCCGCATGTTCACCAGACATCACGCACTTCGAGTCGTCGTCGTCACCGGCCTCGCCACGGCAGCCGGCCTCCTGCTCGCCCCGACCGCGTCGTCCTTGCCGGCGCCGGATCGCTCGGCCGAGCACGCCCTCACCGCCCTGACCTCGCAGCCGGCTTCCACCGCGAATGCTGCTCTGCCGCAGGACTTCTCGGCGCGCTTCGGCTACCAGCCGACCGTCACCCACGGACTGCTCGGGGATCCCTCCGGCGAGTGCTCGTCGCCCGTCCCGTTGCCGGCGGAGTTCACGGCCGCGTGCCGCCAGCACGACCTGGGATACGACCTTCTGAGGTATGCCGGCCGGTCCGGTCGCGACCTTCCTCCCGACGCGCGCCGGGCCGTTGACACCCAGCTCGGCATCGAGTTCGAGCAGTCGTGCTCCACGCGTGAGGAGCCCCTGAGCCGGGCCAGCTGCCTCGCGTGGGCCGACATCGCCGAGGGCTTCGTGCGGATCAACAGCTTCCGCCAGGGCTACGCCGTGCCCGAGTCGGAGACCGCCATGTCGATCGCACCCGGCATCAGCCTGGGCGTCGCCGCAGCCGGCGGCGTGGTGCTGCTCGTCCCGGGCCTGCGACGTCGGATCGGGGGTGCGCGATGACCGCCCTGACTGCACCTCTCGCCCTTCCGCGAGTGGCAACGCCCCTGCCGCCACTCCCCCGCGCGTCGACTGCGCTCGCCATCCCTGTTGCCCTCGGAGTCGCGACCTTCCCGTCGTTCCTCCCGCAGCAGCCGATTGCCCTCGGCCTCCTGAGCGCCCTGTCGTTCCTCGTCGTGCTCGCCGTGACCCGCCGCGTGGCTGGCGTGCGCCAGCACCTGACCGGACCGACCCACCAACTGGTGGTCGGGCTGGGAGGCGCACTCACGGCATACGTCGCGTATCTCGCCCTCGCCACGCAGAACGGGATGCGGACCCGGATCGGCATGGATGCCCTGTCGCTCACCGATCTTGGCGTCGCAGCGGCAACCGCCCTCGCCGTCGTCGGGTTCATCCGCGGGGTGCGGTGGGCGTGGCGTCGTCGGGCCTGGGTGTCACGTCGCGCCGTCGCGGTGGTTGCCGGGTTGTCCTTGCTGAGCTTCGCGCCGAGCGCCCAGGCTGAACCGGGCGCCGGGGCTCCCGCATCCGACCAGGTCCTCCTCACGCCGTCGCCGGTCGGCGCGGTTCGGGCGTATGCCGCTGTGGCCGACTCCGCGGACAACGCGACTCGCGCTCGCATCGCCGTGGACCGGCTCGTCGCTGCCGGTGGCCTGACTCGAGAGCACCTGCTCGTGGCCATCCCGACGGGTTCCGGGTGGGTCAACCCCGAGTTCGTCAAGGGCATGGAGCGGCGCTTCGGCGCGGATGTGGCGACGGTGTCGATGCAGTACGACACCCGCCCGAGCTGGGTGGCGTTCCTCGTCAACCGTGACGGCGCCATCGACGGGGCCAGTGCCCTGCTCCGGGCCGTCGCCGCCGAGGTGTCTGCCCTGCCGGAGTCGAAGCGGCCCCAGGTCCACGTCGTCGGGGAAAGCCTCGGCGCGACGGCGGGGCTGGCTGCCCTGCGGGATCCGGCTGCGGGCGAGGTGCGCGACGTCGTGTGCTCGACGTTCTGGCTCGGGATCCCGGGAGGCGACGGTCGGACCGGGCTGCCCCGCGAGACCATCGCCGCGAACGCCGACGACCCGGTGGTCCACGCGAGCCCGTCGATGCTGTTCACGCCAACGGGCGAGGGACGGCCCTGGCTGCCGGTCGTGTCGTTCGTGCACGCAGGGGCCGACTTCGTCGAGTCGCTGGCCGTGCCGGCGGGCTCGGGGCACCGCTACGGCTCGGACCAGCCGGACCGGCTGCAGACCTGCGACTGAGGCGTGATGAGGCGTCGATTGAGGCGGGCAGACCGGGTCCACGTATCGTTTGATCCATGCGTATCGATGTCTGGTCCGACCTGGTCTGCCCCTTCTGCCACATTGGCCGGCGCCGTCTCGAACTCGCCCTGGAGCAGTTCGAGCACGCCGACGAGGTCGAGGTGACCTGGCACAGCTACCAGCTCGACCGCTCGGCACCGCCCGTCCTCGAGGGCTCGAACGTCGACCGCATCGCCGCGAAGTACGGCAAGTCCCGCGAGGAGATGGTGGCCCAGCACGAGGCCATGGCCTCGGAGGCGGCCGAGGTCGGGCTCGACTTCCAGTGGGAGAAGGTCGTCAGCGGCAACAGCTTCGACGCCCACCGCGTCATCCACCTCGCCCGCGCCCGTGGCCTCGAGACGCCGGTGACCGAGCGGGTCATGCGCGGCTGGTACTCCGAGGGCGCCGCGATCGGCGACACCGACACGTTGGTGGGCCTCGCGGTCGAGGGTGGGCTCGGCGAGAAGGACGTGCGCGAGATGCTCGGCTCCGACGCCTATGGCTACGACGTGCGCGCCGACGAGGCGACCGCCAACCAGATCGGCGTCACGGCCGTGCCGACGTTCGTCCTCGACCAGAAGTTCGCCGTCACCGGCGCCCAGCCCGTCGACGGCCTGCTGCGGGCCCTCGAACTCACCTGGGAGGACCGGGCCAACCGTCCCGAGGCCGCCGCGGGTGGCTGCGGTGGGTGCGAGGGCGGCTGCGCCTGCGGCGCCTGACTGCCTGAGTCGGCTCGAAAGCCGAAGAAGGTCCCACACTTCGCGGTCTCTACGCCGCGTTCCGTGGGACCTTCTGTGCTGCCGGGACAGAGAAGACACCCCGCGTACCTGGAAGAGCTCACCTGCCCTTGCTGCATTCCTGCCCTGGGGGAGTTCGGCGAGGTACCACCACGCGGGGTGCCGAGTTCAAGTCTAACCCGGTCACGCGGGAGCGGTCTCCAACTCGGTGAGGGCGTCTGGTGGGATGGGTGCATGGCCGAGCCGTCGATCCTCCCCGTGCTCCGTGATCGGCTGAGCCCCCTGGCATTCGACCCGGCCCATCAGTTGTCGGACGACGAGGTCGCGAGCCTCCTTGAGGCGGCACGTTGGGCTCCATCGGCGGGGAACTCCCAACCGTGGGCCTTCCACCTGCGCCGTCGCCACCAACCCGGCCATGACGCACTCGTCGCGCAGCTGGCCGCCAGCTCCGCTCGCTGGGCACCGGACGCGAGCACCCTCATCGTGAACCTGGCCCACCACGAGGTGGACGACAGCGGGATGGAGTACTCCGAGTTCGCCGACTACGACCTCGGTCAGGCGGTTGCGCACCTGACGATCCAGGCGCACTCGATGGGGCTGTCGTGTCGACAGTTTCGCGCGTTCGACGTGGACGCGCTCTCTGCCCATCTTCAGGTCGCGCCGGGCTGGCAGATCAGGACGATGACCGCCGTCGGCGTGGCCGCACCGCACACCCACCCGCCACGCACGCGTCGGCCCCTCTCCGACCTGGTGCCCCTACCGGCGGACTATCAGCTCGGCTGAATCGATCATCCGCTCGTGCTCAGAACGGCCATGGCGCGCGCGAGCTGATGGTCGGCCGGTGGGTCGACCGCCGTCAGGACAGATGCACGTATGCCGGGTGCCTGGGGATCGTGCCCGTCTCACCGAGCAGCGCGGCCAGGAACAGAGCGCCCTCGAGGGCGCCACCCTCGGAGGGTGTCAACGTCGCACCGGCAGCGGCGACCGCGGACTCGAGCGCCGCGCGCACGGGCACCGCGTTGAGCAGTCCGCCCGTCGCCACCAGGGTGGGCGACGAGATCCCCACGGCGGCGGCCAGCAGCGACTGGGCCAACGACTCCCCCGCCTCCTGACAGATCTGCACCGCCATCGGGTCACCCGCGACCGCTGCCTCGACGACCTGCGGCGCAAACGACGCCAGCAGCTCGGGGGCGTTGGCGCCGGTCATCACACGACGCGGCCAGCGCGACGTGGCACCGAACGCCGACTCCCCCGCGACGAGCAACCGGCCAGAACCATCGGGCAGGCCGTCGTGATGACGCAATCCGGCCCGCAATCCCTGCAGCCCGACCCACGCGGCCGAACCCCGGTCGCCGAGCACGTGACCCCACCCATCGACGAGCCGCCAGATCGACGTTGCCTCAGAACCGAAGTCCGTCCCGAAAGCCACCGCCCCCGTCCCCGCCGCCACGACAGCCCCCGGCCGCACCGACCCCAGGGCACCCACGAGCGAAGCCACCGCATCACTGACGACAGCCGTCCGCGCAGCGCCCAGTCCCACCACCACAGTCGAGACGACCTCCGTCGGATCCGACAGGAAGAGCAACCCCCGTTGCGACCAGCACACGGCGTCCACGGGCACGTCGGTGCCCACACCCACGCCACCCTCCGACAACAGCCGGGCCGCATCGGCCGCGAGCGCCGCCACGTCCACACCACGCTCCCCGATCCGAGCGCCAGGTGCGGTGTGCACGGGACTCAGCTCACCGGCATACGCCCATTGCAGTCGAAGTCCGGAGCCGCCCACGTCGACTCCGACGACGGCGCCCATCAGACCTTCAGGGCAGTGAGCGCCACAGCGACGGAATTGTCGTGTGCGCTGAGCGCGGCCACGGCATCGGCCACGGAGACGCCGGCAAGGAGCGACAGCAGGGCCGGCTTGAGCTGACCGCCGGAGGCCTCGAGGGCGGCGCGGGCATCGTCTTCGCTGGCGCCACTGGCCTCCTGGAGGATCCGGACGACGCGGCCGCGGAGCTTGGCGTTGGTGGCGACGACGTCGACCATGAGGTTGGACCACGTGCGTCCGAGGCGGATCATCACGGCCGTCGAAAAGGAGTTGAGGACAAGCTTTTGGGCCGTGCCGGCCTTGAGCCGCGTCGATCCGGTCAGCACTTCGGCGCCGGTCTCCGGGGCCAACAGATGATCGGCGTATGCCGCGAGCTCGGCTCCCGGGTTCGCCGTCACGAGCGCTGTGCGCGCCCCCCGCTCGCGGGCCCCCGCGAGCGCACCCCGCACGTAGGGGGTGCGACCGGAGGCGGTGAGGCCGATGGCGATGTCGAGCGACGTGAGGGTCGAGGCCTCGGCGAGCCCGAGTTCGACGTCGTCCTCGACGTTCTCGACGGCGCTCACGAGGGCCGCGGACCCGCCGGCATGGTGCGCGACGAACAACCCCGGCGGGACGTTGAAGGTCGGCAGGAGCTCGGCGGCGTCGAGGACGGCGAGGCGCCCGGACGTGCCGGCGCCGAAGTAGTGGACGTGGCCGCCAGCCCGGATCGCCTCGACGGCGTGGTCGACGAGCAGCGCCAATTCGGGCAGGACCTCGGCGACGGCGTCGGCCACCGTCCGGTCGGCGTCGTTCATCAACGTGAGGATCTCGAGGGTCGACGCCGTGTCGATGCCGGTCGTGCCCGGGTGCCGCTCTTCGGTGGGTGCGCTCACCCGGACGTCACTAACCATTTTCGTAGGTTAGTTTCTCACGACGTCAGCGTCAATCATGTCAATCACTCACGCGAGGTGGTGTCCGGCGACAGCCTTGCGGCTCTCGACGACGGCCTTGCGCGCGCGGGGCAGATCGCGCTGTGCCACAGCGATGAAGAGGCAGTCCACGACCGTGAGGGCGGCGATGCGGCTGGCGGTCGCACCCGAGCGCAGCGACGTCTCACGGGCGGCGGTCGTGAGCACGATGTCAGCCCCTTTGGCGAGGGGCGACAGGGGGAAGTTCGTGATGGCCACCGTCGTGGCGCCTCGCTCACGCGCGGCCGCCAGGGACTCGATCGTCTCGCTCGTCGCCCCCGAGTGGGAGATGCCGATGGCGACGTCCTTCTTGGTGAGCAACGTGGCGCTCGTGAGGGCGATGTGCGGGTCGTTCCAGGCGAAGGAGATCACCCCGATGCGGTGCAGCTTCTGCTGCAGGTCGCTGCCCACGATCGCGCTGGCACCAATGCCATAGATGTCGACCCGGGTCGCACCGGCCAGCGCATCGGCCGCCTTCTTGAGCGCCAGGCGGTCGAGCTGCTGCGCGGTCTCCTCGACGGCGCTGGAGTCGAGGGATGCCACCTTGGCGATGATGTCGTCGATCGTGTCGGTCGCACTGATGTCGCTGCCCGACATGCGCTGCTCGCGCGGCATGGCCGACTCGGCCGCGAGGCCGAGCCGCAGCTGCGGGTAGCCCTTGAGCCCGAGGCGCTTGCAGAACCGCAGCACCGTCGTCTCCGACGTCTGCGCCGCCTGCGCGAGCTCCGTGATCGTCAGGTCGGACGCGCGTCGAGCATCCGCGAGCACCTCCGCCGCGACCCGATCCTCGGCAGGCGTGAGCGTGGGGCGGATGCCACGCAGGCGAACGAGGAGTGGCGCGTCAGCCACGTCGGACAGCGGAATCGGTGATGACATGGCCCAAATTTACGACCTCGATCGCTTCGTCCAGCCCGAAGCAGAGAATGTGTCGGAGGAAGCATCACTGTCGGCGATGACTCCACCCGCGCCGACGACCCGAATCCGGCTCACCGCGACGCCGCGCCCGAGGGTGTTGCCATCGGTCGTGTAGCGCCAGCGCAGGGTTTGCTGGCCGCCCGCGAGCTCGGCACGAACCTGCGCCCAGCGCCGTTCGCCGGGAGTCCCGCTCACGGATCCATCCTCTTCGCCGGTGCGCGTGTCGCCAGGGTGGCGGATCTGCATCGGGACGAGCGTCCAGGTCGTGCCGTCGGTCGACGACTCGAGACGCAGGATGTCGGTCTCCTCGGTCTCGGCGATGAGGTCGAAGCCGAGGCGGGCACCGGTCGCCGGAACGGCCAGGGGCACCGACAGAACGGCGTTGGTCGCGTGGAGGGCCTGCGTCTCCCACTCGACGTGGCTGCCGCGTGGCGTGATCGGCAGAGCTCTCCCCAGTCCGCCGGCCCATTCCTGGCGAGCGACGTTGATGCTCCCCCACGCCCGCGAGGGGTGGACGCGGTTGGTGAGCAGGATGGCGAAGGAGCGCGACGTGAAGTCGATGACGATCGACGTGCCCGTGTAGCCGGTGTGGCCGGCCGTGCGCGGACCGCTCAGCGCATCCATGTACCAGGTCTGGTTGAGCTCGAACCCGAGTCCGTGGTCGTCACCGGGGAAGGCCTGGTTGAAGTTGGTGATGAGCAGCGACACGCTCTTGCGGTCGAGGATGCGGGCGCCGCGGTAGGTGCCGCCGTTGAGCAGCGCCTGGGCGAGGACCGCCATGTCGTCCACGGTCGAGAACACTCCGGCGTGACCGGCGACCCCGTCCAGGGACCAGGCGTTCTCGTCGTGCACCTGGCCCCAGACCATGCCGCGGGCGGGCACCGCTTGGTACTCCGTCGCGGCCGTGCGCTCCTTGACCGCCGGGTTGTAGCCCGTGTCGCGTCATGCCCAGCGGCCCGGTGAGCCGTGCGGCGACGACCTCGTCGAGCGACGCGCCCCGCAGTCGCTCGACGAGAACGCCGAGTGTGATGAGGTTGAGGTCGCTGTAGAGATAGACCGTGCCCACCGGGTTGGTGAGCGGCTGGTTCATCACGGCAGCGATGCGTGAGGCCTTGTCGGGGTACTTGCTGTAGAGCGGGAGCCAGGACGTGAAGCCGCTCGTGTGGGTGAGCAGGTTGCGGATCGTCACCGACTCCTTGCCGGCCGCGCCGAACTCCGGGAGGTACTCCGCGACCGCCGTCTCCAGCCCAACCCGCCCCTCCTCGATGAGCTGGACGACGGCGATCGACGTGAACAGCTTCGACACCGAGGCCATGTCGAAGATCGTGTCGCGACGCATGGGGAGCCATTCGCTCTGCGGCAGTTCCTGCGTCGCGTTGCGATAGCGGAGCGCGTAGCCGTCGGCCTGGGTGGCGACGACGACACCGTCATGCGCCATGAGCCCCACGTGTCCGGGATAGAGCGGGTGGCCGCCAGCCGGTGCGGTCTGGTGGCCGATCACCTGCGTCTTGGCGAGCTCGATGGGTGCGGGGTCGAGACCGACCGACGCAGGCGTGCCGTCCTTCAGCACGGTCGACGGCGGCGCAAAGCCGGTGAACGGCTTGTCAAAGTCGTCAGCCCGAGCCACACCCATTCCCAGCCCCGGAGCGAAGAACGCTGTGCCGGCAGCCAATCCGCCACCCAAAACCACGCGTCGCGAGAGGGTCATCGGGTCGGACCTCCATAGATGAGGAAGGGTTGACGCGCCGCGTCGAACGCCGCCAGCTCGTCCTTCCAGGCGCCGATGACGGTGGCGACGTCGGCGCCGGCCGTGATCTGGTCGCGCAGTCGCGTCGAGCCGGTGAGCTTGTCGATCCAGTACGGCCGCGCCGGGTCGTAGGCGTCGTAGCGCCACTCGAACGCCGGATAGATCGACTTGGCGGCCACGAGCATCTCGACGCCCACTCGCATCGGGTCGATGGCGGACGGATCGACGATGTGGACCTGCACACCACCACAGACCTTGCCGACGTGCTTGTTGAACGTCGGCGTGAAGTAGGCCTCACGGAAGGCGACTCCGGGGACGTCACGGCCAGCGAGCCGATCGGCCCACTTGTGGTCGACGTAGGGCGCACCGACGAGCTCGAACGGTCGCGTGGTGCCGCGCCCCTCCGACAGGTTCGTGCCCTCGAACATGCCCGTGCCCGGATAGACGAGTGCGGTGTCGGGAGTCGGCATGTTGGGACTGGGCATGACCCACGGAAGGCCCGTCCCGGCATACGTGACATCACGTCGCCAGCCCTTGACCTCGACGATCTTCAGCTCGGAGAGGTGACCACCGTTGGTGTCGGTCGGCAGGATGATCGCGTCGAGGAACTTGGCGAGCTCGCCGACGGTCATGCCGTGCGCCTGGACGATCTTCTCGGCGCCCACGCCCGAGGTCCACGGGTCGGTCATCATCGGGCCAAAGGCCTTGCCGCCGATGGGGTTCGGGCGGTCGAGGACGACCATCGAGGCACCGGTCTCGACGCATGCCTTCATCGCCGTGTACATCGTCCAGATGTAGGTGTAGAACCGCGCGCCGACGTCCTGGATGTCGAAGACGACCGTGTCGACGCCAGCGGTGCGGATCATCTGCGCGAACTTCGCGGTGGTGGCGCCGTACGCGTCATAGACGGTCAGCCCGGTGCGCTCGTCGACGTAGGTGTCCTCGGCCTCGCCCGCCTGGGCCGTGCCGCGGAAGCCGTGCTCGGGCCCGAAGACGCCGCGGATGTCGACCGTGCCCGCGTCGTGCATCTCGTCGACGATCGTGCGCAGGTTGAGCAGGATGCCGGTCGGGTTGGTGATGATGCCGACCTTGCGGCCCGCGAGGACGGACCAGTTCGCGGCGGCCGCGACGTCCGCACCCGGCGTCACCTTGCGGTTCGGATCGTTGACGACAGAGGGGTATGCCGCTGGGCTGGCGAACGCTGGCGTCGCACCGAGTCCGAGGGCAGCGGCACCGGCGAGGCCGGCTCCGCCGGTGAGGAGCTGGCGACGGTTGGGACTGGTCATGGTTATCTCCATTTCATCGGCGTCCACACAGCGTGAACAATTCACGTACCTAGTCCTAATCATGGAACTTAGCCACAGGATCGGACGTGCGCAACAGGTACCGATGAGTCAATCTGAGAACGGGAGCGGACGGCATACGCCGTCTGTCGTCAGCGCAGGAGGCCCAGCAGCGGTGGCAGGAAGAGGCCGCCGACCACCGCGATGAGCAGCCCGTGAAACCAGCGAAGTCGCGATGTTTCCGACGACGATGTGTCGATGACCAGTTCGCGAACGGCGTAGGCCAGGACCCCGAGTCCGGCGAAGAGAGTGGCGAGGAGCACCCAGAACGGTCGGGTGCCCCTGCGCGGCGGCCAGGCGACGAGACTCCCGATGACAAGGAGCACGATGAGAAGACCCGGGAATGCCGCCCAGTCCCAACTCGGGGGCGCCGTCGCCGGTGTGAACGGGCGCGCACCCGACGCCTGGAGGGCTCCGAAGGGGTCAGGACCGTCGATGAGCAGGTCCGGAACCCAACGGGTACGGCCGCCGTCGACGGTGTAGATCACCTGGAAGGGCGGTCCGTCCTCGGGGCGCCCATTGACGTCCGCTGCGGGCACGTCGTACATCGGCTGGAAGCCCCACAACCACGACGCGTCAATGCCGACTCGCGCACCGGTGGCGGGTTGCCGGACGTTCTCGACCGCGAGGAAGCCGGTGACTCGGTCGGCCTTGATGTCGGCGATGAGCTCTTGCGCCCGGACCTCGTGGAAGGTCGATTGCCAGGCCGGGACCGCCCAGGTCACCCATGCCGCGACGATGAGGAGCGCGACCAGGCGGCGAAGGTTGGGCCGGTCACGCGCAACATCGACCGGCGGGGAGGGCGCGTCGGCGGCCGGCGTGACGTCAGCGGTCATGCCCAGATGCTCCCACTCGACGCCCGCTGAAGAGCCGGAACCCGCAAGGCCCCACCCGATCCCTTGCGGGTGCTGCGCGATGGCGCGTTTGCGACGAAGGAGCAATGAGCGTGCATCGCGCACAGTCGAAAGGGGTGGAAAGCGGATGCAGAAAGGGCCCCGGCACGAAGCCGGGGCCCTCGTCTGGCGGAGGATAGGGGATTCGAACCCCTGCGGGTGTTACCCCAACGCGCTTTCCAAGCGCGCGCACTAGGCCACTATGCGAATCCTCCAACGGAGGAGATTACCCGAGCGCTGATGCCCCACGAAATCCGCTCATTTCTGGCCCCGATAGCGGCTCGGCGGGACCCCCACCAGGGCGGTGAAATCGCGGGTGAAGTGGGCCTGGTCGTACCAGCCGTGACGCAGCGCGAGGTCGGTCAGCGATCCGTCATAGCCACCGTCGAGGTCCGCCACGACGTCGTGCATCCGGTAGCGCCCGAGCACCCACTTCGGCCCGGCTCCGATGTAGTGCAGGAAGTCGCGCTGGAGCGTGCGGGCCGACACTCCATGCCGCTCCTCGATCTCACTCACCGCGACGATCGACCGGTCCTCGAGCATGTCGGTGACGATCCGCAGCACCCGGTCATAGCGAGCGCTGCCGAGGACACCCCCACCGGCCCGTCCGGGAACGCCGCCTCGACGTCAGCCATCGCGGTTTCGAGTTCACCGTCGTTGCGGTCGAGGTCCAGGCCGCGAGCGCCTCGACGATCCCGCCAGGCACCACCTCGGCAGCGGCGACAGTGCGATCGGTCCACGCCCTCGCCGACTGCCCGGTCAGCGCCGCCAGCCCGCCCGGCCGGAACCGCAGCCCCGCCACGCGCCCGCTCCCCCGGATCTCCACGTCGAACCGTCGCGTCACCACGCCGGTGATGACGACCTCCTCACCCGCGAGCTCGGGGCGCGGGTGGTCGCCACGCTCGACCGTGAGGGAGCACGTGGGATGGGGCAGCACCTCACTCGCAAACGACGCACCCTCGGGCAGGTCCCAGGCGCAGCGACCAGTGGTTCTCGACCCAGCGCGACACCCGCGCACCAGCAGGCCAACGCCGCACCTGCACGTACTCGGCGAGCTGCTCGGGTCGCAGGATCCCGGCGAAGGTCGCCGTCGGTGGCGGGTTTGTCCTATCGGGCACCGACCCAGCCTAGGGAGACTGGCCGACACAGCCACCCGACCGACGAAGGAGCCCTCACATGGCCATCGCCACCCTCAAGATGCTCACCCTCGACAGTTCCGACGCGAGCCGCGACGCCAAGTTCTGGTCGGCCGTCCTCGGCTGGGAGGTGGCGGCCGAGGGCGACGGCTACGCCATGCTCACCGGCCCCGACCACGCCCTCGGTTTCGGCACCCTCCCCGACCACGAGGAGCCCGGCTGGCCCAACGAGCACGGCACCAAGCAGTTCCACCTCGACCTCGCCGTGGACGACCTCGACGCCGCAGCCGCCGAGATCGTCAAGCTCGGCGGGACCCTGCCCGACGAGCAGCCCGGCGAGACCTGGCGCGTCCTGCTCGACCCGAGCGGGCACCCGTTCTGCCTCACCAAGGCCGAGAACTGGGGCTGAGCGCCGCCGACCCATTCGCCGCACCCCCGCCGCCGCTCGGCCAGCCCGTTCACCCGAACCGCTGGCCGAGCGGTCCGCAACGGGCCACGATGGCGAGATGACCAACGACGGTTACACGGCGGCATACCGGCAATCCCTCGACGACCCGGACACGTTCTGGCGCGCGGCCGCGGAGCGGATCGAGTGGATCACTCCCCCGACGACGATCCTCGACAGCTCGAACCCACCGCTCTATCGCTGGTTCACCGGCGCGACCCTCAACACGTGTTTCAACGCGCTCGACCGGCACGTGCGCGACGGCCGCGGCGAGCAGCCCGCGCTCATCCACGACAGTCCCGTCACCGGGACCAAACAGACCATCACGTATGCCGGCCTGCTGGCTCGCGTGGCGACGTTCGCCGGTGCGTTGGCGAGCCTGGGGGTCGAGAAGGGCGACCGAGTCGTCATCTACATGCCGATGGTGCCGGAGGCCGTCGTCGCGATGCTCGCGTGTGCCCGGCTCGGCGCGATCCACTCGGTCGTGTTCGGCGGGTTCGCGCCGGCCGAGCTGGCCGCGCGGATCGAGGACGCCCTGCCCAAGGTGGTCGTCGCCGCGAGCTGTGGCATCGAGCCGAGCCGCGTCGTCGAGTACAAGCCGATGCTCGACGCGGCCCTCGACCGCAGCACCCACAAGCCCGAGTCGGTCATCGTCTTCCAGCGCGAGCAGGCCCGGGCCGCGGTCGGCGAGCGCGACACCGACTGGGAGGAGATGGACTGGGACGAGCTCGTCGCCGACGCCGAGCCCGCCGACTGCGTCGAGGTCGCGGCGACCGACCCGCTCTATGTCCTCTACACGTCGGGCACGACCGGTCGCCCCAAGGGAATCGTCCGCGACAACGGTGGTCACGCCGTCGCCCTGCGCTGGTCGATGGACAACATCTATGGCATCAACCCGGGCGACGTGTGGTTCACCGCGAGCGACGTCGGGTGGGTCGTCGGCCACTCCTACATCGTCTACGCGCCACTGCTCACCGGCGCGACCACCGTTCTCTACGAGGGCAAACCGGTCGGCACCCCCGACGCCGGCGCCTTCTGGAGACTCATCGCCGAGCACAAGGTGCGGGCCATGTTCACCGCGCCCACGGCATACCGGGCCATCAAACGGGACGACCCGCACGGTGAGCTGATGCGCGAGCACGACCTCTCCTCGCTCGACACGGTCTTCCTCGCGGGCGAGCGCCTCGACCCCGACACCTACGAGTGGGCGACGTCGATGCTCGGGGTCCCCGTCGTCGACAACTGGTGGCAGACCGAGACCGGCTGGCCGATCGCCGCGAATCTGCGCGGGCTGCGAACCGATGCCGATCAAGCCGGGCTCTCCGACGGTGCCGGTGCCGGGGTATGCCGTGGAGATCCTCGACGAGTCCGGTTCGCCTCTGCCGGCCGGCCAGGAGGGCGCGATCTGCCTCAAGCTGCCGATGCCTCCCGGGACGTTGCCGACGCTGTGGGGCGATGACCAGCGCTACGTCGACGGGCTACCTGTCGACCTTCCCGGGCTACTACGTGTCCGGTGACGGCGGGCTCGTCGACGAGGACGGCTACCTCTACGTCATGGGTCGGACCGACGACATCCTCAACGTCGCCGGTCACCGACTGTCGACCGGCTCGATCGAGGCGGCGCTGGCCGGTCACCACGACGTCGCCGAGTGCGCCGTCATCGGTGTCGCCGACGAGCTCAAGGGCCAGGTGCCGCGCGGACTCGTCGTCCTCAAGGGCGGCGTCGACGGGACGGGCGCCGAGGGCGAGCGGATCTGTCGCGAGCTCGTCCAGCGGGTGCGCGACGAGGTCGGTGCCGTGGCCGCGCTGCGGCAGGTCGACATCGTCGCCGCCTTGCCCAAGACGCGCTCCGGCAAGATCCTGCGCAAGACGATGCGCGAACTCGCCGACGGCCGGACTCCGGTGGTGCCGGGGACGATCGAGGACGCCTCCGTCCTTGAGACGCTGGCGCCGGTGCTGCGCCGGCCCACCTAGCCTGACCGAGTGCAGGGAGTCTTCACGGGGTTCGCGACGATCGCCGTCGTCATCGGCGTCGGCGCCCTCCTCGCCCACCTGCGCATCCTCGACCTGACCGCCCAGCGGATCCTGTCGCAGGTCGCGTTCTTCGTCGGCTCACCGGCGCTCATGGTCGTGACGCTGAGCCGGGCCGACGTCCACGACGTCCTGTCGGCCAACCTCGTCGCCACCTCCGTCGCCGTGCTCGTCCCCCTGGCCATCTATGCCGGGCTGCGCCCGGTTTGTCTGGCACCGGCGCCTCGGTGAGGCGACCATCGGAGGTCTCTCGGCGGCATACGTGAATGCGGGAAACCTGGGTATCCCGGTGGCGAGCTACGTCCTCGGCGACGCGTCCTACGTCGCGCCGACCCTGCTGCTCCAGCTGCTCGTCCTGCAGCCGATTGCGTTGGCGCTGTTGGACACTGACGCCCTGGGGCGGGCGCCGTCGTTCGGTACAGCTCCTGACGCGGCCGTTCAGGAACCCGCTCACCGTCGGCTCGCTCATCGGGGTGCTGCTGTCGGTCACCGGGTGGACGCTGCCGGACTTCGTCGGCAACCCGCTCGAGCTCCTCGGCAACCTCGCGGTCCCGTCGATGCTCATCGCCTACGGCATCGCGCTGCGGCTCGGCCCCGGCCTCGGTGCCGCCGGATCGGTGAGCGAACTCGCGACGACGTCGGCGCTCAAGCTCGTCGTCCAACCCGTCGTGGCGTATGCCGTGGCGCACTTCGCGCTCGGAGTCGACGGTCAGGCTCTGCTCGCGATCGTCGTCTGCTCGGCGCTGCCCACGGCGCAGAACATCTTCGTCCACGCCACCCGCTACGACCGGGCGACGGTGCTGGCCCGCGACACCATCCTCATCACGACGATGGGCTCCGTGCCGGTGATCCTCGCGATCGCCGCGCTGCTGGGGTGAGCGACCTATCCTGAGCGGGTGGGCGAGGGGAACTACCAGGATCAGCTGCGGCAGGAGCTCAATGCCTCTGCCCCGTGGCTGACGACGGCCGTCTGCTACGCCGCAGCGCTCCACCTCATTGCGGCCACGACCATCCTCGTGCCGCCTGTCGCCCTGGTCACCCATGTGTCGCGCAAGGACCATCGGCCACTGGTGCGGCTGACCGCCGCTGCCATCCTCCGGTTCCATGTGCAGCAACTGATCCTCCTCGTCGCCGGCGTCGGCCTGGCCCTGGTGACCCACCACGACACGATGGGCGGTGTCCTCGCCCTGGTCTGGCTGGCGGCCTCGGTCCTGCTCCCTCTGCTCGCCGCCGCGATGACCTGGCGGACGGGGCGCGTCTTCCGCTACCCGATCTGGGATCTGACGCGGCGGTGATTCCGCGTGATCGCCGCACTGCTGGGCTGAGCGACCTATCCTGAGCGAATGTGGGGATCTGCGCTCTTGGGGGAGCACTCGGCCGATGTCGGGATCGGCGTGAACGCCTGTGGACCGGGGCGACGGTCATCACGGCCGTGCGCACGATCGCGTCGGCGGGGGTGGCCGCCTGGGCGGTGCACGAGGGCAGTCTGACGCTGCTCGTCGTCGCCCTCGGCCATCTACTGGGTCGGTGACATGGCCGACGGCACATGGGCGCGGCTGCGCGGGTGCGAGACCCGGATCGGTGCGGTCCTCGACATCTTCTCGGACCGGTTCAACGCGGGCGCGTTCTATTTCGGCCTGGCCTGGCTGCAGCCCGAACTGGCGCCGGCGATCTTCGTCTACCTCGCCGAGTTCATGGTCGTCGACAGCTTCCTGTCGATCGCCTTCCTCGCCTGGCCGATCCGCAGCCCCAACTACTTCTACGTCGTCGACCGTCAGATCTGGCTGTGGAACTGGTCCAAGCCGGCGAAGGCCGTCAACAGCGCGCTCTTCGCGGTGCTGCTGCTCGTGACGGGATGGATGTGGGTGGGACTGGCCATCGCCGTGGCCCTGCTCGCCATGAAGTGCTGGTCGCTGGCCCGGCTGCTGCGGATCGGGCTTCCCGTGCCGGGCACGCCGCATGTGGCTTGAGGGCCTCACGACCGTCGGCCTCGGAGTGGCCTCGGCGATCGTGCCGCTCATCAACATCGAGGCGCTCATCGTCGTGGCCGCCACGCAGGACCGGGCACCGACGTGGCTCCTCGTGGCCGCCGCGACGATCGGGCAGATGGCGGGCAAGCTGCTCTGGTACTACGGCGGCCGAGAGCTCGAACGCTTCGCCTTCGTCGCCCGCCGCATGCGCAAGCCCAGGGCGAGCGCGGCCATGGAGAAGTGGCGCGCGCGCACCGAGGGGCGCCCGTGGTTCATGGCCGGGCTGCTGCTCGTCTCCGCCGCCGCCGGCCTTCCTCCGTATGCCGTTCTCGCCGTTGTCGCGGGTGCGCTGCGGGTGCGCTTGTCGGTCTTCCTCATCACCGGACTGATCGGACGGGCCCTGAGGTTCTGGGCCGTCATCTCGGGGACGGCCGCGGTCCTCACCTGGTGGTGACCCTCCGCAACGTCTGCGTCGACGGTCGCCAGAGCAGCCATCGACGCAGACGCAAGGAGGCGGGTCATGATGGGGCGATGATCAGCCTCGACCTCGCCCGCAGCCTGGCCCACGACGCGGGAGTGCTGTGGGAGCCAGCAACGGGTGACCGGTTCGTCATCGACACCGCAAACCTCGCCGACGAGGTCTTCTGGATCAGCAACCTGACGATCGAGCCGCAGCACTTCGCCGACCAGACCGTCCTCGGCTTCAACGGCACGACCGAGTGGGCGCTGGACTCGGTCAGCCTGGACCAGTCGCTCTGGCTGCCCCGCGAGGACCAGCTGCGCGAACTGCTCGGCGACCGGCTCGAGTCGCTCCGCCGAGTCGGGGACGGCTGGGAGGTGACGTATGCCGCGGGCGACGGCACCCGGCATACGCTCACCGATCCGGACGTCGAATGCGCCTACGCGAGAGCCCTGCTCACCCTCTGACGCTGTGCGCCGCTGGCGCGACCGGCGCAGAACGTGACCAGCGGCGCCCCCGTAAGGACGCCGCTCGTCAGGATGTGCGCCGGTCGCGCGACCGGCGCAGAAGTACGTCGTGGGTCAGCGCTTGCGCGTGCCGAAGATCGAGCGGGTGATCTCGCGGCCGAGGACCGTGCCGGCCGACCGCAGAGCCGACTTGAACGCGCTGGACTTCACGACCTGCGAGACGAAACCCGGGTCTTCCTTGGGGGCGGCAGTCTTCTTGGCAGCGGTGGGCGCCGGAGTCTGCTGCGGCGCCTCGGCCGCCGGGGGCGCCTGGACACGAGCAGTGAGCTTCTCGTAGGCCGACTCGCGGTCGGCGACTGCGGCGTACTTCGACGCGATCGGCGATGCGGCGATCGCGGCATCGAGCACAGCGTCGGGCGACGGGGCCATGAGCGACTGGGGTGCGCGCATGCGGGTCCACGCGACGGGGGTCGGGGGCGCCCTTCTCGGACAGGACCGTGACGACGGCCTCGCCGGTGCCGAGCGAGGTGAGGACGTCCTCGAGGTCGTAGGGCGCTGTGCGGGTAGGTCCCGACGGCGGCCTTGAGGGCCTTGGCGTCGTCGGGGGTGAAGGCGCGCAGGGCGTGCTGCACGCGGTTGCCGAGCTGGCCGAGCACGCCCGAGGGGACGTCCTTGGGCGACTGGGTCACGAAGAAGACGCCGACGCCCTTGGAGCGGATGAGGCGGACGGTCTGCTCGATGGCTTCCTGGAAGGCCTTGCTCGCGTCGGCGAAGAGCAGGTGCGCCTCGTCGAAGAAGAAGACGAGCTTGGGCTTGTCGATGTCGCCGACCTCGGGGAGGTCGTGGAAGAGGTCCGCGAGCATCCACATGAGGAAGGTCGAGAAGAGCGCCGGCCGGTCCTGCACGCCGGGCAGCTCGAGGCAGGTCACGAGACCCTTGCCGTCCGGCGCCGTGCGAAGCAGGTCGCTGGTCTCGAACGCCGGCTCACCGAAGAACGCGTCGGCGCCCTGGTCCTCGAAGGCGATGAGCTCGCGCAGGATGACACCGGCCGTCGCGGACGAGAGGCCACCGAGCGACTTGAGCTCCGGCTTGCCCTCGTCACTCACGAGGTGGCTGATGACGGCGCGCAGGTCCTTGAGGTCGAGGAGCAGGAGGCCGTTCTTGTCGGCGTAGTGGAAGACGAGCCCGAGGCTGGACTCCTGCGTGTCGTTGAGGCCGAGCACCTTGGAGAGCAGCGTCGGACCGAAGTCGGTGATCGTCGCGCGGATCGGCGATGCCCTTGCCCTGGCCGCCGAGGGACAAGAACTCGGTCGGGTATGCCGTGGGCTGCCAGTCCTGTCCGACATCCTTGGCTCGCGCTGCGGTCCGGTCGCTCGGCGCGCCCGGGCTGGCCATGCCGGACAGGTCGCCCTTGATGTCGGCGAGGAAGACCGGGACGCCCTGACCGGAGAGCTGCTCGGCCATGAGCTGGAGGGTCTTGGTCTTGCCCGTGCCGGTGGCGCCGGCGACGAGGCCGTGGCGGTTGAGGACGGCGAGGGGGATGCGCACCGGAGTGTCGGGGTGGGCGACGTCGTCGATGACGGCCGCGCCGAAGTCGAGGGCGGGGCCCTCGAAGGCGTAGCCCGCGCGGATCTCGTCGAGGTGAGCGTTGCTCTCGGCGGGCGCCTCCTGCGCAGCGGGCGCCGCATTGCGGGGGGGTTAGGTGCGGCGGCCTCTGCAGGTGCGGCCGCCTCCGCGGGAGCGGCAGGAGCAGCAGCCTCCTGGGCAGGGGCGGACTCCTCTGCTGCGGGTGCGGGAGCCGCGGAGGCGTCTGCGGCGGGCTGCTCGGGAGTCGCGTTCTCAGTCACCCTCGGCACTCTAGTGCGAGCGTGTGGTGAGGCAACGGCATACGCCGTGGTCGTCTCACCGGATCCCGTAGAGGTGGTCGAGGGCGAGCTGGTCGAGGTGCTCGAAGGCCATGCCGCGAGCGGCCGCCTCCTCCGGGTCGAAGCTCTCGGCGCGCAGCGTCGTCCAGCCCCTCCCCCGGCGCCAGCGTGGGCATCGCGAGCTGGTCGAGCCGCGAGGCCTTGCAGCGCCGCCTGGACCTCGGGGTCGGCCCGGAAGGCGCGGGACTTCTCGCGCAGGACGAGGTAGTTGCGCATGCAGCCGGCGGCCGAGGCCCAGACCCCGTCCATGTCCTCGGTGCGCGGCGGCTTGAAGTCGAAGTGCCGCGGCCCGTCGTAGCCGCCCTGCTCGACCGTGTCGACGGTCCAGAACGCGCCGCGGGCGTTGCCGGCACCGAAGCGCAGGTCCTGGTCGAAGCGGGGACCGTGCTGACCGTTGAGGTCGAGGTGGAAGAGCTTGCCGTGCCAGAGCGCCTGGGCGATGCCGTGGGCGTAGTTGAGCCCGGCCATCTCCTCGTGCCCGACCTCGGGGTTGAGGCCGACGAGTTCGGGGTGCTCGAGCTCGTTGATGAAGGCGAGAGCGTGGCCGATGGTGGGGAGCAGGATGTCGCCGCGCGGCTCGTTCGGCTTGGGCTCGAGGGCGAACCTGAGGTCGTAGCCCTGCTCGAGGACGTAGTCGCCGAGGACGTCGAAGGCCTCCTTGTAGCGGTCGAGGGCGGCCCGGACGTCCTTGGCCGCACCGGACTCGGCACCCTCGCGGCCGCCCCAGGCGACGAACGTCGTGGCGCCGAGCTCGACGGCGAGGTCGATGTTGTCGGCGACCTTGCTGATGGCGAACCGGCGTACGTCGCGGTCGTTGTTGGTGAAGCCGCCGTCGCGAAAGACGGGATGGGAGAACAGGTTCGTCGTCACCATCGGCACGACGAGGCCGGTGTCGGCGAGCGCCTTGCGGAACGGAGCGAGGTGGTCGAGCCGCTCCTGGGTGCGTCGCACCAAACGGGATGACGTCGTCGTCGTGGAAGGTGATGCCCCAGGCACCGAGGTCCGAGAGGCGGTGCACTGCCTCGGCCGGATCGAGGGGTGGACGGACCGCGCCACCGAAGACGTCGACGCCCTGCCAGCCGACGGTCCAGAGGCCGAAGGAGAACTTGTCGTCGCGGGTGGGCGTGAAGTCGTTGGTGGTCATCAGGCGTCGTCCTTGCTCGAGCTGAAAGCGGAATCGAAGGCGGCTGCGGGTGGCTCGAAAGCGAGGCGGCGCACGAAGCCGACGGCCTCGGCGGCGCCGACGAGTCGGTCCATGCCGGCGTCCTCCCACTCGACCGAGATGGGTCCGGCGTAGCCGATGGCGCCGAGGGTGCGGAAGCAGTCCTCCCACGGCACGTCGCCGTGCCCGGTCGAGACGAAGTCCCAGCCGCGGCGGGGGTCGTTCCATGGCAGGTGCGAGGACAGACGACCGTTGCGGCCGTTGCCCACTCGCATGCGCACGTCCTTGCAGTCGACGTGATAGATCCGGTCCTGGAAGTCCCAGATGAAGGCGGCCGGGTCGAGGTCCTGCCACACCATGTGCGACGGGTCCCAGTTGAGGCCGAACGCCGGGCGGTGGTCGATCGCCTCGAGGGTGCGCACGGTCGTCCAGTAGTCGTAGGCGATCTCGCTCGGGTGCACCTCGTGGGCGAAGCGCACGCCGACCTCGTCGAAGACGTCGAGGATCGGGTTCCAGCGGTCGGCGAAGTCCTGGTAGCCCGCCTCGATCGTCTCCGCCGACACCGGCGGGAACATCGCGACGTACTTCCAGATCGCCGACCCGGTGAAGCCGATGACGACGTCGACGCCGAGCAGCGCAGCAGCCCGGGCGGTGTCGGCCATCGCGCGCCGCCCGCTGCCGCACGCCCTCGGGGTCGCCGTCGCCCCAGATGTCCGCCGGCAGGATGTCCTGGTGGCGCTGGTCGATGGGGTCGTCGCAAACGGCCTGTCCCACAAGGTGATTCGAGATGGCCCAGACTCCGAGACCGTGGCGCTCGAGGATCTCGCGACGCCCGGCCACATAGTCGTCCTCGGCCAGTGCTCGGTCGACCTCGAAGTGGTCGCCCCAGCAGGCGATCTCGAGACCGTCGTAACCCCAGGAGGCGGCCAGACGGCATACCTCCTCGAAGGGAAGGTCGGCCCACTGGCCGGTGAAGAGGGTGATCGGACGCGTCATCGCGTTGCTCCTTGGGTCCGGTGGGGTGCTGGGGTGTTGGTCTGTGTGGGCAATGTGGCCGCGATGGACTCGACGCCGGCGGCCCGCAGCACGAGAGTGCCTTCCGTTGGCAAGTACGTGCGCTGTCGCCGTGACCGCCGCAGCGCTGCGGGTCTTTCTGAGTGGAGCAGGGATTTTGAGGAACTTTCGCGGACCTATGACGTCTGATGTCTGATTACCGCTAGAGTGAGAGTGACAGACCACAGACCGAAGGGCAAGCGAAATGGCGAAATTCGATGTGGGGACGCTCGTCCCCGGTTCGCGTCCCGGCCTCCGCCGCGATGAGGTGGTGTCCGGGATCAAGGACTACATCGTGCGCAACCAGCTCAAGCCCGGCGATCCGTTGCCGACCGAGGCCGAACTCTGCGAGGCCATCGGGGCGAGCCGGTCGAGCGTGCGTGAGGCCGTGAAGACCCTGAGTGCGCTCGACATCGTCGACGTCCGCCACGGTCATGGCACCTACGTCGGGCGCATGTCGCTCGCTGCCCTCGTCGAGAGCCTGGCCTTCCGGGGTCTGCTCAACAGCGAGGACGACTACCTCGTGCTCGGCCAGGTCGTCGAGGTGCGGCAGACGATCGAGCAGGGGCTGGCCCACCAGGTCGCCGCGGGACTCGATGCCGAGCAGCTCGCGACCCTGCGGTCCCTCGCGAAGGGCATGGCGGAGGCAGCAGAGCGCAGCGAGGACTACCTCGAGCTCGACCGCGAGTTCCACCTCCTGCTCATGGAGCCCATCGGCAACGACCTCATCCAGCAGCTCACGGGAGCGTTCTGGGAGGTGCAGTCCATCGTCACTCCGACCCTGGGCCAGGAGCACAAGGCCGCACTCACGCTCACGGCGAGCCTGCACATGGCCATCGTCAACGCGGCCGAGGCTCGCGACACCCTCGCGCTCCAGAACGCCGTCGCGGCCCACTACGCCCCCATCCGGGAGCTCATCAGCAGCGCCCGCAAACCCTGACTCGAGATGCGTCGCAGAGGCGAGCGGACGGCATACAGGCCGGTCGTCGGCAGGTCACAGTGCGCTCACGACCCGAGAGGCGACGCGCTTTGGCAGACGCCGCCCCATACAGTGGCGGCGTGATCTTCAAGGCCGTCGGCGACACGCGTCCGTACCCCGAACACGGGTACAGCACGCGTCAGTGGTCGAACGTCCCACCGCGTCTCGTCCGTCTCGATGACCTCGTGACGACCAAGCGCACCCTCGACCTCGGGATGCTCCTCTCGGAGGATTCGACCTTCTACGGCGACCTGTTCGCCCACGTGGTCGAGTTCGAGGGGACGCTCTATCTCGAGGACGGCCTGCACCGCGCCCTGCGTGCCGCACTGCACCAGCGACCGACGCTCCACGCGCGCGTCCTCGTCATCGAGTAGGTCTCATGCCAGAACGCGAACTCACCTCCGAGCTGCGGCACCGCCAACAGCAGCGCCGCACGACGACGACCATCCTCATGGTCATCCTCATGCTGTTCTTCGCGTTCTGGTACGCGTACTCCTACTACCGCAGCTCCACGGGTGAGGCGGCGCCGCGCAGCCCCGGGTCCTCGTGCCGACCCTTCGACCCCAAGGTTCCGACCGCCGCGAACACCACGGTCAACGTCTACAACGCGACGACCAAGAACGGCCTCGCGAGTCGCACCGCCACCGAGCTCAGGCGCCGTGGTTTCACCGTCGGTGAGGTGTCCAACGACCCGCTGAAGCGCAAGGTCGCCGCCGCCGAGATCCGGTTCGGGCCGGCCGGCAAGTCGCGCGCGCAGCTCCTGGTCCCGCTGGGCGGCAAGGGCACGACCCAGGTCGCCGACAAGCGCAAGGACGCCAGCGTCGACCTCGTCCTGGGCGCCACCTTCGCGTCTCTCGCACCCGCCCCGTCCCCCACGGGCAAGCCGATGTGCGCCTCGCCGAGCACTGCCCCCAGCACCTCTCCCTCGGCCTCCTCGTCGGCGGGCTGATCGTGCCGGCTCCCCCGGCGCCGATCGTGCTCACCCGCGATCTGTCGACGACGCAGGCGCTCGACGTCATCGTGCGCTCCTGCGGACAACAGGTCCTCGACCAGGTCGATCCCTTGCTCGCCACCCGCGATCCGGCGGCGCTGCACGACATGCGCGTGGGGATCCGCCGCCTGCGTGCGGCCCTGTCCCTGCTCCGTCGGCCGCTCGGCGACGGCGAGAAGATCGCCTGGGTGAGCATCGAGGCCCGTGATCTCGCCGCGCCCCTCGGCCACGCCCGCGACCTCGATGTTGCGGTGCGCGACCACGGCGAGCGGCTCACCGGGAGTTCCCGACGCAAGCTGCTCGTCCTGCGCGAGGGCGCCTACGACGAGGCGCTCGCGGTCGTGAGCTCGGATCGTTGGCACGACCTCACCGCGCACCTCGACCGCTTCCTCCGGCGCATCCACGACGAAGTGCCGGTCGACCCGCCCATCGCCGAGGCTGCTGGCGAGGCCTTGGATCGCCGGTTTCGCCGGGTCTCTCGACGCGGTGCCCACATCGAGCGCTCCCACGCCCCCGAGCGGCACAAGGTGCGCATCGAGGCCAAGAAGTTGCGCTACGGCGCACAGTTCTTTTCCAGCCTGTATGCCGTCGCGCCCGGTTCCGCTCCCGCCGCCGGTTCCGCTGCTGGTTCCGGGGCCGAGGAGTTCGCGGCCTCGGTCGCCGCGCTCCAGGATGCGTTGGGCGACCTGCGCGACGTCCACCTGACCCGCCATCTGCTCGAACTGGTCGGCGCCACCCCACCGGACGTCGACACGGCACCCCTGGTCGCCCGCGCCGTCGCCGCGCATGCCGACATCGTGGCCCGCGGCCCCTTCTGGCGACCCACGCAACGGTGAGGACCCTTCGCTCGAACGGCGCGATCCGGGCCGGCGCAGCCTTCTTCGCCTCGAGGATCCTGCTCGCGCTCACGGTCCTGCTCATCGCTGCCGTCACCCGACAGAGCGCCGTCGGCCACGAGTGGGCGAGCGACATCTGGTGGCTCGACCGCTTCTCGTTGTGGGACAGCTACCACTTCATCCGCATCGCCACCCTGGGATATCTGCCACCGGGTCTGGACTGCTGCGACCAGGCCTATTTCCCCGGCTACCCGCTGCTGATGGCCGCGCTCGCTCCCCTGACCGGCGGAAACGTCACGGCCGCCGGGCTGCTCATCAGCCTCATCGCGGGCGCTGTCGCGGCCGGCCTGCTGTGGACGCTCGTTGCCGAGGACTCCCGCGGCGGCCCGGTCGCGGCCCGGCGCGCGGTCACCCTCATGGCCCTCGCGCCGACCGGCTTCTTCTTCGTCGCCGTCTACACCGAAGCACTGTTCCTGGCCCTCGCCCTCGGCGCATGGGTGCTCGCCACCCGACGTCACTGGTGGCTCGCCGGACTGCTCGCCGCACTCGCCACCGGCGTGCGCGTCAACGGCCTCTTCCTCGCCGCTGCCCTCGTCGTTCTGTATGCCGTGCAGTGGCACCACGACGGCCGCCCCCGACCGCGCCTCGACGTGCTTGCCCTCGGCCTCCCTGCCCTGAGCGTCGCGGCCTTCGTCCTCCACCTCCACAGCCTCACCGGCTCGTGGGATGCCTGGCGCGAGGCCGAGCACCGTGGCTGGAACCGCGCCACCGCGTCGCCGTGGGAGGGTCTGACCACGGCCTGGACGTCGATGATGGACAGCCCCGACGCGTGGTTGGCGGCGAGCCGAGCCGCTGACATCGCGGCCGTCCTTCTTGGTGTCGCCCTGTGCATTCTCCTTGCGAGACAGCGCCGTTGGCCCGAACTGACCTACCTCGCCCTCACCGTCGGAGTCGTCCTCTGCTCCAACCTGTGGGTGTCCACGCCCCGCTACGCCTTGACCTGGTTCCCCGCCTACCTGGCCATCGCCACGATGCGCGACAACACGGCATACCGGCGTGCGTATGCCGTGGGGCTGGGACTGTCGGCCGCCCTCCTCATCGGTGCCACCTGGGCGGCCGCAACGCGGCACTGGCTCGCCTGACGCGGACTCGCGCAGCCGGCATACAGGTGCATGAGTCACAATCTGTCGACATCGATCGATCTTCAGGAGTGTCTCGTGGCCCCGTCCGGCAGTGGCAGCAAGAAGGTGCGCGCCAACCAGCGCAACACCTCCGACCGCGTTTCGCAGATGCGCAAGGAACAGCAGGCGAAGGACCGTCGTCGGCTCCTCGCGATCTGGGGTGCGGCCGCCGTGACCATCGCGATCATCGTCGGCGCGGTGACGTTCGCGATCATCCACGGCAATGCCAACAAGCCGAATCTGTCGGCCGTGAAGTCCTTCAAGTACGACGCGGGCGCGCACACCCAGGACCCCGTCGCCTACAAGGAGTCCCCGCCCGTCGGTGGCGAGCACAACCCCGTGTGGCTCAACTGTGGCGTCTATGACGCACCGGTGCCCAAGGAGAACGCGGTCCACTCCATGGAGCACGGCGCCGTGTGGATCACCTACAAGCCCGACCTGCCGGCGGCGGACATTGCGAAGCTCAAGGAGATCACTCCTGACACGTATGCCGTCCTGTCGCCCTACGAGGGCCTCACCTCGCCCGTCGTCATCTCGGCCTGGGGCAAGCAGCTCGCCCTCACCGGTGTGAACGACAACCGGCTCGAGGCGTTCATCAAGGAGTACCGCCAGGGTCCGCAGACGCCGGAGCAAGGTGCGCTGTGCACCGGTGGCACCGACGGCACCGACGAGAACGCCACGCCACAGACGCCGGCCGCGACGCCGAGCACATCACCGTCGGCCACGCCGTCCACCTCGGTCTCGCCGTCGGCAACTCCCACGCCGTCAAAGTGACCGACGTTCCCGTGCAGGACCCGACGACCTCGTCCCGTTCCCGGGCTGAGGTCGTCGGTCTGTCCGTGCTCCTCGGCGTCATGTGCCTGTTGGCCGGGCTCGTCCTCGGGTGGGCGGTGTTCGGTCGCAGCGGGTTCCCGCTGGACGGCTCGGCCGAGGCCGGGTTCTCGCGCGACATGCAGACCCACCACGGGCAGGCGGTCCAGATGTCCATGCTCATCGTCGAGCGGACCGAGGACCCGGCGTTGCGCCTCCTGGCCAACGACATCCTGACGAGCCAGCAGAGTCAGGCCGGTCGGATGTCCGGGTGGCTCGAGGTGTGGGGGCTGTCCCCGACGGGCTCGGAGCCGCCCATGGCGTGGATGGGGTCGGAGCACCACAGCGCCACGTCGGCTGGGGGCGAGTCCGTGGCCATGCCCGGAATGGCAACACCGACGGACATCGCGAACCTCACGGCTGCGAGTGGGGTTGATGCGGACCGGATCTTCCTGTCGCTGATGATCGAGCACCACCGTGGTGGCGTGGAGATGGCCGATGCCGTTCTCGCGCGCTCGGATCGCAAGGAAGTCGTGACGTTGGCGCGCGCGATGAAGTCCGCCCAGACGTCCGAGATCGCCGTGATGGAGCAGATGCTCGCCACCAAGGACTGACGCTGCTCGATTTCACTCCTGCGGCGCGATTGCGTATTCTGCTTCGCGGTGGTGTGTCCGAGCGGCCGAAGGATCACGCCTCGAAAGCGTGTGAGGGTGAAAGCCCTCCGTGGGTTCAAATCCCACCGCCACCGCCAATGTCCTGAGTCGCGACACCGTTTACACGGTGTCGCGGCTCGGGACTTTTTTTGTGGGTTCGCGCGGGTGTCGTGGATGTCGCGACTCATCGGGTCAACGATCACGGGCTGTGTGGGGTGGGGCGTTGGTAGTCCTTGGCGGGGTCGATGTGGTGTTCGGCCAGGACTTCACCGGTGTCGGCGTGGCTGGTGATGACGTGTTGGTCGTGGATGAGCATCAGGACGGGTTGGCCTGCGTGGGCGCGGCCGATGCCCAGGTGGCGCAGTTTTCCGGCGTAGCGCAGTGACACGGTGCCGGTGGCGGCGACTTTGTCGGTGCGGCTGCGCCATTCGGGTTCGGTCGGGGTCGTGGTGGCTATGGCTTTGGGCAGGGCCGCGTAGGCGGTTGCGGGGGTGCGACGTCCCACGGAGCGGTGGGGCCGTTGGTGGTTGTACCAGTGCGCGAAGGTGTCGAGCAGGGCCTGGAGGTCGACCAGGGTCGCCGGGCGGGGCCGGGCCCTGAGCCAGCGTTTGAGGGTCTGGTGGAAGCGTTCGATCTTGCCCTGGGTCTGAGGGTGGCCGGGGTGGCCGTTCTTTTGCTGGATGTGGTGGACCTGCAGGAGTTTCTCGAAGCCGTTGCGTCCGCCTTTGCGCCCGGCCAGGCGGGCGGTGAAGACCAGACCGTTGTCGGTCAGGGTCGAGGCGGGCACCCCATGGGCCTCGATCAGCGATTGCAGGGCCTGCACGACCATCGGGCCCGTGAACGCGGCCTCTGCGCGGGCGTACAGCAGGTAGCGGGAGTGGTCATCCAGGAAGACCAAGACCTCCACCCGGGTGCCATCGGCTTCTTGTCACGAGAGTTCATGACCGATCGTCAACGGGCAACCGGTGTCAACCATGACGCGACTCACCCGTCAACGATCACCACCCCCGACACGTCAACGATGACGCGACTCACCTGGAAACGATCACACCAAAAACCACAGGCCACACCTGTCAACGATGTCGTGCAACTAGACACCACCGCCACCGCCAACGAAATTGCCCCGAGCTTGCTCGGGGCTTTTTCGTTGGCGGTGGGGTGGGATTTAGGGAGCGGAGACTCGCGAATGCGACGAAAGGAGCAGACGCGATCGACGCGGCTCCCACCGCCACAGCGGGCCAATGAACATGCAGTGGCCTCCCGCGCGCCGCCGGCCCGTGGTCAGGACCACCGCTTTGGCAGCACCACAGCATGTCCATTGGCGCATCGGACGCTACTCAGTCGGCGTCGATGAGCTTGCCGCTCTTGGCGAGCTCGGGGTCCGTGCAGGACGACAGGTCGAAGCAGCAAGGACGACGACTGCCTCCTCGGAGCTTGGAGATGCTGACCTCGACCCGGCGCTCGCGCGTCTCCGGGTTCTTTGTCGCGCCGACCCAACGCACCCACTCCCACCGCGCCATCGGCGTGATGTCGCTCCAGGTGGACTCGAGATCCGGCGCGTCCGCCAGGGCGGACTCGAGGTCGTCGGGGAGGGCGGGCTCGGGCCAGTGCTTGGTCGGCGTGAACTTGCCCCACACGGCGTCACCCTCGGTCAGCGACAGTGCTTGTCGCAGCTCGTCGTCGACCGAGATCCAGTGACCCTTCCTGCCGTCGGGCTCCAACACGGTCGTCAACGAGTGGCCGTTCACCTCGGCCTCGACGGCGACCTGACCCCGCGACGGCAGCGCCTTGCTGGCAGTGGCAGGGAGCTCCACGAGAAGCCGCTCCCTCACCCGGCGGACGGTGCCCTCGAACCTGATCGTCATACCGCTCACGTTAGCCCCGGACATGGAACAGCCCGTGGGCCTGTCGACCGAGCGAACTCGGTGCAACGAGTGCAGGGGACGACCTGCACGGCCCACGGGCTGCGGTGAACTGCTGGGGATTGCGCCGGGCGGCGCGCCTCGAAGCAGTCGAGGTGCGCTAGCGCGCAGTCACCTCACGCGTCCAATCAGAAATCACTTCGTGGACCACCTCCCATCTGTGTCCTTTGACGCTAGATCTGAGGTGGGCCTCGGCGCAACACCTTATGGTGCGGGCTTTCGACGCCGACCTGAGGGGCCAGGAGTGCGACCCGTGAGAGCAGACGTGAGCATGGCCCGTGCGGACCAGCGCATCGTGTCGGCGGCCTCGGCATGCGTCTGTCCGGCGACGTCGGTCAGCCAGACCAGGGCCTCGATGCCGATCGCGCTGCGGATGGCCACGGCGACGCGCTTCACCCCGTCGTCCCCGAGCTCGGCGCGCAGCGGCTCCAGCGCCTCCACGAGCCACGGGATGACCCGGCCCTGCCGCAACGGCAGCTCGGCGCGTCGCTCGGGATCGGGGTCGAGCGAGAGCCGGAGCATCGTGCGTTGCTGGAGCTCGGTCGACTGGATCATCTCGATGACCCGGTCGACCACGACCTCGAGACGGGCGCGCGGGTCCGACGGCGCATCGACGTCCAGCATCGACTGCGCCCCCACCTCGGGGTGTGCAGCCACGAGCAGCGCGGCCTGGTTCGGAAAGTAGCGGTAGGCCGTCGTGCGGGAGACGCCCGCCGCCGCCGCAGCATCCTCGACCTTGGGCGTCCGGCCGTCCGCGACGATCTCGCGCGCTGCGGCGACGAGCGCCTCGCGCGTGCGGCGTTTGAGGTTGACGTAGCCGCCCTGCTCGTAGGGGGTTGACATGGGCAACATGGTACGTCAGTATCAATTTGGTATCGTAATCCCAATTTGAGCCAAGGAACCCTCGAAAGAAGGCGCGCCATGAGCGCACAGCCCGTCGCCACATCGTTGGTCCGCAACGCGAAGGACGCTGAACGCCGCTGGTTCTACGGCGGCGGCGTCCACACCTGGCTGGCCCGGGCCGCGGACACGTCCGGGGCCTACCTGCTGTGCGAGATGGAGATGGGCGCCGGCAAGGCCACCCCGCTGCACACGCACCCTGCCGACGAGACGCTCATGGTCCTCGAGGGCGAGCTGCTCCTGCACCTCGACGGCCAGGAGCACTCGGTCACCGCCGGTGGCATCGCATTGGCCCCCGCCGGTCTGCCACACGCCTTCAAGGTCGTCTCGGCGGCGCGGGTGCTGTGCCTCCACACCCCCGGGACGTGCGAGGACTTCTACTTCGGCGCGAGCGAGCCCATCGATGCCGCGACGACGACCGGTGAGGTCGACCTCGCACGAATCGCGGCGTCGGCTCGTGAGAACGGCGGAATCGAGCTCCTCGGGCCTCCACCGTTCGGGCCGCCCGACGCCCACTGAGCGGACGGCCACTCGTGAGACGTCGTCACCAGGTGACGTCGTGGCAGCCCTCGTGCGTCTCGGGCTCGACCTGGAGGGTGGCGTGCTCGACCCCGAACTGGCTCCGCATCACGTGCCGCGCGGCGTCGAGCACCTCGTGCGGATCGGCTCCCTCGACGGTCATGAGGTGGGCCGTGGCGACGTTCATCCCGGAGGTCAGGGTCCAGACGTGGAGGTCGTGGACATCGGCCACTCCGCCGACCGCAGAGAGCGCCGCCGTGACGTCCTCGGGGCTCATGTCGGCCGGCGCGTGCTGCCCCAGCACTACGAGCACCTCACGTCCGAGCATCACTGCACGCACTGCCACAAAGGCAGCGATCGCCAACGCAATCACGGTGTCCCACAACGCATTCCCTGTCACGGAGACGAGGACCCCGGCTGCGATGACCCCCACGGACCCCAGGGTGTCGGCGACGACTTCGAGGTAGGCACCCTTGACGTTGAGCGACTCCGCCGCCCCGCCTCGCAGCAGGGTCAACGCGATGACGTTGATGACGAGTCCGATGGCGCCGACGACGAGCATCGGTCCAGTCGCGACGTGCGCGGCCTCGCCGATGCGTTGCACGGTTTCGACCGCGATGTATGCCGCGACGCCCAGCATGAGCAGCACGGCCAGTCCCGACGCGAACACTTCCGCACGGAAGGACCCGTAGGTCCGACGTCCGGTCGAGTCCGGACGCGCAGCGATCCGCGTGGCGACGAGCGCGGCCCCGAGGGCGACGACGTCGGCGGCCATGTGACCGGCGTCGGAGAGCAGCGCGAGCGACCCCGACGTCAGCGCGGTGACCAGCTCGACGACGAAGAAGGTCGCGATGAGCCCGAACGCCACCTGCAGACGCCATCGGTGCGTGGCGCCCGCGTGACCGTGACTGTGGCTGTGGCCCATGGCCCAACGCTAGCCACCTCTGCGATCCCCTCCCCCACGGCATCGTCTGACGCCCCCGAAGTGTGGTCTGGTGGCGGGATGACTCGATACGGCTTCCACGCCTCGCACGAGCAGGTCAGTCCGCGTCAGCTCCTGACCGATGTGCAGCACGCCGAGACGGCCGGCTTCGCGATGGCCATGTGCTCGGACCACTTTTCCCCCTGGAGCGCGCGGCAGGGCCACAGCGGCTACACGTGGTCATGGCTGGGCGCCGCCCTCGCGACGACGAACCTCACGATCGGTTGCGTCAGCGCCCCGGGCCAGCGCTACCACCCTGCGGTGGCCGCGCAGAAGATCGCCACGCTGTCGCAGATGTTCGAGGGTCGGTTCTGGGTGGCGCTCGGCAGCGGCGAGGCGAGCAACGAGCACATCACCGGCGACCGCTGGCCACGCAAGGACGTGCGGGACCAGCGCCTCGACGAGTGCGTGGACGTCATCCGGCGCCTCCTTGCGGGCGAGGAGGTGAGTCACGACGGGCTCGTGACGGTCGACCGGGCCAGGCTCTGGGACCTCCCGCGGGAGCAGCCCAAGCTGATCGCGCCCGTCGTGTCCGTCGAGAGCGCTGCCCGGGTCGCGGCCTGGGCTGACGGGCTCATCACCATCGTCCAACCGGAGGACCAGCTGCGCCGGGTCATCGAGACCTACCGTGAGGCCGGAGGCCGGGGGGCGCTCTCGCTCCAGGTCCACCTCAGCTGGGCCGAGAGCGAGCAGGCCGCCGAGGACATCGCCTGGGACCAGTGGCGCAGCAACGTCATCGGCGCACCGGTGGCCTGGGACGCCGAGACCGCGAAGGCGTTCGACGCCATCGGTGAGCAGGTCACCCTCGATGCGGTGCGCTCGGCCGTGCAGGTCTCCGCGGACCTCGGGGAGCACCGTGAGCGCCTCGAGCGCCTCGTCTCCCTGGGGTTCGACGACATCTACCTCCACCACGTCGGCCAGGAGCAGAGTGCCTTCATCGACGCCTTCGGCGGCGAGGTCCTTCCGGGGCTGGCTGCCTACGAGTCGCGAGTCTGAGGAGACGAGCATGCGCATCACCGACACGAGCGACCAGTGGTGGAAGACCGCCGTCATCTACTGCCTGGACGTCGAGACGTTCTACGACTCCGACGGCGACGGCATCGGCGACCTCCGAGGGCTGGGCCAGCGTCTGGACTACCTCGCCGAGCTCGGCGTCACGTGTCTGTGGCTCATGCCCTTCTATCCGAGCCCGCAGAAGGACGACGGCTACGACGTCATGGACTTCTACTCGGTCGACCCCCGCGTCGGCACCAGCGGCGACCTCGTCGAGGTCATCCGGACCGCGCACGACCGCGGGTTGCGGGTCATCGCCGACCTCCTCGTCAACCACACCTCGGACCAGCACCCGTGGTTCAAGGAGTCCCGTCGCAGCAAGGACTCCAGCCGGCGCGACTGGTACGTCTGGCGCGCCGACGCGCCCCCGGACACGAGCGACCAGGTCGTCTTCCCCGACAAGGAGGAGGGCATCTGGAGCCTCGACGACAAGACCGGGGAGTGGTACCTCCACCACTTCTACGCCCACCAGCCCGACCTCAACGTCGCCAACCCGGAGGTCCAGGACGAGATCGCCCGCGTCGCCGGCTACTGGCTCGAGCTCGGCCTCGACGGCTTCCGCGTCGACGCCGTCCCGTTCTTCGTCGAGGACGTCGAGACGGACGACCTCAAGGCGGTCATGGAGCCCCATGCCGTGCTCAAGGACCTGCGCGCCTTCATCAACCGCCGCAACGGCTCGGCAGTCATGCTCGGCGAGGTCAACCTGCCCCACAAGCAGCAGCGGGAGTACTTCGGCGGGGACGCCGGCGACGAGCTGCACATGATGTTCGACTTCATCGGGATGCAGAAGCTCTACCTCTCGTTGGCGCGGGAGGACGCCGGCCCTCTCGCCAAGGCCCTCACCGACCGCCCCACCATCCACCAGAGCTGCCAGTGGGCGACGTTCGTGCGCAACCACGACGAGCTCACCCTCGACAAGCTCACGGACAAGGAGCGCAAGGAGGTCTTCGCGGCGTTCGGGCCCGAGTCCGAGATGCAGATCTACGGGCGTGGCCTCAAGCGACGGCTCCCGCCGATGCTCGACGGTGACCCCCGCCGCGTCCGGATGGCCTACAGCCTCCTCTTCTCGCTGCCCGGAACACCGACCCTCTTCTACGGCGAGGAGATCGGCATGGGCGAGGACCTCGCCGGCGAGGGGCGGATGGCGGTCCGGACCCCGATGCAGTGGTCCGACGGACCCACCGGCGGGTTCTCCACGGCGCCGCCGAGCAAGCTGGTCCGCCGCCTCGCTCCCGGCGGGTACGCGCCCGAGCACGTCAACGTCGTGTCACAACGCGCCGATCCGGACTCGTTGTGGAGCTTCATGCGCCACCTCGTGCAGACCTACCGCTCGTGTCCGGAGCTGGGTTGGGGCGAGTTCTCGGTCCTCCCGCAGCCGAACAAACAGGTTCTCGCGCACCTGTGCTCGACGGGCAAGGCTGCCGTCGTCGCCGTGCACAACTTCGGGCCCGAGCCGGTCAGTCTCACCGTCGAACTCCCCGAATGGCCCGACGAGTCGGGCGAGTCGGGCGAATCGGGCGAGGTGACCCTGACCGACCTGCTGTCCGGGGGTGAGTTCGCGACCAAGGACGGCTCTCTGGAGGTGGCTCTCGACGGATACGGCTACCGCTGGCTGAGGATCCGGCCGGCAGGCGACCTGCGGATCCCGTGACCGCGCCGGTGCCCGCCGCTGATGCCTCCACGGCGGGCCCCACCCCGAGCACCGGGTCAGGCGTCCGCCGGCTCGGACTCCGCTGATGCGGCGTTGGCGCGCGCGGTCCGTCGACGCCACAGCCAGGTCACGATCGCTCCGAATGCCACTGCACTGAGCAGCACTGCACCCACCGTGCCGAACCAGGTGACGACCTGTTCATAGGACTTGCCGGCAGCGAAGCCCGCGAGCACGCTGCCCACCGCCCAGGACCCGGCACCCAACAGGTCCCAGGCGAGAAACTTGCCGTACGGCATACCCGAGATTCCGGCGAGCGAAGGCATGACGGAACGGACGAACGGAGTCCACCGACCGATGAAGACGGCCGGCCCACCACGCAACCGCAGGCGCGCCTCGGCGCCTGCGAGACGCTTGAGGCGCGCCGGGTTCGACACACGACGGTGCAGCCGTGGACCAACGCGACGCCCCACGGCATACCCGACGTTGTCCCCGATGATCGCGGCGGCGAGCACGACGAGCAGCACGGTCACGAGGGAGGTGCGACCCAGAGCAGCCGCAGCCCCGGCGAGGACGGCCACGGTTTCGCCCGGCATCACCATGCCGACGAGGAGGGCGCACTCGCAGAAGACGACCAGCCCGGCGACGGTGAGGATGATCCACGGGTCCTGGTCGAGCAGGGTCTCGAGGAGATCGATCATCGGCGCTCCCCGAAGAAGTCGAGCAACAGCTGGGACGCCTGCGCCTCGAGGACTCCCCCGACGACCTCGATCCGGTGGGTCGCGCGCCGATCACGCACGACATCCCAGACCGAACCGGTCGCACCGAGCTTGGGATCCCAGGCGCCGAGGACGATGCGCTCAACGCGCGCGAGCATCGCTGCGCCGGCGCACATGGGGCACGGCTCCAGCGTCACGACGAGCGTGCAGTTCTCGAGCCGCCACGATCCGGTATGCCGTGCGGCCGCCCGCAGTGCCACGACTTCGGCGTGCGCTGTGGGATCGGCGTCCACTTCGCGCAGGTTCCAGCCCTCGCCGATGACCGTGCCACTGGGGTCGAGGACCACGGCCCCGACGGGCACGTCGCCAGCGGAAGCAGCGCGCGAGGCGAGGTCGAGGGCGCGACGCATGGGGCCGGCATACTCCTCGCGCAGGGCGTGGAAGCCGCCCGGAAGCAGGTGCGGAAACCGAACCCGATGGTGTGCCGGACGCTGGTCCGGAAGTGGAACTCACACGCTAAGTTTCACCCATGCGCGTTCACGTTGCCGACCACCCGCTCATTGCCCACAAATTGACCTACCTGCGGGACAAGCGGACGGACTCCCCCACCTTCCGCCGTCTGGCCGAGGAACTCATGACTCTGCTCGCCTATGAGGCGACGCGGGACGTGCGGGTCGAGCCGTTCGACATCGAGACTCCGGTGGCCCCGACGACGGGCATCAAGCTGTCCAACCCCAAGCCCCTCATCGTGCCGATCCTGCGTGCCGGGCTGGGCATGCTCGAGGGCATGGTGCGCCTGCTGCCGAGCGCCGAGGTCGGGTTCCTCGGCATGCAGCGCAACGAGGAGACCCTCGAGGCAATCACCTACGCCAACAGGCTCCCTGACGATCTCAAGGGCCGTCAGGTCTATGTTTTGGACCCGATGTTGGCGACCGGTGGCTCGATGATCGACGCCATCAAGTTCCTGCTCGAGCGCGGCGCCGACGACATCACTGCGGTCACTCTCCTCGCCGCCCCGGAGGGCATCGCGGCCATGGAGAAGTCACTGGCCGAGGTCGACGTCCCCGTCCAGCTCGTCACCGGGTCGATCGACGAGAAGCTCAACGAGCTCGGCTACATCGTGCCGGGCCTGGGCGACGCGGGCGATCGGCTCTACGGCGTCGTCTGAGACGTCGTGAATGGCGCGCGCGACATCAGCGTTCCACGACACGCCGGAGCCAACCTCACGAGTCACACCAGTCACATCCGCCATCATGAGTGCTGCAATGTGTAGTCCTCGTGCGCGCCCGCACAGGATCTGGAACGAGAGAGAGCAGCCGTGTCCATGCCCCCGGTCAAGAAGATCGTCATGTGGCTCGTGGTCATATTCCTGCTCTATGCCATCTTCACCTCCCCCAACGACGCCGCGGACATCGTCGGCAGCGCGTGGGATGTCGTCAGCAACGCGATCAAGAACATCGGCGAGTTCTTCGACTCCTTGATCGCCCGGAGCTGACCTTGGCGGCCGGGCGCCTCGACCGCGAGCTCGAGCGCTACCTGGTCCCGGGCGAGCGCGTCGTCACGGTCGTGCGGCAGCACTGGTTCTCGCAGCTGCGCCCCATCGCCGGGTTCGTCGGGCTCCTCTTCCTCGCGACCTACGTCGAGGCCGAGGCACCCCAGACGCGCTCCGGCGCGATGCTCGCAAACTTCTTTTGGTATGCCGCGTTGGCCGGCGGTGCGTACCTCCTGTGGCGCTACCTGAACTGGCGCCACGACTGGTTCATCGCCACGGACAAGCGGTTCCTGCTGTTCTACGGCTTCATCCGCCGCAAGGTCGCGATGATGCCGCTCATGAAGGTCACCGACATGACCTTCGACCGCTCGATCATGGGCCGCGTCATCGGTTACGGCACCTTCCTCCTCGAGTCGGCCGGTCAGGACCAGGCCCTCTCCCGCATCGAGTACGTCCCCCACGCCCAGAGGCACTACCGCGCCATCTGCACGGTGCTCTTCGGCTCCGACGCCGCGCACGACCCCGAGGACGGATGGGTCGACGACGACGATGACCACGATGGCCCCGATGACGACGGTTCGGGTGGTCGCGGCGGTCGGGGCGATCGCGGCGGCCCCGCGAGTGGCCCGGGCGACGTCTACGACGACGGATGGCAGGAAGGCTGGGACGACCCCCACGGGTGGCGCGACTACCTCCGGCGAGACGGAAGCGGGTCGGGGGCGGACGGCATACGCAGTCCCATCCGTGAAGGAAACAACACCCCCGAGACGCTCTATCGCAGCTCGGACCTCGTTCGCTCGACGCGCCTGGAAGACACGGGAGAGATCCCGGTCATAAGGTCGAGGCCTGCACGACGATCCGATCGGCCACGACGAAGGGATTCGCGATGAATGTCATGAGGACGAAGTCGATCGAGCAGTCCATCCGCGAGGGTGACGATCCCGAATACCAGCTCAAGAAACGCCTCACCGCCCTCGACCTCACCGTGTTCGGCGTCGGAGTCGTCATCGGCGCCGGAATCTTCACCGTCGCCGGGCGAGCGGCCAACCAGCTCGCCGGCCCGTCGGTCATCATCTCGTTCATCATCGCTGCGGTCGTGTGTGGGCTCGCCGCCCTCTGCTACGCCGAGTTCGCCTCGACGGTGCCGGTGTCGGGATCGGCCTACACGTTCTCCTACACCTCCCTGGGTGAGCTCGTCGCGTGGATCATCGGATGGGACCTCCTGCTCGAGCTGCTCCTCGGCGCGAGCGTCGTCGCTCAGGGCTGGTCGGCCTACTTCGAGATCTTCATGGGCAACATCGGCTTCGACATCCCCGATGCCATCGCGCCAGGCTCCGGCTTCGACCTGGCGGCCCTCGTGCTCGTCCTCGTCCTCACGGCGCTCGTCAGCCTGGGCATCAAGGAGTCGATGCGGGTCAACCTCGTCCTCGTCGCACTCAAGGTCTTCATCGTCCTCTTCGTGATCTTCGCGGGCCTGAGCTACATCAAGTCGGCGAACTACTCACCCTTCATCCCCGCCTCCGGCCCTCCGCGCGAGGTGTCGGCCGCTGAGACTCCCCTGCTGCAGACCCTGTTCGGGCTCGAGCAGACGACCTTCGGCGTCATGGGCATCTTCGCCGCAGCCTCGCTCGTCTTCTTCGCCTACATCGGCTTCGATGTCGTGGCGACCACCGCCGAGGAGGCCAAGAACCCTCAGCGCGACCTGCCGATCGGCATCATCGCCACCCTGGTGATCTGCACGATCCTCTACTGCGCCACCGCTTTGGTGCTGACCGGCATGGTCCCGTACGACCAGATCGAACCCTCCGGCGCGCTGGCCGCGGCATTCGAATCGGTCGGGAAATCCGGGTACGCGACGTTGATCTCCGCTGGTGCCGTGGCGGGTCTGACCACCGTGGTCATGACCCTCATCATCGGCGCCTCGCGTGTCATCTTCGCGATGTCGCGTGACTGGCTGCTCCCCCGACAACTGGCCAAGGTCAACCCCAAGACGGGTACGCCGGTGCGCATCACGCTCATCATCGGCGTCGCCGTCGCGCTCACTGCGGCGTTCACCCCGGTCGGCAAGCTCGAGTACATGGTCAACATCGGCACCCTGGCCGCGTTCACGCTCGTGTCCATCGCCGTGCCGGTGCTGCGACGCAAGCGCCCGGACATCAACCGACCCTTCAAGGTGCCGTTCAGCCCGGTCCTGCCGATCGTGGCTGCGCTTGCCAGCTTCTATCTGATGCTCACCCTGCCGACCGAGACGTGGGTGCGCTTCATCATCTGGATGGCTCTCGGCTTCATCATCTACTTCTCCTACAGCTACAAGCGCTCGCGCCTGGCTGGGCGCACACCCGAGGACAATGACGAGGACGCTGTCCCGAGCATGACCTCCACCTCAGGCGTCCGCCGGCTCGGATTCCGCTGCCGCAGCACTGGCGCGCGCGGTCCGTCGACGCCACAGCCAGGTCACGATCGCTCCGACTGCCACGGCACTGAGCAGCACTGCACCCACCGTGCCGAACCAGGTGACGACCTGCTCATAGGACTTGCCGGCAGCGAAGCCCGCGAGCACGCTGCCCACCGCCCAGGACCCGGCACCCAACAGGTCCCAGGCGAGGAACTTGCCGTACGGCATACCCGAGATTCCGGCGAGCGAAGGCATGACGGAACGGACGAACGGAGTCCACCGACCGATGAAGACGGCCGGCCCACCACGCAACCGCAGGCGCGCCTCGGCGCCGGCCAGACGCTTGCGGCGCCCCGGGTTCGACACGCGACGGTGCAGCCGCGGACCAACGCGACGCCCCACGGCATACCCGACGTTGTCCCCGATGATCGCGGCGGCGAGCACGACGAGCAGCACGGTCACGAGGGAGGTGCGACCCAGGGCGGCCGCAGCCCCGGCGAGGACGGCCACGGTCTCGCCCGGCATCACCATGCCGACGAGGAGGGCGCACTCGCAGAAGACGACCAGCCCCGCGACGGTGAGGATGATCCACGGATCCTGGTCGAGCAGGGTCTCGAGGAGATCGATCATCGGCGCTCCCCGAAGAAGTCGAGCAACAACTGGGACGCCTGCGCCTCGAGGACTCCCCCGACGACCTCGATCCGGTGGGTCGCCCGCCGGTCACGCACGACATCCCAGACCGAGCCGGTCGCGCCGAGCTTGGGATCCCAGGCGCCGAGGACGATGCGCTCGACCCGCGCGAGCATCGCTGCGCCGGCGCACATGGGGCACGGCTCCAGCGTCACGACGAGCGTGCAGTTCTCGAGCCGCCACGATCCGGTATGCCGTGCGGCCGCCCGCAGTGCCACGACTTCGGCGTGCGCTGTGGGATCGGCGTCCACTTCGCGCAGGTTCCAGCCTTCGCCGATGACCGTGCCACTGGGGTCGAGGACCACGGCCCCGACGGGCACGTCGCCAGCGGAAGCAGCGCGCGAGGCGAGGTCGAGGGCGCGACGCATGGGGCCGGCATACTCCTCGGAGGCGTGCGTGGGAAGCCGAGGTGCCGGACCGGAGTGGAACTCACACGCTAAGTTTCACCCATGCGCGTTCACGTTGCCGACCACCCGCTCATTGCCCACAAATTGACCTACCTGCGGGACAAGCGGACGGACTCCCCCACCTTCCGCCGTCTGGCCGAGGAACTCATGACTCTGCTCGCCTATGAGGCGACGCGGGACGTGCGGGTCGAGCCGTTCGACATCGAGACTCCGGTGGCCCCGACGACGGGCATCAAGCTGTCCAACCCCAAGCCCCTCATCGTGCCGATCCTGCGTGCCGGGCTGGGCATGCTCGAGGGCATGGTGCGCCTGCTGCCGAGCGCCGAGGTCGGGTTCCTCGGCATGCAGCGCAACGAGGAGACCCTCGAGGCAATCACCTACGCCAACAGGCTCCCTGACGATCTCAAGGGCCGTCAGGTCTATGTTTTGGACCCGATGTTGGCGACCGGTGGCTCGATGATCGACGCCATCAAGTTCCTGCTCGAGCGCGGCGCCGACGACATCACTGCGGTCACTCTCCTCGCCGCCCCGGAGGGCATCGCGGCCATGGAGAAGTCACTGGCCGAGGTCGACGTCCCCGTCCAGCTCGTCACCGGGTCGATCGACGAGAAGCTCAACGAGCTCGGCTACATCGTGCCGGGCCTGGGCGACGCGGGCGATCGGCTCTACGGCGTCGTCTGAGGTCGGATGGCGCGCGCGACACAGCGTTCCACGACACGCCGGAGCCAACCTCACGAGTCACACCAGTCACATCCGCCATCATGAGTGCTGCAATGTGTAGTCCTCGTGCGCGCCCGCACAGGATCTGGAACGAGAGAGAGCAGCCGTGTCCATGCCCCCGGTCAAGAAGATCGTCATGTGGCTCGTGGTCATATTCCTGCTCTATGCCATCTTCACCTCCCCCAACGACGCCGCGGACATCGTCGGCAGCGCGTGGGATGTCGTCAGCAACGCGATCAAGAACATCGGCGAGTTCTTCGACTCCTTGATCGCCCGGAGCTGACCTTGGCGGCCGGGCGCCTCGACCGCGAGCTCGAGCGCTACCTGGTCCCGGGCGAGCGCGTCGTCACGGTCGTGCGGCAGCACTGGTTCTCGCAGCTGCGCCCCATCGCCGGGTTCGTCGGGCTCCTCTTCCTCGCGACCTACGTCGAGGCCGAGGCACCCCAGACGCGCTCCGGCGCGATGCTCGCAAACTTCTTTTGGTATGCCGCGTTGGCCGGCGGTGCGTACCTCCTGTGGCGCTACCTGAACTGGCGCCACGACTGGTTCATCGCCACGGACAAGCGGTTCCTGCTCTTCTACGGCTTCATCCGCCGCAAGGTCGCGATGATGCCGCTCATGAAGGTCACCGACATGACCTTCGACCGCTCGATCATGGGCCGCGTCATCGGTTACGGCACCTTCCTCCTCGAGTCGGCCGGTCAGGACCAGGCCCTCTCCCGCATCGAGTACGTCCCCCACGCCCAGAGGCACTACCGCGCCATCTGCACGGTGCTCTTCGGCTCCGACGCCGCGCACGACCCCGAGGACGGATGGGTCGACGACGACGATGACCACGATGGCCCCGATGACGACGGTTCGGGTGGTCGCGGCGGTCGGGGCGATCGCGGCGGCCCCGCGAGTGGCCCGGGCGACGTCTACGACGACGGATGGCAGGAAGGCTGGGACGACCCCCACGGGTGGCGCGACTACCTCCGGCGAGACGGAAGCGGGTCGGGGGCGGACGGCATACGCAGTCCCATCCGTGAAGGAAACAACACCCCCGAGACGCTCTATCGCAGCTCGGACCTCGTTCGCTCGACGCGCCTGGAAGACACGGGAGAGATCCCGGTCATAAGGTCGAGGCCTGCACGACGATCCGATCGGCCACGACGAAGGGATTCGCGATGAATGTCATGAGGACGAAGTCGATCGAGCAGTCCATCCGCGAGGGTGACGATCCCGAATACCAGCTCAAGAAACGCCTCACCGCCCTCGACCTCACCGTGTTCGGCGTCGGAGTCGTCATCGGCGCCGGAATCTTCACCGTCGCCGGGCGAGCGGCCAACCAGCTCGCCGGCCCGTCGGTCATCATCTCGTTCATCATCGCTGCGGTCGTGTGTGGGCTCGCCGCCCTCTGCTACGCCGAGTTCGCCTCGACGGTGCCGGTGTCGGGATCGGCCTACACGTTCTCCTACACCTCCCTGGGTGAGCTCGTCGCGTGGATCATCGGATGGGACCTCCTGCTCGAGCTGCTCCTCGGCGCGAGCGTCGTCGCTCAGGGCTGGTCGGCCTACTTCGAGATCTTCATGGGCAACATCGGCTTCGACATCCCCGATGCCATCGCGCCAGGCTCCGGCTTCGACCTGGCGGCCCTCGTGCTCGTCCTCGTCCTCACGGCGCTCGTCAGCCTGGGCATCAAGGAGTCGATGCGGGTCAACCTCGTCCTCGTCGCACTCAAGGTCTTCATCGTCCTCTTCGTGATCTTCGCGGGCCTGAGCTACATCAAGTCGGCCAACTACTCACCCTTCATCCCCGCCTCCGGCCCTCCGCGCGAGGTGTCGGCCGCTGAGACTCCCCTGCTGCAGACCCTGTTCGGGCTCGAGCAGACGACCTTCGGCGTCATGGGCATCTTCGCCGCAGCCTCGCTCGTCTTCTTCGCCTACATCGGCTTCGATGTCGTGGCGACCACCGCCGAGGAGGCCAAGAACCCTCAGCGCGACCTGCCGATCGGCATCATCGCCACCCTGGTGATCTGCACGATCCTCTACTGCGCCACCGCTTTGGTGCTGACCGGCATGGTCCCGTACGACCAGATCGAACCCTCCGGCGCGCTGGCCGCGGCATTCGAATCGGTCGGCAAATCCGGGTACGCGACGTTGATCTCCGCTGGTGCCGTGGCGGGTCTGACCACCGTGGTCATGACCCTCATCATCGGCGCCTCGCGTGTCATCTTCGCGATGTCGCGCGACTGGCTGCTCCCCCGACAGCTGGCCAAGGTCAACCCCAAGACGGGTACGCCGGTGCGCATCACGCTCATCATCGGCGTCGCCGTCGCGCTCACTGCGGCGTTCACCCCGGTCGGCAAGCTCGAGTACATGGTCAACATCGGCACCCTGGCCGCGTTCACGCTCGTGTCCATCGCCGTGCCGGTGCTGCGTCGCAAGCGCCCGGACATCAACCGCCCCTTCAAGGTGCCGTTCAGCCCGGTCCTGCCGATCGTGGCTGCGCTTGCCAGCTTCTATCTGATGCTCACCCTGCCGACCGAGACGTGGGTGCGCTTCATCATCTGGATGGCTCTCGGCTTCATCATCTACTTCTCCTACGGCTACAAGCGCTCGCGCCTGGCTGGGCGCACGCCCGAGGACAATGACGAGGACGCTGTCCCGAGCATGACCTCCACCTGAGCGGCGACCCCGGCTCCCCACTCGAGATAGACCGACACGCTGTGCGCGAGGGACTGCGCGCAGCGTGTCGGTCTATCTCGAGTCCACCTCACGCAAGATTCAGGGCCGAATCGGGCACGCCCAGCTCCCGACCCAGGCGACGCAACATGGCGATCCGCTTGGGGCGCGTGTAGACATCGCCAGCGAAGATCTCCACGAAAGTCCAGCCCTCGTCCTCGGCCAGATGTCGTCGCGCCACATCCACGGCCCGCTGCCGAATCTCCTTGTGGTGCGCGCCCTGGTACTCACCGACGACACGCTGATCTCGCCAGACGAAGTCACCTTCGAGCATCCATCCGGCGCCTCCGTCCAGAGCCCCATCGCCGTCGCCGTCGTCGAACTCCACGCTGACGTTGAGTTCCGGCGTTGGCAGGCCACCCCGGTGGAACATCAGACGGGCTCGTGTCTCCATGGGCGACTTCGACCTCGGTGAGATCAGCCTGAGCGCCTCGACCAGAACCTTCTTGCCACGAGGCCGAACTCGTGACATCAGCGCGGAACGCATGCAATCGATGCCATGCCCATCGCCCCCTGCCTCACACTCACCCATCGCCTTGTCGAGCCTGCGTGCCACGACATCGCCCGCGACCACGAAGTCGTCGAGGTCCAGCCCTCTCTTCATGACTTCGCCCAGATCGACCCAGGTGTCAGCGAGACCGGTGACGGGGAGTCCACGCAGTTGGACCGTCTTGCGCGTCTCAAGTCCTCGATGCCCCAGGCACCCCGGCCTCTGGATGGGACCCACGCCTGACCGGCACATCACATCGAGATCGAGCTGATGCTCAACCACGCGCGGCAGCGGCAGTTCGGCGAGCTGAGCTCCCGTGATGTGTGAGAAGGCAACGTCGTCGGGGAGTGCCACGAGAAACGCTGCAGCCCGAGCCGCCAGAGTCTCGGGCAGCTCGGTCACCCGAGCCCCTCGCGTGGGGATGAGCATGCCCTTTCGGCGCAAGTCCTGTCCTGGCACGCCGAGTGCCCGAGCCGCGCTCGTCGAGAAGGGCCCGGTCCTCAATGAGTCCGGCAGAGGTTCCATCGAGAGGATGATCATCGATTGGCGGAATCTCAGCGCAGAGTTATCCCCAGCCAGAGTCGAGATAGACCGACACGCCGCGCGCCTCGATCAGCACGCAGCGTGTCGGTCTATCTCGACTCGGAGAGCAGTCAGGTCCCGGGTCAGAGGGCGGTGAGGATGTCGGTGACGCGGTCCTTGGCGTCACCGAAGAGCATCTGCGAGTTCTCGCGGAAGAACAGCGGGTTCTGCACACCGGCATACCCCGTGGCCATCGACCGCTTGAAGACGATGACGTCCTTGGCGTTCCACACCTGGAGCACCGGCATCCCGGCGATCGGTGAGGTCGGGTCCTCGGCCGCCGCCGGGTTCACCGTGTCGTTGGCCCCGATGACCAGCACCACATCCGTCGACGGGAAGTCGTCGTTGACCTCGTCCATCTCGAGCACGATGTCGTAGGGCACCTTGGCCTCGGCGAGCAGCACGTTCATGTGCCCGGGCAGTCGACCGGCGACCGGGTGGATGCCGAAGCGCACGTCAACACCCCTGTCCCGCAACCGCTTCGTGAGCTCGGCGACGGGGTACTGCGCCTGAGCGACAGCCATGCCGTAGCCCGGCGTGATGATGACCGATGACGCGTCCCGCAGCAGTTCGGCGACACCCTCAGCGGTGACCTCGCGGTGCTCGCCGTAGTCCTTGTCCTCGCCGACCACGACGGTCTGGCCGAAGCCACCCGCGATGACCGACACGAACGAGCGGTTCATGGCCTTGCACATGATGTAGCTGAGGATCGCACCCGAGGCACCGACGAGGGCACCGGTCACGATGAGCAGGTCGTTGCCGAGCATGAAGCCCGCAGCGGCCGCCGCCCACCCGGAGTACGAGTTGAGCATCGACACGACGACGGGCATGTCGCCGCCACCGATCGAGGCCACGAGGTGCCAGCCGAAGCCCAACGCGATGGCCGTCATGATGAGCAGCGGCACGATCGAGTGCGACTGGATGAACCAGCCGAGCAGCAGCGCCGAGACGACGAGCGCGGCCAGGTTGAGCCAGTGACGCGCGGGCAGCATGAGCGGCGTCGACTTGATCCGTGCCGACAGCTTGAGGAACGCGACGATCGAGCCGGTCAGCGTCACCGCACCGATGAAGACACCGAGGAACACCTCGACCGAGTGGATCGTGTCGGAACCCTCGCCGACCGTGAGGTGCGAGTTGATGCCGACGAGCACGGCCGCGAGCCCCACGAACGAGTGCAGCATCGCGACGAGCTCGGGCATCTGGGTCATCTCGACCTTGCGCGCGCGCCACAGGCCGATGGCGGCACCGATGCCCATCGCCAGCGCGATGAGCAGCAGGGTCGACAGCGCGTGCGGCGACCGCGAGAGCGTGAGCCAGATGGTCGCACCCAGGGCGATGACCATGCCGGTCACCCCAAAAGCGTTGCCCTCCTTGGCGCTCTCATGCTTCGAGAGCCCCGCGAGGGAGAGGACGAAAAAGACGGCAGAGACGATGTATGCCGCAGAGACGATGTTGCTGATAGCCACCGGTTCAGTCCTTCCGGAACATCTCGAGCATGCGGCCGGTCACAGCGAAGCCTCCGAAGATGTTGATGCTGGCGACGAGGATCGCGAGGAACGCGAGGGTCTTGACGACCATGTCGTCGGAGTCGATCTGCAGCAGCCCGCCGACGACGATGATTCCGCTGATGGCGTTGGTCTCGGCCATGAGCGGCGTGTGGAGGGCGTGCGACACGTTGGAGATCACGTAGAACCCGACGATCACCGACAGCGCGAAGACGGTGAAGTGGCCGAGGAAGACCGCGGGCGACGCCGACGCGATGAGCGCGAAGACGAGAGCCCCGATGGCCATCCACAGGTACTTCATCCGCGGGTCGCGCGGCTTCTTGGGCTCCTTGGCCGCAGCGAGTGCAGCCGCAGTCGCAGCGTCCTCCTTCCCACCAGTCGCAGGGGCAGCAGAGACCTGCACCGCGGGCGGAGGCCACAGCACCTCGCCCTCGTGGACGACGGTCATTCCGCGCTGGACCTGGTCCTCGAGGTCGAGCGTGAAGTTGCCGTCCTTCTCGGGCGTGACGAGCTTGAGGAGGTTGACGAGGTTGGTGCCGAACAGCTGCGACGCCTGGGTGGGCAGCCGCCCCGGCAGGTCGGTGTAGCCGAGGATCGTCACGCCACCGTCAGTGACGATCTTCTGGTCAGCGACCGAGCCAGCGACGTTGCCACCATTGGCTGCTGCCATGTCGACGATGACCGAACCCGGCTTCATCGAGGCGACCATCGCCTCGTCGAGCAACCGCGGCGCCGGACGACCCGGGATGAGTGCAGTGGTGATGACGATGTCGACGTCCGCAGCCTGCGCGGCATACAGCTCCGCGGCCTTGCGGTTGAAGTCCTCGCCCGTCTCCTTGGCGTAGCCGTCAGCCGACGGGCCGGCGTCCTCGACCTCGATGCGGAGGAACTCGCGCGCCCATCGACTCGACCTGCTCGGCGACCTCGCTGCGGGCATCAAAGGCGCGCACGACAGCGCCCAGGGAGCCAGCCGTGCCGATCGCGGACAAGCCCAGCAACACCCGCACCGATGACGAGCACCTTGGCCGGAGGCACCTTGCCCGCCGCCGTCACCTGGCCGGTGAAGAACGAACCGAACTCGTGCGCCGCCTCGATCACCGCGCGGTAGCCGCCGATGTTGGCCATGGACGACAGGACGTCGAGCGACTGGGCCCGCGAGATGCGCGGCACGGCGTCCATCGCGAGCGCCGTCACGCCGCGCTCCGCGAGCCCTGCCACGAGTTCGGGCTTGAGGGCCGGCGACAGGAGACTCACGAACGTCTGACCGGCGCGCAGGCGCGCCAGCTCGTCGGCCGACGGTGCGTTGATCTTGAGGATGATGTCGGTGTTCCACACCTCTTCACCCACGACGTCGGCGCCAGCCGCGGCATACGCGTCGTCCTCGAACGTCGCGCGGTGACCGGCACCGTGCTGGACGAACACGGCATACCCGAGTCCGATGAGCTGCTCGACCGTCTTGGGAGTCGCGGCTACGCGGGTCTCGCCAGCCAACGACTCCAATGGCACACCGATGCGCACAGGAAGACCTCCTCGTCCAGGGACAGACATACGCCCGTGAACCTACTAGGAGCACCCCGTCCGCCGCTCCCGGTGTGACTCCCACAACGGCGCCGTCCCGTTCCTCGGTCCTCAACCCACCGTTGCGGCCACTGCCTTGGCTACGGTCATGCCATGGCTGACACGAAGTTGTGGCTCATCGGCGCACTCGCCCTCGTGATCGTCGTAGCGGCCCTCATCTGGGTGCTGCGGCAGCGCGGTGATGCCACGGCGTCCGTGTCACCCCACGACTACGGCGCGCCCGAGGTCACCGTCACGGGCCAGTCCGGGGCCAGCGGCCTGACCTTCGGAGGCGACGCGACGGACGACGTCGTGGACCAGACCGTGCCCCTCAGCCGACTCGGCGGGGCCGGGTGGCGCGACGGGGGCGGCGTTGCGCCGCACACCACCACCGATGCGTATGCCGGTGAGTCCCGTTCCTGGGACAACGACGAGTCCGCGGTTGTTCCGGAACCGGCCTACGAGCACCACGTCGAGGTCGACAACACGGGGCCACGCCCGCCGCTGGATGAGAAGGACCGGGAGCGCGGCGGTCACTGGTGAGTCGCTGAAGCCGCCCGCAGGGAGCCGCGGTTCAACTCTGGTCACACGAGATAGGGCGACACGCTGTGGCCCAGTTCAGGTCCACCGCGTGTCGCCCTATCTCGATGCAGAAGGCGGAGTGATCAGCCTTCTGACGGGGTGAAGCCGGCGCGGCGGGCGGCTTCTTCGTTGTAGAACCACACGTCCGGCTCGGCGGAGTCGTAGCCGTCGGCACCGGGGACGCGGAACGTCTGCGTGTCGTTGTACGCCTGCACCGGGTGGTCGACCGGCTGCGCGCGGTCCTCGAACGGTGCGGCCGAGCCAACCCCGAAGCCACCATCGCGGATCTCGTCGACGCCGGAGATGCGGCGGCTCCCACCGCTGCTGTCTCCCGAGCCGTCGCCGCTGGTCGGACTCGTCGCTCACGTCGGCACCTTCGCCGTCAGAGACGTCGCCCTGCGAGCCATCGCCCGACTCGTCAGCGACAGGCGCGGTGTTGTCGGACTCGCTGTCGGCGGACCCAGTGTCGGACCAGTATCGGCGGCTCGTCCGACACAGACTCGTCAGCGGACGAATCCGCGGCCGCAGAATCGTCGTCGAGCGTGTTGATGCGGTCCGTGCCGTCCGGCCAGTGGGTGGCGTCCCCGCCATCGGTGCTGGCTTCGGTGCCGGTGTCAGACGTCGTCTCGGCATCGACGGGCGCGTCGCTGTCCGCGGCGAGGCGACGTCGCTGTCTGCGGCGGGCGCGTCAGTGTCTGCGGCAGTCCCGTCGTCGGTGGCGACAGAGGTGTCCTCGTCGTTCCAGGTCTCCTCCGTCGTCGGCTCCTCAGCTGCAACCTCATCGGTCGCGACCTCGTCAGTTGACCGCTCTTCCGTTGTCACCTCGTCGGAGACCGGGGTGTCGTCGGCGACAGCGACGTCCTCGTCGGCGAGGTCGTCATGCGAGCCGTCGTCGGTGGCGGCCGTTGCGTCCTCGGTCTCGGCCACCCCATCGGCGGCGGTCTCGTCGGCCGGCGCGGCTGACTCTGCGGGCAGCGGCTCGGTCGAGGCGTAGTCCTCGATGTCGCCGATGATCACCGTGTCGCCAGCCTCTGCGGACTCGGTCGACTCGACGTCGCCCGACGCAACGTCAGCGGATTCGACCTCACCAGAATCAGCCGATTCGACTGACTCGCTGGACTCGGTCGCGTCCCACTCCTGGGTGGTGGGATCAGCCTCGACCGTCTCGGTGGGCTCAACGGTCACGTCCTCGTCACCGAGGTCATCGCGCGAGCCGTCGTACGACGATGCGGATGCGTCCTCGGTCACCGCTTCGGCGACGGGCTCGTCGACGACCGGCTCATCGGTCGGTGCGGCCGACTCGGCGGGCAGCGGCTCGGTCGAGGCGTAGTCCTCGACATCGCCGATGATCGCCGTGTCGCCAGCCTCTGCGGACTCGGTCGACTCGACGTCGCTCGACGAGATGTCAGCGGACTCGACGTCACCGGTGTCCGCCGACTCGACGGTCTCGCCCGTGTCAGACGAGTCGGTGGGCTCAACCGTCTCGGTGGCGTCCCAGTCCTGCGCGGTGGGCCCGGACTCGGCCGTCTCGGTCGTGTCCCAGTCCTGCGTGGTCGGCTCAGCGTCGGCCGTCTCGGTCGTGTCCCAGCCCTGCGTCGTGGGCTCGGACTCCGACTCCGACACGACAGCCTCGGACTGCACGGGCGCAGGCTCGACGAACTCGGGCTCGGAGTCAACGGCGGCGGGCGCCGCGGGCTCCTCCCACGCCGGAGCGGACTGAGCGGCCGACTCCTCGACGTGGGCCGCGTTGTCCGAGTAGTCGGCTCCGGAGGCGAGGCGCGCGGCCTCGTCGTCGGTCACGTTGCCGCGGGTCGCGGCATACGCGCTTCCGATGGCGGCCGCACCGGCACCGGCGGCTGCAGCTCCAGTGCCCCAGGAGCCACGGTCACGCTCCGGCTCGGCCTCAGCCTGGACACCGGCTCGGCTCGGCGACCGGCTCTGAAACGGGCTCGGGTGCCGAGTCGGCCGGGGCCGAGGGCTGGTACGTCACGCTCTCCGACGGGCTGGCCGCGGCTTCGGGCTGCGCGACCGGAACGGGAGTGTGGACGCGGGTCTCCGGCTCGGCGCTCGCCACGGGGGTGTGCACGTGGGTCTCGTCGAGCGGACGGACGTCGTCGTCCAAGTCCTCGGGGAGCGGACGGGGGTCATCTGCGGCGACCTCGACGTCCGGGTCGATCTCGTCGGCGCGACGCAGCTCGGCGTCGTGGGCAAGGCGGGCGCGACCGAGCTCGTCCTGGTGTCGGCGGGCCTCGTCCTCGACCCGCTGGGCCTCACGTGCGCTCTCCTCCGCCTGACGGGCGCGCTCCTCTGCTTCCTGTCGTGCGAAAGAGGCTCTCTCGTCAGCCTGCTGGGCGAAGGTCTCCTGCCCGCGGAGCGTCGCGCCGCGCTGCTCTGCTGCGGCTCGGATGCTCGCGGCCTCTGCTCGCTGCTCGTCCAGCTGACGCTGCTTGCCCCTGGAGATGAACCACCAGACCAGGAAGAGCAGAGCAAGAATGACCAGGGCGCCGATGAGGTACTTCATGGGAGGTGTGCTCCTGACGGTTGACGTCGAGTGCGACAGCACCCGCTACGCGTCCCAAACTACCGTCGGACCTGCACGTATGGGCCTTCAACCCGCAGCCGTATCGGACCCCTTGTCGAGGCCCAACTCGGACACCGTGATCTCGCGCATCTCCACCTTGCGGACCTTGCCGGTCACGGTCATGGGGAAGTCCTCGACGATGCGGACGTAGCGCGGCACCTTGTAGTGGGCGAGCTTCCCCGCGGAGAACTCGCGCACCGACTCGGCCGTCAACGGCTCGGCGCCCTCACGCATGCGGATCCAGGCCGCGAGCTCTTCGCCGTACTTCTCGTCGGGCACCCCGATGACCTGGGCGTCGACGATGTCGGGGTGCGTGTAGAGGAACTCCTCGATCTCACGCGGATAGATGTTCTCGCCACCGCGGATGACCATGTCCTTGATGCGACCGGTGATCTGCAGGAAGCCCGCATCGTCCATGACCGCGAGGTCGCCCGTGCGCATCCAGCCGTCGACGAGCGCCTCGGCGGTCTTGTCGTCCTGGCCCCAGTAGCCGAGCATCACCGAGTAGCCCTTGGTCCAGAACTCACCCGGCTCACCGTGCGGCAGGGTCTCGAGGGTCACGGGGTCGACGATCTTGACCTCGAGGTGCGGACCGACCTGACCAACGGTGCCGACCTTGCGATCGAAGTCGTCGTCGGTGCGGGTCTGCGTGGACACCGGCGAGGTCTCCGTCATGCCGTAGGCGATCGTCATCTCGTCGATCCCGGCCGCGATCAGCTTCTTCATCAGCTCCGCGGGGCACGGCGAACCGGCCATGATCCCGGTGCGCACCGTGCTGAGGTCGTAGTCGCTGAAGTTCGGCAGGGCCCACTCGGCGATGAACATCGTCGGCACGCCGTAGAGGCTGGTGCACTTCTCCTCGGCGGTCGCGGCGAGGGTGAGGTTCGGGTCGAACCCGGGCGCGGGGATCACCATGCAGGCGCCGTGACTGGTCGCCGCGAGGTTGCCCATGACCATCCCGAAGCAGTGATAGAAGGGCACGGGGATGCAGATCCGGTCGACCTCGGAATAGCCGCAGATCTCGCCGACCATGTAGCCGTTGTTGAGGATGTTGCGGTGACTCAGGGTCGCGCCCTTGGGGAATCCCGTTGTGCCAGAGGTGTATTGGATGTTGATCGCGTCATCCGGCGAGAGCTCCGAGCCGATGAGGTGCAGCCGTTCGTCGCTCACCCCATCGGCCAAGCGCAACGAGGTCGGCCCAGCTCTGTTGCCCGATCACCCACACGTGCTCGAGGTCGGGGCAGTCGCCACGCACCTCGTCGATCATCGAGACGTAGTTCGAGGCCTTGAACGACTCCGCCGAGAACAACCCGCGGATCCCGGCCTGTCCGAGGACGTAGCGGAGTTCATGCGACCGGTATGCCGGATTGATGTTCACGAGGATGACGCCGGCTTTCGCGGTGGCGAACTGCACGACGGTCCACTCCGCACAGTTGGGAGCCCAGATCCCGACGCGGTCACCCTTCTCGAGGCCCGCGGCGACCAGCGCCTTGGCGAGCCGGTCCACGTGGGCGCCGAACGCGGCATACGTCCACCGCAGTCCCTGGGCGCAGTCGACCAGCGCCTCACGATCACCGTGGGCAGCGATCGTCGCGTCGAGATTGGCGCCGATCGTCTGCTCCAGGAGGGAAGGCTCCGTCGGGCCGGTGGCGTGGGAGAGTGACGCGTCGACGCTGGTCATGGTGGTTTCAGTCCTTCTTGCCGAGCCGGTGTCCGGATCCGAACGTACCCCGCAGGCGTGACCCATGGGTATGGTCGCGGACATGGACGAACGTGAAGGTGAGGCCATCCCCGACGGCGCGGTTGTGGTCGGCATCGGGAACAGCGACCGTGACGCCGAAACCCTGACCTGGGCCGGGAACTCGGCCCAGCGGTCGGGCAGCCCGCTGCACATCCTCCACGCCCACGACCTGAGCGCCGAGATGGCGGCGATCGACCCGGTCGCGGGAAACGCCATCTCGCTCGGCCCCGACGGCGACCTCGGCAACTCCGGACTGCTCGGCGACACCATGGCCAGCGCGCGCGAGCGCTGGCCCGACGTGGCGGTCAGCGGGAGCCAGCCGTTCGTGCGACCCGAGCAGGCGCTCATCGACGCCTCCCAGAACGCGCGGCTCGTCGTCGTCGGCGCGGCCCGGGTCAGCGCCCTGCAGCGCCTCGGCCTCGGCCGACCCTCGCTCGCCGCCGCGATGCACGCGAAGTGCCCCGTCGTGATCGTTCCGCAGGGATCACGCGCCGACGCCGACGGACCCGTGGTCGTCGCCATCGACGGATCGACCCACAGCGCAGCCGCGGCCGAACGCGCCTTCTGGATCGCCGACCTGCGCAAGGCTCCCCTCACCGCCATCACGACCTGGAACGTCGAGGTCGTCGACGGTCTCGTCGTCACGACCCCGGGCACGGACGCCTGGAACGCCACCGAGGCGAAGTACCGCGCGATCGCCGACAAGGTCGTCGAGCCACTGCGTGCCAGCCACCCCGACGTCGACTGCACCGTCGAAGTGCTGCGCAACTCTCCCGCCAAGGTCCTCACGGAGCGATCGATCGATGCTGGCCTCATCGTCATGGGCACGCGCGGTCGAGGTGGCTTCGCCGGCATGCTGCTCGGCTCGACGAGCCAGCAGGTGCTCGAGACGGCGAGTTGCCCGGTCATGCTCGTACGCGCGACCCCGGACAGCTGATCCCACCCGTGGCCTCGCGCCGCGATCGCTTCGAAGGGCACATCGCCGGCGTCGGCTCCACGTCTGGGGTGCGCGTCGTCGTGGGCCACTGGCACGACACACCCCTCGGGCCGTTCACGGACGCCATGATCGAGACGGCGTCGGGCCACCGCGTGCTGTTGGCCCCGAGCGACGATGTCGCGTACCTATGTCACGGCGACCTACTCGTTCGACGAGATCCGCGTGGAACCGTTGTCCTGCACCGTTGCCGACCTGTCGTGGTCGTTGCGATCGGCCTCGCTCTCGCTCGACTTCACCAGCGGAGCGCGTATGCCGCTCGGCTGGCTGTTGCGCACCGTTCCCCGTGCGCTCGGCGCGAGTCCGACGTGGGCCCGGGTCGTTGACCCTGTCGCCCGGGTGGTGCTCCCGGGCGTGCGCACCGTCGGCGTGGCCCGCGAAGGGCGCCGCGAGTTCTATGGCGCAACCGACCTGCGTCGGATCACGGTGGCCAGTGGCACGTTCGACGGGCAGGACCTGGGCTCGTTGGCCGACATCGACCCACCCTGCCGCTTCGGGTTCTCGTCAACGCCTCGAACGCCGTCGGTGACCACGGTGGTCACGACCGTGCTCACCGAGGTGCGAGGGTCCCGAAGGTGAGCGGACGGCATACCCCCTAGCGGTATGCCTTGGGTCCTGCTACGGTCGTTGACGGATACCCACTGGGGGTATCGATCACAGGCAGACAGTGGAGACGTCATGCGACAGCTCGGCAGCACACCCCGCGCCCGATTCTGGTGGCACTACCTCGAGATGGTCATCGCGATGCTCATCGGCATGGGCGTCTTCTGGCCCGTGTGGATCGGACTGTTCGCCCTCGTCGACCGTCCGGACCTCATGGAGCGTGGAGACCTCGCGGCCGTGCGGATGGCCGTCAACATGACCGCGGGAATGGCGCTCTGGATGAAGATCCGCGGACACGGGTGGCGCGACATCGTCGAGATGTCGGTGGCGATGAGCGCGCCGTTCTTCGTGTTGCTCATCCCCTATTGGATGGGCGTCCTCAGCGCGGGCACCCTCATGGTCGCGGCGCACTCGGTCATGTTCGTGACGATGCTGCTGGCGATGTGGTGGCGCAAGGACGTCTACAGCGCGGACCACTCGAGCCACGCTCATCGACACCACGAGAGCGCCACCGCCTGATAATTTCGAGGCAATGGACGGCACCGCGAACTCAGCCCGCTCTTCCCACCGCTCCCCCGACCTGCGCGCACTCGCCCTTGCCGTGCTGCAGCCGGGGTTCGTCGGACTCACCCCGCCCGACTGGGTGCGGCGCGAGCTGGATCTGGGGCTGGGGGGCGTGGCGCTCTTCGCCCGCAACATCGACACCCCGTCGCAGGTCGCCGACCTCAGCGCCGCAGTGCACGCCGCCAATCCCCGCGCGCTGATCGCCATCGACGAGGAGGCCGGGGACGTCACCCGGCTGGAGCACTCGACCGGCTCGTCCTGGCCGGGCAACCTGGCACTCGGAGTCGTCGATGACGTCGCGCTCACCGAGTCGGTGGCGCGAGAGATCGGCACGATGCTCGACAGCGTGGGCGTCGACCTCAACTACGCACCCGTGGCCGACGTCAACAACAACCCCGCCAACCCGGTCATCGGCGTGCGCAGCTTCGGCTCCGACCCGGCACTCGTCGCGCGCCACACCGCGGCGTGGGTTCGGGGGCTCCAGTCGGCCGGAGTGCTCGCGTGCGCCAAGCACTTCCCGGGGCACGGGGACACCGCCACCGACAGTCACCTCGACCTGCCCGTGGTCACCGTCGAAGGCCTCGAACTCGTTGCCCTGGAACCGTTCCGGGCGGCCATCGCGTCCGGAACCGCCTCGATCATGAGCGCCCACATCGTCGTGCGCGGACTGGACGACGGCCCCGCCACCCTGTCCCACCGCATCCTCGTGGACCTGCTGCGAACACAGCTCGGCTTCCGCGGGATGGTCCTGTCCGACGGGATGGAGATGGGCGGCATCACCGGCTCGATGAGCCTGTCCGACGGCTGCGTGCGGGCCATTGCAGCGGGCGTCGACTCGCTCTGCATCGGCGGCGGGCTCGCCGGCGAGGAGACCGTCCTCGAGGTCACGGATGCGCTTGTCGCCGCAGTGCACGACGGCCACCTCGAGGAGTCACGCCTTGCCGAGGCAGCGCAGCACGTGGCCGTGGCCGCAGACGAGCGAGCCCGACTCCGTCAGGCAGCGGGAGCGGTCGCCGCCAGACCCTCCGGCGGCAGTCACAACGCAGCGGGTGTCGACGCTGCGCGACGGGCGATCGTCGTGCACGGGCCACTGCGCAGCGCGGAGACCGACGAGCCGCCCGCCGTCATCGAGCTCGGCGCACCCAGCAACATCGCCGTCGGTGACGAAACCCTGACCGGCATCGCGACGGCGGTGGCCAAGCGTTGGCCGGGAACGCGCACCACCGTGGTGAGCAGCGAGCCCGCACTCCTCGATGCACTGCCCGCCGCGGACGGCCACACCCTGTGGGTCTCCGTCCGCGACCCGCACCGTCATGAGTGGATGGGCCCAGCACTGGCAACTCTGCTCGCCGCACGCCCAGATGCGGTGGTCATCGACACCGGGTGGCCCGGGTGGACCGCCCCCACGGGCACGACCCACGTCGTCACCAACGGTGCGGCCAGGGTCACGGCCGACCAGGTTGTCCACCTCCTCGCGGCCGAGACACCGCAACCGCGACCCGGATTCCACACCTGACACATCTCCGAGCCTGCCTCCACCCCTTCTGACCAATTGGGGCACGAAGGGCGGTGGGTCCGGACCGCGCGACGGGCACGACTCACTATGTACCCTTGCGGTTACGTACCATAGTTAGGTACGTTCGATGCATGGACGCAGTGTTGCAGGCCCTCGCCGACCCCAGCCGACGCACGGTTCTGGAGATCCTGCGGGATCACCCGGCCACCGCCGGTGAGTTGGCGCAGGCCCTGCCCATCGCCCGACCAGGGGTTTCACGACACCTCCGCGTCCTCCGAGAAGCCGGCTTGGTCGACGTCCGTCAGGAGTCCCAGCGCAGGATCTACACCCTGCGACCGGAGGCCCTGGTCGAGGTGGACGACTGGCTGCAGGACTACCGCGCGCTGTGGCAGAACCGTCTCGACGCGCTGCACACCGAGATCGCACGAGGAAAGAAGGCACGGAAATGACCGTCAACGGCACGATGAGAGCGCTCGACGAGACCCATGGCGCGGTGCGCGTCGAGGACCTCTACGACACCGACATCAACGACCTGTGGCAGGCGTGCACCACGCCGGAGCGACTCTCCCGCTGGATCGCCGAGGTCTCGGGCGACCTCAAGGTGGGTGCGACATTCCACGCAGTCTTCACGAGCACGTGGTCCGGGCCGGCCCGGATCGAGGTGTGCGACGCACCGAACCACCTGCTGCTCACGAACGAGCCCGGGGCCGAGGACGAGAGCCAGCTCGAGGCATGGTTCACCCAGGAGGGGTCACAGACCCGATTGGTGGTGGAGGAGCGCGGGCTGCCCGTGGACAAGCTCCACTTCTACGGAGCCGGGTGGCAGGCCCACCTGGAGGACCTGGGCCGTTCCCTCTCGAGCGGCGAAGCTGCGCACACGGACGGCTGGTCGGCGGAGCGGGCGGCCCCCGCCTGGCACCAGCGCTGGACCGAACTGACCCCGGACTACGAGAACACGCCGACCCGCTGACAGCTGGCCCACCGCGGGGAGAAGATCGGGGCATGGTCACGTTCGCGGGCGTGTTCGCCCATCCCGACGACGACGCCTACGGCATTGCGGGAACCGTGGGGCTTCATGCAGGCGACCCCGACTTCCGGTTCGTCCTGGTCCACGCGACCGACGGCGAGGGCGGCAACATCCATCCCGACTTCGACGCGACACCCGAGACGCTCGGCTCCATCCGACGAGCCGAGGACGAAGCGGGGTGGCGCGCCGTGGGGCGCGAACCCGATCGCCACGAGTGGCTCGGCCATCCCGACGGCGGCGTCGCCGACGTGCCCCACGCGGACCTCGTCGAGGACATCTGGGCGATCCTCGAGCATGAGCGGCCGGACGTGGTGTGCACCTTCGGGCCCGACGGCATCTTCGGACATCCGGACCACATCGCCGTGGGCGCCGCCACGGACGCGGCCTTCGCCCGCGGTGTGGCCGACGGCGGGCCGGGCTTTCGCCGCCTCATCCACGGGGTGATCCCCCAGACGGTCTTCGAGCGCTGGAACTCGCAGCGGGCCTTGCGCGGCCTGCCCGTGTTCGACCCCACGGCGATGTATCACATGCGCGGAGTGCCGGACGAGACCATCGACATCACCATCAACACCGAATCGGTCGCCCACCGGACGGTCGCCGGGCTGCTCGAGCACCGCAGCCAGCACCACGTCATCTTCGACCCGCCCATCGACGTCGACCGGTGGCAGCGGGTCGTGAACCGCGAGTGGCACACCATCGCCTGGCCGCCGCGCGACCGCTCCGGGCGCGGACTCACCGACGTCTTCGACGGCCTCACCGACGCTCCCTGACGAGGCCTTGATCGCCAACCCGACCACAGCGAGACGCATGCCACGACGAAACAGGTGAGCGGGCGGCATACCCCGTCTGCGAGCATGCGTGCATGCGCCCGATCGTCCAGAGCAAGAAGCTGCAGCACGTCCGCTACGACGTGAGGGGGCCGATCCTCGTCGAGGCCCAGCGGCTCGAGGCCGAGGGACACAAGATCCTCAAGCTCAACATCGGCAACACGGCACCGTTCGGGTTCGAGGCGCCCGAGGCGATCGTCGCCGACATGATCCACAATCTGCCCGACGCACAGGGCTACTCGGACTCACGCGGCATCTACTCCGCCCGCACCGCCGTCGCGCAGTACTACCAGGCGCGCGGCCTCACCGACACGGTCGTCGACGACGTCTACATCGGCAACGGTGTCTCCGAGCTCATCTCGATGGTGCTGCAGGCGTTCGTCGATGACGGCAACGAGATCCTCATCCCGGCGCCGGACTACCCGCTGTGGACCGGCGCGGTCTCCCTGTCCGGCGGGACGCCCGTGCACTACCGCTGCGACGAGGAGAACGGGTGGAACCCCGACCTCGACGACATCGAATCCAAGATCACGCCCAACACGCACGCGCTCGTCGTCATCAACCCCAACAACCCGACGGGCGCGGTCTACAGCGAGGACGTCGTCAAGGGTCTCGTCGACATCGCCCGCCGCCACAACCTCGTCCTCATGGCGGACGAGATCTACGAGAAGATCCTCTACGCCAGCGAGGCCGTGACACCGGTCCACCACCACGTCGCGACGTATGCCGAGGACGACGTTCTCTGCCTCACCTTCAGCGGGCTGTCGAAGGCCTACCGCGTCTGCGGCTACCGCGCCGGCTGGGTCATGGTGTCGGGGCCGAAGCACATGGCCGAGGACTTCCTCGAGGGGCTCACGCTGCTCGCCAACATGCGCATGTGTGCGAATGTGCCTGCGCAACACGCGATCCAGACCGCGCTCGGCGGCTACCAGTCGATCAACGAGCTCATCGTCCCGGGCGGTCGCTTCTTCGAGCAGATCAAGTTGGCGAACCGCCTGCTCAACGAGATCCCGGGCGTCTCGTGCGTGGAACCGCAGGGCGCGCTCTACTGCTTCCCCAAGCTCGACCCCGAGGCCTACCCCATCAAGGACGACCAGCAGTTCGTCATCGACCTGCTGCGCGCCAAGAAGATCCTCGTGACCCACGGAACCGGCTTCAACTGGTTCGAGCCCGACCACTTCCGGCTCGTCACGTTGCCCGACACCGAGGTGTTGACGGAAGCGATCGGCCGGATCGCTGAGTACCTCGAGACGATCCGCCGCTGACCCGTGGCGCTTCGGTCGCGTGACCTCGCGCTGGTCGCCGTGGGCGGTGCCCTCGGTGCGATCAGCCGGTATGCCGTGGGCACTGCCGTTCCGCACTCGGCTGCCGGTTGGCCGTGGGCGACCCTCTCCGTCAATGTGATTGCGTCGTTGGCGATCGGGGTGTTGGCGGGTTGGGCCTATTGGCGGCATGCGGCGGACTGGGTTCGGCCGCTGCTCATGTCGGGCTTCCTCGGTGGGTTCAGTACGTATTCGGCTTTTGCGGTCGACACTGTGCTCTTGGCTGAAGGCGGGCACGGCGGTCTCGCCGCGGCATACGTGGTCGTGACGCTCGTGGCGTGCGTCGGTGCCGTCGGCGTGGGAACCGTTGTGGCACAGACTCTTTGGCGGCAGCAGTGACAGCCTGGCTGCTCGTCGCCCTGGGTGCGGCTGTCGGCGCACCCCTTCGGTATGCCGTGACGCAACTCCTCCGGGACCGCGGCGCCACGACCTACGCCGGGACTCTCGTCGTCAACGTCGTCGGCTCGCTCATCCTCGGGCTGCTCGCCGGTGGCGGTGTCGAGGGCAACGCGTTGGCCCTCATCGGGACGGGCTTCTGCGGCGCGCTCACGACGATGTCGACGCTGGCGCTCGAGGTGTGGGACGCGATCATCGAACGCCGCACACCTCACGCGGCGGCAACCCTGGTGCTGCACCTCGTCCTCGGCCTCGGTGCTGCCTGGCTCGGCTGGGCCCTCGCGAGCTGAGCGGGCCGGTCCTTCGGTCAGGTGTCCGGGCCGGCAAGAGATCAGAAGACGGTGAACTGCAAAGCTGCGTACCCCGCGAGCACGCCGACGATGCCAGACAGCAACCCGATGCCCCAGGGTCGGACGGTCGTGCCCGGTGACCGACCGATCACCCACGCCAACCCGCTGGAGACGGCGATGCACGTCAGGGGGCCAAGCGCGGTATCGCGCACCAGGGCCCAGCGGTCCAGCTCTCCGAGCTCCCGGCCGGAGACGCTCGACATGAGGTCCACGAGGGCACCGAGGAACACGGCAAAGACGAAGATCAGTGCCATCAGGACCATCGCCCCGACAACTCCGAAGGCCGCGCCCCACCGAAGCGCCACCAGCCCTCGCGCGGCTCGTGACGGGTGCGTCATCGACGGGCTGAGCCGCTGCGTCGTCCTCCGTTCCCCGATTGCCCATGGCCCAGCATGGCGCCCCGGCGTGGGCAGCGTTCGGAAACGGTCGCACCGCACCGACTGCCGAGCCGTGCCGCGCTCAGCTGGGGCGTGGGACCTGTTCGGCGAGCTTGGTCGGCGCCTGGATGCAGTAGGAGTCGGTGAGCAGCTCGGCGAGCTCCTCCCAGTCGGTGTGGTCGTCGACCAGCAGTCCCACGACGTTGCCTCCCCAACTGCCCTTGAAGTAGGGCGGGCCCATGTGTTCGAAGGCGACGACCTCGTCGGGTTCGGCGCGGAACGTGACGCGGAACAGTTGGTCCTCGCCGCCGAAGATGTGCGCGATCGTGGCGGCCCGAACCTTCCACGCCATCCCCACCCAGGCGTCGTGCTCCTGCACCTCGGGGAAGGCGCTGAGGATCTCGGAGATCCGCTCGATCCACTCGACCGGGACCAACGGTCGCTGAACTGACGCCATGCGCAGACTCTAGATCGAGGCTCCGACAGCGGCCGGCGCTGACTCAGGTGGAGTGGGTGCGTTCTTCGTCGAGCATGGTGGCGAGGGCGTCGTCGAACTGCGCCTCGCGCAGCGCTTCGATTCGTGCTCGGGTCTTCGCGCTTCGAGCGATCCATTCGTCGACCCAGGCCTGGATGACGTGTTCGGGTGGTTCGTTGACCCACGAGTCGGGTGGGCCGGTGTCGAGGCGGGCGCGTTCGGCCGCTCGCTGCTCAGCCGTCGCCCGCTTCTTTGCGCGCTCTCGCCGGATCTGGTTCAGGCGTGCGGGCAGGTCCCGGTCGTACGAGCCCGGGGTCAGGTCCCAGGTCACGCATCGGCCGTGTTCGTCGGGTGCATGGACGGTCGCGATGAGGCGCTTGTCGTGCACGAGGGTGTGGTGGCGCTGACACAGCAGGGCCGCGTTGGCCAGGTCGGAGTCCCCACCATCGACCCAGTGGATGAGGTGATGAGTCTTCACCCACCCCGCGGGCATGTCACAGCCCGGGTAGGTGCAGTGCCTTGTCCCGGTGCCACAACGCCCGGCGTTGCTTCTTCGCGAACAACCGCACCGCCCGACCCAGGTCCAGGAACTCCCCGTCGGAACCGAACACGACCGGGATGACGTCGGCGTCGCACGCGAGCTGGCGCACGATCGCCGGCGACAGCATCGTGGCCTGAGCCCGCGACACCATCACCCGCCCACACCCCGAACCAGCAGCCAGAGTCGACCGCGTCGGTGTCGGTCGGTGTCAGCGGTCGGCGTCGGTGTCAGGTCAGCCTCGGGGAAGTGGGCGAGGAGGTCGTCGAAGTCGATGCCCACGTGCAACGTCGTCGAGGCCCCACCCGGGGTGCTCTTCGCGGCTGCGTCCTCACCCGCGACCCGACCGCAGACGGCAGCGAGGGCTTCTGCTCGCCGTTGCTCGGCCGGGCGCAGATCCCGCTCCCCCGTGACGTCGTTGGGGGCTGGCTTGGACAACGGCCCGATCGCGGCCTCCAAGCGTCGCGGCCTGCTGCGGGGTCAACCCGAGCCGGTACTCGGTGATGTCCGCGTCATTGAGTGCGGGGCAGGTCAGGTACGCCGCCCGACCGCAACTGCTCCTGCATGTCGTCGAACTCACCCTCGACCCCGAACATGGCGATCAGGTGCGTGCGCAACTCGGCGCGCCTCGCGCACCCCACAGCACCCCGTGGTCCAGGATCGCCTTCGCCACCGTGGGCACCGCCTCGGGCCCGCAACTGTCCTCCAGCTTGGCCATCTCCCTGAGCGCCGTCAACGCCAACCGGGCACCGACCTCACCGGTGAGCACCCGCGCCCACACGATGCCTTCGGGCCGCTCCGGGTCCGCGTACGCGCCCGCGCTCGGGCCCGCGGTGGACCACAACCCGCCCGGCACCGAACACGCCACGTCCTGCGCGAGCTGCGCCACCTGACCGGCCCCGTCCTGCTGCAACGACGGCGCGTGCTCGCGCACCCAGGAGTGCACCGAACCCTCCCCGCGACGCGCGGACGTGAACTCACCCCGGTGCGTCGCCTCCGCCGTGACCCGCATCTGCGCGGCCGCCGCGCGGGCCTTGACGTCATCAGCCAGGCGCATGAACTCCGCCAGCTCGGGTCCGCTCAACCGGGCCAGCACGTCCCCCAACGGGCCCACCCCGGCACCATCCGAAGCCAACGCGTCACGGGCACCCTCCAACGCTGCGCGCAGTTGCGCGACGTCGGTTGCGGGTGCCTCGTTCATGCCTCTATTTTCCTAGAACTCACGTTCGACTGTCAAGCATTTTCGGCTACGCTCTGGGCTGAATTCCGAACTGGCACAACCGAATTCGCGCTCAGGGCAGCACGAGCAGACCGGTCGTCAACCCCGTGACTTCGACGCTACAACTCGCCACCGACAGGCCGAACCGGCCACGCCCCGGCCACATCCTGCGTACCTTGTGCTGCGTGACCCTCCACGACCCAGCCGCGGGCGCGCGCTCGAACTCGGCCACCTCCGGCTCGTCCTCCAGGACCCGCTGTGGGGAACGCTGCGCGTGTGGGTTCGCATCGACGACCGGCCCGTTCCCACGACTCCCGGGGAGAATCTCCTCCCCCTCACGCCCGGTCCTCACACGATCGAGATCGACGACGTGTGGCGCCCACGGACGTCCGGGGCCTTCGAGATCGCGCCCGGCGAGACCTCATCGCTCTACTTCGCACCTGGGTTCGGACGGTTCGAGATGGGTGGCCTGGGCGCGGAGCCGCAGCGCACCCGCGGCGTCCGGGTGCTCACCCTGGTCGGAGTCGTCATGATCGTGTGGATGCTCGTGCAGTTGTTCAACTGAACGCCCTGCCGCCACCCAGCCCCAGACGCAGGTATGCCGCCCGCTCACGACTTGGGTTCAAGGGGTGAGCGCAACACCTCGATGATTGAGGGTGCGGTATGCCGCGTGGTGGCAAGAAGTTGTATGAGGAGCGTCGTCGCTTCTGGGAGTTCAGACTTTCGGGTATGACGTCGAAGCGTGCAGCTCGTGAAGTGGGTGTTCATCCCAGAACGGGACAGCGTTGGGCTCAGGAGTCGAGCGGGCGGGTGCCTGCCTGGCTCCTGAGCCCTTCTGTTTCTGCTTTGAGCGTGGACGAGCGGATTCGGATCGCTGACCTGCGTTTGGCGCGTTGGTCGGTGCGGGCGATCGCGCGGGAGGTGGGCCGCTCTCCTTCGACGATCAGTCGGGAGTTGCGCCGCAATGGCACCGCACGCGGCTACGGGCCGCATGCCGCCCAAAGAGCAGCTGAGGCGCGTCGGTTCCGGCCCAAACCGGGCAAGATCGGGTCGTGCCCGCGGCTACGGCACGAGGTCGAAGACGGGCTGGCCCAGGAGTGGAGCCCCGAGCAGATCGCGTGCCGGCTGCGGCGCGACTTCCCTGACGACCCGGAGATGCACGTGTCCCACGAGACGATCTATCAAGCGCTGTACCTTCAGGGCCGCGGTGAGTTGCGTCGCGAGCTGGCCACGGCGCTGCGCACGGGACGGACCCGTCGTAAGCCTCACCGACGCGCGGACGAACGCCGGCACCGGTTCAGTGAACCGATGGTGCTGCTCAGCGACCGCCCGGCAGAGGTCGAGGACCGCGCCGTCCCAGGCCACTGGGAAGGGGATCTGATCATCGGCTCCCCGAATACGTCCGCGATCGGCACTCTGGTCGAACGCAGCACCAGGTTCACCATGCTGGTCCACCTGCCCGAATGCCACGACGCGATCACTGTGCGTGACGGCGTTGTCGCCACGATCACCACGCTGCCCGAGCAGTTGCGCCGTTCGTTGACGTGGGACCAGGGCAGCGAGATGGGTTTGCATCACGAGATCACGGTCTTGGCCGAGTTACCTGTCTACTTCTGTGATCCGGGTTCGCCCTGGCAGCGCGGCACGAACGAGAACACGAACGGACTGCTGCGGCAGTACTTCCCCAAGGGCACCGACCTCAGCCAACACGACCAGGACCGTCTCATCGACGTCGCCGCACGCCTTAACGGCCGGCCACGCAAAAGCCTCGGCTGGGACACCCCAGCCGAGGCTCTTGCGAAGCTACTGTCATCGACACAAACCAACGGTGTTGCGTCGACCCCTTGAAACCGCCACGAGAGCGGACGGCATACCTGATGCGTTTGTCAGGTGACAAACGGTGTTACTGGACCACTCCTGCGGCGTTGACGATGCCGTCGCCGTAGAAGGAGTTGAAGTCCGTGGTGCCGGTGCACGTCGCCGTGAAGGACGCGTCGCGACCCTCGGGGATGTAGGACCGGACTCCACCAGCCGGGCAGGCGTGGTCGGTGGCAGTGCCCATGAGCAGGTCACGCACCGAGTCCGCCGCGAGGGTGAACCCGTGCTTGCCCTGGACCTTGCCGTGAGCACTCACGGCCAGAGCGGCCACACCGGCAGCGTGCGGGGACGCCATCGAGGTGCCCTGGAGGTACTGGTAGTACCCGCAGACCGTCTTGCCACGAACGACGCCACAGTCCTTGATGGTGCCAAGTGCGGCACCGTCGGGGGTGATGTTGCCGTCCTCGTCGACCTGACCTTCGGCCTGCATGACGTGGAGCGGAGCCGCCGAGAGGATGAGGTTCTCGTTGGTGCGGTAGGTGTCGGTGCCGATGCCATCACGGAACCAGCCACCGGGTGCGGCCACCTCGAGCTCACCAGAGGTGAGGTCGGTCGCCCAGTTGGAGAAGTCGGCCTTCTCGCCCGACGGGCCGAGTGCGGAGACACCGATGACGTGCGGGCCCTCGGTGGGGAGGTCCCAGCAGTTCGCGTTGTCGATGGTCCGCTCGTGCTCGGTGCCGCCCGGGTAGTCCGGGCTGCTCACATCGTTGCGCGGAGCACTGATGTTGTCGTGGTCGTTGCCGAGCGCGGCGACGAGCGTGACGTCCTTGGAGTGGGCGTACTCGAGCGCACGGTTCATCGTCTCGATGATGACGTCCTGCTCGGCGGCCTCTTCCGGGCTGTCCTCCGGGGCGCCACCCGCGCAGTTGTAGAGCCACGGGTCGACGTAGAAGGACATGTTGACGACGTCGATGCCGACGTCAGCGGCGTAGGTCAGCGCGTTGGCGACCGGTCCGAGGAAGAAGTAGCCGCTGTCCTGGCCACCGCGGATGTTGACGATGCCCACATCCGGAGCGACGCCACTGACGCCGATGCCGTTCATGGCGCCGGCCATGGTGCCAGCGACGTGGGTGCCGTGACCGTTGTCGTCGACGTCGGCAGGGTCGACGCAGGACGCGACCTCGCACTCACCGTCGATGTCGGTCATGTCGGTGGTGAAGTTGCGGGAGAGCCGCGCGTCGAAGTTCGGCGCGATGTCGGGGTGGTCACCCTGAACGCCCGTGTCGAGGATGCCGACGCGGACGCGGCGGTCACCCATCTCGGTCTTGTGGGCTTCGGGGGCGTTGATCATGTCCATGCCCCAGAGCAGGCTGTCGAGCGGGTCACCGGTGTGCTTGGAACCCTTGGTCCCGGCCGACGACTCCTTGCCAGCGGCCTTGGCTGCGGCAGCGGCGGCCGCGTGCTCCTTGAGGACGGCGTCCTTCTTGGTGGTCTGTGGACTGCGACCGATCGAGCGGTCCTGTGCCGCTCCGTCGACGCCCTTCATGCCGCGAGCCTTGGTCAGCAGTGCGCTCGAGCCCTTGACGGTGATGAGGCCGATGTCGGTGTTGACCGACGTGACCGTGCCTCCTGCCGCGCGCAGCGCATTGGCAACCGAAGTGGCATTCGTCCCGGCGTCGGCCAGGACGACATAACTTCCGTTGCCCGTGGCGGCAGCTGCCGGCGCACTCGGAACGGCCGTGGCGGTGGCCGAGCCGGCGATGGCGGCAACGAGTGCCGCCGTCCCGGTCAGAGCCAGCATGCGAGATCGTCGCATGTTTCCTCCTCTGTGTCTGGCACGCCCCATTGCGCACCACAGGTCAACGTAGTGCGGCATCGAGCCGATGAACACCGTTGAGAATGACCAGATCCGGAACCCTCAACTCGACGGCTGCTCCCACGTCGCCCTCGCGCCCGCGTCGCCGGTGAGGAAGACGTAGACGAGCGCCAGCACGGCCGCGACCACGATCAGCACCGGCAGGGCCGTCTCCATCCAGGGGGCCGCCCGCTCCTTCTCCCCTCGCCCACTCGCAAAGCCGGAGACGCTCCCGAGCATCACGGCACCGAGCGCGACCACCACGAGGACTCCGATGGCGACGAGCGACAGGACCTCTCCGTCGTCCTCATGGGCTCAGTTCTACCCGCCACGCGCTTGCAGCACCAGAGGGGAAGCCGGTGCTGGGCCTATGCTTCCCGTCATGCCCAAGCGCCGCCGCTCTGAGCCGATGCCGGACGTCTTCGAGACGTTCGCCCACCGGGTTGACGAGGGCGACGAGACGAGCGACCCCATCGACGCCGCACAGGTCGCCAAGGGTGCGGGACTCTCACTCGGGCTGATGATCCTCGCGGCCCTCGGCTTCGTCCTCGGCTTCTGGACGGGCACGCAGAACGAACCCGACCTCGCCTATGACCACCTCGTGTGGGAGGGGATCATCAAGATCGGGTTCGCCGCGTTGTGCGGCGTGCTCGCCGCGGCCGTGGTGCTCGCCCTGGCGACGCTCGCTATCGGTGTGCCGTGGGTCCAGCGTCAGCGGCAGCGCAACCGCCGCCGCTGAACTCACGGTCCGCGCAGCGCGCCACCCAACGGACTACTTGAGCTGGCTCGAGCTCATCCCGAGCAGGCGACGGGCGATGACGAGCAGCTGGATCTGCTGGGTGCCCTCGAAGATGTCGAGGATCTTGGAGTCGCGCGCCCACTTCTCGAGGAGCTCGCGCTCGCTGTAGCCGGTCGCGCCGGCGAGCTCGACACAGGCCAGGGCGACGTTGACGCAGGTGCGTCCCGCCTTGGCCTTGGCCATCGAGGCCTCCATCGAGTTCGGCTTGCCGTTGTCGGCCATCCACGCGGCGCGCAGGGTGAGCGCGTGCGCGGACTCGTAGTCGGCTTCCATCTGCAGCAGCTTCGCTGCCGCGGACGGACTGGGCGTATGCCGGCTTGTCCCAGTCGACCGTGACGCCCGCCTTGGCGAGCAGCTCGGTCGTCGTGTCGAGGCAGCTGCGGGTCAGGCCGAGGGCCATGGCCGCCACGAGCGGGCGGGTGTTGTCGAACGTCTGCATGGCGCCGCCGAAGCCGCCCGCCCCGGATCCCCCGGCTCCTTCGTCGCCATTGGATCCGTGGGCCCGGATCCTGATCTCCGGGTCACCGAGGAGGTCGTCGGCGGGGACGCGACAGTTGTCGAGGTGGAACGCGGCGGTGTCGGACGCGCGGATGCCGAGCTTGTGCTCGAGCCGGACGAGCTTGAGGCCCGGGTTGTCGCGGCGCACCACGAACGACTTGATCGCCTGCTTGCCCAGGCTCCTGTCGAGGGTCGCCCACACGACGACGAGCTCGGCGCGCTCGCCGGAGGTGACGTAGATCTTCTCGCCGTTGAGGACGTACTCGTTGCCATCCTTGACGGCTGTCGTCCGGATGGCCCCGGAGTCCGAGCCGGTCTCGGGCTCGGTGATGGCCATGGCGGCCCATTTGCCGGCGTAGCGGGCCTTCTGCTCGTCGTTGGCGACGGCCGCGATGGCCGCGTTGCCGAGTCCCTGGCGCGGGATGGAGAGCGTGAGGCCCACGTCGCCGCGGCAGGTCTCGAGGATCGAGAGCACCGAGGAGAGGTTGGAGCCGTTCTTGACCCGCTTGTCCTCTCGGGTGTTGCGACCGGAGCCGACGGCGGCGACGACACCCTCCTGGTCGTCGTCCTTGGCGCGGGTGGTGTGGGACGCACCAGCACCCTGGCCGGCACCCGACGAGCCCATGCCGTCGATGAGGGCCGAGATGAGGTCGAGCTCCTGCGGGTAGGCGTGCTCGGCCAGGTCGTACTTGCGGGAGATGGGGCGGAAGACCTCTTCGGCCATGCCGCGGGCCTGCTCGATGAGCGGGCGGAACTTCCTGGGAACTTCAAGATCGATCACTACAATGTCTCCAAGGCTGAGTCTTATGGGTATGCCGGTTCAGACGAGCAGGGTGCCCTCGAGGACACCCGCTCCACGGAGGTCGCGGTACCAACGCTCGTTGTCGAACTCCTTGACGAAGCCGTGACCACCGAGCAGCTGCACGGCGTGCGAGCCGATCTGCGCGGCATACGACGCGGTGAGCGCGCGTGCCTCGCCGATGACCTGGGCGGCGTCGATGTCGGAGTCGAGGCGAGCGGCGGCCTTGAGGGTGACGAGACGGAGGCCGTCGAGCTCGACGGCGATGTCGGAGATCATGAAGGCGACGGCCTGGCGCTGGCCGATGGGCTCGCCGAACGCCTTGCGCTCCTGGGCGTAGGTGATGACCTGGTCGAGGACGGCCTTGGCAGTGCCGCAGGCGGCTGCGGCCCAGGCGACGCGGGCGCGACGCACGGCGTCACGGTGGTCGTCGGCGGTGCCGAGCAGGTTGGCCGCGGGGACGGTGACGTCGGTGAAGATCGCGCGACCGGTGTGGGCAGCGCGCACGCCCATGGCCGGGTCGTCCTCGATCGTGATGCCGTCGGTCGCGGCCTCGATGACGACGAGGCGGGCCTCACCCTCGACCATCGCGGAGATGATGAAGATCTCGGCCTTGTCGGCGTTGGCCACGATGGCCTTGGTGCCGTTGATGACGAGCGAATCGCCCTGTGCGACAGCGGTGGTCGTCAGTGCGAACGGGTCGAAGAGCGGCTGCGGCTCCTGGAACGCGAGGGCTGCGGCGGCCACCGGCTCGTCACCGGTGAAGTGCGGCAGGTAGGTCGCCTGCTGGTCGGCGTCGCCGTAGAGGGCGAGGGCGGTGGCGACGGCGGCGGTGGCCATCTGCGAGACGGCGATGCCCATGTCGCCGCGGGCGAGCTGCTCGAGGACGAGGACGCCGGCGACGGCCGAACGCTCCTCGGCGATGCCGCCGAGCTCCTCGGGGACACCGACGAGGGCGAGGCCCATTTCGTCCATGGCCTCGCGGACTTCGGCGGGCACGGCGCGCTCGGCGTCGGCGCGGGACCCGGCGGGCCGGATCACCTCGTCGGCGAGGTCGCTCGCGGCCTGCTGGAGCATCTGCTGGTCCTCGGTCGGCGTGAGGTCGAAGAGGCCTCCGCGCTTGGCCGTGGCCGGGCGGGCGGCGCTGCCGGAGCCCTTGGACTTCTTGAAGGCGCGGCCGACGGCGACCTGGGCCTTGAACCCCGAGTGGGCGCTGCGGTTGAGGAGCTTCTCAACGCGGCCACGAACCTTGGGGTCGGCCATGACGGGGAGACCGCCGGCCTTGGAGATGAGACGCAGGCCGAGGCGCTGGCCCCGGTCGGCGAGGGTGGGTGGCGTCATCGCCATGGTGGGCTTCCCTTCGAGGAAACGTCGTCGGTCACGCACTGGAGCAGCCGAAACTATCCGATACCGCTAGTGCCTGATACCGAGCGTACCGCAAACTTGTCATCCGGTAACCACCTGTGACTCAGGTTGCATCGCCGGCTCCTTTCGGGCCGCGAGCGACCGCGATCTCGGTGCCGAGCTCCCAGCCGTGGACGAGCGGCAGGGAGTCGCCGCTCCAGAACTTGCCGGGGTCGTACCAGTTCATCGGCGCATCGGGGGTGAGCAGCCCCATCTCCTCGTAGGTGAGCGCGACGACTTCGGCGCAGTAGGCCACCTCCGGCCGCATCGCCTTGAGGTCGAGGTCGCGCTTGGAGAGGTGGGCGTCGCGCCCCGAGAGCCAACGCCAGGCGAGCCGTCCCGTTGACGGGAACGAGACACCGTCGAGCCGGGCGATGCACCGCAGGGCCGCGTCCTCGTGCTCCTCGCCCACTTCGGGGCTGAGCTGCCGCAGCCAGGCCTGCTGCTCATAGGTCTCCTGCCAGCGCGTCACCGCCGAGCGCAGGTCGTGCAGCTGGACGCCCCGGTGGAAGTCGCCGGTCCACATGTCCTGCAACGACTTCCCGAGCTCGGCGTGCCACAGCAGCGGCGGCAGGTCCTCGAGCACGACGGCCATGCCGACGTGGTTGACCGGCGCGTTCGTCGCGGTCTGGATGGCCCGGTCGGCCACGGACCGCCCACGGAAGATCCAGACGTCGCCCGTGCGGGTCAGGTCGACGGCCTCGTCGAGGGAGAGTCCGGCGGAGGTCTCGTCAGCGGAACCCATGCCGAGAGCGTATGCCGCACGGCCGGCATACGCTCTCACCATGCAGTCGAACTGGTGGAAGGTTCTCGGGCTGGCCGGCGTCGCCTCGGTCGTCGCGACCGGTGCGGTGATCGCCCGCAACGAGCGGCAGCGCCGGGCCTACTCCCCCGACGAGATCCGCGAGCGCCTCCACGAGAGGCACGCCCGCGCCGAACAGTCCCGCTCCTAGACCTCAGATCCAGAGGCTGGTGCAGCGGATGTAGCCGCCGCCCTTGGCGAGCTCGTCGACGTGCGGCGTGATGATCGACAGGCCAGCGCTCTCGACGTCGGCCCGCAGCTGCGGCGCGCTGTCACTCATGACGACGGTCGTCCCGGTCGACACGAGGTTGCACGCGAACGACGCCCGCGCCTCGGCCTCGGAGATCTCGATCTTGTCGACGATGTCGAGGTTGGCGAGCAAGTCGCGGCTCTCGGGCGTGAACGCCTCGGGGCAGTAGGCGATGAGGCCCTTGCCGGTCGAATCCGGTTCGCGCAGAACGGAAAGCGTGAGGTCGATGTCGTACCAGTAGCTGTCGGGCCACCCGCTCACCACGTTGATGACCGGCTGGCCGGCGTCGTCGAGCTGCGGAAGGGTCTGCAACTGGATGCGCTGGAGACCGAAGTGCTGGGCGGCATACTCCAGGGCTTCTTCGTCCGAGCGGTAGCCGGCGCCGCAGAACACGAGGTCACCACAGATCAGGGCATCGCCCTGTCCGCTGAAGCGCCACGGCTGCGGCAGGTCGTCGATCTGGTAGCCGAGCTCGGTGAGCTGGGTGCGCGCCCACGCCTCCTCGGTCTGGCGTGACGGGGGAAGCGTCGCCATGAGGGCGCGGCCGCCACGAACGAGCGCCCAGTTCGCGGTGTAGACACCGTCCTGGCTCGTCGGAGGTGCTTCCACGGTGACGATCTCGGCGCCGGCGCGGTGCAGCGCGTCCTTGATGCCGTTGTGCTCGACCTCGGCCTTGGCCGTGTCGACGGTGGCGCCGTCCTCGTAATAGGGGTTGAGCTTGTGATCGTTGCCGAAGTAGTGCGCCGATGACATGAGCAGCGTCGAGTTGAGCAACGAATCCTCCTGGTTCAAGCGGCCCCAGCCGTTTGGGGCGCAGCCAGTGTGTCACTCGGGCCGGGGCGTTGCCGAATGCTTGGCGAGGAGAGTTCCCGCCTTGGTCAGCCGAGGGTGTCGAGCCGGTCGGGATGCTGGAGGAGGTCGCGCAAGATGCTGACCATCTGCCCCGCGTGCGCACCATCGACGATCCGGTGGTCCGCGGTCGCCACGAGCACGACGATCGGCCGCACCACGACCTCGCCGTCCACGACGACCGCCTTGTCCCGGACCGCACCGATCGCGAGATAGAGCGGGGTGCGCGCGAAGGGCAGTGGAGCCAGGAACGCCTCCTCGAGCCCGAGCGAGCCGACGTTGGACACGAAGGCCGCGCCGAGGGGGAAGCCGGGCTGACCAAGGACCGGCCTCCCCAGCCCTCCGGCGATGAGGCTTGCGACAGCCAGACCGGGCCGGATCGTCCAGCTCGGTGCCAGCCGCACGAACCCGGAGCTGCGCCGGTGGGCGGCGTCCTCGTGGGCACGCAACCGACCGGCACCCGCCCCGAGCGCCCGCGCCACCTCCAGCGGACTCAACCTGTCCACGTCATGCACCTTGACCGGAGCCAGATCAGCCCCTTGGTCGATGTCGACGGCGAAACCGATGTCACAGGTGTCGAGATCGACGAGACGGCCCAGCACGACCCGTGCGCGAACCTCGGGGACATCACGCAGCGCTCGTCCCAGTGCCGCCCCGACGAGGTGGGTGAGGGTGACCCGCTCCCCCGACTCGGACCGCACTCGCTCCAGATAGGCGAAGGCCGCGGTGACATCCACCTCCATCCGCGCATGGATCCGGCCGTCACGCGACGGTCGCCATGAGGCGACCGCGATCTTGCGACGGATCGAGGTTCGGCGACGGCTCATCCGACGAGCTCAGACGACGCGCTTCTGGGGTGCGGTCTCCGCGGTCTTGCCCGGGTCACGCTCGACGACGTCACCGAGGACATCGTCGATCTGCTCCATGACCGCGGGCTCGAGCCGCACACCGGCGGCCTTGACGTTCTCGTGGACCTGCTCCGGACGCGAGGCCCCGACGAGCGCGGCGGCGACGTTGTCGTTCTGGAGCACCCAGGCCACGGCGAGCTGGGCCATGGTCAGGCCGGCCTCGTCGGCGATCGGCTTGAGACCCTGGACCCGGGTGAGGACGTCGTCGTTCATGAACCGCTTGATCATGTCGGCGCCGCCCTTCTCGTCGGTGGCGCGCGAGCCCTCCGGCGGCTTCTGTCCCGGCTGGTACTTGCCGGTGAGCACGCCCTGGGCGATGGGGCTCCACACGATCTGGCTCACGCCGAGCTCCTGCGACGTGGGCACGACCTCGTCCTCGATGACGCGCCACAGCATGGAGTACTGCGGCTGGCTCGAGATGAGCTGGAAGCCGAGCTCCTTGCTCAGCGCCACGCCCTCCCGGATCTGGTCGGCGGTCCACTCGCTGACGCCGATGTAGAGCGCCTTGCCCTGGCGCACGACGTCGGCGAAGGCCTGCATCGTCTCCTCGAGAGGGGTCTCGGTGTCGTAGCGGTGAGCCTGGTAGAGGTCGACGTAGTCGGTCTGCAGGCGCGTCAGGGAGCCGTTGATCGACTCCATGATGTGCTTGCGCGACAAGCCGGTGTCGTTCTTGCCGGCCGGGCCGGTGGGCCAGTAGACCTTGGTGAAGATCTCGAGGCTCTCGCGCCGTTCGCCCTTGAGCGCCTCGCCGAGGACGGTCTCCGCCTTGGTGTTGGCGTAGACGTCGGCAGTGTCGAACGTGCTGATTCCGGCCTCCAGCGCCGCCTGCACGCACTGGGTCGCCATGTCGTTCTCAACCTGCGAGCCGTGGGTGAGCCAGTTGCCGTAGGTGATCTCGGAGATCTTGAGTCCGCTGTTGCCGAGGTATCGATAGTCCATGCCCCCAACCGTATGCCGGACCATCACGGGTACCGCACATCACCTGCCATTTCCGCAGGTCAGGTGCCCTCTCTGGCCCTGTTTGCCGTCGTCTCCGCGTAACGTCGACGACGGACCCCACCTGGTCCGCACCCCTATGCGAAGGAGCACCCATGTCGGACGACGAGAAGGCCGCCAAGGAACTGGTCGAAACCCTGCGTGACGGCGAGAAGGGCTTCACCGCGGCTGCCGACAAGCTGCGCGACGGCGACCGCCCCGAGTGGGCGACGCTGATGCAGCGCCTGTCCGAGGAGCGCGCAGGCTTCCGCCAGGAGATCGTCGCGCTCGGTCACGAGTACGGAGACGACGTCGACGAGAGCGGAACCGCGGCAGCAGCAGTCCACCGCGGCTGGATCTCCCTCAAGGACGCCCTGACAGGCGATGACGCCGGCAGTGTCCTCGGTGCCGCCGCCACCGGTGAGGACCATGCGGTCTCCGAGTACGAGAAGGCCCTGGAGCAGGACCTCAGCGCTGGGTTCCGTGACGTCGTGTCGCGCCAGCACCAGGCCGTGGTCGCGGCGCGCGACGAGGTCAAGGCGCTCCAAGCCGCCGACTGACTGCGCTGATCCACCCAGCACGTCGGAGCCCCGGCCGCGATCCCGCTGCCGGGGCCTCGTCGTCTCCCCGCCGCGGGACCGTGAGCCGCCCGCATGGTCCGGGTTCGCGAATCGGCAGACGTCTCATGGCGACCAGGCGTAGCGTTGAAAGGCTCAGACGAATCGGAGGTCGTCATGAAGGCTTCAACGGTCGCAGTCGATTTGATCGTGAAGTTCGAGGGGCTGAAGTTGGACGCCTACCTCGACCCCACGGGGACACCCACGATCGGATATGGCACAACGGTCTATCCCAACGGTGTCCGGGTCAAAATCGGAGACGGGATCTCGACGAACGAGGCAAACGAGTACTTGGCCTTTGACGTCAACAAGTTCTCTGACGGCGTTTCCGGCAAGGTCGCCGGCCTGACCCTCACGCAGAATCAGTTCGATGCCCTGGTCTCATTCGCCTACAACGTCGGACTCGGGGCCTTTGGCGGCAGCACCCTGCTCGAGAAGCTGAAAGCGAAGGACAAGGCCGGCGCCGCCGCCCAGTTTCCTCGGTGGAACAAGGGCAAGGTGAAAGGCGTCAAGCAGGTTCTCCCCGGCCTCGTCACACGCCGAGCGGCCGAGCAGGCGCTCTTCCTCAAGGCGCCGGTCCCGACCGCCGCGTCCACAGCGGCCACGTTGCTCGGTCCTTCGGCCACGCCCGTCCAGGCCGCTCCCGCACCCAAGGTCGCAGCCATTGCCGGGAAGACCTATCTGCTGCTCACGCGGACGGCCGACAAGGACGCCAAGGGCCTCACCGTCCTTCGACTCGCGTACATCAAGAACGGGCAGGACAAGGCGCACATCCTTGTGTGTTCAGGGACCCCCAGCCATCAGGCGTTTCGCACGGCGAGCAAGAGCCAACTCGGTTCCCTGGAGCCATTGCCCGAAGGTCGCTGGTTCGTGAACGACATCAAGTGGAGGGACGGCAAGGACAACTACAACGGCAAGGTGTTCAGTTCCGCGCTGGGACCGGTGACCGTCAAGCTCGACTTCAAAGCGCCCGGGAGCACCGCACGACGGGCGATCGAGATGCACATCGATGCCAATCGGGCCACCAATCCCGGCACCGCAGGGTGCATCGGAGTGAAGAGCGTCGCTGACTACAAAACCTTGGTCACGTGGCTGCGCGACACCGACCCGCGCGGCCTGTTCGTCAACTACGGCCTGGGAACGTGCCCGAATCCCTGACCAACCGCACGCGACCTGGACCTTGAGAAACGATCCGGACTCACGTCGGGCAGGTCCGTGCGCGCTCATCGAGAGCGGGAACGAGTAAGGCCCCGGTCCGCTTTCGCGTTCCGGGGCCCCATACGTCTGTCTCAACAGAGTGCGCCCGAAGGGATTCGAACCCCTAACCTTCTGATCCGTAGTCAGATGCTCTATCCGTTGAGCTACGGGCGCATGTTCCGCACTTGGCGCAACGATCGGCAAGCATACGCGAGCACCTGCCCACCTGAGAAATCCGTTGTATGCCGCCCGCTCACCGGCCGTTTTCGGCCCGCCTGTCACAGGTGGCTGGGAGGGTCACGGCATGCCCAGCGAGAACGTCATGCGCATCCGCAGCCCCGAGTTCCAGGCCATGTCCGAGCGGGTTCTGCGCGTCACTGCGCTCACCTCACGCCTCAACGTCCTGCCCTTCGACGACGAGGCGGGCAAAGCCGACCTGTTCGAGCAGATCCTCGGCCACCCGCTCCCGAGCGGCGTGACGATCTACCCGCCGTTCTTCACCGACCACGGCCTGAACCTCGACTTCGGCGAGCGCGTCTTCATCAACCAGAACTGCACGTTCCTCGACCACGCCGGCATCCGGATCGGCACGCGCACGATGATCGCGCCCAGGGTCACCTTCATCACGATGGGTCACCCGGTCGACGTCGACGAACGCCGCGAGTGGCTCACGGGCGGTCCCATCGACGTCGGCGAGAACGTCTGGATCGGGGCGGGCGCCACGATCCTGCCGGGTGTGAGCATCGGCCGGGACGCGGTCGTCGCCGCTGGCGCCATCGTTGCCGACGACGTCCCGGCCGGTGCCTTGGTCGCTGGCCCCAAAGCGTCGGCGCTCCGCACTCCCTGAGCTCTCAGCAGCCCTCTGCGGCAGCGGCTTTCACGGCGAGGTCGACCTCGGACCAGTTGAGTCCCTCAAGGTTCACGACGATCGCCTCCTGGGTGGTGCGGGCGATGACGACGACGGCCTCGGTGTCCGGGTCCGGGTTCTCCTCACGGTGAGGAACCCACGGCGGCACGAAGACGTAGTCACCGGGCGCCGTCTCGATCCGTCGCTCGACGGGTTCGTCGCCGTCGACCTCGAGGAAGACGAACACCGGCGCACCTGACACGACATAGATCGCCGTCTCGGAGGCGCCGTGGTGGTGGTTGCCGGAGTTCGTGGAGGCGGGCACATGCGTCTGGCCCATCCACAGGCTCTGTGCCCCAACGGTTTTGCCGCTGATCGCCTCGCGGCGTGACATGCCCGTCGTCTGGCTCGTCTCGGTGATGAGCGCACTGGGCGCGATGTGGTGCAGCGCCCGGTGGAAGGGGTCGATCACGGCCGGGACGAGGACTCCGCTCGGGGTGCGGATGAACTCCTCACTCGTGGAATCAGCGGGGACGTGCAGGGCTGGCATCAGGCTCCTTCAGCGAGGGACAGACGGGCGGCGAGCCCGATGGGTGTTGCCGAGGTGGCGGGCAGCAGGGGACGGAGGGCGTCGCAGGCCGTGCGCGCGACGCGCGCCGGGACATCGGCCGCGGCCCACACCGACAGGGGCAACGGCCTGAGGCTTCGGCAGGTCATCGAGCGGCACGAGCCCAGCCGGGATGTCGCCGAGCGTCGCGAGGAGCGCGACCCCCTGACCAGCAGCGGCGGCAGCATGCACCCCAGCCAAGTTACTCGCCTCGGCTCCGACCACCGAGGCGATGCCGTGACCGTCGAGGGTCTCGATGGCCCGCGAGCGCAGCGCGCACGGGGCATCGAACGCGACAACGGGCACCGGACCCCTCGGCCGTCGCCACCCCGGCGCCGCGAACCACGTCAGCTCGAGGTCGCCCACGCCCGTCGCGCGCGGATCCGTCGTCGGGCCGAGCAGCAGCGCGAGGGACACCCGCCCCTCCGCGAGGCCCTCACGCAGCGCAGCGCCCCGGTCGATCCGGAACTGCACGCCGTGATGGGGCAGCGCCTCGCCCAGCGCACTGGCAAAGCGCGGCAGCAACTGAGCAGCCCCGTGCTCGGTCGAGCCGACCACGAGGGTGTCGTCGGCGCCGACTCCGAAGCAGCGCAGCGCCTCGTCGTGCGCAGCCAGCACCCGGCGGGCGTGCCCGAGGAGCTGCTCGCCGTCGACCGTGAACCGCGACCCGCGCCCGGCGCGGGTGACGAGCGGGCGGCCGACGGTGGCCTCGAGCCGGCGCACGTGCTGGCTCACCGCGGCCTGGCTGAGGTGCAGCGTCGTGGCTGCGCGGCCGAAGCCACCGCGATCAGCGATGGCCACGAAGCTGCGCAGCGGGGCGATGTCGAAGGTCCTGCTCATTCCACTCACCTTATTATGGATCCCATAACGTCTCGTAATAAGAGATATCACAATTCCTAGTTGGACACCCTGAGTTCTCAGCCCCATGCTGGAGGACATGTCCAGCCCCGCTCCCACCCTGACCAGCCGACGTCGGTTCATCCACGTCCGCTGTGGAGCGATGCGCTGTCCGGGCAGCTGTCGATAGCCCCAGCCCGCACGACCGCCGGACCCACGCCTGCCTGAAAACCCCTGCAAACAGGGGACTTTGGCGTACTCACTCAGCCGACCACACGGCATACCCCTCTGCTTTCATCCTCCCTGAAGGAACACACCCATGTCTGCTTTCACCACGTCCCTCCCGCCCCGCCGCTCCCTCGTCGCCCTCGCCCTGACCGCGACGCTCGCCGCCACGACCCTGAGCGCCTGCGGCTCGAGCGACGCCGACGCTGCGGGTGGCGGCAACGCGACCCTCAAGTGGGCGACCGGCTACTTCCCCAAGCACTGGGACCCGGTGGTCTCGGGCAGCGGCGCGCAGTTCCGCCAGCTCGCCCTCGAGCTACGCCTCGCTCACCCGCGTCGACGAAGCACGGCAAGGCCGTCCCCGACCTCGCGGAGAAGTGGACCTACAACGCCAAGGGCGACCAGGTGACGTTCCACCTGCGCAAGGGCCTGAAGTTCAGCGACGGCACGCCCGTCGACGGCGCCGCGGTCAAGGACGCCATCGAGCGCGCCCAGAAGCAGAAGAACTCCGCGCTCTTCGGCGACCTCACCTCCATCAAGACGGTGACCGCCAACGGACCTCGACGTCGTCCTCGACCTCACCCAGGTCGACTACCAGATCCCGCAGCTGCTCGGCGAGCGCGTGCTCCAGGTCGCCAGCCCGACCGCCGCCAAGGACCCGGCCAAGCTCGACCAGAACCCCGTCGGCGCAGGCCCGTTCATCGCCACGCAGGTCATCCCGGGCACGAAGGCGACGTTCAAGAAGAACCCGAACTACTGGGACGCCGCCAACATCCACATCGACAACGTCGAGCTGGTGTCCGCGCCCGACGAGGCGACGGTGGTGTCCGGCCTCCAGACCGGCGTCTACAACTTCGCCGACGTCGCGCCCAGCCAGGCCGACGCCGCCAAGAAGGCCGGACTCGACGTCTTCGTCCAGCCCGGCTTCAACGCCTCCAACATCAGCCTCAACGTCAACAAGGCGCCGTTCAACAACCCCAAGGTCGTCGACGCCGTGCGCCACGCGGTCAACCGCAAGGAGTTCGTCGACAAGCTGACCTTCGGCTACGGCGAGGCGACCGACCAGCCCTTCCCGGCGTCCTACGTCGCCTACGACCCGAAGTCCAAGGACGCCTACCCCTACGACCCGGCCGCGTCCAAGGCGCTGCTCGCCGAGGCAGGCTTCAAGCCGGGCGCCATCAAGCTGGATCTCGTTGTGCCAGAGGCCACCCCGGCTGCCGAGATCGTCCAGTCGCAGCTGGCCGCCGTCGGCATCACCACGACGATCAAGATCGACAAGAACTGGGCGACGCCGTTCTTCGCCAAGGACCTGACGCTCTCGATCTACGGCACGACCGGTCGTGACTCGGCGCTCCAGACCCTGACCGCGCACTTCGGCCCGAACGGTCCGCTCAACCTCAGCACGCCCTACGAGCCCGCGGGCTTTGCTGCGGCCGTCGCCAAGGTGCGCGCCACCCCGCTCGACTCCCCGGCCTACGCCGAGAACCTGCAGGCCGCCACCCGCGCCGGACTCGAGAGCCAGGCGCTCGTCTTCACCTACGCGTCGCCGAACCTCCTCGCCAAGGACAAGTCGATCTCGAACCTGCCCAAGAACCCCGGTCACATCAACTGGACCGGCGTCACGATCAAGGGCAAGTGATGACCCGCCTCCAACAATCGCTGTGGCGATCAGTGCGCACCCTCGGGCGCTCGGTCGCGGTCTTCGTCCCGGTGTTCCTCGTGGCGACGTTCGTGACGTTCGCCCTGCGCGCCCTGAGCGGCCTCAGCCCCGCCCGGCTCCAGCTCGGCGAACAGGCCACCCCCCAGGCCATTGCCGCCATCGAGAGTCAGTGGGGACTCGACCGTCCCGTTCCTTTCGCAGTATGCCGCGTGGCTGGGTGGCGTTCTTCGGGGCGACTTCGGGACCAGCTGGGTCAACGGCGCGGACGTGGCGACCTTGATCGGACTCGGTCTCGGCGTGAGCCTCTCGGTCGCCGCCCTGGCACTCGTCATCGGCGTCGTCGGTGGCCTGGTGCTCGGGACGGTCGCGGGGCTCAAGCCCACGAGTCGCGTCGACCGGGCCGTCACTGGCCTGACCACGGTGCTGTCGGTCCTGCCCGGGTTCGTCGTCGGGATCATCCTCGTCGCCGTCCTGGCGGTCGGGTTGGGCTGGTTCCCGTCCGCGGGCTACGCGCCCATCACGTCGGGAGTCGGGCCGTGGCTCGCCCACATCACGTTGCCTGCCCTGGCTCTCAGCCTCGATGTCGTGGCGGACGTGGCGCGACAGCTGCGCACGGGTCTTGTCACGGCATACAGAGAGAACTACGTGACGGGCGCGGTCGTGCGCGGCATCGGATCGCGCCGGATCCTCACCCGGCACGTCTACCGCAACGCGGTCGGACCGGCTCTCGCCGTGCTCGGTCTGAAGTTCCCCTCGCTCGTCGGCGCCGCCGTCGTCACCGAGTGGATCTTCGGACTGCAGGGCTTCGGCCGATTCGCCAACGACTCGGCGCAGGCCGGCGACGTGCCCGCCGTGCAAGGCGTCCTCGTCGTCTCGATCGTCCTCGTCGTGACGTTCAACCTCATCGTCAACGTGCTGCTCGGCCGGATCACCCCGGCCTCGGCGAGAGGGGTCTGACATGGTCCGCCGCGTTCTCGCACTGCCCGCCGGTCGCATCGCGGCTGGGGTGCTCGTCCTCATCGTCCTGCTTGCGCTGTGTTCGGTCCGTGGCTGGCTCCCCAGAACCCGTTGGCCACCAGCGACACCACCCTCGTCGGGCCCTCGTGGGCGCACTGGCTCGGCACCGACAACCTCGGGCGCGACGTCTTCAGCAGGCTGCTCGACGGGTCCCGGGTCAGCGTCATCGGTTCGCTCGAGGTCGTCTTCATCGCGCTGGTCGTCGGCGTCGTGCCGGGGGTCCTGTCGGTCCAGCTCGGCCGGGTCTTCGAGTGGATCAGCCTGCGCGTGATCGACACCCTCATCGCCCTGCCGTTCCTGTTGTTCGCCGTCGCCGTCACCGCCCTGCTCGGCAACGGGATCACCCAGGCGATGGTCGTCACGGGCGTACTCGTGTCGCCGCTGTTCTTCCGGGTGTCACGGGCGGCGACGTTGGCCGTCGCCCGCTCGGCCTACGTCGAGGCGGCGGTCATCTCCGGTGCCTCGGTCGGCTGGATCGCCCGCCGTCACCTGTGGGCCAAGGTGCTGCCGCCCATCGCGGTCGCCTTCGCCCAGACGCTCGGGGTCGGGTTCGTCATCGTCTCGAGCCTCACCTTCCTCGGCATCGGCATCCAGCCGCCGGCTCCCACCTGGGGCGGGCTGCTGGCCACGTCGCTCGGGTTCCTCGACCAGCAGCCGTGGGCTCCGGTGGCTCCGGCGCTCCTCATCGTCGCCACGGTCTGGGCGAGCAACCTGCTCGCCGACGCCATCCGCGACGTCACCGGCGAAGGAGCAGTCGAGATAGACCGACACGCTGCGCCGACGCCGACGCTCACGGCGCGTCGGTCTATCTCGACTTCGACGTCGCCGACCACCCACCCAGGAGGCACTCCATGACCACCACCCTGACGCGCCCCATCACCACGGACGCACGCCCAGCCCAGCCTGCCGACGCGACGCCGACTCCGGCTCTGTCGGTGCGCGACCTCCACGTCGGCCACCCGACAACGGGGCAGGACATCGTCCGCGGCGTCTCGTTCGACCTGCCCGCGGGCGGCGTCGTCGGCATCGTCGGCGAGTCCGGCAGCGGCAAGACCCTCACCTGCCGCGCGATCCTCGGCATCCTGCCCTCCCCCTTCGAGGTGACCGGCGGCTCGGTGTCGATCGAAGGCCGCGACACGTCGACGCTCTCGCCCCGCGAGTGGACCGGCCTGCGCGGCTCGACGATCAGCGCGGTTTTCCAGGACCCGGCGTCCTACCTCAACCCCTCGATCCCGGTGGGCCGACAGGTCGCCGAGGTGCTCCGGGTCAAGGTCGGCCTCGGTCGGCGCGAGGCCCGCGCGCGCACTCTCGACCTCCTCGCGGCCGTCCAACTGCGTGACCCGGCTAAGGTCTACGGCCAGTACCCGTTCGAGCTCTCCGGCGGCATGCTCCAGCGCGTCCTCATCGCGGCCGCGGTCGCTGCCGAGCCGAAGGTGCTCATCGCCGACGAAGCGACCACCGCGCTCGACGTCACCGTGCAGGCCGAGATCCTCGACCTGCTCGCCGAGCTGCGCGAGAGCACCGGGCTCGCGCTCGTCGTCGTCTCCCACGACCTCGCCGTCGTCGCCCAGCTCGTCGACGAGGTGCTCGTCATGCGCGACGGAGTGGTCGTCGAGCAGGGCCCGGTCGGCCAGGTCCTGCACGACCCGCAGCACGACTACACCCGACTGCTGGTGCGCGAGCACGAGCAGTACGGCCTTGAGCGCTTCCTCACTCAGGAGCACGCGTCATGACGCTGGCAGCAGTCCCGAGCCCTCCGGTGCTCGAGGTCGTCGACCTCGAGGTGAAGCTCGGGCGCGGGCTGCACCGGACCCGGATCCTCAACGGCGTCAACCTGGCCGTCGAGCGCGGCGAGACCGTCGGCATCATCGGCGAGACCGGATCGGGCAAGACGACCCTGGCCCGCACCATCCTCGGACTCACGCCCGCAGCCAGCGGCCGCGTCCTCATCGAGGGCGAGGACGTGACCGGGTTCGGGCGCCGCCAGTGGCGTCGGCTGCGCCGGCGCGGAGTGGTGCAGTACGTCTTCCAGGATCCGCTGAAGAGCCTCGACCCCGACCTCACGATCGGCGACTCGCTCACCGAACCCCTTCTCCTCCAGGGCGTTTCACGAGCCGAAGCGCGCGAGACGGCACGAGCCCTCCTCGCCAAGGTCAGCCTCGAGGCAGACGTCCTCGACCGACTCCCGGGCCGACTCTCCGGCGGTCAGCGGCAACGCGTCGCCGTGGCGCGGGCGCTCATCACCAACCCCGACGTCGTCATCCTCGACGAACCCGTCAGCGCCCTCGACGCCGCCAACCGCGTCCAGGTCCTGACGATCCTCCAGGAGCTCAAGGCCGCTGGCATCGCCCTCGTCTTCGTCTCCCACGACCTCGGCTCCGTCGCCGGGATCGCCGACCGCATCGCCGTGCTCTATCGCGGCGAGGTCGTCGAGGTCGGCCCCACCCGCGACGTCATCACCAACCCACAGCACCCCTACACCCGGCTGCTCCTCCGCTCCGCCCCCACCCTCCACGGCGCCTCGGCCGACCGCACCGAACGCGCGGCCCTGCGCGCCCAGCTCACCGCCTGACCGGACATACCCCGGAAACCCAGGCACACGGCATACCCATCGAATTCGCTTCTCCCGAAAGGCAACTCACATGTCACGCAAGATCCACCTCGCCCTCCACCCCTACGGCGTCGGCGGCCCCGGCCAGCACGGCCTGTGGAAGGACGCCCGCGTCGCGAAGAACGCGAGCATCGACATCAACTACTACATCGAGCAGGCGAAGGCGGCCGAGGCGGCGCTCTTCGACGCGCTGTTCGTCGTCGACAGCCAGTTCATCAACGCGACCTACCCGGCGCACTACCTCAACCGGCTCGAGCCGCTGACGCTCCTGTCGGCCGTCGCCACCCACACCAAGCACATCGGCCTCGTGGGCACGGCGAGCTCGACCTACAACTCGCCGTTCAACCTCGCCCGTCGCTTCGGCTCGCTCGACCACATCAGCGGCGGCCGCGCCGGGTGGAACGTCGTCACGAGCTTCGACACCGGCGTCAGCCGCAACTTCGGGCTCGAGGACCACCTCGACTACGACACCCGCTATGCCCGCGCCGAGGAGTTCGTCAAGGTCGCCCGCGGGCTGTGGGACTCCTACGAGGACGACGCGTTCCCCGCCGACGTCGAGAGCGGGCGCTTCCTCGACCCGGACAAGCTGCACGCCCTCGAGCACAAGGGCGAGCACTTCAGCGTCGCCGGGCCGCTCAACCTCTCGCGCTCGCCGCAGGGGCAGCCGGTGATCTTCCAGGCCGGCGTCTCCGAGGAGGGCCGCAACCTCGCCGCCCAGGTCGCCGAGGGCATCTACGCGCCGGGCGGGACGATCGAGTCGGCGCAGGAGTACTACCGCGACATCAAGCGCCGCACCGCCGAGGCCGGGCGCAACCCCGACCACATCAAGATCTTCATCCACGGCGGGCCCGTCGTCGCCGCCACCGACGAGGCGGCGCAGCGGCGCGACCAGGAGATCCACGAGGAGGACGACGACTTCGACCGCAACCTCGCGCTGCTCGGCCGGTCGTTCGGCGCGCACGACTTCAGCGTCTACGACCTCGACGCGCCCTTCCCCGACGTCGCGCACCTCGCCGAGCGCGGCGGCCGCACCGGCGCCGCCCGGATCATCGACCGCGCCACGTCCGAGAACCTCTCGCTCCGCCAGGTGGCGCAGGGGCTCAACGGCTACCGCAAGTCGCCCTTCGTCGGCGCCCCCACGACCGTCGCCGACACCATCGAGAAGTGGTTCAAGGCAGGCACCTTCGACGGCATCAACCTCGCCTTCCGCACCAACGACGAGCTCAACGCGCTTCGTCGACGGCGTCGTCCCGATCCTCCAGGAGCGCGGACTGTTCCGCACCGAGTACGAAGCCGACACCTTCCGCGGCAACCTCGGCCTGCCCATCCCGGAGAACAGCAACACCGTGCGCCGTCGCGACGAGGCCGCCGGCACGGACACGACAGCGACTCGCTCGAGGCCGCGTCATGACCACCCTCGACCACCAGGTCCCCGAAGGACTCCGCACCCGCGGCACGGTCATCGTCGTGCCGGGGCGCGGGGAGTCGCCGACGACCTATGAGCGGTTCGCCGCCCGCCTCGCCGCCGACGCCTATCGGGTCCGCGTCGTCGAGTCCCCCTTGCTCGACGGCGACGACCCCGCACCGGCCCTGGCAGCCTTCGCCGACCAGCTCGAGAGTGACGTCGACGGCGTCGCGACCGACCAGCGCGACGTCGTCCACCCACTCGTTCTCGTGGGCGCCGACACGGGCGCCCTGGCCATCTCGGCCCTCATCGGTCAGGAACGCATCGGTGCATCCTGGTGGCCCGACGCCGTGGTCCTCGCGGGCGTCCCCGGACTGCGGGCCAGCACGGCGACCACGTGGGAGGAGCAGCTCGACGAGCGCACGCACTGCCCGGTGCACCGGACGCGGCTGTCCGCCGATCAGGACACCGTCGACCACGCCCTCGCCCGCCCCCTCTCACCGCGAACTCGTCGAGAGCGCCCTCACCGGCGACGTCGACCTCCCCCGCCTCGTCCTCATCGGCGACGTGGACCCGTTGGCCGACCGCGAAGCCCTCATCGCAGCCGTCGGGCGGCTCTCACGGGCCCGGCTCACCGTCGTCCGCGGCGCACACCACGACGTCCTCAACGACCTCCAGCACCGGTCGGTCGCGGCCGAGGTCGTGACCTTCCTCGAGGTGCTCCGCAACGAGCTCGAACCCGTCCTCGCGGTGGAGTCGAGCGCATGGTGACCGCCGTCGTCGTCGGCAACCCCAAGCCGGCCAGCCGCACCCTCGCCGCCGCGAACCACGTGGCCCGCGAACTCACCGGCAACGAACCCGACCTCGTCATCGACCTCGCGACCCTCGGCGGCCGCGTCCTCGACTGGTCCGACACCGAGGTCACGCAACTCGTCGAGGAGGTCGGCGCCGCCGATCTCGTCATCGTCGCGAGCCCGACCTACAAGGGCACCTACACGGGTCTCCTCAAGGTCTTCCTCGACCGCTTCGCCGGCGGGACGGGGCTGCGCGGGCTGGCGGTGCCTCTCCTCCTCGGGGCATCGCCGGCTCACAGCCTCGCCCCCGAACTCACGCTGCGCCCCGTCCTCACCGAGCTCGGCGCGACCGTGCCCGGCCGCGGGCTCTACGTCATCGACCGCGACCACGAAAACCCCGAGGCGTATGCCGCATGGCTGGCCGCCACTCGACCTCTCGTCGAGCGCCTGTCAGGAGTCAACGCATGACCATCGGTGTCTTCCCCACCAACCAGGACCTCGACCCCGTGCGGTTGCGGCAGGCGTTCGGGATCTTCCCGAGCGGTGTCGTCGCGGTCGCGGCAGAGGTCGATGGAGAGCTCATCGGACTGGCGGCGAGCTCGTTCACGTCGGTCAGCCTCGACCCGCCGCTCGTGTCCTTCTCGATCGCCAACACGAGCAAGACCTGGCCGGACCTGCGTCGGTCGAGCCACCTCGGTGTCACCGTCCTCGCCCACCACCACGACTCGGTTGCCCGACAGCTCGCCGGTCCCGTCGCCCAGCGCTTCGACGGCATCGACGTCACCCGCACTGAGGAGGGAGCCGTGACCCTCACCGACGGACTCGCGCTCTTCGACACGACCATCCACGACGAGGTCGAGGCCGGCGACCACACGATCGTCCTGCTCCGACTGCACTCGGTCCAGAACGCCGACCACTCGCTGCCCCTGGTCTTCCACCGCAGCCAGTTCGGCCTCACGGCACACCGCCTGACCTAGTTGCGTCTGCGGAGGTGGTGGCTCCAGCCGCCACCCATCCGCAGACGCAACGGCGAAGGTGAGGGGCTGGGACGTGAGGTTGACAACGGAGGCGGGCGGACGGCATACCCGCAGGTAGTTCCACGTGTGAGAGACCTCATAGGTGCGGAAAGGTTTCCACCCGCATACCTGTCCGTCAGACCTCCTACGGTGGACAGACGGTTCCTTCAGGAGCCGGATCCACGGTCCCGCTCATGAGACAAGACGCGTCTCAGCATGCGGGTACCGTGGGCACATCCAGCAGGTCAGTCGTCGGATCCACTTCCGAAGGTGGCTCCGGCATTGGCCGGGCCCAAAGCCGAGCACACGCTCGGAACCGGAAGGACAACGGACGCAGATGACCGCACCCGCCGCACCCGTTCAGGGCACCACGCACGCAGGCCTCCAGGCCTGGGTCGACGAGGTCGCCGCGATGACCACCCCCAACGAGGTTGTGTGGGTGACCGGGTCCGACGAGGAGTGGACCCGCATCACCGACAAGCTCGTCGCAGCAGGCACGTTCATCAAGCTCAACGAGGACAAGAAGCCCAACAGCTTCTACGCCGCCTCCGACCCCAGCGACGTCGCCCGGGTCGAGGACCGCACCTACATCTGCTCCCTCGACGAGAAGGACTCGGGGCCCACCAACAACTGGATGGAGCCCGAGGAGATGAAGGACATCATGCGCGGGCTCTACGCCGGCTGCATGACGGGCCGCACCCTCTACGTCATCCCGTTCGTCATGGGTCACATCGAGTCCGAGCACCCGATGTTCGGTGTCGAGATCACCGACTCCGAGTACGTCGTCGCGTCGATGCGCGTCATGGCCCGCTGTGGCACCGCCGTCCTCAACCGCATCGAGGAGCTCGGCGAGGACGCGAAGTACGTCCCCGCGCTCCACTCGCTCGGCGCCCCCCTCGCCGAGGGTCAGCAGGACGTCAAGTGGCCCTGCAACCCCGAGAAGTACATCGTGCAGTTCCCCGAGGAGCGCACGATCTGGTCCTACGGTTCCGGCTACGGCGGCAACGCCCTGCTCGGCAAGAAGTGCTACTCGCTGCGCATCGCCTCGGTCATGGCGCGCGACGAGGGCTGGATGGCCGAGCACATGCTCATCCTCAAGCTCACCTCGCCGGAGGAGCAGGTCTACTACATCGCGGCCGGCTTCCCGAGCGCCTGCGGCAAGACCAACCTCGCCATGCTCAAGCCGACCATCCCGGGCTGGAAGGTCGAGACCCTGGGTGACGACATCGCCTGGATGCGCTTCGGCAAGGACGGTCGCCTGTATGCCGTGAACCCGGAGTTCGGTTTCTTCGGCGTCGCCCCCGGCACCAACGAGCACACCAACCCCAACGCCATGTCGACGATCAACAAGGGCAACTCGGTCTTCACCAACGTTGCGCTCACCGACGACGGCGACATCTGGTGGGAGGGCCTCGAGAACATGCCCGACCACGCCACGTCGTGGAAGGGCGAGGACTGGACCCCCGCCGATGGTGAGGCCGGCGTCCTGTCGTCGCACGCCAACTAGCCGCTACTGCACCCCGATCAAGCAGTGCGACATCCTCGCGTCCGAGTACGACGACCCGCAGGGTGTGCCGATCTCGGCCATCTTCTTCGGTGGTCGCCGCAAGACGACCGTGCCGCTCGTGACCGAGTCGCGCGACTGGACCCACGGCACGTTCATGGGCGCCACGCTCTCGTCCGAGACCACCGCTGCCGCGACCGGTCAGGTCGGCGTCGTCCGCCGCGACCCGATGGCGATGCTGCCGTTCATCGGCTACAACGCCGGTGACTACTTCCAGCACTGGATCGACATCGGCAAGGGCGCCGACGAGTCCAAGCTGCCGAAGATCTTCTACGTCAACTGGTTCCGTCGTGACGAGGAGGGCAACTTCGTGTGGCCCGGCTTCGGCGAGAACGCTCGCGTCCTCAAGTGGGCCATCGAGCGCATCGAGGGCAAGGCTGCCGCGGTCGAGACCGCCATCGGCCACGTCCCCACGCCCGAGTCGATCGACACCGACGGCCTCGACATGGACCTCGACGAGCTCGCCAAGGCCCTCACCGTCAACAACGACGAGTGGAAGGCCGAGATCCCGGAGATCGAGGAGTGGTTCGCCAAGTTCGGCGACAACCTCCCGACCGCCCTGCAGGTCGAGCTCGACGGCCTGAAGGCTCGTCTCGGAGTCTGAGCCTGACTCGCTGAAACGCCGACGAGGCGCCGCTTCCCTTCCGGGGAGCGGCGCCTCTCGCGTTGTGCGCTCGACCATCGATGGGTATGCCGCCCGCTCGCGTCCGCGTCGATGGTCGCGTTCCCAGCCATCCGCGCGGACGCAGCCCGTGACTTTCTTCCGAGTAGCCACTCGACTTTGCCAACTACTGACTCGTAGGAGATCCCGTGTTTACCCGCGGGGCACTTGGCTGAAGCCAGGCATCAGGAGGAACGGCACGATCCGTGACCGTCGGGGTGCCTTCAACAAGGGGAGTCACACATGACGCACAGAAGGAGACGCCAGGCGATCACCCTCTCCGCGGCGGCACTCGCAGCAGCGGTCGCGGTGAGCACGGCGACCTCAGGGGCAGCCTTCGCGGCACCGGACAACCGACCTCAGGGGGTGCCCGCGGCCGGAGATGCCCACGACCAGCTGCCCGACGTCGACAGCCGCAAGGCTTCGGCCTCTCCGAGCGCCGCCCAGAAGTCCGCGGCCGCTCCCGGCAGCGACAAGCGCGGCACCAGCGGCGGCGCGATCACGTGGAACCGCTTCGGTTCGGTCGGGGCTGTCACCCCGTCGGGGACCACGCCTCTCGAGACCGGCCTCGGCTCCGATCCCGTCGCGGCCGCGCGTGCCTATCTCGTCAAGAACGCAGCGGCCTTCGGCCTCACCGCCGCCGACATCGCGGCGATGCAGCACGTCACGACCAACACCATCGGCGGCTCGTCGGTCGTGATGCTCCGCCAGACCTTCGGCGGGGTGGAGGCCGGCATCGACGGCCTCGTCGTCGTGGCCGTCGAGAAGGGCAGCGCCCGCTACGTCAGCTCCACCCTCGCGCCGGTGAACGGTGCCAGCACCGCTCGACGCGCGGCCCCCACGCTCACCCCCGAAAAGGCTCTCGCCAAGGCAGCCGCCAATGTCGGCGCGAAGGCGTCCGGCATCACCAAGCGCTCGAACAGCCAGGGCAGCGCCAGGGCTGGGTGGACCGACCTCACGGCCAAGGGTCTCGTCGGTGACCAGCACACCAAGTTGGTCGCGGTTCCCGTCCCGGGAAGTGACGCACGCACGGCATACCAAGTGGTTGTTCGTGATGGCGCGGACAGCGGCTACTCGGTCTACGTCGATGCGGCGACCGGTGAGGTCATCGCCCGCGAGTCGCTCGTCGACTTCGACAGCGACAACCCGCGCTGGAAGGTCTTCACCGGGGCACCGGCCACCGACCACAGCTCGACCGACACCCGCGTCGAGTGGTGCTGGACGACTGCTGCGGGCTGCACCGAGACCGTGCAGAACTCGGCCTCACCCAAGGCGTGGGACATCGACCCGGCCACCAACCTCAGCACCACCACGACGAGCGGCAACAACGCCTTCACCGGCGAACGTTGGGCCGGCTTCGGCACCGTCACCCCGGCGCCGAACAAGAGCGACCGCAACTACACCTACCCGTGGACCAACCAGTGGTCGGCCTCCAAGTGCGACCCGGCCAACTACACGAGCGCAGCGCGCAACGACATCGACGCCGCGACGGCCAACCTCTTCGGGATGCACAACCGGATGCACGACTGGGCCTACCAGCTCGGGTTCAAGGAGTCGGCGTGGAACTTCCAGCGTGACAACGGCACCAAGGGCGGAGTCGGCAATGACCCGGTGCTGGGCTACAGCCAGTCCGGAGCCCAGTCGGGGTCGCGCAACAACGCCAACTTCGGGACGCCACCGGAGGGCACCAGCGGCTACAGCAACATGTACCTCTGGCAGCCGCTCGCCGGTTCGTTCTATGCGCCCTGCGTCGACGGCGACTACGACATGTCGGTCATCGGCCACGAGTACGGCCACGGCATCAGCAACCGCATGGCGGGCGGCCCGAACAGTGGTCTCTCGGGCCTCCAGGCCGGCGCGATGGGTGAGAGCTGGTCGGACCTCATGGCCACGGAGTACCTGCAGGAGTGGGGCTACGTGCCGGTGAGCGCGACGGCGACGCCCATGGGTGCCTACGTCACGGGCAACGAGAACCGCGGCATCCGCAACTACAACTTCAGCAAGAGCCCGCTCAACTACAGCAACGTGGGCTACGACCTCACCGGCCCGCAGGTTCACGCGGACGGCGAGATCTGGTCGGCGACGCACAGCGACCTTCGCAGTGCGTTCATCGGCCGCTACGGTGCCGGCGACGCTGCGGTGCAACGCAGTTGCGCGACCGGGGCTACTGCCGTGACCGCCTGCCCGGGCAACCGTCGGTGGATGCAGCTCGTCTTCGACGCCTGGCTGCTCATGCCGTCGGGCTCGGTGTCCATGGTCGACGCCCGCAACGCCATGCTCGCGGCGGACCTGCTCCGCTTCGGTGGCGCCAACCAGGACATCCTGTGGAACGGTTTCGCTGGACGCGGACTCGGTCAGGGCGCTGCCTCGACGAACAGCGGGGACTCCAACCCCACGCCGTCCTTCACGTCGGCCTATGGAGACCCCGCGACCCTGCGGTTCTCCCCGACCGATGAGGACGGTCGCCCGGTGACGGGTGCGCAGCTCTTCGTCGGTGAGTACACCGCACGGTCCACGCCCATCGCCGACACCGACGGTGCGAGCGCTCTGGGTGACACCTTCCAGATCCTCCCCGGCGCCCGCACCTACACGGCGGTCGCTCCGGGACGGGCGCAGACGACGGTGACCTTCTCGGCCAACCCGCGTCAGACCCGGGACCTGCCGGTCAAGCTCCTCACCAACCTGGCGAGCAGCCAGGCGGGTGCGACCATCACCGGAGACGGCACGGACGTGCCGGCGATGATCGACGGCGACGAGGGTTCGACGGCCACCACGGTCGCAGCTCCCACCGCGGCGCAGAAGCAGTTCACCATCGACCTCGCGGGTGGCCGTCAGGTCGTGCGCAAGGTGCAGGTGAGTGCCCTGCCCGAACCCGGTGCTGCTGGCCGCTTCCAGAACGTCCGCCAGTTCACGGTGTTCGCCTGCGACGCGAAGGGCAGGGTGCTGTGCAACCAGGACGCTGACTTCCGTCCGGTGTTCACCTCGGCGCCGGACGCCTTCCCCGGGGACGCTCCTCGCCCCGTCGCTCCGGAGCTGAAGATGCGTTCGTTCGCCATCCCGCAGACCGCGGCGACGCACCTGCGGATCGGGCTCGTCACCAACCAGTGCCAGGGCGGACCGGCGTTCGCTGGTGAGCAGGACAACGACCCGGGCAACGCCACCGACTGCACGACGGCCTACGCCGGCGCGCAGTTGGTCGCGGTGTCGGAGGTGCAGGTCCTCCAGCGCTGAGAAGGAGTGCGTTGTGTCCGCGCGGATGGTCGGGTTCCCGACCATCCGCGCGGACTCATGCAGTGGGTATGCCGCCCGCTCGCCTCTCGCGTGAACGTTCCCGGAACGCTGCGCGCACGTTGAGGTGAGGCGGCCTCTCGAGTGGCGGGACGGCATACGCCGGGTTTGACTGAAAGGCATGACCCCTTCTCGTGCACCCCTTGCCCTGACCGCCGTCACCATCGTCGCGACGACTGCCTTCGCGTTCGTCCCGACGACCGCCGTCTCGGCCACGGCCACCACTCCAGGGGCGCCAGTCGCTTCTGCGGACGCCCGGGTCGACCAGGTCGGGACGTGGGGGACGGCGGTCGACACGACGACGCTCAAGGTGGTCGACCAGACTGTGCGCAACATCGTCCACACGAGCGTGGGGGGCTCCGGGCTGCGGATCTCGCTGTCGAACGCGTACGGCTCCGTGCCGGTGACGTTCGACTCGGTGTGGGTGGGGCGGGCCGGTCAGGGCGCGGCCGTTGTCGCGGGGAGCAACGAGCGGCTCACCTTCGGCGGCAGCACGTCGGTGACGGTGCCGGTCGGTGCCGAGGTGCTCAGCGACGCGATGCCCGGCGACGTGCCCGCACAGTCGACTCTGGCGGTCAGCCTCCACGTCGTCGGCGATGCCGGCGCGGTCAGCGGTCACAAGCTGGCCCACCAGACGAACTGGATCTCGACCGCCGGCGACCACGCGGGCGACGAGTCGGGCGCCTCCTTCACGACACCCACGACGAGCTATGCCTGGGTCGAGTCCGCCGTCGTCGAAGTGCCACAACAGGTCGACACCGTCGTCGCCCTCGGCGACTCGATCACCGACGGCGACAAGTCCACGACGAGCGCCAACAAGCGCTGGCCCAACGTCCTTGCGCGCCGGATCCTGGCCGGGCCGAAGCCGAAGCAGTTGGGTGTGATGAACGCCGGCATCTCGGGCAACCGGGTGCTCGCGGACGGGCCCGGTGTCAGCGCGCAGGCGCGGTTCGACCGGGACGTGCTCGCCCAGCCGGACGTGAGCACGGTCGTCGTCATGGAGGGCGTCAACGACCTGCGCTGGGAGTTCGCGACGAAGCCCGCTGACCTCATCCAGGCGTATCGCCAGCTCATCGCTCGCGCGCACGCCCGCGGGGTCTGCGTCGTCGGCGGCACCATCACACCGTGGGAGGGCGGCAGCCTCTGGTCGGCGCCCAAGGACGCCATCCGGGGCGAGGTCAACGAGTGGATCCGCACGAGCGGTGAGTTCGACGCCGTCGTGGACTTCGACGCTGCGGTCCGCGACCCGGCTCAGCCGTCACGGTTGCTGGCAGCGTTCGACAGTGGCGACCACCTGCACCCGGGCGACGCGGGCTACGAGGCGATGGGGAACGCCGTCGACCTCAAGACCCTGGAGTGCACCCGCTGACCGCTGGCGCCCCTCAGTCGGTGGGGCGTTGGAGGCTGACCTTGACGGTGGGCACGGGCGACGGCGCCTGAGCCATGGTCCACATCCGCGCCAGTGCCGGCTGGAGGAGCAGCGCACCCAGCTGACGGACGAAGACGGCCACGGCCTGCTCCTCGACGGGGATCCGGCTGCGGGCGATGCCGTGATCGCGCAGGGTCTGGGTCCGTCGGATGGTCTCTTCCATGAGCATGCGCGCCAGCCCCTCGGCGCCGGGGTCGGGCGTCACGACGGCTCGGCGCAGGTAGTCGACCGCCTCAGGGTTCGCCTCGAACATCTCCGCCGCCGCGCGATCACGTGCGGCGATCACCTCGTCCGCAGGCCCATCGAGCGGCACGGAGTCGACCGCGACCCGGAAGAGGTCGACCACGGATTCGTCCACGGCCGCGCGCAGTCCGTCCTTGCCGCCGAAGTGATGGACGACGAGTCCCGGAGCAACTCCGGCTTCGCGGGCCACTTCGCGCAGGCTGGTCGCCGCAGCACCCTGGGCCGCGAAGAGCCGCAGCGCGGTCGCCAGGATGCGAGAGCGGGAGTCGATGGGCGTCGAGGTGGTCATGGTGGGTGACAGTCAACACTCGCCCCGGGGATTGCACAAGTGTTCAATGCGTGCGTATCGTGCCTAGAAGAATCGAAACGCCCAACTGTGAACACCTCAGAAGGAGCCGGTCCATGCCCGAGCAGCCCCAGGCGGTCATCTATGACGCCCTCCGCACCCCCCGAGGGAAGGGCAAGTCGTCCGGCTCCCTCCACGAGGTCAAGCCGATCGACCTCCTCGTCGGCCTCATCGACGCCGTCCGCGAGCGCAACCCGGGCCTCGACCCCGCCCAGATCGATGACATCGTCCTGGGCATCGTGAGCCCGGTCGGCGACCAGGGAGCCGTGCTCCCCCGTGTTGCCGCCATGTATGCCGGCCTGCCCGAGCCCGTTGCGGGCGTCCAGGTCAACCGCTTCTGCGGCTCCGGCCTCGAGGCCGTCAACCAGGCAGCGTCTCGCGTCCGCTCCGGCTTCGAGGACCTCATCCTCGCCGGTGGCGTCGAGTCGATGTCCCGCGTCCCGATGGGCAGTGACGGCGGCGCCTGGGCCATGGACCCGGCCACCGCGCTCGCCACCGACTTCGTGCCCCAGGGCATCGGAGCCGACCTCATCGCCACCCTCGAGGGCTACGACCGCGCCGAGGTCGACCGCTTCGCCGCCCAGTCGCACGCCCGCGCCGCTGCAGCCTGGGAGGCCGGCCACTTCGGCAAGTCGGTCATCCCGGTCAAGGACAAGAGCGGCCTGACGATCCTCGACCGCGACGAGACGATCCGCCCCGGCACGAGCGTCGAGTCCCTCTCGGCCCTCAAGCCCTCCTTCGCCGGCATCGGCGAGGCTGGCGGGTTCGACTTCGTCGCCCTGGAGAAGTACACCCAGGTCGACCAGATCAACCACATCCACCACGCCGGCAACTCGTCGGGCATCGTCGACGGCGCCGCCCTGCTGCTCATCGGCAACGAGCAGATCGGCAAGGAGATGGGCCTCACCCCCCGGGCCCGCATCATCTCCACCGCCGTCATCGGCTCCGAGCCGACGATCATGCTCACCGGCCCGGCTCCCGCCTGCCGCAAGGCCCTCGACCGCGTCGGCATGACCGCGTCGGACATCGACCTCGTCGAGATCAACGAGGCCTTCGCCGCCGTCGCCCTCAAGCTCATGCGCGACATGGGTTGGAACGAGGACCAGACCAACGTCAACGGTGGAGCCATCGCCATGGGCCACCCCCTCGGCGCCACCGGCGCGATGATCCTCGGCACCCTCGTCGACGAACTCGAGCGCCGCGACCTCGAACGCGGCATCGCCACCCTCTGCATCGGCGCCGGCATGGGCATCGCCACTGTCGTCGAACGCATCTGAACGCGCATCTGAGACACGGACAGGAACCCCACAAGCCATGAGCGACAACATCATCCGTTACGAGCGCGACGACGAGGGCATCGTCACCCTGACGATGGACGACCCCAACGCGGGCGCCAACACCATGAACGCGGCATACAAGGCCGCCATGGGCGAGACCATCGATCGGCTCGAAGCCGAGCGCGACGACATCACCGGCGTCGTCCTGACGTCGGGCAAGAAGACCTTCTTTGCCGGCGGCAACCTCGCCGACCTGCAGAAGATCAGCGCCGAGACGGTCGGCGACTCCTTCAGGGAGGTCGAGGACATCAAGGCCCAGCTGCGTCGCCTCGAGCAGTTCGGCAAGCCCGTCGTCGCCGCCATCAACGGCGCCGCGCTCGGTGGCGGACTCGAGATCACTCTCGCCTGCCACCACCGCATCGCGGTCGACGACGACAAGATCAAGCTCGGCCTCCCCGAGGTCAGCCTCGGCCTGCTCCCGGGTGGCGGCGGCGTCACCCGCCTCGTGCGGATGCTCGGCATCCAAGAGGCCCTCATGGGCTGGCTGCTCCAGGGCCAGCAGCGCTCGCCGAAGGAAGCCCTGGCCAAGGGCGTCATCGACGAGCTCGTCGCCACCCGTGAGGAGCTGGTCCCCGCCGCCAAGGCCTGGATCCTCGCCCACAAGGACGACGCCACCGCGGCCACCAAGCCGTGGGACGTCAAGGGCTACAAGATCCCCGGCGGCACGCCCACCACTCCGGCGTTCGCGGCCAACCTCCCGGCGTTCCCCGCCAACCTGCGCAAGCAGCTCAAGGGCAGCCCGATCAAGTCCCCGCGCGCCATCATGTCGGCGGCTGTCGAGGGCGCCCAGGTCGACTTCGACACCGCGAGCCGCATCGAGTCGCGCTACTTCGCCGAGCTCACCGCCGGACGCGAGTCCACCGCGATGATCCAGGCGTTCTTCTTCGACCTGCAGTCGATCAACTCCGGTGCGCTGCGCCCGGCCGGCATCGACCGCTCCAAGGTCAGCAAGGTCGGCATCCTCGGCGCCGGGATGATGGGCGCCGGGAATCGCCTACTCCTGCGCCACCTCCGGCATCGACGTCGTCCTCAAGGACGTGTCAGCATCGAAGGCGCCGAGAAGGGCAAGGCCTACACGGCCAAGCTCCTCGACGCCAAGGTCGCCAAGGGTCGGCTGTCGCAGGAGGACCGCGACGCCACGCTCGCCCGGATCACGCCGACCGCCGACGCCGCCGACCTGGCGGACGTCGACGCCGTCATCGAGGCCGTCTTCGAGGACCACGACCTCAAGAAGAAGGTGTTCGCCGAGGTCGAAGCCGTCGTCGGACCCGACACCCTCCTCTGCTCCAACACGTCCACCCTGCCCATCACCGGCCTGCAGGGCTTCGCCACGCGTCCCGCGGACTTCATCGGCCTGCACTTCTTCAGCCCGGTCGACAAGATGAAGCTCGTCGAGATCATCCGCGGAGAGCACACCTCCGACACGGCTGCGGCCCGCGCCATCGACCTCGTCCAGCAGATCCGCAAGATCCCGGTCGTCGTCGGCGACGGTCGCGGCTTCTACACGAGCCGCGTCTTCGGCACGCTCATCATCGAGGGCGCCCAGCTCCTCGCCGAGGGTGTCGACCCGCAGACCATCGAGCGGGCCGCGACGTCGGCCGGCTTCCCGGCCCCGCCGCTCGCCATGCTCGACGAGGTCTCACTCACCCTGACGCAGCACATCCGCTCGGAGGCGGCGAAGGCTGCTGCTGCCGAGGGGCGCGAGCTCGCGTCAACGCCCGGCGAAGAGGTCATCGACAGCCTCGTCGCGCTCGGCCGCAAGGGTCGTGCCGCGGGTGCGGGTCTGTACGACTACCCCGAGGGTGCACCCAAGGTGCTGTGGCCCGAACTGCGTGAGCGCTGGTCCAAGAACACGCAGATCCCGTTGCGGGACCTGCAGGACCGCTACCTCTTCCGGATGGCGCTCGAGACGGCCACCTGCTTCGAGGAGGGCGTGCTCACCGACGCCCAGTCGGCCAACATCGGCGGCATCTTCGGCATCGGCTTCCCGCCGCACACCGGTGGTCCGGCAACCTTCATGACGAACTACGAGGGCGGCCTCGCCGGCTTCGTGGCTCGCGCCAACGAGCTCGCCGACACCTACGGCGAGCGGTTCCGCCCGTCGGCCTGGCTCACCGAACGCGCCGCCTCCGGCACGTTGGTCGACGCCCCGGTGTCGGCAGCCTGATGACCGCGCCGCTCGAAGTCTCTGGACCACTCAGCGGCGTGCGCGTCCTCTCGATCGCCATCAACCTCCCGGGGCCAGCCGCCGTTGCGCGGCTGGCCTCGTGGGGCGCGACCGTGACGACCGTGCTCCCGCCGACGGGCGACCCCCTCGAGCAGTTCGCGAGGGCCTACTTCGACGAGCTGCACGAGGGCCAGACCATCGAGCGCGCCGACCTCAAGAGCGACTCGGGTCGGGCTCGGCTCGACGAGTTGCTCGCCGAGACCGACATCTTCCTCACGAGTTCGCGGCCCTCTGCCCTGGCGCGGTTGGGACTCGACCACGCAACGGTGAGCGGGCGGCATACCCAGGTCTGTCAGGTCGACATCGTCGGCCATCCCGGCGACGGAGCCGAGATCGCAGGGCACGACCTCACCTATCAGGCGGGGTCCGGTCTCGTGCGAGACGGGCGTATGCCGGCCACGACCGTTGTCGACCTCGCCGGCGCCGAGCGCGCGGCGGCCGAGGCTGCCGCGGCTCTCGTCGAACGTGCCCGCACGGGTCTCGGCTCGCGTCGCGAAGTCGCGTTGTCGGACCTCGCGCACGCCATGGCGCGACCGGTCGTGCACGGGTTGACCGTGCCGGGCGGACTTCTCGGTGGCGGACTTCCGGTCTACGACGTGTATGCCGCGTCCGAAGGTCACGTGGCGCTCGCCGCGCTCGAACCGCACTTCACTGCACGGCTGCTCACGGCGCTGGAGATCGCGCCGGATGACCTGACGCGGGACCGGCTCGAGCAGGTCTTTGCGACGCGCACAGCCTCCGAGTGGCAGGCGTGGGCCGACGAGCACGACATCCCGCTGGCTGCTGTTGCCTCTGATTGATCGTTCCGCCTGATCCTCAGCTCGACCCGACAAAGGAGTCACCGTGCCAGAGATCCTCCCTCCCCCGACCTATGTCTCCCCCTGGATGGCGGACGAGGTCGCCGATGTTGCGACCCTGGCCCGCACCTTCTTCGAGCGCGAAGTGACGCCCAACATCGAGCGCTTCGCCGAGCAGCACCAGGTCGACAAGGAGACGTGGCTCGCGGCTGGCGCGGCTGGGCTGCTGTGCATCTCGATCCCGGAGGAGTACGGCGGCGGTGGCGGATCGTTCGCCCACGAGGCTGCGGTGATGTGGGAGCAGGGGCGGGCTGCCGACGACGCGTTCGGCTACTCGGTGCACTCGTCGATCGTGGCGCACTACATCCTCAACTACGGGTCCGAGGAGCAGAAGCAGCGCTGGCTGCCGCGGATGGCGACCGGCGAGCTCGTCGGCGCCATCGCGATGACCGAGCCGTCGACCGGGTCCGACCTGCAGCGGATCCGCACCACCGCGAAGCAGGACGGCGACCACTACGTCATCAACGGCAGCAAGACCTTCATCACCAACTCCTCGCACGCCGGGCTCGTCGTCGTCGTCGCGCGCACCGGAGGCGAAGGGGCACAGGGGGTTTCGCTCATCGTTGCCGAGGTTGACGGGCTCGAAGGCTTCGAGCGCGGACGGGTGCTGAAGAAGATCGGCCAGCACGGACAGGACACCCGCGAGCTGTCCTTCACCGACATGAAGGTGCCGGTCGGCAACCTGATCGGTGACTCTGAGGGGCAGGGCTTCTATCAGCTCATGCTCCAGCTGCCGCAGGAGCGACTGGCCATCGCCGTCGGTGCGGTTGCCTCTGCCGAGAAGGCTGTCGAGCTGGCCATTGCCTACTCCAAGGAGCGCGAGGCGTTCGGCAAGCCCATCGGCTCCTTCCAGACGTTGCGGTTCACGCTCGCCGAGGTCAGCACCGACGTGCTCGCGGCGCGCACCTTCCTCGACTACTGCATCGGCCTGCACGTCGAGGGTCGGCTCGATGCCGCGACTGCCTCACGGGCGAAGTACTGGACGACGGACGTGCAGTGCGACGTCATCGACCGGTGCCTGCAGGTGTTCGGTGGCTACGGCTACATGCTCGAGTACCCGATCGCCCGCATGTACGCCGGCGCTCGCGTCCAGAAGATCTACGGCGGGACCAACGAGATCATGAAGGAACTCATCTCCCGCACGCTCTGAGGCTGTGTGGGTTGCGCGCAGAGCGAACAAGGGCGCCGCTGCCACGGTGCGTGATTAGCATGCAGAGCATGTCGAACGTCGTTCCACTGCTGCCGGTGAGGGGCCGTTCCGAGCGGTCGGGATCACGTCCCGGTGGGAGTCGGCGGCCGGGAAAGGCCGATGTGCCGCCCCGCCCTTGTGGCGGTCGCGCTGGGCCAGCAGTTGCGCTCGGAGCGTCAGGCTCGACAGGCCCGCATCAGCGACGTTGCCGGACGCGCAGGCGTGTCACCTCAATACGTGTCCGAGATCGAGCGGGGGATCAAGGATCCCTCGTCCGAAATTCTGGATGCGCTGGCGGGCGCACTCGAACTGCCGGTCGCGGACCTCGCGGAGCGAGCGGCTCGCCGCATGCTGGCCGCACCCGCGACCACCCGCACCCCGCAGTGTCTGGCCGCGTAGCAGCCACCCCAGCCCCACCCCAGCGCGTGACTCCGAGATCACACCGGTAGGACGGCGGCCGTGCGAGAACTGATCACGGAGTCCACGACCCCGTATTACACGGCAGCCTGCGGGGGAAGGATGAGGTCTCGTTCCATGTCCCTACGCAGTTGTTCCGGCGTGCGACCCGTGTGCGCAGCGAGAATCGCCTCTTGCAGTGCCCGCACTCTCTCGACCTCATCGGCCTCCAGAATGAGGTCGGGGATCGCACCACGCCCTTCCGCGGCAGGTGCATGGATGACGACTCTCGCGTGCGGGAGGATCGTCCGATAGCCCGAGTCGCCTCCGGCCAGAAGCACTGCGCGGTGGCAACTGCCTGGCCGACGCACGTTGTCTCCACGCGCGGACGGACGAACTGCATGGCGTCGTAGATCGCGAGGGTGGCAGGGATCGAACCTCCAGGAGAGTTGATGTAGAGCGAGATGGGGTTGTCCGGGTTCTCGTTCTCGAGGTGCAGAAGTTGCGCGATGACGGCATTGGCGACGCCGTCATCGATGCCGTGCCGAGATAGATGATTCGCTCTGCGAGCAGGCGACTGTAGATGTCGACGGTCCGCTCGCCCTGAGAGGTGCGGGTCGTCACGTACGGAATCGAGTAGGTGCTCATCGCCCGACCCCCAAACCCATGGGACCTCGACGCGTCGGCAGGACGTCCTCAATGCGACGTGACGATGGCGTCGATGAATCCGTAGGCCATGGCCTGCTCGGCCGTGAACCACCGATCTCGACGGGAATCCTCCTCCACCTGCGCGAAGGGCTGCCCGGTGTCCTCGGCGATGCAGTTCAGAACCGTGTCGCGGGTGTGGCGTAGGTCGTCTGCCTGGATGGCGATGTCCATGGCGGTGCCGCCAATCCCGGCAGAACCCTGGTGGAGCAGCACCTTGGAATGCGGCATCGCGTAGCGCCTGCCCTTCGTCCCGGACGAGAGCAAGAACTGCCCAGCGCTGTAGGCCATCCCGACGTTGATGGTGGCCACGTCGTTGGAGATCGTTCTCATCGTGTCGCGGATGGCCAGCATCCCCGGCACAGACCCGCCTGGAGAGTTGATGAGAAGCGTGATGTCCTCATGCGGGTTGCTTGCTGACAGCACGAGCAGCGCATTGCACAGGCGGTTGCTGTTCCTGTCCTCGAGGGGCTCGCCGAGGAGGAGCGTTCGTCGCTCGAAGAGCAACCGGTACAGCTCTTGGTCGAGCCAAGTGGCGGGATCGGTGGTCGTCTGCGTCATCCATCCACAGTGGGCGCCCCGCGGTGTTCGCGGAAGTCAGGGCTGCTCGGAGCAGGGCTGCTCTGAGAGCGGGACCAACGAGATCATGAAGGAACTCATCTCCCGCACGCTCTGAGGCTCAGGTCGTGGTGGCGGTGCCCGGCTGGCTCGACTGGCCGGGCACCTGCTGGTTCTGGCCCTGCTGGCTGGGCGCTGCTGGCCCGGCTGGCCTTGTTGCCCCAGCTGACCCTGCTGGCCCGGGAACTGACCACGCTGCCCGCCCTGGCCACGCTGACCCGGCTGGCCGGGGAAGCCGCCCTGTCGACCGTCCTGCGTCGAGGCCGAGGTGCCTCGCTCATGGGCCGCGGCCACTCCGACGGCGCCGATCGAGGAGAGCCCCAGTGCCAGGGCCGCAGCGACGGCGGTCTTCTTGCCGGACCAGCGGACCGGGTTCACAGCCGGAGCAGTGGTGCTCTCGAGGACAGTCGTGTCGTCCGGGGTGGACACGTTCGGAGGGGTGGCCGCACTCTCGGAGGCCGCGGCCTCCGACCAGTCCACCGAGCTGTTGGGAGTGGTGTCATCAGTCGTCATGACAGTGACCGTGCCCGCCGACCCTGTGGCGAACCTGTGGTGAGCATGTCGACGAACTGGGGCACCCGGCATACCCAAAAAGTTTGTCGCCCTGCTTCACAGACTGAGCCCTCTCACAGACAACGCACAGGCGATGCATGGGCAACACTGAAGGCATGAGGATTCACTGGGTGTCATGAGCACAGCACCGACCTCGTCCGCCAAGCTGCAGCGCCCCGATGGGAGCCCCGTCCGGGTCCTGGTCGTCGACGACGAATCCAACCTGACCGAGCTGCTGTCGATGGCACTGCGCTACGAGGGCTGGGAGGTCCGCACGGCGGCCACCGGCCTCAAGGCGGTCAAGGCGGCGCGCGAGTTCCAGCCCGACGCAGTGGTGCTCGACATGATGCTCCCCGACTTCGACGGGCTCGAGGTCCTGCGCCGGATGCGCAACGACAACGACGCTGTCCCGGTTCTCTTCCTCACCGCGAAGGATGCGGTGGAGGATCGCGTCGCCGGGCTCACCGCTGGTGGCGACGACTACGTGACCAAGCCGTTCAGCCTCGAGGAGGTCGTCGCCCGGCTCCGCGCCCTCATGCGCCGCACCACCGTCGTCGCCGACGAGTCGTCGTCGATCATCGCGGTGGGCGACCTCACGATGGACGAGGACAGCCACGAAGTGACCCGTGGCGGAGTCGAAATCCACCTCACCGCAACGGAATTCGAGCTGCTGCGCTACCTCATGCGCAACCCCAAGCGGGTGCTGTCGAAGTCGCAGATCCTCGACCGGGTGTGGAACTACGACTTCGGCGGTCAGGCCAACGTCGTCGAGCTCTACATCTCCTACCTCCGCAAGAAGATCGACGCCGGCCGCACCCCGATGATCCACACGATGCGCGGCGTCGGCTACGTCCTCAAGCCGGCGGAATGAGCAACACCACCACGGCCCCGACGACCCCGAAGCATTCCTGGTTCGACCCGGGCGGTTGGTCGCTCACGACCAAGCTCGTCGCGGCCGTCATCGGGCTCTTCCTCGTCATCACGGCGGCGACGTCGACCTTCACCGTCCTCGCCCTGCAGAACCACCTCGTCAACCAGATCGACCAGGACGTCACCCAGTCCCTCTTTCGCGCGGGCGGTCCGCGCGGTCCCGGTGGCGGTGGCGGCGGCCCGATCCCCGGTGGCGGCGGCGAGTCCCTCCTCGTCGTGATCAGGGACGGCGTCGTCTCGATCAATCGGGTCGAGTCCGGCAGCACCTCCGGGCAACTGACCACCGAACAGATCACCACCCTCCAGCAGGCGGGCATCGGTTCGACACCCAAGACGGTCGACGTCGAGGGGCTCGGCGACTACCGCGTCGCTTCGGCTCGCGCCGCCGATGGAGACACCGTCATCTCGGGCCTGCCGATGAGCGGCATCAGCCGGATCGTCGACGCCATCATCGGGCTCGTCATCGGCACGACCATCGCCGGACTGGCCCTCGTTGCGCTCGGCGGGCAGTGGCTCATCCGGCGCAACCTCGCGCCACTGTCGCGCGTCGCCCACACCGCCACCCAGGTGAGCAAGCCTCGAGCTCGACTCCGGTGCCGTGGCGTTGGCGCAACGCGTGCCCGCTGCCGACACCGACCCCCGCACCGAGGTCGGCCAGGTCGGCCTGGCCCTCAACAACATGCTCGACAACGTCGAGGGTGCGCTCAAGGCCCGGCACGAGTCGGAGACCCAGGTGCGCCAGTTCGTCGCGGACGCCTCACACGAGTTGCGGACGCCGTTGGCGTCCATTCGTGGGTATGCCGAGTTGTCCCGTCGCGAGCGCGAGCCCGTTCCCGCTTCGGTCACCCATGCGTTGACGCGCGTCGAGTCGGAGGCACTGCGGATGCAGGGTCTCGTCGAGGACCTGCTTGCTCCTGGCGCGGCTCGATGCCGGACGACCGCTCGACCGCGAACCCGTCGACCTGTCATTGCTCGCGATGGACGCCGTCTCGGACGCGCACGCCGCGGCGCCAAGCCACCGGTGGGAGCTCAACCTGCCCGAGGAACCGATCGAAGTGACCGGTGACCAGGCGCGGTTGCACCAGGTCGTCGCCAACCTGCTCGCGAACGCCCGCACCCACACCCCCGAAGGCACCCGCGTGGTGACCTCACTGCGACAGGACGACGGCTGGGTGCACCTGGCCGTCACGGACGACGGGCCGGGCGTACCAGAAGCGTTGCAGGAGAGCGTGTTCGAGCGCTTCACCCGCGGTGACGAAGCCCGTACGCGGGCCAGCGGATCGTCCGGCCTCGGACTCTCGATCGTCGACGCCGTCGCCAAGTCGCACGGCGGACGAGTCGAGCTCGACAGCACCCCGGGCCAGACAACCTTCACCGTCTCCCTCCCCACCTGACCCGACCCCCACTTCCCGTGTTCGGGACATTCGAAGGTTGAACGTCCCAACCCGGGCAGGGAGTTGGCGCGGGTTCATCTGGGTGCGACAGGAGGGGCACAGCAACGGCACAGGGCGCGGCCCGAACGTGGAGACATGAACGCCATGACCTTCTCCCCCGGACCCGTCGCCTCCCCCACCACCAGTCCTCCCACCGAGACATCGGACGCGCAAGAGGCAGTGGCTCCCGCTCCCTCGCGGGTCCAGCGGTTCATCCGCGGCAACGCCGACGACCCCACGTGGGCTCGACCGGCGCTCTTCGCCCTTCTGGCCGCGACCGCCCTGCTCTACACCTACGGGCTCACGAGCAACGGCTGGGCCAACAGCTTCTACTCGGCCGCGGTGCAGGCTGGCAGTGAGTCCTGGAAGGCGTTCTTCTTCGGCTCCTCCGACGCCGGCAACTCGATCACGGTCGACAAGCCGCCGGCTGCCCTGTGGGTCATGGCGCTCAGCGTCCGGGTCTTCGGGTTGAGCTCGTTCGCGATCCTCTTCCCCGAGGTCCTCATGGGCGTCGCGACCGTCGGTGTCGTCTACGCCAGCGTGCGCCGCTGGTGGGGCGCAGCTGCGGGACTCATCGCCGGCGCAGTCATGGCACTCACCCCGGTCGCCGTCCTCATGTTCCGGTTCAACAACCCTGATGCCCTGCTCGTCCTCCTCATGGCGCTCGGCGCCTGGGCGACCATGCGGTCCATCGAACGCGGCTCGGCCCGCTGGTTCGCCCTCGCCGGTGTCTTCATCGGTCTCGGCTTCCTCACCAAGACCCTCCAGGTCCTCCTCGTCGTGCCCTTCTTCGGCATCGCCTACCTCGTCGCCGCCGACACCACCCTGCGCCGCCGCATCATCGGGGCCGCCGCAGGAGTCGGAACCATGCTGCTCTCCGCCGGCTGGTGGGTCGCCATCGTCGAACTCATCCCCGCGAACATGCGCCCCTACATCGGTGGCAGCCAGACGAACTCGTTCCTCGAGCTCACCTTCGGCTACAACGGCCTCGGCCGCATCAACGGCGAGGAGACCGGCTCCGTCGGCGGCGGAGGAGGTTGGGGCACAACGGGTCTCGGCCGCATGTTCAGCAGCAGCATCGGCGGCCAGATCTCCTGGCTCATCCCGAGCGCATTGATCCTGCTCGCCGTCGGTCTCTGGATTCGCGGCCGGGCGCCTCGCACCGACATCCGTCGTGCCGGCTACATCGTCTGGGGCGGCTGGCTCGTCGTCACGATGCTGACCTTCTCGCTCATGGCCGGCATCTTCCACGAGTACTACACCGTCGCCCTCGCCCCCGCCGTCGCCGCACTCGTCGGCATGGGCTCGGCCGAGGCGTGGGAGCGCCGCAGCTCCTGGCTCGGCGTCGGCGCCCTCGCCGCCGCGACCGCAGCAGCAGCGATCTGGAGCTTCGTCCTGCTCAGCCGCACCACGGCATACGGGGATTGGCTTCGCGTCAGCGTCCTCGCTCTCGGCATCACTGCAGCACTCGGCTTCCTCCTCCTCGACCGGCTCCACCGCCGCGCGGTCCCGGCCGTCATCGCGACCGCCCTCATCGCAGCGCTCGCCGGCCCCACGGCATACAGCCTCACGACCGTGAACACGAGCTACACCGGATCGATCATCACCGCAGGCCCGAGCACCGGCGGAATGGGCGGCCCCGGAGGCGGTGGCATGCCGGGCGGCGGCACGATGCCGACGATGCCCGGCGGCACCGCACCCGGCGGATCGACACAAGGCGGAACGGGTATGCCGGGCGGCCAGACCGGCGGTACCGCACCGACCGGTGGTGGCGGCATGGGCGGCCTGCTCGACGCCAGCACCCCGAGCACCGAGGTCGTCGCCGCCCTGTCCGAAGGCGCGAGCAACTACCGCTGGGTCGCCGCGGCCATCGGCTCGCAGAACGCCGCCGGGCTCCAGCTCGGCTCCGGCCTGCCCGTCATGGCGATCGGTGGGTTCAACGGATCCGACCCGAGCCCGACGCTGGCGCAGTTCCAGGACTACGTCGACCAGGGCCTCATCCACTACTTCGCAGCCAGCGGCAACGGCGGCGGCCGAGGCGGCGGCATGGGCGGCAGCGGCACGGCATCCGAGATCTCCACGTGGGTCCAGGCGAACTTCACCGCCGTCACCATCGACGGCATCGACGTTCTACGACCTCACCGCGCCGACAGGGAGCACTGCGACGACCGGATCCACCACGACCACGGCGACGACGGTATGACCACCGTCCTCGACGTCGTCGTCCCGGTCCACAACGAGCAGGCCACGGTCGGGGCGTGCGTACGCCGACTCCACGCCCACCTCGTCGCGACCTTCCCCTACCCGTTCCGGATCACCGTCGCCGACAACGCGAGCACGGACGCGACGTGGGCGACCGCGCAGGCCCTCGCCGATGAACTGCCCGGCGTCCGAGCCCTCCACCTCACCCAGAAGGGCCGCGGTCGCGCCCTCAAGCAGGCCTGGCTCGGCTCCGATGCGCTCGTCCTCGCCTACATGGACGTCGACCTCTCGACCGACCTCGACGCCCTGTGGCCGCTCGTCGCACCGCTCATGTCCGGCCACTCGGACGTCGCCATCGGGTCCCGTCTCGCTCGCGGCTCGAGGGTCGTGCGCGGCACCCAGCGGGAGGTGATCTCGCGCTGCTACAACCTCGTTCTGCGTGGCGCCCTCGGTGTCCGCTTCACCGACGCGCAGTGCGGCTTCAAGGCCATCCGCGGCGATGTGGCGCGCGAGCTCCTGCCGCTGGTCGAGGACCCGGCCTGGTTCTTCGACACCGAGCTCCTCGTCCTGGCCGAACGCGCCCAGCTGCGCATCCACGAGGTCCCGGTCGACTGGTACGACGACCCCGACAGCCGCGTCGACGTCGTCAACACGGCGCGCGACGACCTGCGTGGCGTGTGGCGGATGCGTCGCACCCTCTCGGCGTCGTCCGCTCCCGTCGCCGCTGTCGCGGACAAGATGGGCCGGCGTATGCCGGGTGCTCGCGTTGCGCGTCAGGCCGCCAGTTTCGCGGTGATCGGCGTCGCCTCGACCGTGCTTCACCTCGGGCTCTTCGCCCTCCTGCGGCAGGGCCTGGCGTCGGCAGCCCTCGCCAACGCCCTCGCCCTGCTGCTGGCCACGATCGTCAACACCTCGTGGAACCGGCACTGGACGTTCGGCCTGCGCGGACGTGAAGGTGCGGGGCGACAGCAGGTGCAGGCACTCGTCGTCTTCGCCATCACGCTGGCCCTCACGACGGCGGGGCTGGGGTTGCTGCACGCCGTCGCCCCGGGCGCCCCCACGTGGCTCGAGACCGCGGCTGTGGCGATCACGACGGCCCTGTCGACCGCGCTGAAGTTCGTCCTCATGCGGACGTGGATCTTCGCGCCCGCTTCCGCGCACGCGACCACACAACCGATCTCAGTAGAGGGTGGCGAGGTACCCACCGTCGTCGTCGAGGAAGAACAGCACGACCGTCGAGTCCAGTTCGTCGACCAGGGCTGAACAGGTCGCGACCGTGTCCTTCTTCGGCGCGGGAAGGGCGTCACAGAAGACGTCCTCGACGGGGATGCCGTCCTCGAGCCCGTCGACAAGCGCCTCGGTCACGCTGCTGGTCAGCGCGACATCGGTCGCAGCACCGGTCGGCGTCAGATCGACAGTCCCCCAGGACGGCATACCGGCGTCGTAGAAGAACTCTTCGCTGGACCCCGACCCACCCAGTCGCTCCGCGGCATAGATGATCCCGATGCTCATCGTGATGAGGAACGTCAGTGCGCTGAGGCCCAATGCCGTCCACGCCACCCAGGACGGGCGGGAGCCACCGGAGTTCGAAGCCGTCTGGGGCGGGCCCGACCACGGCGAGCCGACCGCGGAAGGGGACGGGACGGCATACGCCGGAGGTGCCGAAGGCACGCGGTACGGATCGCCTGCGGAGGGCGGGGTGACGGTCATGACGGACTCCTGGAGGAGGGCAAGGGCAGCGGCTCATTGTGTCTTGCGAAGCCTCTGCAGACGGCCGCTTTGCTCGGCGCGGTGCAGGACGGTTACCCTGATCCGGCTGAGGAGGCGTCGCCTAGCCCGGTTTATGGCGCCGCACTGCTAATGCGGTTTGGGTTTAAACCCATCGGGGGTTCAAATCCCCCCGCCTCCGCACACGGAAATGCCCCGGTTCGCGAAGCGTTCCGGGGCATTTCCATGCCCGTCCGCGCCCTTCACTCACACACGTCGGTGCTGCGTCGTTCAATGGGCATCATGACGACGACCCAGCCCCTACGGCGCCACACGACCCTGGCCACGGACCTGGGCGATCTCCTCGCGGTTGCGGAGGGTGAGGCGCTGGCCGGCCTCTACTTCCCCGCCCACTGGCACCCACCCGCCGCGGAAACCATCGGCCCACAGGTCTCGCCGACGGGCGACGCGGTCTTCGAGAGCACGGCACGCGAGCTGGCGGAGTACCTCCGCGGCGAGCGGACGACCTTCACCGTCCCCACCGTGACCCATGGCGATGCCTTCTCGGAGCGGGTGTGGGACCTCCTCGCGACGCTCGACTACGGCACGACGACGACCTATGGCGCGATCGCGCGCGAGTTCGGCAACCCGGGGCTGGCCCAGCGGGTCGGACAGGCGGTCGGTCACAACCCGATCAGCATCCTGATCCCGTGTCACCGGGTCGTCGGTGCCGACGGTTCACTGACCGGGTATGCCGGTGGGCTGGATCGCAAGGCCCGTCTCCTTGCGCTGGAGGAGCCTCCCGAAGTGGCCGAGGCCCGGCTCTTCTGAGCCTGCTGCGCGCCTCAGGAGCAGAGGTCGGCGTCAGCCTTGCGGGTCTGGATCGTCCCGGACGAGGTGGGTGTCGACGACAGCGTCGGGGTGGGGATGGGTTCGGTGCCGAGGCGGTTGGGGACCGCGACGACGTCGGGCGCACCGGCGCCGAGCGTCACCCGGATCTGCTGTCCGAGGTCGGCCTTCGACTTCGCGACCGTGGCTCCGGGGAAGGCCGCAGCGACGGTGCGGGCGGCTTCCTCACGGTCGCCGGAGTACTCGATCGTCGCGCCCTTGGCGGCGACGTCTCCGTTGACCGACGTGGGGTTGTCGAATCCCTGGACCGCGAGCGCTGCCACGGCCTGCTTGGCGAGGCCTGGAGACCCCGGAGGCGTTGACGACCTGGACCCGGATCTTGTCGGGAGTCACGGTCAGCGGGACGGTCGAGGTGGGGCTCGGGGTGGGGGTCGGCGCGCCCAGGTCACGGTCGGTGCGGATCGCGTCCCACAGCTCGTCGGCCTCGGGTGCCCACTGGACCCGGTTCTCGTCCTCCGGGTAGACCTCGGTGGGCACGGTGACGAACTGGATCTTGTCGACGCCGATGTTCTTGACGCTGGCCGCGATGTCCTTCATCGGCCCCAGGCCGAAGTCCTCGTCCATCTGGAGCGAGCTCGTCGCCGCTCCGAGGAAGCGCAGCAGCTTGTCGGGGCGCAGGAGCAGCTTGGAGTCGGTGGCCTGCTGCGCGACGGATGACAGGAAGGCCTGCTGGCGCTTGATGCGGCCGATGTCGGAGCCGTCGCCCAACGAGTAGCGGGTGCGCACGTAGCCCAACGCCTGCTCACCGTCGAGGGTGTGCCGGCCCGCGGAGAGCGTGAACTTGGCCTTCTTGTCGTCGATGGCCGTGGGCGTGCAGACGGGGACGCCACCGAGGGCGTCGACCATGTCCTTGAAGCCGCTGAAGTCGACCACCGCGAAGTGGTTGATGAAGATGTCGGTGTTGCCCTCGAGCGTGCGGATCACGCAGCCCGGGCCGCCGGTGTTGAAGTTCTGGTTCCACTGGTGGACGCGCCACGCGTCCTTGGGGGCGTTGGCGTCGCAGTCGACCGGGGCGGGGACCATCGAGTCGCGCGGGATCGACACCATCGTCACGGACTTCCGGTCACCCGAGATGTGCATGAACGATGTTGGTGTCCGAGTGCTGACCCGGCTCCCAGTTGCCGGTGCCGTAGTCCTCGTTGCCGTCGCCCTCACGCACGTCCGAGCCGATGAGCAGGATGTTGAGCGGGCCGCTGGCGAGGTTGCCGGCCGGGGTGGGCCGGTTCTTGCCGACCATCTTGGAGACGTCGATGCGGTCGATGTTGCCGTTGAGCTTGAGATACGTCCCCACCATGCCGATGACGAGCAGCGATGCGACAGCACTCACGATGAGGAGGACACGTCGGCGACGCGAACGCTGGCGATCGCGTTGCTCGGCGAGCAGGGCCGCCCGGGTCTCGGCTCTGCGGCGGGCGTCGCTTCGACTCAGAACGGTGTCATCGGCACCAGTCTCGTCGTCATGCTCGAACTGCACGGAGTCCTCTTCATCCGGGGTCATGGGGGTGCGGCGTCCAAACCCCCGTTCGACGCCGCGCCTCCCCGAGTGTAGAGGCCGATCCTGAGAGGTCTCTGACACCCCGAGGCCCCTCAGGTCGGCCCCCGGACACACGACGAGGCCCCCTCCGCCGTGGCGGAGGGGGCCTCGCTCAAAGACTGTGTGAGTCCTCGATCAGAGGGGGCGGACCTGCTCGGCCTGCGGACCCTTCGGACCCTGGGTGACCTCGAACTCGACCTGCTGGTTCTCGTCGAGGCTGCGGTAGCCCTGGGTGTCGATGGCGGAGTAGTGGACGAACACGTCCGGTCCACCGCCGTCCTGGGCAATGAAACCAAAGCCCTTTTCAGCGTTGAACCACTTCACGGTTCCCTGTGCCATGGGGTAACTCTTTCCTGTGTGTAGCACTCAGACGCAGCAGAATCGCTGCGCCCGCAGAAGCACGCAACCGACCCCACTGAGTCCGGGGATCAACCCGGCCCAGACACATCAACGCCCGCCTTCTGTGGAAGCGAGACGGGCGCGTACTGCGACCTGCGAGGACTTGCTGTTGTGCAACTGAGTACCAATTTACCAGCATTTCGTGCTCAGATCCCGTCGAAACGGCCCACGACATCGACGTGTTCACCCCGCTCGCGTCCGCAACCTTGGTCGCCTTCCCGACCAATCCTGCGGACGTATGCCGCGGCGTCCGCAAATGGTCGCCTTCCGACCAAATACGGCGGACGCGAGCAGGGTTGATGCCGAACTGTCAGGCCTTGACGGCCAACACGGCGCACGTCGCGTCGAGGAGCACCTGTTGGGCGGTGCTGCCCGTCACGAGCTTGCCGAGCGGTGAACGCTTGCGGACTCCGATGACGATGAGCTCCGCATCGACCTCGGCGGCGACCGACAGGATCTCGTCGGCCGGAGCCAGGCCGCGCGTCATCTGCCGGACCTCGTGCTCGATGCCGCGCTCGGTGAGCTGGGCGTCGAGGGCATCGAGGTCCTGCGGCTCCGCGAAGCTCGGGCCCGAGTAGTCACCCAGGACTCCGGAGTTCACGACGACGAGCCTGGAGCCGCGGCGTTCGGCCTCGACGATGGCGGCGTCGACGGCTGCCAGCCCCGGCGGGGTGGGGATGTAGCCGACGACGACGGTCATGACGCCTCCGGCAACTTCGTGGCGCCGGTCATGATCGCCACACCCTCGCCCATGTCATGCGTCGCCGGCGTGATGACTCCGGCGCGACCACCCAGGCGTTGGATGTGGATCCGGTCGGCGACCTCCCACACGTGGGGCATGTTGTGCGAGATGAGGATGACCGACAGCCCGCGGTCGCGCAGCTGCTTGACCATGTCGAGGACCATCCCCGACTCCTTCACGCCGAGGGCGGCGGTCGGCTCGTCGAGGACGACGACCTTGCTGCCGAACGCTGCGGCCCGAGCGACGGCCACGGCCTGGCGCTGGCCACCGGAGAGGGTCTCGACGGCCTGGCCCATGTTCTGGATCGTCTGGATGCCGAGGTTCTGCACCGACTCGCCGGCCCGCTTCTCCATGCCCTTCTTGTCGAGCATGCGGAACACCGAGCCGAGCGGGCCCTTGCGGCGCTCCTCGCGACCGAGATAGAGATTGCTCGCGATGTCGAGCGCGGGGATGACGGCCAGCTGCTGGTAGACCGTCTCGATGCCGGCGTCGCGGGAGTCCTGCGGCTTCTTGAAGCGCACCGGTTCGCCGTTCATCGTGATCGTGCCGGAGTCCGGGACGTAGGCCCCGGTGAGGCACTTGATGAGCGTCGACTTGCCGGCACCGTTGTCGCCGATGACCGCGAGCACTTCGCCCGGGTAGAGGTCGAGGTCGACCCCGTCGAGGCCGACGACGCGGCCGAAGGTGATGACGAGGTTGCGGGCCGAGAGCACCGGGTCCTGGTCGTAGATGTGCTCCTTGCCGGCGGGGACGCCGCCGTGGGCGACCTCGAGGTCGCTCGTCGTGGTGCTCATGCCTTCACCTTCCTGATCCACTGGTCGATGGCGACCGCGACGATGACGAGGACGCCGGTGGCGAGGACGCGCCACTGCTGGTCGACGCCCATCTGGGAGAGTCCGAACGCGAACGTCTGGACGATGAGCGCACCGATGAGCGTGCCGACGAGGCGACCACGACCACCGAAGAGGCTCGTGCCACCGATGACGACGGCGGTGATGCTCGCAGGTTGGCGTCGGGGGCGGCGTTCGGTGTGGCGGCACCGGCACGGCCGATGAGGATCCAGGCAGCGATGCCGTAGATGAGGCCGGCCACGGTGTAGACGCCGAGCAGGATCCGCTTGCTCGGCACACCGGAGAGGCGAGCCGACTCGGGATCGTCACCCACGGCATACACGTATCGACCCCAGGCCGTCTGGGACAGCACGAAGCCCATGACGACGTAGAGCAGGATGACGACGACGATGCCCCAGGTGAGGCGGAACTCGCCGATGCCGAAGCCCTCCCCGAGGAAGTTGAGCAGATCGGGCAGGTGGTCGGCCTGGATGCTCGAACCGCCGGAGTAGAGCAGCGCGATCGCCGTGAAGATGCTCAACGTGCCGAGCGTGACGATGAACGGCGGCAGGTTGATCCGGGTGACGAGCAGGCCGTTGAGCAGCCGGCCCCGGCGGCGAGGGCGACGCCGATGAGCAGCGCGAGGATGCCCGGCATCCCGTCGTCACTTGGCCAGGGTGGCCATGACCATCATCGACAGGACCATGATCGCCCCGACCGACAGGTCGATGCCGGCGGTGAGGATGACGAGGGTCTGACCCACCGCGAGCGCGGCGACGACCGCAGTCTGCTGGAGCAGGATGCCCATCGAGTTCGCCGTGAGGAACGTCGGCGTCGCGATGAAGAAGGCGAGGAACGCGACGAGCAGAAGGAACAGCGGGCTCAGCCACGGCTTGCCGTGCAGCTGGTGCTGAACTCTCTGGACCGGCGACTGCTGCCGCCGAGCGAACTCGGCGGCAGCAGACGTGACGTCGGTGGCTCATCGTCAGTTGCCCCAGCAGATCTTGGAGCCTTCGTCGGACGTGATGCTCTCGACACCCTCGGCCTGCTTGTCGGTGACGAGTGCGACACCGGTGTTCTTGAAGTCGAGACCCTCGTCGGGCGTCGGCTTCTCGCCACCGCGGGCGACCTTGGCAATGGCCTCCATGCCCAGCGTGGCCATCTTGAGCGGGTACTGCTGGGCCGTGGCCCCGATGACGCCACTCTTGACCGAGGCGACACCGGCGCAGCCACCGTCGACCGAGACGATGATCGCGGTCTTGCCCGCGGCCTTGAGGGCGGCGTTGGCGCCGACCGCGGTCGGCTCGTTGATCGTGTAGACGACGTTGATGCGGGGTTCTTGGCGAGGCACTTCTCCATCGCGGAGCGGCCACCGTCCTCGGCGCCATTGCCGGCCTCGTTGCAGACGATCGTGTAGTCGCCGCCACCGGCTGCGGTGTACTTGCCGGTCTTGGCCTCGTCGCCGTTCTTCTTGCCGTCGGCGACGTCGATGCCCATGCCCTCGAGGAAGCCCTGGTCGCGGTTGTAGTCGACCGAGACGATCTTGTCGCTGAAGAGGTCGAGCAGGGCGATCACCGCCGGCTTGCCGGCGACCTGCGCGGCGGCCCACTGGCCGATGAGCTTGCCGGCCTCGCGGTTGTCCGTGGCGAAGGTGATGTCGACGGTGTCGGCCGGGTCGGGCGGGGTGTCGAGGGCGATGACGTAGAGGCCGGCGTCGCGCGCCTTCTTGATGGCGGCGTTGACGCCGGTGCTCATCGGGGTGATGAGGATGCCCTTGTCGCCGCGGGCGATCGCGTCCTCGATCGCCGTGATCTGGCCCTGGTCGTCACCCTCCTGCTTGCCGGAGGCGACGGTGAGCTTGACGTTGTTCTTGGTCGCGTCGGCCTTGGCGCCTTCCTGCATGGCGACGAAGAACGCGTTGGTCGAGTCCTTGGTGATGAGGGCGACGCCGACCTCGGCGTCACCGCCGGTGCCACCGGTGTCGGAGTCGCTCGACCGGTTGCAGCCGCGAGCCCGAGGGCAGTCGTGGCGGCCACCGCACAGACGAGGGTGCGGGATGCACGAGGGGAAATGCGCATGGGGGTAACTCTCCTTTGAGTGTCCGATGACAACGTTGTCAGAGCCATTAATACGCCCCTCTTGCGCTGAGGTCAAGGGATAGCGTAGAAATCGCTACATGCCCGTGACATCGTTGTCAGCATCGTCAGCCCTGCCGGTCACCATGAGTGACCAAGGTGGACGCGCGACGATGCGCGATGTCGCGGCCCTGGCGGGCGTGAGCATCAAGACCGTCTCGCGGGTCGTCAACGCCGAGCCCGGGGTCGCCGACGGCGTGCGCGATCCGGGTGCAGGACGCCGTGGGCCGACTCGACTACCGGCACAACCTCGGCGCGAGCAACCTCCGCCGGGGCAAGGGTCGCAGCGGCCTCATCGGCGCCCTCCTCCAGGACGTGAGCAACAGCTTCTCCGCCGCCCTGCTGCGCTCGCTCGAGGACGCGGCGCGAGACCGGGGGACAGCCATCCTCGCGGCCAGCCTCGACGAGGAGCCCGATCGCGAACGCTCCCTCGTCCACGACCTCGTGACCCGGCGCGTCGACGGCCTCGTCCTCATGCCGTCGACCGACCGGCAGGACTACCTGTCGTCGGAGGTGCGGGCCGGGCTGCCCGTCGTCTTCGTCGACCGCGAGCCACGGGGCGTGGCCGCGGACTCGGTCACCGTCGAGAACCTCGAGGGCGCGCAGATGGGCGTCGAACACCTTCTCGCACAGGGGCATCGGCGCATCGCCTGCCTCACCGACCTCGGCGAGATCTACACGGCTCGCAGCCGGCGCGACGGCTTCGTCGAAGCCTTCCGGGCTCGCGGCCGACACCCGACGAGGAGCTCATGGTCGCGGGACTTCGCGGACCCGGAGCGGCCGAGGCGGCAGTGACTCACCTGCTCGATCTCGCCAAGCCACCGACCGCCATCTTCGCCGGACGCAACGACCTCACGCAGGGCGCGGTGCGGGCCCTGCGCAAGAAGCGGACTGAGCGACTCCGTGGCGCTCGTGGGCTTCGACGACTTCCCGCTCGCCGACCTCGTGACGCCCGCCCTGACCGTCGTCCGGCAGGACGTCGGTCGCATCGGCCGGCTCACCGCCGACCTGCTCATGGCCCGCCTCGACGGCGACACGTCGGCACCGCAGCGCATCGTCGTGGAGCCCACGCTGGTCGTGCGCGGCTCCGGCGAGATCCCGCCCCCGACCTGACCAGCGACGCGACTTCGTGCCCCGCACGGAACGCACCCCGACTCGTGCCCGCACGGCAAGCCAGACTTCGTGACGCACCCACCAGCGACGACACGCGAGGCCAACGAGCGTGTCCGTGCGGGGCACGAGTCGCGGACCCTCAGGGGGTCATCGGCGTGATCTTGATGTCGATCGCCTTGGCGGTCCCTCCCACGACGTAGGTCGCCGACGCCCGTGGCCGACGCCGACGGATAGATGAGATCCGTGATCGAGACCTGCCCTGAGCCTGCGTCGAACACTTCCACCGAACTTCGATCGAGGTATGCCGTGAACTTCAGCTTCGCCGTTCTCGAGCGTCACTGGTGCCTCCTCGACGCTGGGGAACAGCGGGTTGAAGCGCGACGTTGCCACTGGTCGTGCGATCGACGACGAGCGTGCCGTCGCGCCGAACACCGACCTTCGTCCCGACCGTCCCGTCGGCGCTGCGTCGCAGGACCACGCCAGCCTCGCTCGCCGATCCCAGAGCGACCCGGACCTCGACCCTTGCCAGCTCAGCGCTCTTGCCGGTGGCTGCCTCACCGGCAGCAACTCCGCGCAGCCTTCACCTGCTGCTTGGACCGGTTCACGAGCAGGTCCTCGATGCCCTTGACCGGGGTCTGCGTCAGTCGCGGCCCGTCGGGTGTGGAGACGAGCGCCAGCTGTCGGGGCATCGTCATCTGACCCCTCCACGGGTCGGTGGGAACGTCGCCGGCGTACTGCCAGTTGTTCATCCAGCTGATCGAGATCCGCTGGTCCTGGGGCAGACCGTTGAAGGTCACGCCGGCGTAGTTGTCCCGGCCGAAGTCGACCCAGGACGCACGCTGGGTGCTGCTCTTGGCGGGCGCGGAGGCCAGCGTGAACTGGTCGGCGAGTACGTGGCCCCACCCACCGCTGTTGTGGTCGACGACGCGGATCTGGGCCGACTGACCCTGCAGGTCGGCCAGATCCCACGAGGCCCAGTCGAGCGACTCGCTGTCGCCGCCGGTCTCGCTGCGCACGACCTCGCCGTCGACGACGAGGTTGACGGTCGTCTGGGTGTCGCGCGGTCCGGCCGCCGTGTCGCTGAAGCCGGATGTCGTCGACCATGAGGTGGCCCCAGTCCCCGCTGCTGCGGTCGTCACGCACGACGAACCGCGCCGTCTTGCCGACGACCGAGCGAGGCGTCGATGTAGCGCCAGTCCATCTCCCGGAGTTGTTGCCGGTGACCGAGCCGACGACTGACACCGTCGACGACCAGCTCGACCACGGTCGGCGCGCTCGCACTGAGTGGGTGCGTACCGCCAGCGATGAGGAGGTTGACGAACCTCTGCGTCACCGTGAACTCGGGCGACTCGAACGTGCCGACAGCGCTGTCGCACTTGTCGGGCACCACGCACGTGTCGAGGACGTTTGCGCCCTGGTGGTTGGGCAGCCCCGACGGCGTCGCACCGAATCCGACGAAGTCACCGGTCGCCTTCCAACCCGGTGGGTAGATGCGTTGCCGGGATCGAGGTTCTCGAAGTCGGCAAAGGACGTGCCACCCGGATCCCCTTGTGTCGCACCGGGAATGGCCGCGTGGCGACCGCCTCCGACGAGGAAGTTCAGGTAGCGCTGATCGATGGTGAACGAGGGTGAGGTGAGTTCGCCCTGCGCGTTGTCGCCATCGATGAAGCTGTTGACGAGGTGCGAGCCCTCGAAGCCGGTGACCGTCTGCTGCCCGGGGAAGGTCCCCGCGACGGGCGCGGAGCCGAAGGCGGTCCCGGTCGGTGACCACCCGGCATACCCGGCCTCGAAGTCCTGGAGGACGGTCCCGGCGGGCGGCTCGTAGGTGGCCGGACCATCGGGCGGTGAACGTCGTGCCGTCGAAGTCACCGACGAAGTACTGCGTGCCCGAGCCACCAGCGATCCCGCCGGGGTTGAGGCTCACGAGCATGACCCACTTGATGTTGGTGGGGTCCCCGTCGATGGCGAGCGGGAAGAGATCTGGGCACTCCCACAGTCCACCGGTCGCGTGCCAGCGGACCGAAGTCGGAGAGACGGGTCCAGTCCTTGAGGTTCGCCGAACGCCAGATCGTGCACCTTGTGGTCGGTCGCGATGACGGCGACCATCCGCCACTCCTTGGCCGGCTCGTACCAGAAGACCTTGGGGTCACGGAACTCGCGCGACCCGATGTCGATGACCGGGTTCCCGGCGTACTTCGTCCAGGTCTGCCCGTCGTCCGTGGAGTAGGCGAGGGACTGCGCCTGGATCCCGTCGCGTCCGCTCGCGGCCGTGTAGGCACTCGTGTAGATCGCGACCATGCGGCGGGTTCTGGGCGGTGCCGAGGCCCGAGCGGTTCTCGTGGTCGACGACGACGGAGCCCGAGAAGACGCCCTCGTTCGCGTCGAAGGGGATGGCCACCGGCTGCTCGTCCCAGTGGACGAGATCCTTGCTCGTGGCGTGGCCCCAGGACATGTTGCCCCAGCCGGTCGCCGAGCGGGTTGTGCTGGAAGAAGAGGTGGTAGACGCCCTTGTGGAAGACCAGGCCGTTGGGGTCGTTGAGCCAGTTCTTCGCCGTGCTGAAGTGGTAGGCCGGGCGGTGCTGGGGCGTGTCGGCGCTGGCCGGAAGGCCAACCATCACGAGGGCGGCGGCGAGGAGGGCGGTGACCCACGCTCGGGCCCTGACGGGACAACTGCGAGGTGGTGCGCATGAGGCTCTCCGTGGCGTTGACAACGTTGTCATCGCGTCAGTAAAGACGGCGCGGCCAAGACGGTCAAGGGGTGAGCGTCCACGGGATGGGACGCCGAGCGGCTGCTGTCGGGCGGGCGCCAGGCCACAGCCGGGGCTACTGCACCGCAAGGGGGAGGATCACCCCACCTACGGTGCAGTAGCAGCCAAACTGGCGGCGGGTGTGGGATTTGAACCCACGAGAGCTCTCACTCTGGTCGCTTTCAAGGCGACTGCACTAGGCCACTATGCGAACCCGCCAGGCACTTCGGCTGGACCGACGAACCGAGACACAGGGTATGCCGGGAGTGCCCCGAATGCGGAACCCGGACTCCCGCTTCGGGCAGGTAGGGTCGGGGGGCCTGAACGGAAGGGACACGCCCCATGCCCAAGTTGAGCTTCATCGTCGGCCTCACGGCCGGCTACGTCCTCGGCGCGCGCGCCGGCAAGCAGCGCTACGCCCAGATCAAGAAGGTCTCGGGCAAGGTCTGGCAGAGCAAGCCCGTCCAGAAGCAGGTCGCTGCGGCCAAGGAGAGCGCCCGCACCAAGGCCGCTCCGGTCGTCGCCGACTTCGTGGCCGATGCCGCCAAGGCGACGAGCGAGAAACTGCGCGCCTCCAAGACCATTCCTTCGCAGGTCAGCAGCGGGCTCAGCAACGGGCACGACCGCGCGACCGGTGGTGACCCGTGGGTGGCGTCAGCCGCGGCCCGTGGCGACGACCCGTGGGCCACCGCCACCAAGCGCTGACGTTTCACCCGTCGGCCTGACACCACCCAGGCCGAGCAGCACGAGCGACGGCACGGTCCCGGGCTGGGCCAGGTCAGCGAGCAGCATCGCGGTGCCCGCCACTCCCGTGGCGAGCGAGACGTCCCCGTCGGCCCCCTGCAGTCCGGACGGCCACTCCTCCGGATCGGTTGGTGCGACCCGGAACTGGGCAGCGGCAGCCGCGACCGCGCCCTGTCGGTGTTCGGGTACCCCGAAGACGTCCGCCGCGAGCGCCACCACTCCCGCCGGACCACCCACACCGTGGCAGAGCGTCCAGCCACCGGCGACGGCATCCGCCCCGTGTGTCAGCGCGCGCTCGGTCGCCTCGTGCATCGCGGCTCCGCACCTCTGCACGGCCATCTCGGCCTCGGCCCGAGTGGTGTCGAGCGACCACGGAACGTCGAGTCCCGCGGCCGCGAGTTCCAACAGTCGCAACCTGACCGCACCGGCGCCCGCCGCGCCATGGCACCACAAGTCGGGCCAGGTCACGTCTCCCTCGCGCAGGTCGGGCCAGCCACCGCGGGCGGGTTCCGCCCAGGACGCCTCCCACGCGAGCGCCTCGCCGGCGAGCTCGAGAGCCGCTGGCGCAACCCGAGGCCACACCACGGCCGCCTCGGCCAACGCCCACGCGATCCCTGACGCACCGTGCGCCAACCCACACAGCGGCCGGCCGGACTCGCCCGGCAGCCGCGGGTCGGGCCAGCTGCGCCCCCACCCCTCCTCGCGCGAACGGTGGCGCAACTCGGCGACGATGCTGGCTGCGTGACTCTCGTGGCGGCGGGCACGGGCCAGCGAGAGCAGGATCCCGGCGAGACCGTCGGTGAGGTCGCTGCCCTCGGACCAGCCGGGCTGCACCCTGTCCCCCGCGCGAGCCAGCAGGTCCACACCAGCCTCCCCCACAAGGAGACCTGCAGGCGCGTCCAGGTCGGTGGGGCGCGCCTGCAGGAGTGTTCGGGCTCCGGCCGCCGCGAGCTCGCTCGCGTCCGGGCGGTGAAGGGCGGTGCCGAGATGGGTCAGAGCCCACACCACCCCGGCATCGCCGTCATAGAGGGAGCGTCGACCCGCGACGACCCCCAGGGCCCGACCGTCGGCGCCGAGCTCCCACGCCGGCCACGTCGGACCCGCCCGGTCGATGACCGCAGTGCGCACGAGGAGGTCGACGCACCGGTGGGCGGCATCGAGCACGCGCTCGCGATCCTGGGCAGCTGGGTCTGTCGGCATGGCGCTCTCAAGCTCTCGGTCGTTCGCGGCGGCGCTCATGGCGAGACCGCAACGGCCAGGGGAGATCGGTGCGGGGCAGCTGCGTCGAGTCCGCGACGACCGAACTCGGCCGCGACGGCGTCGAGCCAGAGTCTTTCGCTGACTGCACTTCGTTCCAGACCTGCGTATGCCGCCGCGATCACCGCACAGCGCACCTCACCGAAGCTTTCTCCCGTCCCGGGGTCCTCCGCCCACGCGACACCGTCGGCGAGAGGTTCGGTGAGCGGGGGCGGCGCCCCTTCGGTGAGTCCGACCACAGCAGTCGTCACGGCGTCGCGCTCTGCCTCACGCGTCGGCCCAGCGAGGTAGGCGACGACGGCATCCGGACGGGTGAGGCCTTCGGGGGTGGGCGCCAGCTTGAGCAGCCACGAATCCGCCTGCGCGAGAACGCTGGTCACGCCTTGCACGAGCGGTGCCACAGCCCCAGGACAGGGCCGAAGGTAGACGCGCACGAGCGGACCCGGGTCGTGCTGCGGATCCCACCCAGCCCCCCAGGTGCGCCACCACCCATCCTGGACAACGGCTCCTAGCCGGCGCGGGCAGCGCACCCGGTCCCCGACCCGGGGCGGGAAGCCGGGGCGACCACTCGTCGTGACGTACTCCCCCCGACACAGGGCCCGTCGACCTCGCGGTGTCGCCACGACGACGACTCCGGCGATGCCCGTCGCGAGCACCTCGACCTCGTCCCCGGCCCAGTCGGACAGGCCACGGTGGGCCGCCCGGGCGGCCGAAGCGGCCGGCGGATCCCAGCGACGGGACGCGGAAGCGTGAGGCGAGCCGACGGCATACCACTGGCGGTAGAGCAGTTCGGCGGAGGCGCGTTCACCGGATTCGTGACGCAGGACGGCGTATGCCGCGAGCAACTGATCGGCGTGGTCACGCCGCCACGCGCTCATGGCGTGACCTCCGACGCCGCTGAGACGGCGCGCTCCAGGAGACGGGTGACGTCGGCGGCACCGTCCTCACCGAGGGTGAGCGCTACCTGCCAGGCCGTGAGCAGGGCGCGCACGCACCGCCACGGTGCGGTCACCGACGCGGGTCCACACGCTGTCCAGTAGGCGTCGAGGCAGAGCTTGGCAAGGTCGTCCCCGACCGGCGAGAGCTCGCCGAGCATGGTCGCCGCGGAGGCCAGATCCATTGCGGGACAGCCCTTCCCGCCGAGCTCGAAGTCGACCAGCCCCACTCGCACGTCACCGGACGATGAGATCCGCACGATGACGTTGCCCGGCGAGACATCACCATGGATGAGGTGGGTGGGGCGCCACTGCTCGCGCGCCAGATCGAGGGCCCGCCGGACCGTGGGTTCGACAAGGGCGTCGAGGATCGGGCGGGTGTCGGCCCGCTGCGTCCCGCCCTCCATCGACGTCGGGAGCCGGTCGAGCAGCGGCCACGGGCGTGGGGCGTCGGGGACAGCAACACGCGCACCGCCACCCGCACCCACCTCGGCGACCGAGTGGCGGTGCAACCGTGCCAGGGCACGACCCAGGTCGACCGCCGCGGGGCGCAGGACAGCCGGGTCGCGGACCATCGACAGTTCCTCCCCGGGCAGAGCGGTCATCCACACCGACCCCGATCCCCCCTGAAGGATCGGGGCCGGTGCGAGTTGAAGGGGCGCGATCGCGCCCAGGAGTGCCGCCTCCACCGCGACGGTGTCGTCACCGTCGAGGCGGGCCGCAGCCCCGGCCTGCTTGACGTAGCCCACGGGTGCACCCTCGTGCTCGATGACGTGCACGGCGTTGCTGCGCGACACGGCGCGCACGCGGACCAGTCCGGCGCGGACGTCCGCCACGGGCACGAGCCCGTGACGGACGGCTGCACCGAGCAGGCTGGGGGAGGAAGCCACGGTTCAGGCCCCTCCGCCAGGGCCGGAGCCGGTGCCTTCGGAGTCGAGCGCGTCGATCTCCTCGAGGGCGGCGAGGTAGCCGCCCCAGTAGGCCTCGTCGGCCGCGGACTCGATCTCGGCAGCAGATGCTCCGTAGCCACCGCCACCACCGCGGAACCACTCCTCGATCGGCGGGCGCTCCCACTCGCCACCGCAGGCCCGGGTCGGCAGGTTGCAGCCCGGCCGGGTGTACTGGAGGTCGCAGATCGGGATCCGGGTGACGTTGCACGTCGCCGGCCGGGTGATGAAGTCGCAGATCGCCGGCTTCGTGACGAGCGTCGGGCACAGCGCCGGGATCCTGGTCTTGATCGTCGGACAGCTGAGGTCGACGCGCGTCTTGAGGCAGATGACGATGCGCGAGTTGAGACAGGTGCTGATGGGTCGCGTGATCGGCGTGACGGCCGGGACGAGCAGGTCCACGCCGAGTTCGTCGAGGACGGCCTGCACGGGGTTCGCGAAGGTCATCGACCCGTCGTTGCTGCCGGCGAAGAGGAGCCCGACGACGTTGCGCGAGTTGTCGAGGACGACCGAGCCGGAGTCGCCGTGGTCCGAGAAGCGCGGGTTGCGCGCCGTGTCGGTGTCGATGCGGATCTGGTGGCGGAGCGTCTGCGACCCCACGTCACTGCCGTAGTTGATGGTGACGGTGAAGTCGGTCGAGGCAACGGTGCCGAACGTGTGCTCGGTGGTGCGACCGCGCTTCTGCACGGCCATGCCCACCGTGGCCGGCGTGCTGCCGGCGACATCACCGACGCCCGTGACCGTGGCGGTCCAGGGCTCGGACGTGTCGACGGTGATGACCGAGCCATCGACGTTCTCGGAGAGGACTGCTCGCGTCAACGACCCGAACTCTCCGGTCGGGGCACCACCGTCCACGAGGGACGGCTGGACCTGGCGGTCGCCGACGCTCCACGTGTTGTTGACGCAGGCGACGTGGAAGTTGGTGAGCGCCATCGTCGCGCCGCTCGCCCGGTCGCGGACCATCGCGCCGAGGGTGCCGACGAAGACGTAGTTGCCGGGCGCGGGTACGTCCGGCGGAGAGAGGAAGACACTGCGCCGCGGCCCGATGCCGATGCCACCGGCCAGGGTCGGGTAGTCGGCCGGGTCGACCTGCAACTCCCCGTCGACGAGCTGGCGGTAGGCCGGCTGCAGCTCGATGACGAGCTCCTGGACATCGGTCTTGATGCCGTCGATCTCCTTGGGGATCACAGCGGCTTTGGTGAGCTTGGACGTCGGCTTCTTCTGCTCGACGAAGACGACGATGCTCTGCTCGCCGGTCTTCTTGCCGTCCTTCTCCTTCTCGGCGATGTCGACGGCGACGACTCCGGCCTTGGCGAGCAGCTCGTCCTCGACGGACTCCTTCACCGGCCTGATGGCCGCGCGCTGCGCCGCCTGTTCGTGCTGTGTTGCCATGGCGTGCTCCTAGAGGGTGATGCGGGGCCGCCCCTGCGCGGCCCCGACGCAGACAAGGAGTGCGTGGGGCTTCGCCAGATACATCTGCGGTCGGGCGAACCAGATCGCAGAAAAAGATGTGCTCAAGAGGTATCTGAGCGCCTTGCCCAAACTCCTTTCCTTGTGACACGACCAGTCCCTACGCTGAGTCGACGGCATTTGCCGCCGGGGTTCAGCAGCAGAGCTCACGGAAGGCACCGATGAACCACAACGAGCGTCCTGAGACGGCCAACCGACGCATCCCCCCGACGGTCATTCCGGGAACGGCCGCCCGCCGACTGCGTGCTCGCATCCTCGACCCGACCACCGCGGTGTCGAGCGGCCAGGCCCTTGAGCCCACGGCATACGTCGGCGACGTCCTCCTCGTGAAGGGAGTGGAAGGCCCGGAGTTCGACAGCCGTTTCGGACCGCTCGCTGAGGTGGCCAAAGAGCGTGGGTATGCCGTTGAGCCGGTTCCCGACGAGGGTCTCCTGGCGTTCGCGAGGGAGAACGAGCTCCTGCGGGAGCTCGACGCGGTGGGCCACACGGCCGTCAGGTTCTCGGCGAACGAGCCCACGAGCAAGCCAGCCGATGCCTGGGAGATCCTGCAGGCGGCTCGCCTTCGAGGCATCACCGGGATCGGCCTCTCGCACCTCATGACGTCCACGGGCTACTCCGACGGCATCGGCTACAGCGACGGGATCGGCTACTCGGACGGCATCGGCTACAGCGACGGGATCGGCTACTCGGACGGCATCGGCTACAGCGACGGGATCAGCGGAGGCCCGAGCGGACGCTTCCCGGTCATCTGGTCGGCCGAGCCGCTCCGCAAAGGACCAGCGAGCAGGGGCCGGTGGTCGCCATTCTCGACACGGGCGTGGGAGAACACGAGTGGTTCACGGACGACCAGACGAAGACGTTCCACCCCTGGGTCACGCAGCTGCCCGGGGCACCCGGCCCTACCGGCGGCCCGAGACGGACGGTGTGACGATCGACCTCGTCAATGGCCGCCTCGATCGCCTGGCCGGGACACGGCACGTTCATCGCCGGCGTGATTCGTCAGCACTGCCCTGACGCGCGAATCCTTTCTGTGCCCATCATGTGGGGCGATGGCGTGGCCAATGAGGCTGACGTCCTGGGAGCGCTGACGGTCCTGCGTCTGCGCCAGGAAGCCGCCCTGAGGTCAGGTACTTCGGCCGACGCCATCGATGTCGTCACGCTCTCGCTCGGCTACCGCCACGAGACCCCGGGAGCCTTCGACGACGAACCCGCACTCCTCAGCGTGCTCACGGGGCTCGGCCGAACTCGGAGTCACCGTGGTCGCAGCGGTCGGCAACGACGCGAGTGCCGTGGAGTTCTACCCGGCAGCGTTTGCCGGCGCGGTCACTTCGGGTGCACCGATGGTGAGCGTGGGTGCCCTCAACCCCGATCACCGCACCGTGTCCGTCTACTCGAACACTGGCACGTGGGTCCAGAGCTACTCGGCCGCGACGTCGGTCGTCAGCACGATGCCGACGTCCTTCAACGCCTCGCGCCGTGGGCAGATCCTGCAGCAAGCCAGTAGTCGTCGCGCTGCAGGGCGTGCCCACGCGGGGGGCGGTCGACCTCGATGACTACAGCAGCGGGTTCGGCGTCTGGAGCGGCACCTCGTTCGCCGCTCCGGCACTGGCCGGGGACATTGCCAAGGATCTGGGCAATGACCGACCGCTCGACGTGACCGAGCGCAGCAAGCGAGCCCAGAGGTTCGTCGCGTCCGCCCGCGAGGCCGCGGCCAAGACCATCGAGGACACGAAGTGAACGCCGGCCCGATCGAGCGGCGCGGTCAGTCCGGCCACGCCGCGCCAGGGCTTGCCACCGCTGCGGCGCAGGCCTTCTCCTTGCACCGCGGTGGTGACTCAAGTGCCATGGACTCGCTCGTGGATGCGGTCACCCCGTTGCTCTGGCACACGGCGAGGGGCCAGGGCGCCGACGCAGCGACAGCCGAGGACGTCGTGCAGACGACCTGGCTCCGACTCATCGAACACAGCGCCGACATCAGCGATCCGCAGGCTGTCCTCCAGTGGCTGCTCATGACGACCAAGCGAGAGGCGTGGAGCGTCGTCAGGCGTGGGCGACGCACCGTGCCACGCGAGCCGTGGGAGGAGCCGACACATCCGACCCCGTGGGCAGCGACCCCGCCACGGCGGACCGGCTCAGGCCACCGAGGAGGCCGAACTCGCCAGCGCCATGTGGCAGCACGTCGAGCGACTTCCCGAGCGCTGCCAGCAGCTGCTCCGGCTGGTCGCCTTCGTCGACCGCCCCGACTACGCGGCCGTGAGCGCCGCACTGGGGATCCCCGTCGGCAGCATCGGCCCCACCCGTGGCCGCTGCCTCGCCAAGCTGCGGGTCGCGCTCACGACCGACCCCGCCTGGGAGGTGACGGCATGAACGCCCCGAACCCGACGAGGACGACCTCGCCCAACCCATGGACGCCGTCGACGAGCGGGCCCTGGCGCTGATCCGGACCCACCTGGACCGGGTCGACCCCGTCCCGAGCGATCTCGCCGAGCGGGTGAAGTTCGCCATGACCGTGGCCAGCCTGGAGGCCGAAGTCGCCCACCTCATGAGCGGGAGCGCCTTGGCCGGATCGGTCCGCACGACCGAGTACGACCGGGCCACAACGGTGACGTTCGAGAGCGACGGGCTCAGCATCATGGTCACGCTCGAGGAGGCGGCCGGGCACAACGACGGTCCGTGGATGGGTGACGTCACCGGGCGCCGAGGTCGAACTGCGTGAGCGCGCCAGGACGACGACGACGACCGCCGACGACGGGGGCCGATTCGTCTTCGAGGGCGTGGATCGCGGGACGGTGCACCTGGTCATCCGCCAGCCGACGAGCCGGGCGCCCGCCCGGTCATCACCCCGGGCATAGAGATCTGAGGCGCCTGGATTGGCAACCTGGACAGCATCCTGAGCCTCCACGCGCAGGGCCAGTCCGAGAACTCGGCGGGACACTACCGGCGAGCAGACTCGTCATTGACTCAAGCGCTGGAGCGGCTCGAGCAGAGGGCCGGCCGAGGCGACCGACCGTCCGATGTCGCGCGCGTCCGGGGCCGCATCCTCATCACCATGGCGATGTCGCGACTGGCGCTCGAGGGGCCAGGGGCGGCGTTTGCGATCCTCGACGAGGTCCACATCGCTCGACGGCATTCGGCCACTGTTGGAGGTTCGGCCCAGCTGCAGGCGGGGACCATCCACTCGTCCTGCTCCGAGTGGGCGCAGGCAATCGAGGCACTCGCCAGGTCGAGCCACATCTCGACGAGCTCGTGCCGCGCGAGCAGGTGTCCGCACTCCTCAACCGCGGGCTGGCGTCCGTGTCGTTGCTCGAGCTCGACGCGGGCGACGGATCTCGAGCGCGCCGCCCGGCTTGCGGTGGAGCACGGATTCCGCCCCCAGGAGTTCAAGGCGCGGCACAACCTCGGCTGCGTCGCGTATCTCTCCGGCGACATCCCCGGAGCCCTGCGGCTCATGGCGGAGGCCGCCGCCATGGACTCGGGCGTGGGGATGGCGCGAGCCCACCTCGACCACGCCAAGGTGCTGCTGGACGCGGGCCTGGTCGACGAGGCAGAGAGGGTGCTTCTTCGCGGGCTGGAGGCAGCGCGCCGCGACCGACAACCGCTTGAACGAGGTGAGATCCAGCTCGACCTCGCCCGGTCAGCGCTCATGCGAGGTGATGTCCGCCTGGCCCGGGTTCGCGCCGGGCACGCCGCACGCACGTTCCGGGCCCTTCACGCCGATCGCCGCACCGTGGAGGTCGAGTTGTTCGGCGCTGCGGTGGACCTCGGCGTCGGACGACACCTCACCCGCGCCGCCAAGGTTGCGGCCCGCTGGGAGACGCGGACACCCGTTCTGCCCGCTGAGCGGTTGGCCACGCGCATCCGCATCGAGGTCGCCCTCGCCCGCAACGACCTTCGCACCGCGACCACCGAACTCAACCGCCTCTCGACCCACCAACCCCAGCCGCTGGGGGCCAGGCTCCACGAGCACCTCTTGGCGTCCCGGCTCGCCGCAGCGCAGGGAGATCGCGCCCGCGCCACCGCGATCCTCGAAGAGGCAGCCATGCAGCTGGCCCGCGAGCAGGGAGGGGTCCACAGCCTGGAGATCCGCGCCGGCCTGGCCCTGCATGCAGCCCGCATCCGCGATGCCGACGTGGCGTCGGCAACGGACTCGGGTTCTCTCGCAGAGCTCTTCGAAAGCGTGGAACGCTGGCGCGCAGCCTCCCACCGCGCCCCACCGCTGCGCCCCCCGGACGACGAGGAGACCGCGGCCCTCGTCGCGACGTTGCGTCGATTGCGCCAGACCGGAAACGGGAGCCCGCTGTCGACCACGCAGCGCGAGGTTGTCGTCCTCCAGAGCGCCATCACCGAACGACTCCGCGCGGCGCGGGGCCCCAACGCAGAGGCCGACCTCCGCTCGGTGACCCTCGAGCAGACGCAGCACATGACCGTGCAACGGAAGGCCACCGTGGTGACGTTCCACGAGATTCGCGAGACGGTGGTGCGCCTGGTCATCAGCGGAGAAACGGTGAGACAGAGCGTGCTGGGGCCCGTGCGCGAGATCACCGACGTCACCGGTCGCGTCGTCTCGGATGTCAGGGCTGCTTCCGTTGCACGCCCCTCAATGACGGCGTTCTTCGCTCGCGCCTGTGAGTCCTCGCTACGCGAGATCGACACGTTGCTCCTGCGCGGCATCGATCTCGAAGGGACCGTGGTGATCGTGCCCACCATCGGGCTGGCCGCGCTGCCCTGGCGGGCGCTGCCGTCGCTGCGCGAACACCCCGTCGTCGCCGCGCCATCGGCCACTGCCTGGGTCCGGCGCTCAGCCGTCGCGACACGCGAACCGAAGGTGTCCGCGCTCGCCGGCCCGGGGCTGCCCCGGGCACGCGATGAGGTGAGCGCGGTTGCGGCGACGTGGGAACGGCATACGCGACCGCCTTCGGCGACCACGGCGAACGGGTATGCCGGCAGCGCGGACGTCCGCGCGGCCCTCGCCTCCGCGACCGTCGTGCACCTCGCAGCCCATGGTCACCATGTCGACCAGAGCCCTCTGTTCTCCAGCCTCGACATGGCCGACGGGCCCGTGTTCGCACACGAGCTGCGGGCTCCACTGGCCGCCGAACTCGTCATCCTGTCAGCGTGTGACGTCGGGCGCAGCCGAGGGCGTTCCGGCGATGAACCGCTGGGACTGGCGGCGGCCCTGCTCGGCCTGGGGGTGCAGTGCGTCGTGGCCGCGACCAACCCTGTTCACGACGACGTCGCGGCGGCCGCGATGGTGGACCTTCACGAACGACTCGTGGACGGTGTCGACGTCGCGACGGCGTTGCAGCTGACCGCGGCGAAAGTGCCTGGGGCAGAGGCGTTCTGCGCCTACGGCAACACGTGGACGCGAAACGAGGCCCCGGGAAACTCCACTTCCGCTGAGCCGAGTCGAGGGAGGTGATCAACATGACGAAGGGATGGGGCCAAGGCGTTTGAAGTCTCCGACAACATCCAACCGGTTGTCATCGACAGGGGGTGATCAACATGACCAAGGGATACAGCGACGGAATCTGAACTCGACGGACACCCAGAAGACCACTCGCAAATTGGAGGTGATCAACATGACCAAGGGATACGGCCAGGGCATCTGAAGTCTCCGACAACATCCAACCGCTTGTCATCGACAGGGGGTGATCAACATGACCAAGGGATGGGGCCAAGGCATCTGAAGACATCCGCTGTCGAATCCTGCACTCATCGGCAGGGGTGATGACGTGCCCAAGGGATACAGCGACGGCGTCTGACGTGCGTGAATGGTCCAAACGATGTTCCCGGCAACGAGAAGAGGTAATTCTTGGAACGCCGTGGGGAACAGTTTCAGAACGACCGCCAGAACAGTATTGGTTCTGGCGGTCGTTCTGCACCGTTCAAGGTTGACATGGAGGCGCGACGTCTACTCCCCGCGGGTTTCTGGACCGAGTTGCGGACTTGGGATCGCCGTGTTGTCCATGTCAACTCGACCAAATCGGATGCGGAGCGTCACAACATAAAGGGCGCAGGAGCAGAGCAGGCCGCCGACGATGGTGGCCGTTGAAAGTCCGAGGTATTCGGACGCCTCCCCCATGAACGCGTCACCCAACCTCGGGCCGAGCACGCCAATCACCAGGGTCCACGTTTGCAGGACGGGCCCGCCAACCGGCCCTCGATACGACTGGACAATGGTTTGTCGAAGAGTGTCCAGCACCCCATCAACAAATCCAGCAGCGAAAAGGCACGCAATCACGAGAACGACTCCAATGGCCGGATCCAACCCGGCAGGAAGCAGCACAAGACCCAGCCCGGCGCACACGCACCCCCACAGCATGCCAAGACCCAAGGTTCCAGTCACTGGTTCAAGGGGGCGACTCCTCGAGCGGAACAGGAGCGTCGATGAGAGCCCGCCTACTGCTATGGCACCAAACAGGATGGCGGCGACGCTTCCTCCGTGGAAAGCCAAAGATGTGCCGATTGCGGGGAGGAGCACGCGCGGAGAGCTGGAGACCATCGCGGTCAGGTCAACAAGAATGGCCAGTCGGGCAAGTGACGGCTTCTTGATGAAGGTCACGACCGCCTTGATCGTGCGACCCTCTACGGGCGCTGATGGCCGTTCCGTTCGCGCGATTGGAAGGGCCATCGACACCACGGCTCCGGCTCCGGCGAGGGCAAAGAGCGTCGCAGAGTCGAAACGCGTGAGGATTAGTGCAGTGAGCGCAGGTCCGCTCAAAATCGAGCCGTAATTGGCAGCAGTGAACCGACTATTCGCTCTCGCAAGCAAATTTTGGGGCGTGACCATAGGCATGGCCACGAGTCGGCTAGGGATGATGGCCGCGCTTGCCGCGCCCCACGAGCAAGCGAGCAGATAGAGAGACCACACCTCGTTCGGAGTCCGCCAAGCGGCCAGTAGTGCCACTGCCGCAGCCAAGATTGCAACGCTGTGCGCCGCAGTGGATACGCGCCTGGGTCCGAAATGACTTATTGCCTTTGGAACCAACAGCGCGATGCTCAGGATCGGCAGAATCGCGGACGCGGTCAAACGTCCAACGTCGGCGCTGGATTCTGTGATTTCAAAGATCCGAAGCTGGGATCCCAGAAACATGATCTGGGCGGACGTCCCCCAGAGAAGTTGTCCCAGGGCAATTCGTCCGCTCGGTCCCATCCGCCCTCCAGCGTGGATCCTGTTACGTCTGGGAGGCAAATGACCGCATCGCCGCGGCGCTGCCACCCCGCTCTCGCCCGGCTCTTGTCGCGCGCCGGCCGAACACAAAGCGAGCGTACAGAAATCGGGCGATCCGATCAGATGAAGAGGGCGGGCTCGCGGAAGAGGGCCTCGTAGGGGTCCTCGCCCGGGTGGTCGGGCATGCGCACGATGGCGGGGATGCCCGTGGCGATGGCGCCGTCCGGGATGTCCTTCACGACAACGGAATTGGCGCCGATCTGCACGTCGTCGCCGACCTCGATGGGGCCGAGGATGCTGGCGCCGGCGCCGATCGTCACTCGGTCACCAACGGTGGGATGACGCTTGACCTTGGCCAGGGACCGGCCGCCCAGCGTGACCCCGTGATAGAGCATCACGTCGTCGCCGACCTCGGCCGTGGCGCCGATGACGACACCCATGCCGTGGTCGATGAAGAAGCGCTTGCCGATCTTGGCGCCGGGGTGGATCTCGACGCCGGTGACCGCACGGGTCACCGTCGAGAGGGCGCGGGCGGCGGGCTGGAGGTGCGGTCGCAGCCAGAGCTTGTGGGCCACGCGATAGGACCAGATCGCGTGCATGCCAGGCGAATTCAGCACGAGGTCCGAGCGGGACGCCGCCGCCGGGTCGCGGGCGATCGCGGAGTCGACGTCCTCCCGAACGCTCGCCGCGGCCCGCTGGACGCGGGACCGGAGGCGAGCGAACGGCATACTCGAAAGTTTCGGAAGGTCAGTCAACGAGTCCCTCGAAGAGGATGGTCGAGAGGTAGCGCTCCCCGAAGCTCGGGATGATGACGACGATCGTCTTGCCGGCGTTCTCGGGGCGGGTCGCGACCTGGTTGGCGGCGGCGAGCGCGGCACCGGAGGAGATGCCGACGAGCAGGCCCTCCTGGGTGGCGGCCTTGCGGGCCCACTCGACGGCGGTGCCGGCGTTGATGTCGATGACCTCGTCATAGACGCTCGTGTCGAGGATCTCGGGGACGAAGTTGGCGCCGATGCCCTGGATCTTGTGCGGGCCGGGGGCGCCGCCGTTGAGGATCGCGGACTCCTCGGGCTCGACGGCGATGATCTGGACCTCGGGCTTGCGCTCCTTGAGGACCTGGCCGACGCCGGTGATCGTGCCGCCCGTGCCGATGCCGGCGATGACGATGTCGACCTTGCCGTCGGTGTCGCGCCAGATCTCCTCGGCGGTGGTCTTGCGGTGGATCGCGGGGTTGGCCTCGTTGGCGAACTGGCGGGCGAGGACTGCGCCCTCGCGCTCGGCGACGATCTCGTCGGCCTTGGCGACGGCGCCCTTCATGCCCGTGGCGGGGTCGGTGAGGATGAGCTCGGCGCCGTAGGCACGCAGCAGGGCGCGGCGCTCCTTGGACATGGACTCGGGCATGGCGAGGACGACCTTGTAGCCGCGGGCCGCGCCGACCATCGCGAGCGCGATGCCGGTGTTGCCCGAGGTGGCCTCGACGATCGTGCCGCCCGGGGGAAGCTCACCGGACGCCTCGGCCGCGTCGATGATCGCGACACCGATGCGGTCCTTGACCGAGCTGGCCGGGCTGTAGAACTCGAGCTTCGCGGCCACGGTCGTGCCCGAGTCACCGGTGTCGATGATCCGGTTGATGCGCACGAGGGGCGTGTTGCCGACTGCCTGGGTGACGTCGTCAAGGATGGGCATGAGTTCTCCGTGTCGGTATCGGGGGCCGCCCGAGCAGGGCCGCACTTATGACTATTCAAACATTGAGTTATCAATCAGCACAAGCAATGGTTCGAACCTCGGCGGCAGGGACGGGCGCACCGACCAGTCGGGGGTTCGCGTGACGAGTCGGGAGTTGCCGAGATGGCGACTCGTCACGAAGGCCCCGACTCGTGGACAGCCAGCCGGACGAGAAGTGAGCCACGGCATACCCAGCGCCGTGAACGCGCACGTCAGCGGCTCAAGCGTCGCTTCGTGAGTCGTGACACAAGTGCTGCGAGAGGCGTCACTGAGCACTGTTTGCGTGCTTGCCCGTCAGTAGAGTTGCGGCCATGTCCGCGCTCCAGATCGTCGCCTCCGCCATCTGTTTCCCGCTGATGCTCGTCGGGTGGGCCCTGCTCTTCCGACAGATCGGGCGGTTCGTCGCTCTCTACCGCGTCGGACAGGCAGATCCGCGCCGCACGGACGCACCACTGGCGCGCTCCTGGACGCTGGCCAAGGAGTTCCTCGGCCACACCCGCATGTCGCGGCTGCCGGTCGTCGCGGTCGCGCACTGGTTCACGGCGCTGTCGTTCATGCTGCTCTTCGGGACGCTCGTCACGGCGTTCGGCCAGCTCATCAAGCCCGAGTTCCAGCTGCCGATCATCGGCCACTTCCCGCCCTACGAGTGGGTGACCGAGTTCTTCGCGTGGACCGGTCTCGTCGGCATCGTCGTGCTCATCGCCATCCGCCAGCTCAAGCACCCGCGCTCGGCGGCCGGTGACGACGGGCGGCGTTCGCGCTTCTTCGGGTCGAACTGGTGGCAGGCCTACTACGTCGAGTTCACGATCCTCGGCGTCACGCTCTGCATCCTCGCCCTGCGCGTCCTCGAGGCCGCCCTCACCAAGCTCGAGCAGCCGGGCGAGGGCCTGGCGCTGCACTTCCCGCTCACCGGCTGGCTGTCCGGCATCTTCTCCGGCCTCTCCGTCGACGGCATCGACACGGCCATCGTCATCGTCGCGACGATCAAGATCATCATCTCGTTCGCGTGGATGATCACCATCTCGCTCACCCCGACGATGGGTGTCGCGTGGCACCGCTTCCTCGCCTTCCCCAACATCTGGTTCAAGCGCGAGTCGTCCGGTCGCACGGCCCTCGGCAACCTCAAGCCGATGACGATGGGCGACGGCCAGCCGTTCTCGATGGAGGCCATGGAGGCCGCCTCCGAGAATGAAGACGACAGACGCTGCTGACCTCATGCTCGGCGTCGGCAAGATCGAGGACTTCACCTGGAAGGGCCTGCTCGACTTCTCCACCTGCACCGAGTGCGGCCGCTGCCAGTCGCAGTGCCCCGCGTGGAACACCGACAAGCCGCTCTCCCCCAAGCTGCTCATGATGACGCTGCGCGACCACGCCAACGCGAAGTCGCCGTGGCTGCTCGCCTCCGAAGAGGCCCGCGCATCATTGCCCGCCGCGACGACTGCCCTCGCCGAGGTCCCGCTCATCGGTGAGACCGGCTACGACATCCGCAACCCGCTCACGGCCTACAACCCGCACGGTCCGGACGCCGTCATCGACCTGGACGTCCTGTGGTCGTGCACCACCTGTGGCGCCTGCGTCGAGCAGTGCCCCGTCGACATCGAGCACGTGGACGCCATCGTCGACATGCGCCGCTACCAGACGCTCATCGAGTCGGCCTTCCCGTCCGAGCTCGGTGGCCTCTTCAAGAACCTCGAGTCCAAGGGCAACCCGTGGGGCATGGGCTCGCGCGCCCGCCTCGACTGGGCCAAGGACCTGCCGTTCGAGGTCAAGATCCTCGGCAAGGACATCGAGTCCGCCGAAGAGGTCGACTACCTCTTCTGGGTCGGTTGCGCCGGCGCCTACGAGGACCGCGCCAAGAAGACGACCCGCGCCGTTGCCGAACTGCTCGACACCGCTGGCGTCTCCTTCGCTGTCCTCGGCGATGGCGAGACCTGCACCGGTGACTCCGCCCGCCGCGCCGGCAACGAGATCCTCTTCTCGATGCTCGCCCAGCAGAACATCGAGACCTTCGGCGAGATGGGCGTCCAGAAGATCGTCGTCACCTGCGCCCACTGCTTCAACACGATCAAGAACGAGTACCCCGACCTCGGCGGCAAGTTCGAGGTCGTCCACCACACGCAGCTGCTCAACCGGTTGGTCCGGGACAAGAAGCTCGTGCCCGTGGCCCGCCCCGCCGACGTGCCCGGCATGTCGTCCGCCAAGAACGCGGCCTCGACTGCAGCGACCGTGACCTATCACGACCCCTGCTACCTCGGTCGTCACAACAACGTCTACGCCCCGCCGCGCGAACTCCTCGGCGCCCTCCCCGGTGTCGAGCTGCGCGAGATGGAGCGCTCCAAGGAGAAGTCGTTCTGCTGTGGCGCCGGTGGTGCCCGCATGTGGATGGAGGAGAAGCTCGGCGGTCGCATCAACATGAACCGCACCGAAGAGGCCCTCGCGACCGGTGCCGAGCGCATCGCCATCGGTTGCCCGTTCTGCCGCGTCATGATCTCCGACGGCCTGACCTCCAAGCAGGCCGAAGGCATCGGCGAAGACGTCGAGGTCGTCGACGTCGCCCAGATGCTGCTCGCCGCTGTCCGTCGCGGCAAGGACGAGGACGTTGAGTCCGCTCCCGTGGACGAGGCGGCTGCCGCTTCGGTTGCGTCCGAATCTGCCGCGTATGCCGGTGACTCACCTGCCGCTCCCGCCGCCGGTGCCGCTGCGGCTGGCGCTGTCGCCGCAGGTGCTGTCGCGGCTGGTTCGACCGAGGCTGGTTCGACGGACGCGTCTGGCGAGGAGCCCTCACGGGTACCGCTCAGGGAAGTGCCTTTGCTTCAGATGCTGAAGCAAGCCCGGCGGAAGCGCCGTCTGCCGAAGCCGACCCCTGGGACGAGCCCGCCACCGCAGCACCCGCCGCCGAAGCCAAGCCCGCCGAGACACGCCGCTCGCAGCCCGCAGCAGAAGCCGACCCCTGGGACGAGCCCGCTGCCGCAGCACCCGCCGCCGAGACCAAGCCCGCCGAAGCGCCGCTGCACCCGCCGCCGAAGCCGACCCGTGGGACGAGCCCGCCAACCGCAGCACCCGCCGCCGACGACCAAGCCCGCCGAGACGCCGCCGCCGCACCCAGCAGCCGAAGCCGACCCCTGGGACGAGCCCGCGACCGCAGCACCCGCCGCCGAGACCAAGCCGACCGAAGCACGCCGCTGCACCGCGCAGCCGAAGCCGACCCGTGGGACGAGCCCGCCGACCGCAGCACCCGCCGCCGAACGCCAAGCCCGCCGAAGCTGCCGCTGCACCCGCAGCCGAAGCAGACCCCTGGGACGAGCCCGCCACCGCAGCACCTGCCGCCGAGACCAAGCCCGCCGAAGCCGCACCGCTGCACCCGCGGCCGAAGCCGACCCCTGGGACGAGCCCGCCACCGCAACCCCGGCAGCACCCGCCGCCGAAGAAGCAACCGCACCCGCCGAGGCCGCAGCCGAAGCCCAGCCAGCCGCAAGCACCTGCGACGAGCCGCAAGCACCGCTGAGGAGCCCGCCGCACCGCAGCGAGCGACGACGTCGACCCCTGGGACGAACCCGCCACGCAACCCCGGCAGCACCCGCCGCCGAAGAAGCAACGGCACCCGTCGAGGCCCCAGCCGAAGCACCGTCGCCGAGGGCACGGCAGCACCGACCGAGGAGCCCGCCGCACCAGCAGCCAGCGACGACGTCGACCCCTGGGACGAGCCCGCCGACGCAACCCCGGCAGCACCCGCCGCCGAAGAAGCAACGGCACCCGTCGAGGCCCGGCCGAAGCGCCGGTCGCTGAGGAGGCAGCGGCAACACCGACTGAGGAGCCCGCCGCACCAGCAGCGAGCGACGACGTCGACCCCTGGGACGAGCCCGCCGACGCAACCCCGGCAGCACCCGCCGCCGAAGAAGCAACGGCACCCGTCGAGGCCACGGCCGAAACGCAGCCGGCCGCCGAAGAGGCACGCGGCAGCACCGACCGAGGCACCGCCGAGCACGCAGGCACCGCACCCAGCAGCGAACGACGACGTCGACCCCTGGGACGAGCCCGCCGACGCAACCCCGGCAGCACCCGCCGCCGAGGAAACAACGGCACCCGTCGAGGCCCCGGCCGACGAGCCGGTCGCTGAGGAGGCGGCGGTGACCGAGGAGGTTTCGGACACGACCGCGACGCCTGAGTCGGCCGAATCTGCATCGAGCGAATCGACCTTGCCCGCTGCGGACGACGTGCTCTCGGCACCGGACCCGTGGGACGAGGTCGACACGTTGTCCGAGCGCTCCGCCGTCACGACGGACGCGGCTACCGAGGCAGCCCACACGGACGACGAGCTGGCGACGGCCGAATCAACGGACCCGGCCGCGGCCGCACCCTGCGGAAACCGTCGACGCCAGTGACGAGTCCAAGGCCCCCGAGGGGGAATCCACCGACATGCCTGAGGCGTCCTCGCCCGAGGCTGGCAACGAGCCCGAGGCTGCCACGGCGGATGCTTCCGACGAGGCCGCGACTGAGGTCCCGTCGAGCGACGAGGCCGAACCGGCCGCGGCCGAGGAGAAGTCGGCTGCACCGGAGGCGGCGACGCCGGCCAAGCCCGCCAACGCGGACGAACTGCTCAACGCTCCCGACCCCTGGGACTGATCAGACCCGCTCCAATTGAGCCCCGCCGAGAAGATTTGTCGGCGGGGCTCAATGAATTTCTATCCAGTTTTGGTGCGACTTTTCCCGGGCGAGGCGCAACCCACGTGACCCGTGTGACAGAAGTTTCACCGGGTGTGAATGGGCATGCAATGCGTGAATAGTGTTGCAGCGGAACCGTATTCAGTCCTCGATGGCTGTCAGTGGTGGTCCGTAACGTTCCTTTCATGAGCACAGCACCGGAGCTGACCTACGCGGACTGCGTGGACCGGTTGCGTGCTGCCCAAGAAGCCGCCGCCGCGCTGCCCTCGCTCGTGTTCCAGGCCACCGGGGCCGAGCTCGCGCAAGGTCTTGAAGTGTTGGGTGAACTGTCCGCCGTGGCCGAAGGCGCCGAAGCTGCGATCACCATCGACGCGATCGACCGTGGTGAACCCGCCACCTCCAACCCGCCCGTGAACGCGCGCGAATGGGTTGCCCTGCACCACCGCCGCTACGCCCAAGCCGGAGCCGGACAACTCGCCACCGTCGCGCAGGCGTGCCGCGATCCCCGCCACGCCATCCTGCGCGACGCCGTCGTGTCCGGCCGGGTCAGCATCTCCACTGCGGCGGTCATCCTCAAGGAGATGCGGCTGCTCAAACCACACCTGAACCCCGACGCTGATCGACACCATCTGGCACGCGTTCATGACCCTGGGTCAACAACACGACCACCGCACCGTGCGCCGCCTGCGCGAAGAACTCCTGGCCCGTCACGGCCTCGACGGCGAGTTCGACGACACCGAAGAACCGCGCGAAAAAGGGCGAGTCCCTGACCCTGGGCAAAGAGATCGCACCCGGACTGTGGGAGTACGTCCTGCGCCTGTCGCGCGAAGGACGAGCCGCCCTCGAAGCCGCGATCGGACCCCTGTCCGCACCCGCCCCGACCCCGGCTGACGAGCACGGACCCGCCGAACCCGACCTACGACCCCACGACCTACGCCGCGCCCACGCCCTGCTCGCCCTCATCGGCCGCGCCCAAAAAGCCGGAGACACCACCTGGTCCTCGACCAAAGCGCAGATCTTCGTCCAGATCACCCTGCAAGACCTCCAAGCCCGCGCCGGAGCCGGGTCCCTGCTCGGCGGACTGACCACCGGCGAACTCGTCACCCCCGAAACCGTGCGCCGCTGGGCCTGCGACGCCACGATCATCCCCACCGTCCTCAACTCCTGCGGCGAAGCCGTCGACCTCGGCCGCGCCGCAACGCTTCTTCACCCCCGCCCAAATCAAACGCCTCTGGCTGCGCGACCGGCACTGCACCTACCCCGGCTGCGACGCCCCCGCGAGCTGGACCGACGCGCATCACCTGATCCACTGGGCCGACGGCGGCGCGTCCGACCTCGACAACGCCGCCCTGCTCTGCCAAAGACACCACACGATCGTGCACTCCCAGCGCTACCACGGGTGGATCGAACCCGACGAACACGGACGCAGACACGTCGTGTGGGACCGCACCCACGGCGCCTACGACCACGCCCTCGCACGACTCGACTCAGGCTTGGGCCGCAGGTCGACCACCGCAGGGCCAACCAGCCAGCCTGCCCCCAGACCACCGCCGCGCCTCCGGCGACCCCGACATCTGGCACCGACAATGACCCCGCCCCACACCCCGACGCCCCACAGGCGCCGGGGCCACAGGCACGACCGGGGCCCACAGCCAGGCGACCAGTACAGAAACCCGGAGGGTCCGCGAGGCCTCAGGAGCGGGTGAGGGCGTGCCGGACGGGGTGGTGAGGCGGGTCCAGCGGCCGCTCGTGGCCACAGTCGCCTCGGCACCAGGAGTGAGGAAGCCGAGCGCGCATGCCCCGCGTACGCAATGGGAGATTTCGGGGCGCCTCAGCGTCGGGCCAGTGCCGCAATCCGCTCGATGTCGGCAGCACCCTCGAAGTCGGGGAGCGCGAGGAACACCGTTCCGACGCCTTCCTCGAAGAGTCGGTCGTGCCGCTCTCGGTGCGCCGCAACGTCCGCGGCATGGTGGCGGGCCGCGAAGGTTGCCGCTTTCGCCCGCCCGCGCATCCGCTCCACTCGAGCCCACGTGTCGTCACGGTCGGAACCGACGATGGCGATGTCGAGCACGGTGACCTCGACTTCGTCGCGCGGGTCGACCCACCTCGTCGCAGTGGCGACGCAATACCTCGGTCTTGTGCCTGACGACGTCCAGGTCGCCCTGCACGTTGCAGGCGTCGCCCCATCGCGCCGCGATCCGCAGGGTGCGTTGCTCGCCACCTCCACCGATGATGAGCGGCAGCTTGCCCACGGGCCTCGGATAGCAGGTGGTCTCGGGCAGCGAAACCCGCTCGCCGGCATACGCCTTGGTGCCGGGCGCCCACAGGGCCCGCATGGTCTCGGCAGCGGTCTCGAGCCCGTCGAGCCGACCCGCGCGTGTCAGGGAAGGGGAGGCCGAAGCCGTCATGTTCGCGCTCCCACCACCCAGCCCCGAGTCCGCAGAAGGCGCGACCGCCGGTGAGGACGTCCAGGGTTGCGGCCGACTTCGCGATGATGCCGGCAGAGCGGAAGGTGGCCGGGGTGCAGAGCGTGCCCAGCTCGAGGTCAGTACCGAGCCCGGCCAGGGCGCCGAGCGTCACCCAGGGTTCGGGGATCGGGTCCCACGCGCGACCGACCTGTGGGATCTGGATGAGGTGGTCCATCAGGGCGATGCCCGCGAAGCCTGCCTCGTCCGCCGCGAGGGCGACACCACGCAGCCATTCGAGCGGGTCCTCGCCCCAGGGAAAGCGTGAGACCTGAAGCATCACCCGAGGCCCCCCAGTCCTCCCGGCCGCTGGTTCGGGTGTCACTGACGCCGTCGCCGGGGCCGCTTCTGTTGCTGGCGCTTCTCCTGCTGCTGGGGCGTCGCCGCTCACGACGTGCACGACCCAGCCTTCGGCCTCGAGTTCGCTCTGGACATCACGCATGCGTTGCAGCTGGGCGTTGAGGACGTTCGCCGGGACCGGCCGATCACGGGCGGCGTTGCGAGCCCGGCACGTCGCGGCAGGGGTGTCGAACACGACCGCCACAGTGGCGAGGCCCGCCTTGCGCGCCACCGCCGCCCAGCCAGCTCGCCGAACCGGATCCAGCCCGAGGGTGTCGACGACGACCGTCAGTCCGCGGCGAGTGCGGCCTGCCACCACCTGGTCAAGGATGGAGAAGGCGTCCTCCGACGCGTCGAGGTCCGCAGTCCCACTCCCGACGACGGCACGCAAGCGCGTCAGACGAAACGACCTCGGTGGCCCGATAGTGCGCCGCGGCCCACGTCGACTTCCCGGCACCGGACGCGCCGACCAGCAGCACCAGCGCAGGGTCCGGGATCCGCATGTTCGCAGTCTCGCAGCCGGGCACGCCTCAGCGACGTACTCCCGGAATGCGAAATAGTGCCGTGCACGCGTTTGCGAGGAAGGAGCAACTGAGCGTGTACGGCACTATTTCGACAAGCGGTCGAAGAGCGGGTCAGCCGAGGTTGTTGGACTTGAGGAACTCGGCCGCCACGTCCTTGGCGTCCTTCTTGTCGGTCACCGTCTGCTTGAGCAGGCCGGAGATGACCTCGGTGGTGAGGGCCTTCGACACCGCGTTGAGCGCCGGCGCGAGCTCGTCGGCCCGGTCCTTCGCGACGAGCGGGACGATGTTCTGCGAGCCGAAGAGCTTCTTGGTGTCCTCGAGGGAGACGAAGCCGTTCTCGGCGATCGACGGGTCAGTCGTGAAGATGTTGGCCGCGTCGACCTGGCCGTTCTTGAGCGCCTGGACGAGGCCCTGACCGGTGAGCTCACGGAACGACTTGAACGTCACGCCATAGGTGCTCGTCAGTCCGGGCACACCCTGCGGACGCGCCTTGAACTCCGGCGGGGCGCCGAGCGACATCTGGCCAGCGACGGCCTTGAGGTCGTCGATCGTCTTGAGCGACTTCGAGTCCGCCGTCTCCTTGGTGACGACGATGGAGTCGTTGTCCTCGGCCGCAGACTTCTCGAGGAGGGCGAACTTGGCCGGGATGAGCGACTGGATCGCGGTGTAGACCTTCTCGGGATCGGTCTCCTTGAAGTTCTTGTCGTAGAAGAAGCCGATCGCGCCGGTGTACTCGGGGATGGCCTGGATCGAGCCGTCCTCGAGCGCCTTGAGGTAGATCTCGCGCGAGCCGATGCGCGGCTTGGTCGTCGCGTCGATGCCCTTGGCCTTGAGCGCGCCGGCATAGATCTCGGCGAGCAGCTCGGACTCGGGGAAGTCAGCGGAGCCGATGACGACAGCGCCGCCGCCTGCTGAACTGCTTCCAGAGGGCGAGTCCGAGGCCAGCGGGTCGCCGCCGCCGCCGCAGGCAGACAGGCCGAGGATCGCAGCGGTGGTGAGAGCGAGTACGGAAGTCATGCGCTTCATGAGGACGTCCTTCGGTAGCGATCGCTCGTGCGATCGGTCGTGCGTTCGGGCTGGGCAATGACGAACTGAGCAGTGAAAACAGGGACAACTCGTGGCAGATCGAACATGCGACATCGCCGGAGGTCAGGCCGCATCAGGATCAACTCCACCACCGGCCACCGACATTCCTGTCCGGGCCGACGAGTTCGATCTCGGCCACGACGACATCCGGACTGGTGCGCCCCCGAAGGGACCGCCCCTTGCGCCCGCCGGTGAGCCCGGGCGACACGACGAGACGCTGCACGAGCGCGAGGATCCCGTCGACGATCAGCGCGAGGAGGGACACGACGAGCGCTCCGCCGGCCGTCGAGACGTAGTCACCGGTCTTGATCCCGTCGACGAGATACCGGCCCAAACCACCCAGACCGACGTATGCCGCGACGGTCGCCGTCGCGATCACCTGCAGGAACGCTGAGCGCAGGCCGGAAAGAATGAGCGGCAGCGCGTTGGGGATCTCGACCTGTCGCACCACCTCCATGCCGCGCATGCCCATCCCGCGCGCAGCGTCACGGGTGGCGGGATCGACAGCCTCGACACCGGCATACACGCCGGAAAGGATCGGCGGGATGACGAGGACGACGAGGACGACGATGCTGGGAATGAGGAAGGCGAGGTCGGACTGGAACTTCGGGCTCAGCCACAGGGCCACCGCGAAGAGCAGACCGAGGGTCGGCACGGCGCGCAGGGAGTTGGCGAGGGTGACGAGCCACTTGGCCCGACCGGTGTGACCGACCCACAGCCCCAACGGGATCGCGATGACGGCGGCGATGACGACGGCGAGCAGGGAGTACCAGAGGTGCTGGATGAGGCGCGCGCCCAAGACCGGTGTCGCCCGACCACGTCGCCGACGAGGTCAGCCACTCGAAGATGCTGGCGATCATGACCGGCCTCCCTGGGCGCGCAGCCACGGAGTCAGCAGGCGCTGGCCCAGCAGGATGAGCCCGTCGAAGAGCAGCGCGAGGACGACGCAGGCGACGATGCCGGCGACGATCTCCGGCGTGATGAAGCGGTCATAGCCGTCGGTGAGCAGGTTGCCGAGCTGGGAGACGCCGATGAGCGAGGCGACCGAGACGATGCTGACGTTGCTCACGGCGGCGACCCGCAGCCCGGCCGCGATGACGGGCACGGCGAGCGGCAGCTCGACCCCGAAGAAGCGACGGAACCCGCGATAGCCCATCGCCCGCGCCGCCTGGAGGACGTGGATCCGGCACGGAGCCCAGACCATCAGCAACCGTTCGCACGAGCAGCGCGACGGTGTAGACCGTCATCGCGACGACGACGTTGATGCGGGTCCAGCACCTTGGTGCCGAGGATGAGCGGCATCAGCACGAACAGGGCGAGGCTCGGGATCGTGTAGAGCAGGCCCGACGCCGAGATGAGCACCGGATAGAGCCGCGACCAGCGACGTGCCGCCCACCCGAGCGGCAGGGCGATGAGCAGCCCGAGGATCAGCGGCACACCGGCGAGCCACACGTGGCTGCGCGCCAGCGTGAAGATCTCGCTCCAGTGGTCGTTGATCCAGGTCATGGAGAGGTCTCCGTGCCCGCCTCGACGAACCCCGGCTCGACGAACTCGGTGGCGTGGTCGACGTCCGGTCGATCGGCCGACTCGATGAGCGACAGCACCTCGTGAGCGCGCACCGTGCCGACCAGGGAACCCGAGTCGTCAACGATGACGCCACGACGCGACGGGGAAGACAGAGCAGCGTCCAGCGCCCCGCGCAGGGATCCCGATGCGCGAGCCACGGTGCCACCGCGGTGCAGAGCCTTCGACGTCACCTCGCCGTTGACCCGCGAGGGTTCGACCCAACCCAGCGGCCGACGCTCGTCATCGACGACGAGCACCCAGTCACCGGACACCCCGGCGGTGGACTCCCCAACGACCAGCGTGCGCTCGGAAGCCAGCGGCAACTTGGGCGCGGGCTGGAACTGCAGCGACCGATAGCCGCGGTCGCGTCCCACGAAGTCCGCAACGAAGTCGTCGACCGGGTGCGCCAGCAGGAACGCCGGGTCCGAGATCTGGGCGAGCGTGCCACCCACCCGCAGCACCGCCACCTGGTCGCCGAGCTTGATCGCCTCGTCGATGTCGTGGGTGACGAAGATGATCGTCTTGCCGAGCTCGGACTGGAGGTCGAGGAAGACCTCCTGGAGCTGGTCGCGCACCACCGGGTCGACCGCGCTGAACGGCTCGTCCATGAGCATCACCGGCGGGTCGGCCGCGAGCGCCCGCGCGACGCCGACGCGCTGCTGCTGACCACCGGAGAGCTGCGACGGATAGCGGTCGGCCAGCTCTGGGGCCAACCCCACGCGGTTGAGCAGGTCACGGGAGCGCTCGAGCGTCTCCTTCTTGTCCCAGCCGAGAAGGCGCGGGACGGTGCCGACGTTGTCGACGACGGTCCGGTGCGGGAAGAGCCCGGCGTGCTGGATGACGTAGCCGATGCCGCGACGCATCTCGGCCTCGTTCATGCCGGCCGTGTCCTGGCCGTCAAGGCTGATGACCCCGCTCGTGGGCTCGATCATCCGGTTGATCATGCGCAGCGACGTCGTCTTGCCACAGCCGGATGGGCCCACGAGCACCGTGATCTTGCCGGTCGGTGCCGTGAGGCTCAGGTGATCGACGGCCACGGTGCCGTCAGGGTATTTCTTGGTCACGCCGTCGAACCGGATCATGCTCAGCCCCTTGCCAAACGAATGGTGAGGTCAAACGTAACCGGCGCGAACGGCATACGCGCAGTTCAGAGCCTTAACAATCCCTTATGGAGAAAAGCGACGTTCATTGGCCCCATGTGGTCAGAAAGTGGGAGAAGCGGCCTAGCATCAAGCGGACTGCCCGCAACGATGAGGACATGACGTGACGCTGACTGCCCACTGCCCCCAGGTGGCGATCGATGAGTAATCCGGTCACCAGCACCGTCGGTGCCGAGGGGCGCCGCGAGCGGTGGATCGCGGTGGGTTATCTCCTGCCGGCGCTCGTCGTGTTCGGCCTGTTCATCTTCTGGCCGCTCGTGAAGTCGATCCTGCTGTCCGTGCAGGGCACCGACATCCTCGGCAACCCGAGCGGGTTCGTCGGCTTCGTCAACTACACGCGCATGTTCACCGACCCGGACTTCCTCCAGGTGCTGTGGGTGACGCTCGCGTTCACGATCCTCACGGTCATCCCGAGCATCGCCATCGCGCTGGTCATCGCGCTGCTCCTCCAGTCGCGCATCCGCGGGGTTCGGTTCTTCCGCACGGCTTTCGCGCTGCCGTTCGCGTTCTCGGTGGCGACGGCCTCGGTCATCTTCGGCGTCCTGTTCAACCCGGCGTCCGGCGTCCTCAACGGCATCCTCAGCCACCTCGGCATCGACAAGGTGCAGTGGCTGACCAACCCCGACCTCGCGCTGTGGTCGGTGTCGGGCGCGACGGTGTGGATGCAGGTCGGCTACAACCTGCTCGTCCTGTCGGCCGGTCTCGGCGCCCTCCCCGAGGACGTCATGGAGGCCGCTCGCCTCGACGGCGCCTCAGGGCTGCGGCTCCAGCGCTCGATCGTCATGCCGCTGCTCACCCCGCAGCTGTTCTTCCTCATCGTCGTGGGGACGATCCACTCGCTGCAGAGCTTCGGGCAGATCAAGATCCTCACCGTCGGTGGACCCGAGGACCGGACGACGACGCTCGTCTACTCGATCTACGAGCAGGCGTTCGCCAACAACAACAGCAACTACGGCTACGCCTCGGCGCAGGCGATGGTGCTGCTGCTCATCGTCCTCATCATCACGGCCTTGCAATTCGGGGTCCTCGAGAGGCGGGTGTTCTACCGATGAGCGTCGAGACCCCGAGTCCCCCGCGACTCCCGCGACCCCGGTGAAGTCGGAGTCGACGACACCGTCCAAGCCGAAGCGCAGCCCCCGCAAGCCGGGCAACATCGGGACCTACCTCATCCTCGGGGTGCTGTTCCTCATCGTGCTGTTCCCGGTCTACTACGGGCTCGTCGGCTCGCTCATGGGTGAGCGCGACACCAACAGCTTCCCGCCGGCGCTCTACCCCAAGAACGGCGTCCACCCGGAGAACTACTCCAAGGCGCTCGACATCATCCCGCTGGGCAACCAGTACCTCACGAGCGTCCTGCAGACCCTGGGCATCACGATCGGCCAGATGGTCACGAGCGCCCTCGCGGCATACGCGTTCGTGTTCCTGAACCTCAAGTGGCGCGGGTTCTGGTTCGCCGTGTTCCTGTCGACGATGATGATCCCGTTCGAGTCGATCATCATCCCGAACTACCTGCTCATCTCGGAGTGGGGCCTCAAGGACACCATCGCCGGGTCTGACGTTGCCGTTCCTCGCGACCGGCTTCGGGACGTTCCTGCTGCGCCAGTCCTTCCTGTCGTTCCCCATGGAGCTGCGCGACGCGGCGCGGGTCGACGGCGCCGGGCACTTCCGGTTCCTCTTCTCGATCCTCATGCCGCTGAGCCGTCCCAGCCTCGCGGCGCTGGGCATCTGGTCGGCGCTGTCGGCCTGGAACATGTACTTCTGGCCGCTCCTCGCCACCGAGGACCCGAAGCACCAGACGATCCAGATCGGCATCAGCCAGCTGCAGAGCTCTGACTCCGACTCCCCCGGCATGGTGCTCGCCGGCGTCATGCTCGCCCTCTTCCCCACCCTGCTGCTCGTCATCTTTGGGCAGCGATTCATCGTCCGCGGTCTCACCACGGGTGCCGTCAAGTGATGCGCAAAGGAGTGCACGAAATGAAGAACAACCTCAGGTGGCTCGCGCCGCAGAATCCGGTATGCCGTGCCTGCGGCTCTGGTGTCCGCGTCCCTGTTCCTCGCCGCCTGCGGCGGCGGCGACTCGGGCGGCGACGGGGATGGTGGCGGCGGGGCCAGCGGAGGAGCCCCCGCAGCCGACGTCCTCGACAAGGCGAGCGGTGTCACGAGCGTCGCGTTCTGGCACGCGATGGACGGCACCAACGCCGAGGAGCTCAACAAGCTGGTCGCCGAGTTCAACACCGCCAACAAGGGCAAGATCGAGGTCAAGTCGACCTACGCCGGCAAGTACGACGACGCGATCACGAAGTACAAGGCGGCCATCCAGAGCAAGTCCACGCCCGACGTCATCCAGATCTACGACATCGGCAGCCGCTTCATGATCGACGCGAAGCAGACGATCCCGATGCAGTCGTTCATCGACCGCGACAAGCTCGACGTCTCGGACCTCCAGCCCAACATCACCGGCTACTACAGCATCGACAAGAAGCTGAACTCGATGCCGTTCAACACCTCCATGCCGGTCCTCTACTACAACAAGACCCTCTTCACGAAGGCCGGCCTCGACCCCGAGAACCCGCCGCAGGACCTCGCCGCGATCCGCACCGCCGCCGAGAAGCTCGCCAAGAAGACCGGCGGTCCGGCCGACTACGGCTTCGGTGCCGCGATCTACGGCTGGCTCCTCGAGCAGTTCATCGCCACGGACGGCAAGGAGTACTGCGACCAGGGCAACGGCCGCGACGGCAAGGCGACCAAGGTGCTGTTCGACCAGCCCGAGAGCGTCGAGGTCGTCAAGTGGTGGCAGCAGATGGTCAAGGACGGTCTCGCCGCCAACACCGGTCGCGACACCAAGGCCGCCCAGGCAGCCTTCAAGTCCGGCCAGCTCGCCATCACGCTCGAGTCCACCGGCCAGCTCGGCGGCTACAGCAAGGCAGCCAAGGAGGGCGGCTGGGAGCTCGGCGCAGCCAACTACCCGCACATCAAGGCGGGCACCGAGGGCGGCCCGATCATCGGCGGCGCCTCGCTCTGGATCAACGGCGAGAGCCACGAGGACGTCAACAAGGAAGCCGCCTGGCGCTTCGTGAAGTTCCTCGCCGAGAAGAAGACCCAGTCGCAGTGGCACATCGGCACCGGCTACTTCCCGATCAGCAAGGGCGCGCTCGACGAGCCGGCTGACGTCGACTACCGCAAGGCCAACCCGCTGTTCGACGTCGCCGTCAAGCAGCTCGAGGGCACCAAGCTGAGCAAGGCCACCCAGGGTTGCCTTCTCGGTGTCATGCCGCAGGCACGCAAGGCGTCCGAGGACGGCCTCGAGGCTGCCCTCAACGGCACCGACCCGCAGCAGGCCATGACCAAGGCTGCTGAGTCACTCAAGGCCCAGATCAGCCAGTACAACAGCTCGGTCAAGTAGCCGACGGGTCAGCCGTTCTGGCTGGCCAGAGACGCGAACGGTGACGCCTCCTCGAGATCGAATGCGATCTCGAGGAGGCGTCGCTCGTCTCCGAGGCGACCGGACAGCATGACTCCCACGGGTCGTCCGTCGGCGGCCTGACCCAGCGGCAGCGAGATCGCCGGGGCACCGGTGGCGTTGGCGAGGGGGGTGAACGCGGCGTACTTGACCAGCTTGGCGAAGTGCTCCTCGAACGTCTGGTCCGCCGTGAGCTCCCCGATCGGCGGCGGGGTGTGGACGAGCACCGGTGAGAGCACGAGGTCCACGTCGCCAAAACGCCTCTGCTGCACCGCTCCTGACGCCGCGAGCCGCGCGATGAAGAGCGGAGCGCGGTGGGCGCGCCGACGGAAGCGCTTGGCGAGACCGAGCGTGAGGGGGTCGAGTTTTGTCGCGTCGAAATCGGAGCCGAACATGCCCCCGCGATTGGAGGCAACGGCATACGCAAGAAGTGACCAGTAGTCCTCGAAGTCCGACTTGAAGAACGCCGGCACCGGGGCCACGTAGTCAACAACGGTGTGCCCCAACGCTTCCAGCAGGTCGCGAGTGCGCTCGACGGCCGCGCGGGTGTCCGCATCCGACGGCGGCGCGAAGGGCGAGTCGGGCAGGAAGCCGATGCGCAGCGGGCGCGCCGGTCCGTCCTCGACGTGACCGATGGGCTGGAGCCGCGGGTTGCGATAGCTGCGCTCGGCAGCCTCGAAGAATCGCGCCGTGTCGCGCACCGACCGGGTGAGGACGCCGTCGACGACGACCTTGACCGGCATCGTCGCGTTGCCCTCGTCGAGGCGCAGGCGTCCGCGCGACGGCTTGAGCCCGACGAGTCCGCAGGCGGCGGCAGGGATGCGGATCGACCCGCCACCGTCGTTGCCGTGGGCGATCGGCAGCGCGCCTGATGCGACGAGGGCGGCAGAGCCGCCGGACGAACCACCCGTGCTGTATGCCGTGTTCCACGGGTTGCGGGTCACGTCACCGCCCACGCGTTCGGTCGTTGCGGTCCACCCGAACTCGGGCATCGTCGTCGAACAGATGGGGATGACGCCGGTGTCGAGGAACTGGCGGGTGAACGCGCCGTCGAGGTCTCCCGGCCGGGACGAGACGGCCTGCGAACCCATCGTGGTCGGCATACCGGCGACGTGGATGTTGTCCTTGGTCGCGCTGGGGACGCCGGCGAAGGCACCTCGTCCGCGGCCGGTGGAGGCGCGGCGACGGGCACGGTCGTGGTCGGTCGCCGCAACGGCGTTGAGGATCGCGTTGACCGACTCGACCCGGGCAATGGCCGCGTCGACGGCCTCGGCGGACGAGATCTCGCCGCGGGCGATGCGTTCGGCGACACCGGTCGCGTCATCGGTGCCGAGCGCGTCGTCGGTGAAGGCGCTGACGCGCTCGGACTGGGGGCCGGTCGACTCGGGTGCAGAAGTCATGCCCCCAGTCCTACCGGACGGTAGCCAGTGACAATGGCCTGTGTGACCGAACTCCTCGCCCGTGATTCGACTCGTGGCCGCCTGACCCTCACGGCCGTGACCCTCGGATCGGGCATCGCGATCCTCGACGGCTCGGTCGTCAACGTTGCGCTGCGCACCATCGGCACCGAGTTGGATGCGTCGCTCGAGCAGCTGCAGTGGGTCATCAACGGCTACATGCTGGCGCTCGCCTCGCTCGTCCTCGTGGGTGGCGCGCTCGGCGACCGGTTCGGGCGTCGGCGGATCTATCTGTGGGGCATGGGGTGGTTCCTCATCGCGAGCGCGCTGTGTGCCGTCGCGCAGACGCCCGGTCAGCTCATCGCGATGCGGGTGCTCCAGGGAGTCGGGGCAGCGTTGCTCACGCCCGGAGGGCTCGCGATCATCCAGTCGGTCTTCCGTCGCGAGGACCGGGCCGCGGCGATCGGCACGTGGGCCGGACTGTCCGGCATCGCTGCGGCGATCGGCCCGTTCGTGGGTGGGTGGCTCGTCGACAACGGCGGCTGGCGCTGGATCTTCGGGATCAACGTGCCGCTGTGCGTCGGCGTCATCGCACTCACGCTCTGGGCGACACCGGAGTCGCGGGACGAGACACCTCAGACGGCAGAGGAGGGCGCGGGCCGCGGCTTCGACATCCCGGGCGGAGCCCTCACCGTGCTGTCCCTCGGCGCCCTGACCTATGCGCTCACCTCGTCGGCGACGATGAGCCGGGGCCTGCTCGTGGCCGTCGTGGCTGTCGCCGTCGCTGCAGCCGTGGGGTTCATCGTCGTCGAGCAGCGTTCTCGCACACCGCTCGTGCACCTGTCGTTGTTCGGCGACCGGGTCTTCTCGGCGGCCAACGCGATGACGTTCGTCGTCTATGGCGCGCTCGGTGTCGTCTTCTTCATCCTCGTCCTGCAGCTCCAGGTGTCGGCCGGCTGGTCGGCATTGTCCGCGGGGCTCACCGGGCTCCCGGCGACCGTGGCGCTGATGTTCCTGTCGTCGCGCGCCTCCCAGCTCTCGGAGCGCATCGGCCCGCGCATCCCCATGGCCGTCGGGCCGATCATCTGCGCCGTCGGCGTGCTGCTGCTCCTCCCCGCCGGGCGCGATGCGACGTGGTGGACCGTGCTTCCGGGGCTGGTCATCTTTGCCCTGGGGTTGGCGCTCCTCGTCTCGCCGCTCACCTCGACCGTGCTCGCGGCTGCGCCGGACCGGTATGCCGGTGTCGCCAGTGGCGTGAACAACGCCGTCGCTCGCGCTGGCTCGCTCATCGCGGTGGCTGCCCTGCCCGCGCTGGTGGGGCTGTCGGGTGACGACTACCTCGACCCGACCGCGATGACGTCGGGGTTCCGGGCCGCGATGGTCATCTGCGCCGCCCTGCTCACCGTCGGCGGCGTCGTGAGCTGGTTCGGCCTCGCCAACACCTCGCCTCGTGTGCCTGAGAGCGAGGTATAGCTCGCTCTCAGGCACACGAGGCGGGTCGGGGACGGCTGGGACGAGACGGGTGCGGAAAAAACTTCCGTCACGGCATACAGAGTTGTAGGGTTTCTCCGGTCACCTAGGCACCAGGAGATCGACGATGACTCGCATGGCCCGCCCGACCGTTCCCATGAGCCTCGCCGCCGTTGCGGCCGGATCCCTGGTGCTCGTGAGCGCCTGCTCCAGCGGGGCCGGCAACGCTCCAGAGGCCAAGACTGAGCCGGGCAAGGGCGGCGGCACGGCGATCGTCGCGATGACGAGTGACCCCGACACGCTCATGCCGTGGAAGGCGACGCAGTTCCAGGCGGTCAACGTGCTCGGCAACGTCTACGGGACGCTGACGGAGTACGACAAGGACCTCGGCACGGTCCCCGGTCTCGCCGAGAAGTGGGAGCCCGCCGCCGACGGGAAGTCCCTCACCCTCACCCTGCGCAAGGGCGTGAAGTTCACCGACGGCAGCGACTTCGACGCGACCGACGTGAAGTTCTCGCTCGACGCCATCCGTGACGAGAAGACCGCTGCCGTCGCCCGCAGCGCCCTCGCCAACGTCACCGACGTCGCCGTCGTCGACCCGGCCACGGTCAAGCTGACGCTCTCGGCGCCCGATGCCGCGCTGCCCTCCGGCCTGGCCAGCGTCAACATGGCGATGCTGCCGTCCGAGGCCAGCGCCCCCGCCGACGATGACGGCGCCTCGAGACGAAGCCCAACGGCACCGGCGCCTTCACCTTCGAGAGCCGCACGCCCTCGCAGTCGGTCAAGCTCAAGCGCAACGACGCCTACTGGGGCGAGAAGGCGCTGCTCGACGGCGTGGAGTTCCGGGTCATGCCCGACGAGAACGCCATCGTCACGGCGCTCAAGTCCGGCAACGTCCACCTCGCCTCGATCAACGACCCGCTCGTCGCCAAGACGGCCGAGGGCGGCGAGCTCACGGTCACCAAGACCAAGCAGCTGAGCTATCACGCCCTCCAGCTCAAGGCGACGAGCACGACGAACCCGGCACTCAAGGACCTCAACGTCCGCCTCGCCATCTCGTGCGCCATCGACCGGCAGCAGGTTCTCGACACCGCGGCCTACGGCGAAGGTGAGGTGACCGGCCCGATCACGGCACCGGAGTTCGCCTCCGACGCGGCCGCCCGGCCGTGCCCGAAGCGCGACGTCGCGAAGTCCAAGGACCTCCTCAGCAAGGCCGGCAAGCCGGCCCTCACCATCAAGACGATCGTCAGCCAGGGCGAGTACGCCACGTCGGTCAACGAGGCCCAGAACCTCAAGTCCCAGCTCGCCGAGGCCGGCATCACCCTCGACCTCGAGGTCCTCGACATCGCCGCCTTCGTCAAGCGTTGGGTCGCCGGCGACTTCGAGGCCGCCGTCGCGCTCAACGGTGGCCGCCCGGACCCCGACACGATGTACGGCCGCTACTTCACGAGCGCGGGCAACCTCCAGAAGGTCGCCGGCTACTCCTCGCCCGAGCTCGACAAGCTCTTCACCGAGGGCAAGGCGACGTCCGACGAGGGCAAGCGCAAGGACATCTACGCGCAGGTCTCGAAGCAGCTCGAGGACAACGCCGCGTGGGTCTGGCTCTTCACCGGCAACACCTACACCGTCGCGTCCACGAAGGTCGCCGGATTCACCCCGATGGCCAACAGCAGCCTGCAGTCGCTGCGCACGACGACCATCCAGTGAGCCGCGGCGCCCTCAGCACTGCACGCCGCCTCGGGTGGCGCGTATTGGCAGTCGCCGCAACGCTTTTCGGCGTCGCACTGCTCGTCTTCATCATGTTGCGCGCGATCCCCGGCGACCAGATCACGGCGTCGCTCGGCACCGAGGCGGCGGCCCTGACTCCGGGGCAGCAGGCGGCGCTGCGTGAGTACTACGGCATCGACCAGCCGCTCGTCACGCAGTTCTTCAGCTGGCTGGGCGAGTTGCTGTCGGGCAACCTCGGCTTCTCGGTGCGGTCGCACACGAGCGTGGCTTCGTTGACGGCGGCGGCGCTGCCGGTGACGTTGGAGCTCGCCCTGCTGTCGATCATCGTGGCCCTGCTCATCGGCATCCCGGTGGGCATGCTCGCGGCAGCCGCACCCAACACCTGGCGCGACGGGCTGGGCCAGGCCATCGCGTTGCTGGGCCTGTCGATTCCGTCGTTCCTGCTGGCGAGCTTCCTCCTCACCTATGCGGCCTCCGGACTCGGCTTCAATCCCAACGGCCAGCCGTATGCCGCACCGTGGGTCTCGCTCTCGACGAACCTTGCGCAGATGGTGCTGCCCGCGCTGACGCTCGGTTTCGGGATCGCCGCACCGATCGCTCGCACGACGCGCACGGCGGTGCTGGCGGTGCGGGACGAGGACTTCGTGCGGACGGCTCGCGCCAAGGGGGTGGGTGAGCGACTGTTGCGTCGCCGCCACGTCCTGCGCAACGCGCTGCTTCCGGTGACGACGATGACGGGCTTGCAGCTCGGCTATCTGCTCGGTGGCGCTGTCGTCGTCGAGCAGATCTTCTCGCTGCCGGGGATCGGGCGGCAGGTGCTGCTCGGCATCCAGCAGAAGGACTACGCCGTCGTGCAGAGCACCGTGCTCGTCATCGCGTTGGCCTTCGTCCTCGTCAACGTCGCCACGGACCTCGCCTATCGCGTCGTCGACCCGCGGGTGCGTGCGTCATGAGCGAGGGCGGCATGGGCGGCCTCACCGTCGACGTCACGTCCGCGCCGACGCGGCCGTGGCACCGGTTGCGACGGTCTGTCCCGGGAGTCATCGGGATCGTCATCATGGCCGTGCTCCTCGTGGTCGCAGTGCTCGCGTGGCTCGGCGTCACGCCCTATGACCCCATCGCGCAGGACGCCCCGAACCGGCTCCAGCGACCGTCGGGCGCGCACTGGTTCGGGACCGACCAGTTCGGGCGGGACGTGTTCTCGCGGGTGGCCGCCGGGCTCGCGAACTCGATGCTCATCGCCGGGGTGGCCGTGGCCCTGTCGGCCGCGCTCGGCACGGCTGCGGGTGTCGTCGCGGGCTACTTCCGTGGGGCGGCCGATGCCGTCGCCGGTGGGGTGGCCAACGTCTTCTTCGCCTTCCCACCGCTGCTGCTCGCCCTGACCCTGGTGTCGGTGCTCGACCGGACGTGGTTCACCGTCGCGCTGGCGATCGCCGTCGTCTATGTCCCGATCTTCTTCCGGGTGGCTCGCGGGCCGGTGCTGTCGCTGCGTGAGCAGGACTTCGTGCGCGCGGCCGTGAGCACTGGCCAGAACCCGTGGGCGACCATGGCGCTGCACGTGCTGCCCAACATCAGCGGTCTCATCATCGTCCAGACGGCGCTGTCGTTGTCGTGGGCCGTGCTCACCGAGGCGTCGCTGTCGTTCCTCGGGCTCGGCGCCCCACCGCCGGCCCCCTCGCTCGGCTCGATGATCTTCGAGGCCCGCAACGTCATCTCCATCGCGAACTGGACGATGATCGCGCCCGGCATCGTCGTGGTGCTCCTCGTGGCCGGGCTCAACCTCCTCGGCGACGGACTCCGCGACGCCTTCGACGTCAAGGGACGTGACTGACATGGCCGAGCTGACTGGAACGACCCGCACGACCTCCATGCGCTGGCTCGGGATGATCTCCGGAACCTCGCTCGACGCGGTCGACGCCGTCGTCATCGAGTTCACCCCGCAGGACAACGGCCAGGTGCTCGAGGCCCGCGTCGTCGGCGGCCGCTCGACGCCCTATCCGCCCGACCTGCGCGCCCGGCTCGTCACCGCCCTGCCGCCGGGCCCGTGCACGGCCCACGAACTCACCCAGCTCGACACCCTCGTCGGTCAGCACTTCGCGGCGGTGGCGGCGCGGTCGTCGACGAGCTCGGCCCGGTCGACGCCGTCTCCAGCCACGGCCAGACGACCTATCACTGGGTCGAGGACGGGCACGCGCTCGGCACGATGCAGATCGGCCAGCCGGCGTGGATCGCCGAGCGGTTGGGCGTGCCCGTCGTGAGCGACCTGCGGGCCAGGGACGTTGCGGCACAGGGACATGGGGCGCCGCTCGTACCCCTGCTCGACGTCCTCGCGCTCGCCGGGGCCAACGGCGGCAACGCCACGTCCGAGGTCGTCGCCGCCCTCAACCTCGGCGGCATCTCCAACATGACGCGAGTCGAACCTGCGCCGCCGGGGGCAGAAGGTGACGTGCGCAGCGAACCGAGCATCACGGCATACGACATCGGTCCGGCCAACGCGCTCGTCGACGCCGTGGTGACCGACCGCGGGCTGACGCCCGAGGGCTACGACGTCGGCGGTGCGATCGCGGCGACGGGAACGGTCGACGGCGAGCTCCTGACAACCCTGCTCGCTGACCCGTACTACGACCTGCCGGCGCCGAAGTCGACGGGCAAGGAGTACTTCCACCTCGACCTGGTCCGGGCGGCGGTCGGCAGATCGCGACCTGTCCGACGCCGACCTCATCGCCACCCTGACCCGCCTCACGGCCGAGGTCGTCGGCCGAGAACTGCTGCGCACCAATGTCACTCGGGTCCTCGCCTCAGGTGGCGGCTGCGACAACCCCGTGCTCATGCGCGCCCTCGTGGACGCCGCGCCGGGAGTGCAGGTCACGACGACGGCCGACCTCGGGATCCCCACGGACCTCAAGGAGGCGTTCGCGTTCGCGCTCATGGGGTGGGCGACCTGGCACGGACTGCCCGGCAACGTGCCCGCGGCGACGGGTGCCGTCGGCCCGCGCGTCCTCGGCTCCATCACGCCGGGTGCCGCGCCCCTGCGCCTGCCCGAGCCGCTCCCCTCACTGCCCCGCGCCCTCGTGGTCGTCCCATGACCGGCGCCAACCCTGCCGAGTCCCTCGTGAGTCGAGGTGTCTGCGCCGATGACACCGAGAACCCACCGCCGGGCGCGGTCGTGGGCTTCTGGTCGCCCCAGCGGTCTCAGGTCTGGGTCGCCGGGTCGCGCGACACCGCCGGGGCACCGATGGAGGCCGACACGGTCCATGACCTCGCGTCCGTGACCAAGCTCGTGACGACCTGCGCCCTCATGGCCCTCGTGTCACGGGGCGACCTCGATCTCGACTGGCCTGTCTCACGGCACATGTCGTGGTCGGGCCCGGATCCGACCACTCGACAGTTGCTCCAGCATCGCGCCGGACTGCTGCCCTGGCAGCCGTTGCACCACGCGGCTCGACGATCTGCCGACGTGCACGCGCTGGTTCCGACCCTGCCGCGCGGCGGGCCCGTGGACTCGGCGTTCGCCTACTCGGACCTGTCGTTCATCACGCTCGGGGCCGTGGTCGAGGCCATCACCGGCCACCCCCTTGACGTCACCATCGGCGAGTTGGTCACCCGGCCGCTCGGACTGGGTCTGCACTACCGGGCGGGTTCCGATGCCCCTGAGGACGGTCGCGCGCGTTGCCGAGTCAGCGCTGGACGAGTCGTGGGAGGAGCGAATGATCACCACGGGTGAGCCGTATGCCGTGCACGCTGCAGCCCGATCCCCAGCTCCCACCGGTGACGCGGCGGCGAGGCCCGATCCGCGGCACGCGTCCACGACGGCAATGCCTTCCACGCCATGGGCGGCGTCTCGGGGCACGCCGGCCTCTTCGGGACAGTGCCCGACCTCGTGAGCCTGGGGCGGGCGCTGCTCGACACGACCCATGGCCTCTGGAGCTCGGACATCGTCGAGGAGTTCACCACGCCCGGCCCGGATCCGTTGCAGGGATTGGGTTTCCGCGTCCGCCCCTTGTCGCAGGGGCGCCTCGCGTGGCACCCGGGGTTCACCGGGACCGCCCTCGGGGTCCGACTTGGTGCTGAGCCCTGCGTCATCGCGATGGCGACGAACCGGCATCTGCAGGACGGCGCACCCGTCCCGACCGATCGCCTGTGGGAGCACGTCCTGCAGTCCGAGGCCGCTCGACTCGCTGCTGCCGAACCCGACAGAGGTGCCCCAGTGACCACCCACCCCGCGCTGAGTGTCAGCGACCTGCACGTGGGCTTCCGGTCACGACGTGGCCTGGCGCCTGCCGTGCGCGGCGTCTCGTTCGACATCGCCCGCGGGGAGACCCTCGCTCTGGTCGGCGAGTCCGGGTCGGGCAAGTCGACCACTGCCTCCGCCGTGAACCGGCTCCTGCCCGACACCGCCGAGATCAGCACCGGCCGCATCCTCGTCGACGGTCGTGACGTCGCCGAGCTGGCCCCGCGCGAGCTGCAGGCCCTGCGAGGGGCGGGGATCGGGCTCGTCCCGCAGGATCCGATGACCAACCTCAACCCCGTGATGCGCGTGGGCGACCAGATCGCCGAGGCACTGGAGGTCCACGGAACGTCCCCGTCCGAGGCGCGCAAGCGCACCATCGACCTGCTCGAGGCCGTCGGCATCGCCGATGCGGTGGTGCGGTCCCGGCAGTACCCGCACGAGTTCTCCGGGGGCATGCGCCAGCGCGTCCTCATTGCGATCGGTCTCGCCTGCCGCCCGGCCCTGCTCATCGCCGACGAACCCACGTCGGCCCTCGACGTGACGATCCAGCGTCGGATCCTCGACCTGCTCGACGAGCTCACCGGCGACCTCGGCACGGCCGTCCTCCTCATCACCCACGACCTCACCCTGGCCGCCGAGCGGGCCGACCGCGTCGCTGTCATGCAGAACGGCGAGATCGTCGAGATCGGCACCGCCCGTGAGGTCATGCACTCCCCGCAGCACGAGTACACGAAGCGCCTGCTCGGGGCCATCCCCGGCACGACCGCGACACCTCGCCCCAGCGACCCGATCGAATCCCACGGCACCGGACCCGGGCCAGCCCCTCTCGTCGAGGTCCGCGATCTGGTGAAGGTCTTCGGAGGTGGGCACGACGGCATACACCGCGGTGGATGGGGTGAGCCTCGCGATCCCGCACGGGAGAACGGTCTCGATCGTCGGCGAATCCGGGTCGGGCAAGTCGACCGTCGCCAACATGCTGCTCGGCCTCGAGACGCCGACGTCGGGTGACGTGCTCGTCGGTGGCCAACCACGCGGCACCGGTCGGCGGGCGCTCAAGGCCGTGCGGCGGCGCATCCAGCCGGTGTTCCAGAACCCGTACGCATCGCTCGACCCGCGCTTCACGGTCGGGCGCAGCATCGCCGAACCCATGGCGGTGCACGGGATCGGGACGAAGCAGACTCGACGCGCTCGGGTGGCTGAGCTGCTCGACCAGGTCGCCCTGCCCGCCGACGTGGCCGACCGGCACCCGCACCAGCTGTCCGGTGGGCAGCGGCAGCGCGTCGCGATCGCCCGGGCGCTGTCGCTCGAGCCCGACCTCGTCGTCCTCGACGAGGCGGTGTCGGCGCTCGACGTGCTCGTGCAGCAGCAGATCCTCGAGCTGCTCGCGCGGCTGCAGTCCGAGCTCGGACTGGCCTACCTCTTCATCAGCCACGACCTCGCTGTCGTGCGGATGATCTCCGACGAGGTCCACGTCATGCAGGCCGGCAAGATCGTCGAATCCGGCTCTCCCGAGACCCTGTTCACGTCTCCGCAGGAGGACTACACCCAAGAACTCCTCGCCGCCATCCCGAAGGGCGCCTGAACCCCACGCCTTGTGTGCCCGAGCGCGACCTATAGCTCGCGCTGGGGCACACAAGGCAAGGTTCAGGGCAGGAGGGAGTCCGTGACGAACTCGGCGACCTCGCGGTGCCAGGTCAACGGGTGTCGCAGCATCGCATGGCCGTCGCCCTCGACCGGCCGCCACGTGACGTCGGCCCCCTGACCACGCAGCACTTCGCCGAGCGCCTCCGTACGCCGCGGGTCGGTGGTCTGGTCGTTCACGCCGTGCATGAGCAGGACCTTCAGCCCGGGCCGCCCGAGCCGAGGGTCGCCATCCTCGACCCACGGCGCGAGAGCCACCACGGTCGTGACATCCGGCTCCCCCGCGAGGTGCGTCGCGACCCGACCACCCATGGAGTGGCCGATGAGCGCAATGGGCCGCCCGGCATACCGACCGCGGATCTCGTCCAGGGCCCAGCGGGCATCCGTGAGTGGCGTCTGCTCGTCGCCGTTCCAGCCGAAGTGGCGGTTCCTGAGCCTCACGACGGCGATGCGGTCGCCAGCCCGGCGCTCGATGGCCGAGGCGAACGGGCGCATGCGCACGACCGGGCCCTTGAGCCACGACATCGGCGCATGACCGTGCTCGCCTCCGCCGTGGAGGATGAGGGCGACGGCCTCGGCCCGCGCCGGAGTGCTCCCTCGCAGATCCGCGAGGTGAGCGGGCGGAACGGTCACACGCGCTCGCCGGAGGCGAGCTCGCCGAGCAACCACGCGGCATACGCGGCACTGGCATCGAGAATCGGGACCGCGATGATCTCCGGCGTCTCGTAGGGGTGGATCTCGCCGACGCGCTCACAGATGCGGTCGAAGCGGCCACGGTGCGACTTCGCGAGGACGAGGTGCTCCTGCGCGGTGACGACTTCGCCGCCCCAGCGGAAGGTCGACGTGATGCCGGGAAGCACCTGGGCGCAGGCGGCGAGCCGTTCGGTGACGAGGAGCCGCGCGATGCGCGGCCGCGTCCTCGGAGGAGCGGTGATCCGCACCTCGAGGATGCCGTGGTCGGTCGCGCGGTCGTTGGTCATCCGCGCCGGGTCAGACCTGGGTGCGGTGGAAGTTCTTGAACGAGCGGCTGGCCGTCGGGCCGCGCTGCCCCTGGTAGTGCGAGCCGTATTTCGCTGACCCATAAGGGTTTTCGACCGGGCTCGAGAGGCGGAAGAAGCAGAGCTGGCCGACCTTCATGCCCGGCCACAGCTTGATCGGCAGGGTCGCGACGTTGCTCAGCTCGAGGGTCACGTGGCCCGAGAAGCCCGGGTCGACGAAGCCGGCGGTCGCGTGGGTGAGCAGGCCGAGCCGCCCCAGACTCGACTTGCCCTCCACACGCGCCGCGATGTCGTCCGGCAGCGTCACGGCTTCATAGATCGACCCGAGGACGAACTCGCCCGGGTGCAGCACGAACGGCTCATCCGGCTCGACCTCGACGAGGCGCGTGAGGTCGGGCTGGTCCTCGCGCGGGTCGATGTAGGGGTACTTGTGGTTGTCGAACAGCCGGAAGTAGCGGTCGAGCCGCACGTCGATGCTGCTGGGCTGGATCATCTCCGGATCCCAAGGATCGAGGACGACCCTTTGGGAGTCGACCTCGGCCTTGATGTCTCTGTCGCTGAGCAGCACCCGCCAAATCTAGCCTTGATCGCCGAACTCGTGGGCGTCGGCCGGGATGAGTCGGGTCGCGAGGGCCACGAACCCGAGGAGCACAGCCGCCACGACAAGGACGACGAGGTATGCCGGCCGGAACAGATCCACGGGTACCTGCGCCTTCTGCGCACTGGCCACCTGGAAGAACAGCGTGCCGATGGCCGCAGCACCCACGGCGTTCGCGAGCTGGGTCGACGTGTTGAACAGACCCGAGGCCGATCCGGCGTGACGCCCCTGGACCTTGCCGAGGGCGAGCGGCGCGATGGACGAGACCATGAACCCGAAGCCGAGACCGACGACCGCGAAGGCTCCGGCGAACACCCAGAAGCTCGTCGTCGTGGTTGCGTCGGCCACGACGATCCCGAGGAGGCCGAGGCCGGCGGCCATGATGACGGCGCCCATGAGGAGCACCTGCCGACCCATCTTTGCCAGGAGAACGGCAGCACCGGTGCCCGCGCCGATCGTCGCGGTGATCGCGAACGGAACGTTGACGAGCCCCGCCTTGAGGACGGACCAGCCCAGACCAACCTGCAGATAGAGGGTGGTCGACAGGAAGTAGCCGGCGCAGACGATGAAGAGCAACGAGCCGACAAGAGTGGCCCCACGGAAGCCGCGACCGGCATACAGCGAAGTCGTCACGAGCGGTTCGCCACCGCCAGACTCGACGCGACGCTGGGAGCGGAGGAAGACGGCGAGCACGGCGAGACCGCCGGCCATCACGGCAAAGGTCCAGATCGGCCAGCCGAGCTCGTGACCCATGGTCAGCGGGTAGAGGACGCCGAGCAGACCGACCGCGAGGATGAGGACGGAGCGGATGTTGATGGGCGCGGGGTGCTCGGAACGCGACTCGGGGATGAAGCGCAGTGCCGCGGCGAGGGCGATGACGCCGACGGGGACGTTGACGAGGAAGACCGCGCGCCAGCCGCTGACATCCGTGAGGACGGCGCCGAGGATCGGGCCGGCGACGCTGGCGAGACCGGCCAGTCCGGAGAAGATGCCCATGGCCTTGCCGCGCTCGGCCGGTGCGTACATCACCTGGATGCTCGTGAGGACCTGCGGCACCATCGCTGCGGCGGCGATGCCCTGGATGGCGCGGAAGGCGACGAGGAGTTCGATGTTGCCGGCGAATCCGCACGCGGCCGACGCGAAGGTGAAGCCGACGAGACCGGCGACGAAGAGGCGCTTGCGGCCGAACCGGTCACCGAGGCGCGCACCGGCGATGAGGGCGATGCCGAACGCGAGCGGGTAGGCCGCGACGACCCACTGGAGCATCGACGCGCTGGCGCCGAGCGCGCGCTCGATGGTCGGGAGGGCGACGTTGACGATGGTGACGTCGATGAGTTCCATCGTCGAGGCGAGGAGCAGGCTGACGAGCGCGAGCGTGCGCGCCCTTCCGGAGATCGGGGTATGCCGCCCGCTCACCTCGTGCGCTTCGGTCCGTCGTTGGCCGTGGTCGGCCGGGCTTCTGCTGGCGTGAGTTCAGCTGTTGTCGTGTCCATGTCTTCGACGCTAGAAGTCCTTCCGGTCACTTTCTGTCCGCTATTGCTGTCAGTCTTGATTCATGGCCAACACGAGCTCTCGCACCCTTCGGTTGCTCTCGCTGCTCCAGACCCACCGGTTCTGGCCCGGCGTGGAGCTGGCGTCCCGACTCGACGTCTCGGACCGCACCCTGCGGCGTGACGTCGAGCGGCTGCGCGAACTCGGCTATCCGGTGACGTCGTCGCGAGGCGTCGAGGGCGGCTATCAGCTGGGGTCCGGCGGGTCGATGCCCCCGCTCGTCGTCGATGAGGACGAGGCGATCGCGATGGTGGTGGCGTTGGGGCAGACCGCTTCCGCACAGTCCGGGGCGTTGGCGGACTCGACGTTGTCGGCGTTGTCCAAGGTGGTGCAGGTGCTGCCGGCGAAGTTGCGGCGACGGGCGGAGGCGCTGCGGGCCGTCACGGTGGACTCGCCGTTTGCCGAGGCGCCCGAGGTGGAGGCGTCAGTGCTCGGTGCCATCGCCCAGGCCATCCGTGATGCCGAGCGAATTCGGTTCTCCTACACCGCTCGTGGCGGTGTTGCCGCGGGCGAGCTGGCTCGGCGCCATGTCGAGCCGCACCAGCTCGTGACGGTGGGACGGCGCTGGTATCTGCTTGCGTTCGACCTCGAGCGGGCCGACTGGCGGTCGTTCCGACTCGACCGACTCACCGACCCGCTGGGAACGAAGTCGCTCTTCCGAAGGCGGGAGATCCCGGGAGGTGACGCGGCGGCCTACGTGCGGGCGGGTCTTTCTGGTCGCGTGCAGGGGCACCGGCTCGTCACCGTTGTCGAGGCTCCGGCGGCGGACGTCGAGAAGCGGATCGGCAGGTGGACGACAGTGGAAGCGGTCGGCGAGGGGCGGTGTCGGGTGACGGGCGAGGCGCCCGACGTCGGGTTCCTTCTGCTCGGGATGGGGCTGGTTGGAGCGCCGTTCACGATCGAGGAGGCGGGGCCGGAAGTGCGCGAGGCGATGGCCTCTTGGTCGGAGCGCTTCGGGCTCGCTCTGGCCTGACGGCCTGGGCGGTCAGGCCTCGGCAGCCTCTGAGGCGGCCGCGCGCCGCTCGCGCACCTTCCACACGACGAGGCCGACGATCACGATCGCTACGACCATGCCAGCCGTGCCGCGGCCCAGAACCTTCTCGACCTTGGCGTACGACGCTCCGGCGAGATATCCCCCGGAGACGACCACCGCGGCCCAGGCCACACCACCCAAGGCGTTGTAGGCAAGGAACTTGGGATACGGCATACGCACCGTTCCGGCGAGAGCCGGCATGACCGCGCGGAAGAACGCGGTCCACCGACCAAGGAACACGGCGGTGCCACCGCGACGAGAGAGGAAGTCCTGCGCGCGATCCAGCCCGCCTCGTCGCTTGTCGAGGAGGCGCCACGAAAGGATGCGCCGACCGACGCGACGGCCGACTTCGTAGCCGACCGAGTCACCCACGACGGCCGCGACGACGACGGTCGCGAGGACTGCGGGGAACGAGACGTGACCCAGCTTGGCGGCGACGCCACCCAGGATCGCAGCGGTCTCGCCCGGGATGACGAAGCCGACGAAGAGCGCGTCCTCCGCGAAGACCACGAGTCCGACGATGAGCAGGACCGACCACGCCGGTGCCCCGAGGACTTGGTCCAGGAACGATGTCACAGGGGGCCTTCCCGAGGCGGAGCGGTGATTGAGCGTACCGAGACGGGTGTCGGCGGCAGACCGTGACGTCAACGCACAAACTGCACGGGGTATGCCGCGTGGTCCCGTTCGGTGCGATCGCGACCCTGGGATGCCGTCGGGTTAGACTGCCTGCCGCGCTGTCATCCGGGCCTGAAACAGGCTCTGGGCGGCTCGCGCCGGTGTAGCTCAATGGTAGAGCGCCAGCTTCCCAAGCTGGACACGCGGGTTCGATTCCCGTCACCGGCTCCACCACATCAAGGTCCCGCAGCACACCCACCGCTCAGGGGCGCGTCTTCTCCGCCACCACGGCGAACTTGCGCACCCGACCCTGGCTCAGCCAGCGACTCCACACACGATGCGACGCCACCAGATCCGGGATCACCTCGGTGCCAGACGCACCACGCAGCCCCCACCCCCACTCCTCGTAGGCGTCGATCAACGCGTCCACCACGACACGGTGCGCCAGGCTGAGATCGGCGCTCCACCGCACCTCGAAGCAAGCCTGCTCCAGGTCCGCCATGAGATCAGCGATGGGAGTGAGCCACACCGTTTCAGCCCCCGGCATCACCGCCCGTTCCCTTTCGCTGAGCACCTCCCCCTCCTCCACGGTGAAGGCAAAGCGCCCGCCCACCGGTAGCAACGAGGCGACCTCACTAACCAACGCCCCCTTGTCGCGGAATGCCAGGAACGTCTCGAGCAGCAGCACCACATCGAACGCCCCGGACGGCAAGGGCGGCGCAACGCCCACCTCGAACCGTGCGCCCAGCCCGCCCTTGGCAGCCCTCCCTCGAGCCCGTGCGATCGAACCCGCATCGGCATCCACCCCGAGGTAGTCGCACCCGAACTCCTCCATGAGGAAGAGCCCCGGACCAGCGACACCGCAGCAGAGGTCGAGCACCGACACGCCTCCCCGCAGCCCCGCCCGCTCCCCGAGCTCCCGGATCTCACTCGCGCTGACGAAGCTCTCCTGGCCCACGAACTCCCCCGGCTCGAACGCCGACTCCCGCGCTGCCCAGAGCACCCGATCCACGTCCGGCCACTGGTCCACCACCGTCATGACGCCACCCCACCGAACGCGCCGAGGAACCGCTCCCGGAAGTCCGCCATCGGCCACACCGGCGAGCCCTCTCCCGGACGCAGCCCGTCCTGCCAGCCCCAACCCGCGATCCGCTCCATCACCTTGGGGTCGCGCGCGATGACACTGACCGGCACGTCCCTGTTCCCGCCGAACCCACTGACGATCGTCGCCGGCTGATGGTCGCCGAGAACGACGAGAACGAGGTCGTCGTCGGCCTCTTGCTCCACGAACGAGATGACGCTCGAGAGCGAATACACAATCGACTTCCGGTATGCCGCCGGCACGGCCGAGCGATCGCGCCACAGCTCTGCCGCTGTGGTCGCCTTTTCAGACTGGCCCCTGAACACCGACCCGTCCCCCAGCGAGCTCGGGGACACCAACGTCGGCAGCGGCGCCCACGGCCCGTGGCTCGACGTGAGCTCGATCTGGGCCATGAGTGGGTGCTCCCGACCAGGCCCCAACTCCTTCTCGCCGAACGCCGACAGGGCGAACTGGTCGGGCACGGCCGAGAAGCCGAATCGCGGTCCCGCATAGCCGAGTTCGGGACCGGTGAGGACGTCGTCGAAGCCGTAGAACGCCCGCCCCTCTGGCCAGTCCCCGTGCGTCGACGGCATCAGGGCGACCGTGCGCCACCCTGCCTGCGAGAAGGCCGAGGTGAGGGTCGTGCGGTCGGAGGAGAGGAGCCGGTCGTAGCGACTCTGGTCGCTCACGGCCAGCCCCGCCTGCAGTGTGGAGTGCCCGAGCCAGCTGCTCCCGCCGAAGGTCGTCGAGGTGAGATACCCACTCTTCGCCGTGAAGCCGAGCGATCGCAGCTGGTGCGTTCCGGCATCCAATACCGTTCTCACGGAATCGGATTCGGCTCCTTCCAACGCCACCCGCCCGTAGCTCTCCACGAACACGACCAGGACATCCTTGCCCTCGAGGCCGGCCAGTTCGCCAGCTGCCGCGCTCCGATAGCGGTCCACGTCAATCGCCTTCGTGAACGCCTCACGATCGCGGTAGGCCGTCTGCGTCGCATGCACCTTCCCGGCCAGGTAGGGACCGGTCCCAGCGACAGAAACCGCTGTGCCAGAGGCGATCTGCAGACCAGTTGCGGAACTCAGCAGCCAGACCGCAGCCAGCACGGCGACGCCCCGCGCGCCTCGCCGACGGTCGCGCCCGACGACGAGCGCGACGCGCCCCACCGCCCACACCGGGCCGATGACCACGACGGCCAGCACGACCAGCACCGCCACAACGCTCGCGCCCGCAGCCCACGGACCCCACGAGTCCCGCACGAACGCCCACCCCGAACCGATCAGACCCAGGTCGGTCACGAGGTTGAACGGCCGGTCGAGCACGGCGAAGGACCCCAAGTCGAGAACCTTGAGCAGCAGGACGACGGCCACGAGCAACCCCACCACCCACACGACGACCCGACGGAACCGAGCCGGGACAACGAGAACGAGAGCTGCGAACGCCACGAGTTCGACCGGCATACGCACGAAGGAACCCGGCGTGAGCCGGTTCGGTTGGTTCGGCGCGACGAGCGCGAACCACAGGATCGCTAGGACCAGCGCGGCCACGCCGACACCGCGCACGGCCGACCCGACCGTGCCCGCCTGGCTTGCCGCAGCGCGCCCCCTCCACAGTGACCACACGTCCCGCCCGAACGATTCGGCCAGGAGGACGTGGGCACCGACGAGTGCGCCCAACGACACCCCGCGCGGCAGGACATCGGCCACCGCGACCGCGAGCACGATGCCCGCCGTCGCCGCCACGACCTTGCGCCAATAGCGGAACTCGAGTTGCCCCCGCATCCACGGCGCCACCAAGCCAGCGGCACCGAAGGTATAGCGCGCCAGCCCGCCCGCGAGCACCCACCACCCGAACGTCGGCGCCGCCGCAATGCTGAGGACGAGGATGAGGAACGCGTCCACCTCGCCGTCGAAGCGAGCTCCCAACGCCGACACCGTGCCGGTCCGACGCGCCACCCATCCGTCGACACCGTCGAGTACCAGCGCCGGAACCGCGAGCGCCACCACCGCCACCCTGACGTCGTGGCCCATCACCAGCTGGACCGTCAGCGCCGCCACCACGCAGGCCATGAGTCCCCGCGCGAGCGTGACCACATCGGCCGGCCCAAGTCGGGTCAGCCCGGCATTCGCCAGACCGCGGCGCAGGAGCGTGATGAGCACGGCGCCGCATCCCAGCCCGACACCCCACGCGCCCAGGAGAGCAGTCACCGACTTCAGGCCTCGATCCGGAGTCCGGCCAGGAGGTCGAGGGTGTGCGCCCCGCGCGTCGCCTTGGTCGTGAGGTAGCGCGCGTTCGCCGAGCTCCAGTGGACCTCCGTCGGGACCCGCTCGCTCACCTCCACGCCGAGGTCGCCCAGCTGAGCAGCCTTGTCGGGGTTGTTGCTCAGCAGCGCGACCCGTGACTGCCCGAGCGCCTGGATCATCTGCGCCGCCACCGTGTAGTCCCGGGCGTCCTCGCGGAACCCCAGAGCGACGTTGGCCTCATAGGTGTCCATGCCGAGGTCCTGCAGGGCGTAGGCGTCGAGCTTCGCGTAGAGCCCGATGCCGCGCCCCTCCTGCCGGAGATACAGGACATATCCGCCGACCTCGGCGATCCGCTCGACGGCCTCCCGCAGCTGGGGGCCGCAGTCGCACCGTTGGCTGCCGAACACGTCTCCAGTGAGGCATTCGCTGTGCAGCCTCACGAGCGGCAACCGACTGTCGGCGTCACCGAGTCCGATGGCGAGATGCTCCAGCCCGTCGACCAGCCCCTCGAACGTGATGACCCGGGCCATCGTGGTGAACCCGTCGGCGAAGCGCATCGGCACCCTCACCTCGGTGCGAATCGTTGCGGCCATGGGTCGTTCGGACATCGCGTCACCTCCATCGCTTCGTGTGTCTCGAACTGCATCCCGAACCGGTCCGACAGCGCATATCGCATGAGCACGACGTCCTCGATCCGTTGCACGTCAACAAGATCGGCTCGCCGCGCGCGGTTCCACGGGAACGGCCCGTCAGCAACAACCCGGTGCGCCCGCGAGTCGCCAACGAAGAACGGCGCGACAACGACATGCAGCTCGTCGGCGAGGCTCGCCCGCAGGAACTGTGTGTGCACGTTCTGCCCACCTTCGACGAGCAGCCGACGCACACCCCGCTCGGCGAGGTCCTCGCTCACCGCGAACATCGACGGCTCCACTCCCGCGTCGACAACGGTCGCGAGAGCCCCCAACCGCTCCCGCGCCGAGGTGACGCCGGGGCTCGCGCAATAGACGTACTTGTCGCACTCGCCAGTTGAGAAGAACGCGGCCGAGGGATCAAGCAGGGTATGCCGTGTCACCGTCACCTTGCGTGGTGACGGCGCCCGCCCCTCGGCGATCCGGCGCTCCCTCCGATGGGCCGCGCGCACGAGCAGTCGGGGGTTGTCGGCCCGCACCGTGCCCGCCCCGACGAGGATCGCGTCGCTCCCGGCCCGGACCTCGTCCACGCGGTCGAGGTCGGCGGCGTTCGACAGGACGAGCCGCTTCCCCGAGGCGTCGTCGAGGTAGCCGTCGAGTGACATGGCACAGCTCAGCACCGTGTACGGCCGGTCGGTCATCGCCCACCCCCCGTCACTGCGTCTGCGCGGATGGCGGCTCCAGCGACCACATCCGCGGACGCAGGGGGCGCCGGTGAGGTGCGGCGACCGAGGGCCAGGACAACGGCCCCGGGGAGGGTGCTGACGAAGACGATGACGCCGAAGGCCACGGCCACCGCGAGCCCCTGACTCGCGGTGGCCCCGGCTGCTCCGAACGCCCAGGCCGCGGCTCCCTCGCGAGGGCCCCATCCCGCGAGGTTGAGCGGTACTGCGGCGACCAGAAGGACGACGAGAGCGACGGGCACGAAGGTGGCGGCCGGCATACGCACTCCCACCGTCCGGGCCGCGAGCGCGAGGGTCGCGACGTGCCCGGCCACGACGACGAGGGAAGCCGCGAAGACCTTCGCGAGCGCCGACGTGCTCGCCAGGGAGCGGACGTCGGCTGCCACGACCCGCGACACCCGGGTGAGTCCGAGCAGCAGGACCGCGCCGACGACGACCCCGAGGACCGCGGCGACGAGGTCGATCGGTCCGAGGGGCTTGGCCACGACGAGAGCACCCGCCGTGACGAGGACGAGGGAGACCTGGCCGAGGGCCCGCTCCCACGCGACGGCCCGCAGGCCCCGACCGACATCGGCGACAGCGCGACCGTGGTGCACCCCGCGTCCGACGTCGCCGAGCACGCCACCGGGCAGCGTGACGTTGAGGAACTGCGAGCGGTAGCAGGCGGCGACCGCCTCGGGCATCGAGAGCTCGACCTGGAGCTGCCGCGCGACGACCTGCCAGCGCCAAGCTCCCACCGTCGTCGTCACCACGGCGATCGCCGCGCCCAGGACGAGCGCCCTCGCATCGACAGCCCGCAAGGCATCGACGAACGCGTCCGTCCCCAGCCGCAGCACGAGGGCGGCAAGGACCAGCGCGCCCACCGCGGCTCGCGCCCACCGCTGCCAGGACCCCGCCATCACCGGCCGCCTCCGGGCGGCAGGGCGAGGAGGTCGACGTGCTGCACCGTGACCGCGAGTCCGCGCTCCAGCTCGAGGCGGCGGCGAACCAGGTAGTCCGAGCCGAGGTCGCCGAGTTCGGGCCGCTGCTCGCACGCGGCACCCACCCACCCTTCGAGCCACTCTGCGGCGAGGTCGGCCGACTGTGCACTCAGGCGCCATGGACTCGCGGCCAGCTCGACGTGCCACCCCACGGCCCGGAAGCTCTCGGCAGTCACTCTCGCCGCATCCGGTCCCAGGAGTTCTCGATCACCGAGCGTCCGGCGCTGGTGGTCGTTGAACGCGGCCTCGAGGACGGCGTCCAACGGGTCGCTCCGGCCGAACGTGATGTGGCCCGTCACCGACAGGGTGAGGAGCGCCGGACAGGCAGCCGCGACCACCGACCCCACGAGTCGCCCGATCTCGGCGGCGGTCAGCATGTCGAGCAGCGCTGCGGCAGTGACGAGGGAGGCCCCGGCGAGGTCCTCCGGGGAGAGCCGGGTGATGTCGTCGACCCGCGTTTCGACGGTGACGGCACCCCCGATTGCTGTCGCCCGGGGAGGGCCGTCGACGGCGACGGTCAGCAGGTCCGGGTCGCGGTCGCGCAGGACCCAGTGCTGCGGCCCGGGTAGCCGCGGGGCGAGCCACCGACCCATCGAGCCACTGCCGCTGCCGAGGTCGTGCACGACGACCCTGCGATGCGACACGCTTTCGCCCCAGCGGTCACGAACGGTCAGCGCGGCACCGTCGAGAGCGGGGCCCTCGAGGGCCGCGGCAAGCGTGGCCACCAGTGAGGTCGAGCGAGCTGCCGCGTCTGCGGGTTCGCGCAGCTCCAGCCATTGCGGGGTGACCCGTAGTTCGACCTCGGTCATGCCGCCACCTCCGTGAGGACGCGAGAGAGCCCGTCCGTCGTCGCGGACCAGTCGCCGAGGGTCGATCGCCGCTCCCCGGCCACGCGTCGGAGCGTGGCTCGCAGACCGGCATCGGTGAGCCATCGGCGCAGGGCGTCGGCGAGCGCACCCGAGTCGCCCGGGGGAACGAGCACGCCTGGCCGCTCCCCGCTCGGCGTTGTCCCGAGCGCTTCCGGCAGACCGCCGACGTCGGCGCCCACGACCGGCAGCCCACGAGCCAGGGCCTCGGTCACAACCATCCCGTAGGTCTCGGTCCGTGACGGGACGACGACAAGGTCGGACACGGCATACGCGGCGTTGAGCTCGACACCGACGCGCGGCCCGACGAAGGTGAGCCGGTTGCCCAGTCCGGCGAGACCGACTCGCTCCCGAACCGACTCCGCGAACGCAGGGTCGACCCCCACGGAACCGACGCAGACACACGACCACTCGAGATGGGTGATGGCGACCAAGGCCTCGACGAGCACGTCCTGTCCCTTGGTCGGGGTCACCGCTCCCACCGAGACGAACCGCCCACCAGCGGCGCCGGTCTCCACGATGAGCGCCGACTCGGCCCCGGGACTCACGACGCGAAGGTGGCCGCGCGGCAGGGCATACGCGGTGACGAGCCAGTCGCGCGTCCAGCTGCTCGTGACGATGACGCCCTCCGCGCGGATCAGCACCTCGCGCTCTCGGGCGCGCGCCTCGACGTCGCCGCATCCGAGGGGCAGGTGCACGAGGACCACGAGCCGGAGCCGTCGGCCTTCGGGCACGAGGACTTCCGGCTGCCCGGAGGCCACGAGACCGTCGAGGAGAACGACGGAACCATCCGGTATGCCGGCGAGGGCGACCCCCAGCGCCGCCCTCACCTCGGCGTTCGGCACAGTCCCCGGACTCGGCACTTCGTGGACGCGCACGGCCCATCCGCGACCCCGCAGGCCCGCAATCACGCGCCGGTCGTAGGCGTTCCCGCCGCTGGGCCGGGTCGGGTCAGCGATGCCCTCGGGGACGACGACGTGAACGGCGATCATGGCGCCCGCTCGTACGACGCCCACGCCACGTGGGACTCACGCAGCACCACGGCGATGGCGGTCACCTGGTCGGCGTGCGGCCCGAGCTCGCCCGCACCCACCCGCGCGGCGATCCGGTCCGCCACGACCTGGGCCAGGCGTTCGGTCGTCGTGTTGACGCCCACCAGGCTGGGGTCGTCATCGAGGTTGCGATAGGACAGCTCCCCGACGACCGCAGCCAGGGCCGCCGACGCCAAACCGATGTCCACCACCATCCCGTCGGCATCGAGGTCGAGCGCCCGGAACGTCAGGTCCACGACGTACGTCGCGCCGTGCAGCTGCTGCGCCGGGCCGAAGACCTCGCCGGTGAGGCTGTGGGCCACCATCATGTGGTCGCGAACGGTCACACTGAACATGGCTCGACGCCTCCATAGGTGATGCTGTGGCACAGCGCCGGCAGGTCGCCCCCGGCCAAGGAGCGCATGACGTCCGGCAGCTCCTCGAACGGTGAACTCCCGCTCAGCAGAACGTCATACGCCGGGTCACGCAGCAGCTCCAGAGCCAGCCTCAGGCGATCACGCATTGACCGACGCCCCCGCCGCGCCGGCGAGACCATGCCGACCTGGCTCGACCGGATCGACAGGCGCCCCGAGTGGAACCTGCCCCCGAGACGCAGCGCCACCTCGGCCGAGCCGTACCAACTCAGGTCGATCACCGTGCCCTCGTCGGCGAGCAGGTCGAGTGACAGCTGCAGCCCCGCCGACGACGCACTCGCGTGGACGACGAGGTCCAAACCCGCCGGCGCCTCAGCCGGCAGCGCGAACCGAGCCCCCAGAGCGGCCGCCACCTCGCGTCGCCGCTCGTCGACGTCCACCACCGTCACCTCGACCCCGGGCATCCCGGCCAGCAACCGCGCGACACAGAGCCCGACCATCCCGCCGCCCACGACCGCCACCCGGTCACCCACGAGCGGCGCCGCGTCCCACATCGCATTGACCGCGGTCTCCACCGTTCCGGCCAGGACCGCCCGGTCAGCCGGGACCCCCTCGGGCACCAGCACGACCGCTTCGCTGGGAACGACGTAGGCGGTCTGGTGCGGGTGCAGGCAGAACACCGTGCGCCCCACCAGGTCCGCCGGACCCTCCTCGACCACGCCGACGTTGAGGTACCCGTACTTGACCGGCCCAGGGAAGGTGCCCTCTTGGAACGGAGCCCGCATCGCGGCATACTCCTCGACCGGCACGCCACCACGGAAGACGAGGGACTCGGTCCCCCGGCTCACCCCTGAGCGGACCGTCCGCACCAGCACCTCACCCGCCTCCGGCATCCCCACATCGACGTGCCGGATCTCGCCCGCGCCGGGCTCACGCAGCCAGAAGGCTCGTTCTCGCACGTCTCCCACGCAAGAACTCACGGTCAACAACCCCGAGCGGTTCAACGGGTGAACCAACCCGTTGCACAGACCGTGATTGTCGAAGGGGACGAGCGTCGTCCCGGCATCGAAGGAGGAAACCATGTGGGTGCGGATCGTGACGGCTCTGGCCGCCCTGGTTTCGGCGGCGATTCACCTCTACCTGTGGTTCGACGGCTATCGCGACATCGACAGGATCGGCCCGGCCTTCATGGTCAACGCGATCGCCGGTGCCGTGATCGCGGTGATGCTCATGATCTGGCGGCACTGGGTCCCGGCGTTCCTCGTGCTCGGCTTCGGCGCCAGCACCCTCGGGGCGTTCATCATCTCCTCGACGGTCGGACTCTTCGGCGTCAACGAGCAGTGGACCGGCGGCTGGGTGCTCTCGGCGGCCGCGTCCGAGGTCATCTGCCTCCTCGGCGGCCTGGCCCTCCTGCGTCCCGTGCTGGCCAGCCGACGGTCCGCAGCGCTCACACGCTGAGCCGGAGAACCACGACCCCACCGGAGGTGCGCACCTCCACGCGCTGGATGTCCTCTCGCTGGGCGGCCGTCGCCGCCTGGAGGTTCATCGTGCGACCCGGCAGCCCCTTCCACGTGGCGACCTGTTCGAAGCGGCCGTCCCGGGTCTGGACGAAGAGGCCGTAGACCCAGCCGTGCATGGCCTCGTAGTCGTCCTCGCCCTCCCCGTAGGAACAGGTCATCTCGAGCCGAGTCCCCCACGCGACGCCCGCGAGCGCCACGTCGGCGCTGATCGTGCTGGAGCCGACCGACTCCATGTGCAGCTTCGACGCCGTGCTCGTCGCACTCGGCGTGGGTGTCGCCGACGAGGCCACAAGTGGCTCGTCACCGCTGCCCAGGCCGGTCGCGACCGCGAGGGCTCCCACAGCCACGGCCGCCACCGAGGCAGCGATCGCCCCGACCCACACCGAACGCCGGCGCTCCGCCGATCGGACCTCGCTCACGAGCGATGGCAGCAGCGTGGCAGGGACGGGCGGCACGGACGCGTCCTCGATGTCGGACAGGTCGACCTGCGCAAGAAGACCGGGTATGCCGGCCAGCTCCCTCACGCTCTGGCTGCACTCCGCGCAGCTCGCCATGTGTCGTTCGAACTCGAGGCGCTCGGTCGGCGACAGCGCGCCGAGCACGTAGGACCCGTCGAGGTGTGCGAACTCGCAGCTCATGCTCCGACCCCCATCTCCTGCAGTCTCAACCGCAACGCCTGCAGGGCGTAGTGGGTTCGCGACTTGACCGTACCGTCAGGGATCCCCAGACGGTGGGCGGCCTGAGCCACCGACGCTCCCTTGAAGTAGCACTCCACCAGGACCGCCCGGTGGTCCGGCGACAGGGCGAGCAGGGCGTCGGCCACGACCCAGGACATGAGCATCTGGTCGGTCTGGTCGCCGGGCTCGCGCACCTCGGGCACCTCGGCGACGGACAGCTCGCTCTGGGTGCGCTTGGTGCGCCACTCGTCGATCACGATGTTGCGCGCCACGGTGAACAGCCACGCCCGCACGGACCCGCGGCTCTCCTCGAGCCGGTCGTGGTTGCGCCAGGCCCGCAGCAGCGTCTCCTGCACGACGTCCTCGGCCCGGGCATGGTCGCGCCCGGTGAGGCTGAGGCAATAGCCCCAGAGGGCAGCCGCATGTTCGTCATGAAGCTGCTTCATCAACACTGCGCCACTGTCCCGCATACGACCTCCCAACGATTGATACGCACGTCAGGCCCTCACGGTTCAGCCCACCGCCAGTTGGCCATGACTGCAGTCTCTGCCCGCCCAGACCCGCACGCCACCCCGGCGCGCCTTCACCGCGCGCATCGACCGGCGGACCATCAGCTGGCAGGCCGCAGCGAAGACGTGAGCACGAACGCCGAGTCGACGCGGGCAGCTGATGGTCCGCCGGCAGGTGAGCCCCCGCGCTCGCTCAGGCGCCGCGACCGAACCGGCTGGCAGCGAAGGGCTCGAGGGCCGGCGCTGAGACACCGCGAACGATCAGTTCGGTGAGGGCAGCCGCCGTGCCGGGCGCCAGCGTGACGCCGAGCATCCCGTGCCCCGTGGCGACATAGGTGTTCACCAGCCCGCCGAGGCGTCCGATGATCGGCAGGCCGTCCGGCGTCATGGGTCGCATCCCCGCCAGCGGAGCAGACGAGTCCGAGCCCGCGGCCGACCAGTCGCGGAAGTACGCCGCCGGCCCCCTTCGGATCGCGTCCACTCGGACCTGGTCCACCGTCTCGTTCAGCCCTCCGAACTCCATCGTTCCCGCCAGGCGGAGTCGCCCGTCGAGGGGCGTGACGGCCACCTTGGCCTCGGACAGGCTGACGGCGCTGCGCAGCGGCATCGGCGCCACGTCGATCGAGTAGCCCTTGCCCGACCGCACCGGCAGAGCCTCGCCGAACAACCGCGAGAGCACCCCGGTCCAGGCTCCCGCAGCAAGGACGACGTTGTCGGCGCTGAACTCTCGCCCCCGTGAGACGACACCCGTCACCCGGTCGCCGCGCAGCACCACCTCGTCGATGGGCGCGCCCTCGATGACCTCGACGCCCAGCGAGTCGAGCCGGAGGCGGAGCGCCGCGATCAGGGCGCCCGGGTCGAGAAACCGCTCGCCGGGGAAGTGGATTCCACCTCGGACCCGGTCGGACAGCAGCGGCTCCTGCTCACGCACCGCGTCGCCGACGAGGACTCGCGACTCGATGCCGTGCCCACCCACCAGCTCGAGATCGTCCGCGTAGTGCTCGAGGTGCGCCTCATCGAGGAACGCCAGCAGGAGCCCGCCCTCGTGCATCTCGAAGTCCAGCCCGTCGGCGCGGTACCCGTCGAGCATCTCCATGCTGCCTGCCGCCAACCGGAGGTGTGCCTCGAACCCGCGCCGGTAGTCCCGCGCGTTCGAGTGCCGCCACATGCCGAGCATGAAACGCACGAAGTCGGGATGCACGGACGGCCGGATCGACAGCGGGCTGTCCCGTCGGAGCATCCACTTCATCGACGCGAGGACCATGCCCGGTGCCGGCACGGGTCCGCTGACCGCCGGGACCACCCACCCGGCGTTGACGTCCGACGCGCCCTGGCCCGGCCGCCGGGCATCGACGACCGAGACCGTCTGCCCTTCGCGGGCAAGGTGGTAGGCCGTCGTCAGGCCGATGATCCCGCCACCGATCACGATCGTGCTCACGCCTCACCCTTTCAAACACGGCGTATGCCGTGTCGCCCGGTCTCGATGCCACGTCCTGACAGATGCGTGCCCGGGGACGGACGGGGGTCAAGCCTCCGAGGCGGTGTCGACGCGCGGCGGCGGATAGGGCGTGAACATCCCCTCCGGGAGCCCCGCCACCACGGGGCTGACGGCGGACCGTGCCCCCTCGACCAGGTGAGCAGGTGCCGTCCCTGCTGGCAGGCGCAGAGCCTCGGCGAAGGCCGCCGCGTCGGCTGGGCGCTGCTCGGGCAGCTTGGCCAGGCCAGCCAGCACGGTCGTGCGCAAGGGCTCGGGCACGGAGTCCGGCAGCTCCGGGGCGGGCTGACCCACGTGCGCAAGAGCAGTCGTGACCATCGACTCTCCGGCGAACGGCCGAGTGCCTGTGATCATCTCGAACCCGACGACCGCCAGCGCGTAGACGTCACTGGCAGGGGTGGCGGGGCGGCCCTGGACCTGCTCGGGGGCGAGGTAGTGCGCCGTTCCCAGCATCTCGCCGGTCTGGGTCAGGGCGGAGCCCGACATCGCCTTCGAGATGCCGAAGTCCGTGAGCCGCGCGTAGCCGTCGTCATCGACCACGATGTTCGCCGGCTTGACGTCACGGTGGACGACACCGGCCTCATGAGCGGCATGGAGCGCCGACGCGGTCTGGTGAAGGATCTCCGTGACCACCTCGGCCGGCATGGGACCCTGCTCGGCGATGACCGCGGACAGCGGCTTGCCCTCGATCAGCTCCATGACGAGGTAGGCCGAGTGCTCGCCCTCGCCGAAGTCGTGCACGGTGACGATGTTGGGGTGCTGGAGGGCAGCGGAGTTCACTGCTTCGACGCGGAACCTCTCGACGAAGGTCTCGTCACTGCCGGCCCTGTCGCAGGACCTTGACGGCGACGGGCCGTTGCAACGTCTCGTCCAGTGCGCGCCAGATCTGACCCATCCCACCCTCGGCGATGAGCTCCTCGAGGCGGTAGCGATTGGTCAGGAGCAGTCCGGGTGCGTAGTTCACGAGCGGCGACTCCAAGACGCCGCGGCGGGAGATGCGCCGGGCGTCGTGGAGGCAGGGGGAAACGAGGGTCACGAGAGTCCTGAGCAGGGAGGGCTCCCTCCGGAGTGGAGGGATGGCTGGAGACCATTGTCGCAGGTCACAGGGCTGTGGCGGGCCTCAGAGCACGGCCCATGCGCGGTGCCCTCCCATCGGTCCGTTGCCGTCCATCCTCTGGTAGACAGGCCGGGTGACCAGCGCAAATGCCGCAACCCCGGCTCGCCGTCGCCTGCGACGCGTCGCTCGTGCCGTGGCCTATGGCCTCGTCGTCGCGCTCGTCGTCATGGCACTCGCGTTTCTCGTGCGCACCCAGTTCGACCCGCTCATCGATGCCGACAAGGCAGCGATCAGGTCGGCGACAGACGTCACGAGGGAGCACCCTGGCCTGCTGCGCCTCCTGCTCACTTGGCAGCGGCTCAGCAGCCCCACCAACCTGTACGTCGTGGCCACTCTGGTCTGCCTGTGGGCGTGGCGCAGCCGGCACCTCACGACCCGCGCGCTCTGGGCGTTCGTGACGATGATGGTGGGCTGGAACCTCGCGCTCGACGTCAAGTACCTCGTCCAGCGCGCCCGGCCCGTCGTGCCCGATCCCGTCTCGCACTCTCCGGGCTACTCCTTCCCCTCCGGGCACGCGGCCAATGCGACCATCATGGCGACGACGATGGTTCTGCTGCTGTGGCCAATCCTGGATCGCCGCGTGGCCAAGGTCGCCGCGATCGCCCTCGCCGCAGTCCTTGTCCTCCTGACCGGCCTTGACCGGATCTTCCTCGGCGTCCACTTCCCCTCGGACGTCACCGCCGGCGTCCTGCTCGGCGTGGGCCTCGTCGGCGCGTCCTACGTGGGCTACGTCGACTGGAAGCCGCCGTCCCTCGACTCAGACCCCACCACCACCAAGGAGCGCACCTGATGGCCTTCCTCACCCGCTACGAGGACGACACGACGAGGCCGTCGGTCGGCTCCGCCCTCAAGGACGCCGCCGTCCGTGCCCTCGCCCCCTCGCTCCTCCTCTTCGGGGGAATCGTGGGCGTAGGACTGCTGCTCGCCGGCCCCCTCAAGAGCGTGGGGTCGAGCGAGGAGTCCGTCAACAGGGACCTGGCCGCCGGTCGCACGCCCACGTGGAACTCGATCACGATGGTGTGGTCCCACATCGGCAACACCGAGTACGTCATCGGCGTCGCGGTGCTCGTGGCCCTGATCGTGTGGTGGCGCACGAAGCAGTGGTGGTATGCCGTGGTCCCAGTCCTCGCGATCTCGCTCCAGGCGACGATCTTCGTCATCGCGACAGCCATCGTCGGGCGCCCCCGGCCGGAGGTCAGCCACCTCGACCCCGCACCGCCGACCTCCAGCTACCCCAGCGGTCACCAGGGGGCCTCCACGGCGCTGTACCTCTCGCTCGTGCTCATGGCCAGCCGCATCACCCACCCGGTTCTGCGCACGGTGGTGATGGTGCTGTGCGGGATCGCGCCGTTTCTCGTGGCCTACGCGCGGCTCTATCGCGGGATGCACCACCCGAGCGATGTCGCCATGGGGGCGGTCAACGGCATCCTCAGCGCCCTGCTCGCCTGGGGCTACCTGCGTCGTGAGCGACCCAGCGATCAGACCCGGGCGTAGCGCGCCCGTGCCCCGCAGTACACGCCGAAGGCAGCGAGGCCCACGGCGACGAGGGTGAGCAGGACCGTGCCCGCAGGCGCCTCACGCAGGGTACGCAGCGCGCCGTCGAGACCGGTGGCCTCCGAGGGCGCCTTGCGCACGGCGGCGACGACGAAGAGACCGCCGACGACGATGAGGGCAACGCCCTTGGCGACGTAGCCCGCACGACCCGCCTGAACGGCCCAGTTTCCGGGGTGCTCGGTGAGGTCCTCGAGGAACTTCTTCTTCCACCCCTTGTAGATGTGGTAGCCACCGACAGCGGCGACCCCCACCCCGAGGGCGCCCACGAGGAGCCGACCTCCGGTGTGCCCCATCAGGCTCGTCGTGAAGTCTTTGGTCTGGCCACCGCTCGAGGTGGACGACCCCGTCGCGAACGTGAAGGCGGTCCAGGTCAGCGCCGCATACACCACGAGTTTGCCCAACGCCTTGAGCCGGTCCCCGAGCTCTGCACCGTGCGCTCCGGTGATGGCCTCGGTGAGCTGCCACACCGCAAGCAGGGCGAACCCGACGACGGTCACCCAGAAGATGAAGGGCCCGCCGCTGCTGCTCGCCAATGTCGCCAGGGCGCCGGACTGGTCTGCGCTGCCTCCACCCGAGGTCCACGCGACCTTGAGCGCGATGTAGGCGATCAGCAGGTGGAGCAGCCCACTCACCGCATAACCGAGCCTCGCCCCCCGCTCCACGATGGCGGAGTTGCCGGCCTCGTGTGCCGCACTCTTGACGTCCGGGGTGTCCACGGCGCCAGCCTCCCACAACAGCGCAGGTCAGGGGGCCTTTTGGCGTACGGTCAGCCCATGCCCAGAGCTGTGGTGATCGTCAACCCGACGAAGTTCGAGGACCTCGGTGCAGTGCGGCGGACGGTCGAGTCCGCGGCGAACGCCGTGGGGTTCGGCCAGGTGTCGTTCGTCGAGACCACCGAGGACGACCCGGGCTTCGGCCAGACGCATGAGGCGCTGCTGGACGGGCCGGACATCGTCTGCGCCCTCGGTGGCGACGGCACCGTGCGGGCGGTCGCGCAGGTGCTCGCAGGCACGGGTGTGCCGCTGGGCCTGCTGCCCGGCGGCACGGGAAACCTGCTGGCCCGCAACGTCGGTGCACCGGTGGACGACCTGGCGGATGCCGTCACGAGTGCCCTCACCGGCGTCGACCGCACGATCGACGCGGGCTGGTTGCTGCTCGATCCCACTGAGGACCAGCTGGCCGACCCGACACCGGTCGTTCACCGGCCCGCCAACGCCCACCTCTTCACGGTCATGGCCGGCCTGGGCTTCGACGCCGCGATCATGGACGACGCGCCAGAGGGTCTCAAGGACACGGTGGGTTGGGCTGCCTACGTCCTGGCCGCGAGCAAGAACCTGCGCGGGGAGGGGTTCCAGCTGTCGGTCACTCTCGACGACGTGAGGTCCGAGCCGGTCACGGCACGCACATTGGTCGTGGGGAACTGCGGAACGCTCACCGGAGGCATCACGCTCCTCCCTGACGCCGTCCTCGACGACGGACTGCTCGACATCGCGACCCTCACCCCCGAGAGCCTCGCGCAGTGGATCGGTGTGGCGTCCAGAGTCCTTCGAGGACAGGCCGACGACGGTCCGTCCATCGAACGCGGACAGGGTCGCGACGTCGTGGTCACCGTCAGCCCGGGGCAGAAGGTGGAGGCCGACGGCGACGTCCTGGGGCTGGCCACGCGGCTACGGCTGGTCGTGGATCGCGATGCCTTGGTGGTCCGGGTGAAGCAGCACTGACCCGTCACAGCCGGATCAGCTGCCGGGGACCATCCAGCGAAGGATCTGCACGAGCCCGACGATCGCGCAGACGACAACCAACGCCGCAATGACCCAGGCGATGATCTGGGCCGCGTCGATCCCGCCGCCCGAGGACGAACCCGAAGCCGACGAACCCACGCCAGAACCCGCAGGATCACTGGCCTCGCCCTCGGCCTCACGCGCCTCGAGCGCCTTGCCGCGCAACGCCTCGACCTTCTTGGACCGCGGCTCCTGGCGCACCGAACGCGGCAGTGAGCGCCACATCGCGCCGAAATCGTCACCGTGCGCAGAGCGCCAGGCAGAGACCGCCGCCTGGACCTCGGGTCCCTTCACACCAGCCCCGAACCACGCCGCACCCGCGGCCGGCAGGTCGCCCATGCCGTGGTGGACCTCGCCGAGCAGACGCAGCGCCTCGACGTCGCGCTCCTCGCGCACGTGCGCAGCCAAGAGGTCACGCGCGACCCACAGCTGTTGGGCGTCGATCGCCTTGGTGGCCTCCGCGACGACAGGGTTCTCTTCGGCGGAGGGTTCGGGTGATGCGACCTTGCGGTCCTGCTCAGGCATGAGATCCAGCGAACCACACCGCCGCACCGGTCTCCGTCACCGGCACACACGGCATACCCGGCCTTTTCTCTTTGTATGCCGTACGCCCACGAGCGTGACCCAGGCCACTAAGCGTGCGCTTAGTCACAAACCCGGCCACCACCTTGCTCTCCATTACTCGCGAGTAGCACCATGGACGCATGGGCCACTACAAGAGCAACCTGCGTGACATCGAGTTCAACCTCTTCGAGGTCCTCGGCCGCAACGACGTCCTGGGCCACGGGCCCTACGAAGACCTTGACAGCGACACCGCTCGCGAGATGCTCAAGGAGATGGCGCGCCTCTCGGAGAACGAGATCGCCGAGTCGTTCCAGGACGCCGACCGCAACCCGCCGGTCTACGACCCGGAGACCCAGGTCGTGACGATGCCGGAGTCGTTCAAGAAGTCCTACAAGGCCTACCGCGACAGTGGCTTCTGGGGCATCGACCTGCCCGCCGAGCTCGACGGCACCGTCGCCCCGCCGAGCCTGCGCTGGGCCATGAACGAGCTCGTCCTCGGTGCGAACCCGGCGCTGCTCATGTTCAACGCCTCCTACGGCTTCGCCAAGCTCCTCTACATCCTGGGCAACGACGAGCAGAAGAAGCTCGCCCACTGGATCGTCGAGAAGGACTGGCACTGCACGATGGTGCTCACCGAGCCCGACGCGGGTTCCGACGTCGGCGCCGGCCGCACCAAGGCCACGCAGAACGAGGACGGCACCTGGGACATCACGGGTGTGAAGCGCTTCATCACGAGCGCCGAGTCCGACATGGTCGACAACGTCGTCCACTTCGTCCTCGCTCGCCCCGAGGGTGCTGGCCCCGGCACCAAGGGCCTCTCGCTCTTCATCCTCACCAAGTACGAGGTCGACCTCGAGACCGGTGAGCTCGGCGAGCGCAACGGCGTCTACGTCACCAACGTCGAGAAGAAGATGGGTCTCAAGGTCTCCACGACCTGCGAGCTCACCTTCGGCGGCGAAAAGCCCGCCACCGGAACGCTTTTGGGCGACGTGCACGACGGCATCGCCCAGATGTTCCGCGTCATCGAGAACGCCCGCATGCTCGTCGGCACCAAGGCCATCGCGACCCTGTCGACCGGCTACCTCAACGCGCTCGAGTACGCCAAGGAGCGCGTCCAGGGCGCCGACCTCACGCAGCAGACCGACAAGGCCGCGCCGCGCGTGACGATCACCCACCACCCCGACGTGCGCCGCAGCCTCATGCTGCAGAAGGCCTACGCCGAGGGCCTGCGCGCACTCGTCCTCTACACGGCCGCCCAGCAGGACATCGTCGACTCGGCCCAGCTCGAGACCGGCGCCGAGACCCTCGAGCACGGCTCCCCCGCGGAACGCGCCAACCGCGTCAACGACCTGCTCCTCCCGATCGTCAAGGGCCTCGGCTCCGAGCGCGCCTGGGTGCTGCTCGGCACCGAGTCGCTCCAGACGTTCGGTGGCTCCGGCTTCCTCCAGGACTACCCGGTCGAGCAGTACGTCCGCGACGCCAAGATCGACACCCTCTACGAAGGCACCACCGCCATCCAGGGCCTCGACTTCTTCTTCCGCAAGATCATCAAGGACAAGGCCCAGGCCCTGACCACGCTGTCCATGCAGATCCAGGAGTTCTCCAAGGACCTCGGCGGCCACGGTGGCAAGCTCGACCGCGAGCGCGAGCTCCTGGGCGAGGGCCTCGAGAACGTCCAGGGCATCCTCGGCTACATGGTCGGCGAGCTGATGAAGTCCGACCCGCGTCAGGGTGGCGACGTCACCAACCTCTACAAGGTCGGCCAGAACACCACGCGCCTGCTCCTCGGTGCCGGTGACCTCGTCGTCGGCTGGCTGCTCCTCAACCAGGCCGACATCGCACTCAAGGCTCTCGAGGGCGAGGTCAGCGACAAGGACCGCGACTTCTACACGGGCAAGGTTGCGGCCGCGCAGTTCTACTCGCGTCAGGTCCTCCCGCGTCTCGCCGCCGAGCGCACCATGGCCGAGGCCACGGACAACGAGCTCATGGACGTGCCGGAATCCGCATTCTGAGCTGATCCACGAACATCCGGTATGCCGTCCGCGCACTTGTGCGGGCGGCATACCTGCGTCTTGTGGTGCCCGCCGCCCCCTCCATGGGCAGGCGCCCCAATCTGCGCTGGTAGCAACCCTTCCAGCGCCGTAGCGCTCTGTCGATGGGGAGCACTCCCCGGACAGACGAAGGCCCCGGTGACCGTGTGGTCACCGGGGCCGTGTCGGCGTATGCCGTGTGCTCGCCTCAGAGGCGCGTGTCCGGGTCGACGCGGGTCTCGTCGACGCGCGAGCCGGTCGTCGGGTCGACCTGCGACGAACGGGTCGCCGTGTAGCCCGTGGGGCGGGTGCGTCCGCGCATCGCGAAGGACAGCAGGATCGCGAGGACACCAGCAGCGATGAGGATCCAGCCGAGCATGTCGTCGTCAATGCCGGGCAGATCGACCTGCAGGACGAACGACAGGATCGCGCCGATCACGATGAGGACGATTCCGAGTCCGATGTACATGGGTCACTCCCAGGGGTCCGCGTCCGGGCTCAGGGTTCCCGGATCGGGAACCGACACTACCCGTGCAAGGCGCTGACCTGCGGATACGGCGCGACCAACCTTGATCAGGTGCGGACGTGGAGGCGGGGCGCCTGGTCTCGTTTCCGAGAGCAGGCGCCCCGCATGTTCGCCCGGCCCCCCCGGTCCGGGCTGGCGGTTCACCCCTGATCCGCGCTGGTGCCAACCCAACCATTCGCCACCGACAGTGTCGATGAGTACGACTACCCAGATGGTGCGAGTGGCCCCACTACGACGCGCTCAGTCTCGGGCTACGAGGACGGCGCCGGGGTTGAGGAGGCCGTCGGGGTCGAGGGCGTCCTTGATGCGCTGGTTGAGTTCCATGACGTCGGGACCGAGCATCGCTGGGAGCGCATCGCGCTTGAGTCGCCCGACGCCGTGCTCACCGGTGATCGTGCCGCCGAGCGCGATGGCGGCCGTGAGGATGTCGTCGAACGCGGCGTGGGCGCGGGCACTCGACTCCGCGTCGGCGGCGTCGTACATGACGATGGGGTGGGTGTTGCCGTCACCGGCGTGAGCGACGCAGACGATGTCGACGCCGCGCTCGACGCCGATCTCCTCGACACGCGCAACGAGGTCGGGGAGCAGCGGCACCGCCACGCCAACATCCTCGAGCAGCAGCGATCCCGCGGCTTCCGCAGCCGGGAACGCGAGCCGACGAGCCCGCACGAACGACTCACCCTCGGCCGCATCGTGCGTCACGAAGACCTCGACGGCGCCAGAGTCGGTGCAGGCCTTCTCGATGACCGCCATCTCGCCGGCGCGGGCACCCTCCGGTGCATCGGACTGGACGAGGAGCAGGGCTCGCTCGCGGTCCAGACCCATGGGTGCGAAGTTCTCGACCTGGTTCACCGTCGGCTGGTCCATGAGCTCGACCATCGACGCGCGCACCACTCGACCCATGGCGACGACCGCCTCGGCTGCCGCGCGCACCGAGTCAAAGGTGGCGACCAACGTCGACGGTGCGAGCTGAGCAGGGATGAGCCGCAACGTTGCTCGCGTGACGATGCCCAGCGTGCCCTCGCTGCCGACGAAGAGCTTGAGCAGCGAGAGTCCGGCGACGTCCTTGATGCGCTTGCCGCCCAACGTGATCAGTCGGCCGTCGGCGAGGACGACGTCGAGCCCGAGGACGTAGTCGGTCGTCACGCCGTACTTCACGCAACACAGCCCGCCCGCGTTCGTCGCGACGTTGCCGCCGATGGAGCAGATCTCGAACGAGCTCGGGTCCGGCGGGTACCAGAGGCCGTGCTCCGCAGCAGCCTTCTTGACCGCCGCGTTGAAGGCGCCGGGCTCGACGACCGCGCAGCGTGCGGCCGGGTCGATCTCGATGGCGGTCATCCGCTCGAGGCTGACGACGAGCCCGCCCTCGACGGCGGATGCTCCCCCGCTCAGCCCGCTCCCGGCCCCACGCGGAACGACGGGTATGCCGTGACTCGCCGCCCAGCGGACGGCGACCTGGACGTGTTCGGCAGATTCAGCGCGAACGGTCGCACACGGCATACCGGCGTCTGGGTCTTTTGCCCAGTCGCGGCGGTACTTCTCGAGCGCCTCAGGCGTCGTCGCCACCACCCCCTCGGGCAAGGAGGCGACGAGTTCGGCGACGGCAGCGCTGCGATCGGTCACCCGTTCATCCTAGGAACGGCGTCCACCCGGGGCACGATGGGCGCATGACGACCCCTGCGCCCACGAGTTCGTCGACCCCTGCCGCGCGACTGCTCCGCGCTGCAGCCGAAGGAGACCTTGCGGCGGTCACCGCAGCCCTCGACGAAGGAGCCGACATCGAGGCGCGGGACGAACACGCCCGCACCGCACTGCTCCTCGCCGCGACCGGTGACCACGTGGCTGTGGCGCAGACCCTCGTGGCGCGGGGCGCCTCTCCCGATGCGCTCGATGACCGCCATGACACCCCGTGGCTGGTCACCGGGGTGACGGGGAGCGTGGCGATGCTCGAGGCGCTGCTGGTGGCAGATCCGGACCTCACGATCCGCAACCGGTTCGGCGGGGTGTCCGTCATCCCGGCGAGCGAGAGGGGGCACGTCGACTACGTGCGCCGGGTGGTCCGGACGGGCATCGACGTCAACCACGTCAACGATCTGGGTTGGACCGCGCTGCTGGAGGCCGTGATCCTCGGCGATGGCGGCCCACGCCACCAGGAGATCGTGCAGATCCTGCTCGATGCAGGCGCGACCGCGACCCTCGCCGACAAGGACGGCGTCACGGCGCTCGAGCATGCGCAGACCATGGACCAGACCGAGATCGCCAGGATCCTGCGCACCGATTGAGTCGATGTCGGTGGCACGGGGGAGGATTGGCACATGGCCACGATCGTTTTTCTCCACGCCCACCCCGACGATGAGGCCTCCGGGACCTCCGGCACGATGACCCGCCTGTCGCGCGAAGGTCACCGCGTCGTCGTGGCCTACGGCACCGGCGGCGAGCACGGCAGCGCCCCCGAGGAGCTCCCCGAGGGCATGACGCTCGCCGACTACCGGCGCGGCGAGGCCGAGGCGTCTGCGCGCGTCACGGGCGCCGAGCGCATCGTGTGGCTGGGCTACCAGGACTCGGGCATGCACGGCTGGGAGCAGAACGGCCACGAGGAGTCCTTCCACAGCGCCGACCTCGACGAGGCTGCGGGGCGACTGGTCGAGGTGCTCGACGAGGAGGACGCCGACGTCCTCGTGACCTATGACTGGCACGGCGGCTACGGCCACCCCGACCACATCAAGGTGCACAAGGTCGCCTACCGCGCCGCCGACCTCGCCACCCAGCGACCCCGCCTGCTCGAGACGACGATGAACCGCGACGCCATGCGCGCCGGCTGGGAAGCGGCCAAGGAGGCCGGCCAGGAGGGCGGGTTCGACCCCGACCAGCCCATGGAGGACGGCGAGCCCATCGGCACCCCCGAGACCCAGATCCACTGGCGGGTCGACGTGTCGGACGACATCGATTCCAAGCGGGCCGCGCTCGCCTCCCACGCCAGTCAGGTCAGCGACGTCGGCATGATGCTGCAGCTGCCGCCCGAGATCTTCCTCGCGTGGTTCGGGACCGAGTTCTACATCGAGCCGGGCCGTGCGCCGGGCATGGTCGACGCCTGGCCCTTCGCCGACCTCGAGGCCTGACGGCTCCGTCGGCCGCGCAGGTCAGAGGCGGCGGTCGGCGAGGACCGGGAAGCCCTCACGGGTGCTCGTGACGAGTGCCGGGTCGATGTCGACGACGAGGACCTCCTCGTCGGCACCGGCCTCGGCCAACACTTCACCCGTCGGCGCGACGATCTGGCTGTGCCCGCCCATCTCGGTGCCGGCATGCGTTCCAGCGGTGTTGCACTGGACGACGAACGCCTGGTCCTCCACGGCCCTCGCCCGTCCGAGCAGCGTCCAGTGGGCGACGCGAGCCGCCGGCCACGCGGCTGGCACGACGTAGAGCTCCGAGCCGGCGTCGAGCTGCTGCCGATAGAGCTCGGGGAAGCGCAAGTCGTAGCACGTCGACAGGCCCACTGCGATGGATTCGCCTGCGCCAGAGGGGATCTGGGTCGTGACGATGTCGGTTCCGGCCTCGAGGAGCTTGGGTTCTCCGGAGCCAAATCCAAAACGATGAATCTTCCGGTATGCCGTCCGCTCACCTCGCGATGTCACGAGGACTGAGGTGTTGGCGAGAGTGTGTCCGTCGGGCCCGGCCTCGGGCAGACGCTCGATGAACGACCCCGCGTGGAGGGTGACTCCGATGTCGGTGGCCAGCTCGGTCATCGCTCTGACCCATGGACCGTCGAGGGATTCGGCGAGCCCCTCCCAGCGGCGGTAGTCGAAGCCGGTCGGACCCCACAGCTCAGGGAGGACGACCAGATCGGGACGGTGCTCATCGGCGACGTCATGCAGGAGTGCGGTGACCCGTTCGACCCGCTCCGGCATCGACTCGTCGTCGCCGTAGCCCAGTTGGATGACCGCGATCCGCATCAGTCGCTCTCCTTGGTTTCGTCGCCTCTGGTCTCGTCGCCGAGACGACCGAGTCGCGCGTTGTAGGCCCGCAGCGCCGCATCGTCGTCACGGTCGGCCTGACGGTCGAGTCGCACCGTCTCCTGACGGTCACGGCTGAACCATTGTCGCGCCACGAGGATCGCGATGATGAGCGTTGGCGCCTCACCGAAGCCCCACGCGATCTCACCCGCCCGCTCCTGGTCGGCGAGGAGTTGCGGCCCCCACGGGAGGTTGATCTGCTCGAAGAAGCCGGGCGCGAGGACGAACTGCGTGCCGGTGAGGGCGACCCCGAAGAAGGCGTGGAACGAGATCGTGGCAAAGAGGATGAGCAGGAGCATCGCGGGCGACCATTTGGGCGGACCGGGATCGATACCGATGAGCGCCCACGTGAACATGTAGCCCGTGATGAAGAAGTGGGCGAGCATGAGCAGGTGACCCGAGTGCGTCGACAGGGCCAGCTCGAACAACGGCGACCAGTAGAAGGCTGCGAGGCTGCCGAAGAACAGGGCAGCAGCGACGACAGGGTTGGCGAAGACCTTCATCGCGCGCGAGTGGACGACCTGGAGGATGACCTCGCGTGGACCCCACGTGCGGTCCTGACGTGAGGGCAACGCCCGCAGCGCCAGGGTGAGCGGCGCCGCCGGGACGAGCAGCAAGGGCACGACCATGGCGATGACCATGTGCATGACCATGTGGACCGAGAACAGGACGCGGCCCCAGATGTCGGGGGCGCCGCTCGTCGCCCACACGAACATGAGCCAGCCGAGGGTCCACAGGATCGTGCGGTGGATCGGCCACGCGTCGCCGCGCCGTTGGAGCTTCATGACACCCGCGACGTACAGCCCCACGGCGAGCACGGCGATGGCGACCATGAGCCAGTTGGGGCGCCAGGCCGAGAACCAGTCGGCGGCCGCCATGGGGCCCGGGTCGGGGAAGCCGGTGATCGCGAGGACCGCGCTGGGCGACAGCTCGGCGTCGGGGACGGGCGGCGGGGTGCGGCCGAGGACTGCTCCGAGTCCCATCGCCGCGGCCATGAGGGCGAGTTCGACGAGGACGAGGCGGCTGAAGGCGTTGTCGCGCTGACCGATGCTGGCAATGACCCGTCGGCGCTGCTGCCAGCCGAGGAAGCCGAGCACGACGATGATCACGGTCTTCGCGACGATCATCGCGCCATACGCGGAGTTGATGCCCGAGAACGAACCCAGCCGGATGACCGCCTGCTGCAACCCGGTGATGGCCACTGCGGCATACGACCACCCGGCCAGTACCGAGTAGCGCGAGACCGTGGCGCCGAGGTCCTTGCCGATGCGCGGTCGCATGAGGGCGATGGCCAAGAGGCCACCGACCCACACGGTGACACCGATGAGGTGGACGCCGAGTGAGTTCACGGCGTCCTCGTGGCTGGCGCTCCCGGCGGAGTGCCCGGTGAGGGCGACGATGACGATGCCGGCGAGTGCCACGGCAGCCAACCAGGCGTATGCCGCGCGCGTGCGGGCCAGCATGGCTCCACCCGTCACGACGAGGGCCACGCCCGTCGAGATGGAGAGCACCCGCGTGACTTCGAGCGACCACACGAACGTGAGGAACTGACGCCCCAGCTCCGGGTTGCCCAGGCCGAGCCCGGCGAGCGAGGCGAAGGTGAGGACGACTCCGAGGCCGGCCGCGACGAACCAGATGACCCCGGTGACGGCAGCAAGGCGCGAGGCCTGGATGCGGCGCTCGGTCGTTTTGCGCTCCGGCACGAGGAACGCGGCGAGGATGAGCAGCCCGAGCGTCGCGGCCGACGAGACGTCGCTGACGACGCGCAACAGGGGCAGCGCCCAACGCACGACGGGCCCTGGGTCATCGAGCACGAGCGGGGACAGAACGCCCGCCAGCGTCGCGGCAAAGAGGGCGACGACGAGCCCGCTCACGGTCACGACCGCCACGGGGCCGAGCGGCGTGCGCGGGGCGGCGGGGGCGGTGCTCATGTGAGACAGCGTAGGCAAGCGGACTGGACCGCTCGGTCGTGGCCCGCCCGCGCCCGGCCCAGATCGGTGCCAGAGTGGCGACGATGAAACTCTCCCCACCTCCCCTCACGGTCGGACTCGACGTCGCGGCGGACGCCGATACCGTCTGGGACCTGCTCGTCCGGGTCGAGGAGTGGCCACGGTGGGGACCGTCGGTGCGCCGGGCGTCCCTCGACGGTGGTGGCGAACGGATCGGCCCCGGCGCCACGGGAAGGGTGTGGACCGCACCCGGACCTGCGGTCACCTTCCGGATCGAGGGTTGGCAGGGCACAGGACCCGTCCGCCGCTGGTCATGGCGGGTCGCTGGCGTGCCAGCGACCGGTCACGCCGTCCTCACCCGCGACGGCGGTTGTCGCGTCGAGATGACAGCGCCGTGGTGGGCCCCGGCCTACGCACCGGTCCTGTGGTTGGCGCTGCGTCGTGTCCAGGCTCTCGCGCAGGATCCGCGGGCAACTCCCACTCGCTAGGGTCGGTCCATGTCTCCGATCACCACGGCCCCGAAGGACCTCGCCGAACTCACCGCGGCCTACTCGCACACGGTGCAGGCGATCGTCGACCTCGGCCACTCCCTGCGCGAGGGCGACGAGGAGCGCGAGACCGACTGCCCCGGCTGGTCGGTGAAGGACCAGTTCGCGCACGTCGTCAGCCTCGAGGCGTGGGTCCAGGGCGAAACCGTCCCTGACATCGACGTGCACGGTCGCGCCCACGTGAAGAGTGGGCTCGGCGCCGTGGTCGAGAAGTTCCTCGAGTCCCGGCGGGACCGCTCCCTGGAGGAGCTGCTCGAGGAGCTCGACAGCCTCTCGACCGCGCGGATTGCGCACTTGGAAGCCGAGACCACGTCGCCCGACGACCCTGCGCTCGGCCCGTTCGGCCCCACGACCCTGCTGGGGCTGATGCAGAACCGCGTCTTTGACCTGTGGGTGCACGAGCAGGACATCCGTGGCGCCATCGGACGCCCGGGCAACCTCGACTCCCCCGGCGCCGCACTCACCGTGCACACCCTGTTTGCCGCCCTGCCCAGGGCCGTCGCCCGCACTGCCCAGGTCCCGCCCGGGGAGGCCGTCATCCTCGACCTGACCGGGCCGGTCGTGGGCCGGGCCGGCGTGCGGGTCGAGGAGCGCGACGGGAAGCCGCACGGCATACCCCTCTTTTCTGGCGGAACCGAAGAGCACGCGGACGCGACGACCACGACGACGATCACCCTGTCGACGCAGGCGGCGACGCGACGGGCGGCCGGCCGGGTGGCGACGGCGGACACGCACTACACCGTGGTCGGCGACGAGGACGTCGCTCGCCGGGTGCTCGACGCCCTCGTCATCGCACCCTGACGGTGCCCTGACCGAGCCCGCTCGAAACCGACAGTTGCGCTCTGCAAGCATTCGGGTGCAGACTTGCTTGTATGCCGCAAGCAACAGAACGCTCGAACCCTCGGGATGAGTTCGGAGACGCCCTCGTCCGGACCATCAAGCTGATGGGTGCGGTCAAGCAGCGGGCGCCGCGCGTCCACCCCAAGGTCGACCCGATCGGCTATCCCCTCCTGTTCAACCTGCGGGACGAACCGCGTCGCCTGTCCGAGGTCGCCGAGCGGGTGCACCTCGACATCTCCACCGTGAGCCGACAGGTGAGCACGCTGGTCGGGCAAGGGCTCGTCGCCAAGGTCGCCGACCCGAGCGATGGCCGCGCGCAGATGCTCACCCTCACCGAGGAGGGTCGCCAGATGCTCATCGACGTCCGAGCCCGCCGCAACGTGTGGCTCGCCGAGGTCGTCACCGGCTGGTCCGACGCAGATCTCGCCACCTTCGACACCCTGCTCAGCCGCTTCGCCGACGACGTCGAGGCCCACCCTCTCTTCGCACCCAAGGACCCCGCATGACAGCCACCACGTCCGCACCGGACCAGCCACTGACGCACCGTCAGATCGTCACGATCCTCGTCGGGCTCATGTCCGGCATGTTCCTCGCCGCGCTCGACCAGACGATCGTCGCGACCTCCATCCGCACCATCGCCGACGACCTCAAGGGCCTCGAGCACCAGGCCTGGGCGACGACGGCGTACCTCATCACCGCCACCATCGTCACCCCGCTCTACGGCAAGCTGTCCGACATCTATGGCCGCAAGAAGTTCTTCATCACGGCCATCAGCATCTTCATCGCCGGCTCGATCCTCTGCACGTTCTCGACCTCGATGCTCCAGCTCGCGGCGTTCCGGGCGATCCAGGGCCTCGGCGCGGGTGGCCTCTTCTCGTTGGCGCTGGCCATCGTCGGCGACATCGTGCCGCCACGTGAGCGCGCGAAGTACCAGGGCTACTTCCTCGCGGTCTTCGGCACCTCGTCGGTGCTCGGCCCGGTCGTCGGCGGGTTCCTTGCCGGCACCGACTCCATCCTGGGCATCACCGGCTGGCGCTGGGTCTTCCTCGTCAACGTCCCGATCGGCATCGGCGCGCTCGTCCTCGTCTCCAAGACGCTGCACCTGCGCCACACCCGACTCAACCACCGCATCGACTGGACCGGCGCCGCGCTGCTCTCGGTCTCGCTCATCCCCCTGCTCCTCGTCGCCGAACAGGGTCGCGAGTGGGGCTGGAGCTCGGGCAACGCCATCGCCTGCTACGCCGTTGGTGTCCTCGCTGCTGCCGCGTTCTTCTGGCAGGAGGCCCGAATGGGCGAAGAGGCGATCCTGCCGCTCGCCATGTTCAAGAACCGCACGGTCGGAGTCGCCTCAGGCGCTTCCGTCCTCATCGGCATCGCGATGTTCGGCGGGCTCGCCTCGCTCCCGCTCTACCTCCAGATCGTCAAGGGCGCATCCCCGACCGAGGCCGGCCTGCTCCTCCTGCCGATGACGCTCGGCATCATGTCGGGCTCGATCGTGTCGGGCCAGATCATCAGCCGCACCGGTCGCTACCGGATCTTCCCCGTCATCGGCGTCGCGCTGCTCATGGTGTCGCTGTTCGTCTTCCACTACATCCACTTCGACACCCCGCTGTGGCAGACGATGATCGTCATGGTCTTCTTCGGCCTGGGTCTCGGCTTCAACTTCCAGCCGCTCACCCTCGCCGTGCAGAACGCCGTGCCGCCGCAGCAGATCGGCGTCGCCACCTCGACCGCGACGTTCACCCGTCAGATCGGCGGCACCATCGGCACCGCCGTCTTCCTGTCCATCCTGTTCTCGCTCGTCCCGGACAAGATCGCTGGCGCGATGAAGGCCGTGGCCCCCACGCCGGAGTTCCAGCAGGCTCTGCGTGACCCGGCCAACGCGGCCTTCGCCAAGCAGCTCGCCGAGTCCCAGGCCGGCGGGTCGGCCGCAGCGAGCAGCGGTGTGCTGCAGGACAGTTCGTTCCTCACCAACCTCGATGAGCGACTGGCCAAGCCGTTCCTCATGGGCTTCTCCGAGGCGATGGACCACGTGTTCCTCGTCGGCGCGGGCGTCATGGTGATCGGGTTCATCGTGATGTGGTTCCTGCCCGAGGTCGAGCTCCGCAAGGGCTCCGCCTACCAGGAGCGCAACGACTCCGCCGACGCCGACGCGGCAGCCGCCGAAGCAGACGCCAAGGCCTGAACCAACCAGCTCCAACTCGCCTTGTGTGTCTGAGACGCGAGGCTATAGCCTCGCGCTCAGGCACACAAGGCGAGGTTGGGGGGGGTCAGGCGCGGGTGGCGCGGCCGATCCTGCGGCCCCAGGCCGCGGCGATGAGTGCCGCAAGGAGAGCTGCGGTCACCGGGAGGGCGAACGTCTCGTGCGCTCCCCACGAGTCGACGAGTATGCCGCTCAGCGCCGTTCCCGCGGCGACTCCGACGAGGAGGCCGGTGATCGCCACCGCGATGCCCTCGGTGATGAACGCGGGCGGCACGAGTTGCTGCGCCAGCGTGATCCCGGTGATGAGGGTCGGCGCCGTCGCAGAGCCGGCGATGAACATCATCGCGGTGAGTCCCCACAGGTTGTCGATGAGCAGCACGGGCGCCTCGAGGACGAACATGGCCAGGGCGCACCACACGAAGCGCCGGGCGATCGTCCCGCGTGAACTTGCGGGTGCCGAAGACGATGGCCGACAGGGCCGAGCCCAGGGCGAAGGCCCCGAGGATGACCGAGCTCATGCCGGTGCGACCCGCCTCGTCGGCGACCGCGACGGCCACGACCTCATTGCCTCCGAAGACGCAGCCGACCATGAAGAGCGCGAGCCCGACCGCGGCGACACCGGGGCGCGCGATCGCCAGTCCGTGCGGCCGCTCGTCGTGAGGGACGACGGGCGGCTCTGACCGACGCTCCGCCAGAAAGAGCAGCGATCCGGCCGTGAAGATCACGTAGGCGAGCAGCAGTCCCGCTTCGGGGAAGAGCATCGTGGCCGCGAGGACTCCGAGCACCGGCCCGAGGACGAACGTGCCTTCCTCGACCACCTGCTCCAGCGACATGGCTGCGTGGAGGGAGTCGGGCTCGTCCCGCAGGAGGTAGGCCCACCGCGCGCGGGACATCGGCCCCATCTCGGGAAGGAAGGCCGACACGGCATACGAGACAAAGAGGGTCCACGCAGGTGCGCCGGCAGCGGACAGGGCCACGGTCACGAGTCCGGCGATGAACGTCATGATGATGAAGGGCAACGAGGCGCGCCTCTGGCCGTGCTTGTCGACGAGGCGCCCGATGAACGGCCCGGCCACAGCCAGGACGATGATGCCGCCGGCCGAGATCGCGCCCGCGAGGCCGAAGGAGTCGCGGCGGGTGGCGATCATGACGATGATCGCGACGCCGAACATCGCACCGCCCACGCGCGAGAGTGCACTCGCGGCGAGGAACCGCCACGCACCCGGAATCGCGAACAGGGGACGGTAGGTCGAGAGCACGCGCCAACTCTGTCACGCGTCGACCACTCGCCCGAACCGATTTCACCGGGACAGCAGACGACCAGTCGGGGGTTCTGTGACGTGTCGGGGGTCATCTGCCCCGACCGGTCACAGAACCCCCGACTCGTGCTGTGGCGTCAGCCCCAGACGAGGGCGCGGGCCGGGTCCTCGAGGATCGCGGCGACGTCGGCGAGGTAGCGCGACCCGAGCTCGCCGTCGACGAGTCGGTGGTCGAAGCTCAGCGCGAGCGTCGTCACCGACCGCGGCACGATCTCCTCGTTGCCGTCAGTCGTCGGTGACGACCCACGGGCGGCGGCTGATCGTGCCGAACGCCAGGATCGCGGACTCACCGGGGTTGAGGATCGGCGTACCCGCATCGATGCCGAAGACACCGATGTTGGTGATCGTGATCGTCCCGCCGGACATCTCAGCCGGCTGCGTGCGACCCTCGCGAGCGGTCGCGGTGAGCGCACCGATCCCCTCGGCGAGCTCACGCAGGTTGAGCCGGTCGGCGTCCTTGATGTTGGGGACGACGAGCCCACGCGGGGTGGCCGCGGCGATGCCGAGGTTGACGTAGTTCTTGAGCACGATCTCCTGCGCCGCCTCGTCCCACGCCGCGTTGATCTCGGGGTTGCGACGGGCCGCCAGGATCATCGCCTTGGCGAGGATGAGCAGGGGCGTGACCTTGACGTCCTTGAACTCGCGGTCCTTCTTGAGCTTCGCGACGAGGTCCATCGTGGCCGTGACATCGACGGTGACCCACTCGGTGACGTGCGGCGCCGTGAACGCGCTGCCGACCATCGCCTGCGCGACCATCTTGCGCACACCCTTGATGGGTACGCGGACTTCGCGTTCGCCTCCGACGAAGACACCACGCGCGTATGCCGGTGTGCCAGAACCGATTCCGGCTGCCGGTGCCGCTGTGGTCCCGGCCGAAGCGGCGGGTGCAGCAGCAGCGGAAGGGGCGCCAGCGGCATACCCCTCGATGTCAGCGCGGGTGACGACTCCGCCGTCACCCGTGGCCACGACGGCGGCGAGGTCGACGCCGAGGTCCTTGGCGAGCTTGCGAACCGGCGGCTTGGCGAGGACCTTCGCGTCCGACACAGCGGGAGCAGGTGCTGCCACCGAGACAACGGGTTCCGGGACGGGCGCGGGAGCCACAGCTACGGGAGCAGCAGCCACAGGAGCCGCAGCCTTGCGGGCACGACGGGCCGTCCCGCCAGCCTTGGGGCCGTAGCCGACGAGCGTCTTGACCGGCTCCTCCTCGACCTCGTCCGGAGCAGCGGAAGCGGGCTCGGCAGAAGGGGATTCGGCCGGAGCGTCGCCACCCAGGCCGTCGTCGATGGAGATGATCGGCGTGCCGACCTGCGACCTCGTCGCCGACGTTCACGTGCAGCGCCGACACCGTGCCGGCCCACGGGATGGGCAGCTCGACGAGCGACTTGGCCGTCTCGATCTCGACGACGATGTCGTTGACCTTGACGGTGTCGCCGACGGCAACGTTCCACGTGACGATCTCGGCCTCGAGCAGACCCTCACCGGGGTCGGGGAGGTTGAAGTGCTTCACACCCATTGCGTCCTCAAACTCTCAGTAGGCCATGCGCGCGGTCGACACCGTCGAGCACGCGGTCGAGATCGGGCAGGTAGAGCTCTTCGAGCTTCGACGCCGGGTAGGGCGTGTTCCAGCCCGCGACCCGGATGACCGGCGCCTCGAGCGAGTAGAAGCAGCGCTCCGTCACCATGGCGGCGATCTCGGAGCCGACCGACACGAACGACGGCGCCTCCTGGGCGACGACGAGCCGGCCGGTCTTCTCGACCGAACGCGTGATGGCCTCGATGTCGAGCGGGCTGACCGAGCGCAGGTCGATGACCTCGAGCGAGCGACCCTCGGCCTCGGCAGCCGCGGCCGCGTCGAGGCAGACCTTGACCATCGGGCCCCAACAGGCCACGGTCACGTCGGTGCCCTCGCGGACGACGTGCGCCGAGAACAGGTCGCGCGACGCGGCAGGGTGCGTCGAAGTCGACCTCACCCTTCTCGTGGTAGCGGCGCTTGGGCTCGTAGAAGATCACCGGGTCGTCGCACTCGATGGCCTGCTGGATCATCCAGTAGGCGTCCTCGGGGTTGGAGCAGAACACCACGCGCAGCCCGAGGGTGTGCGCGAAGTAGGCCTCGTTGGACTCGCTGTGGTGCTCGACCGCGCCGATGCCGCCACCCATGGGGATGCGGACGACGACGGGCACCTTGATGGCGCCACGCGAGCGCGAGTGCAGCTTGGACAGCTGGGAGACGATCTGGTCGAACGCCGGGTAGACGAAGCCGTCGAACTGGATCTCGACGACGGGCCGGTAGCCGCGCAGCGCCAGGCCGATCGCGGTGCCCATGATCCCGGACTCGGCGAGCGGGGTGTCGATGACGCGGTCCTCGCCGAAGTCCTTCTGGAGGTGCTCGGTGATGCGGAAGACGCCGCCGAGCTTGCCGATGTCCTCGCCCTGGAGGATGACCTTGGGGTCGTTCTCCATGGCCTTGCGCAAGCCGGCGTTGAGGGCCTTGGCGATCGTGGACTTGCTGGTGGTCACGCCTGCGCCCCTTCCGTCTCGAAGGACTCTTGGTATGCCGTGAAGGTCGCCTTGTCGTCCGCGACCTGCTGGTGCGGCTCGACGTAGACCTGGTCGAAGATGTCGCCGACCTCGGGGTCCGGCATGCCGACGGTGGCGGCGCGGACGTGCTCGCCCAGCTCGTCGGCCTCCTGCTCGATGGCGTCGAAGAACGTCGGCGTCGGCGATGCCCTCGTGAGGCCAGCCAACGCTTGTAGCGGGCGATCGGGTCGCGCAGCTTCCAGATCTCGACCTCGGCCGAGATGCGGTACTTCGTCGGGTCGTCGGAGGTCGTGTGGGCGGCCATCCGATAGGTGAAGGCCTCGATCAGCGACGGTCCGTCACCGGAACGGGCACGGTCGAGCATCGCGGTCGTCACGGCATACGAGGCAAGAACGTCGTTGCCGTCGACCCGGATGCCCGGGAAGCCGAAGCCGTCGGCGCGCTTGTAGATCGGGGCGCGGGTCTGGCGGGCGTTGGGCTCGGAGATGGCCCACTGGTTGTTCTGGCAGAAGAAGACGACCGGGCTGTTGTAGACGCCGGCGAAGACGAACGCCTCGTTGTTGTCGCCCTGCGCGGTCGCGCCGTCGCCCATGCAGGCGATGACGGCGGCGTCGCGCGCGTCGTCGCCCGTGCCGACGGCACCGTCGCGCTGGATGCCCATGGCGTAGCCGGTGCCCAGCAGGCTCTGGTTGCCGATGACGATGGTGTAGCTGTGGAAGCCGAACTCGGCCGGGTCCCAGGCGCCCTTGTCGACACCGCGGTACATCGCGATGAGGCGCATCGGGTCGAGGCCGCGGGCCCAGGCGAGGCCGTGCTCGCGGTAGCCGGGGAAGGCGTGGTCCTGCTTGCGCATCGCGCGGCCGGCGCCGATCTGGGCGGCTTCCTGGCCGAGGAGCGAGGCCCACAGGCCGAGCTCACCCTGACGCTGGAGCGAGGTCGCCTCGAGGTCGAAGCGGCGGACGAGGACGAGGTCGCGATAGAGACCGCGCAGGTCGTCGTTGCTCAGGGCGTCGACGATCTCGTCGTACTCCGCATGGGGAATGCGCTCACCCTCAGGGGTGAGGAGCTGGACCATGTCGGGGCCGCCATCGGCGGCCGCGCGGGGTTCTACTGCTGCGGGATCCACTGACACGTGGTGGTCCATTCCGCCGACGGGCGGCGTTGCAGCGACGTCAATGTCGCTCACGGGCACTCCTGTTCCCTGGGGCGCCATTGGTGGCGACGCCCGGTTCGGGCCGCCGGCTCCACACGCTCGTGCGCGCGCGGCCCGGACGGCGGTGTCTGGCGAGGTCCTCGGGGTGTGAGGGGGCTCACCAAGCCTGCTGGGCCAAACCGTACCGCGAGGGTGGCGCTGCCTCCCAAACGCGCCGGTCACGGAACCGCTTCCGGGCCTCGCGCGTCCTAGGTTCATGCGTATGCGAACTTCCGTGGGCCGACGAACGACCGGGTATGCCGTGAGCGCACTGTGCGCTGTTGCCCTCCTGTCCGCGTGTGGTTCCGGAGAGGCGGTGGCCGGCGCGACGGGCGCGACCGCAGAGCCCCACGTGCGACGGCGTCGCCCGAGTCCCAGCGCCTCCGGCTCGCCCACCGCGTCCATGCCCTCGAACGGGCGGGCGCGGCCGACGGTGATGTCCGGGCGGGTGACATCGATCAAGGACGGGTGCATCGTGTTCAAGAACGACCGGGACGCCCACCAGTGGGTCCTCATCGGTGAGACGAAGAGCCTGACTGCCGGCACGGCATACGTCATCCAAGGAGTCGCGATGGACAGCATGGACCCGAACTGTTCCGACGCGCTGCCGTTCCACGTCACCGAGGCCACCGTGCGGGATGGAGCAGGACCCCGTGCCCCTGCCGTCCTCGAGCCAGGCCGGTCAGGTCATGACGCTGACGGGCACCGTCGCCGACGGTGTCGAGGCCGGGTGCCGGGTGCTCCCGACCGACCAGGGCACGTTCGTCCTCATCGGGGCGGTCACGGTGCCCGACGGGCGCGTCACGGTGACGCGGCGACCCGCGGCACACATGATGTCGACCTGCCAGCAGGGTCCGCTCTTCGAGGTCCAGACGGCCACGCCCGCGACGCTGACCGAACGAGCTACTGCACCGTAAGTGGGGCGATCACGCCCGCCTACGGTGCAGTAGCTGCTGCTGCGTCTGCGTGCAGTCGAGCGTCACTAGCTGACCGAGCCGATGAGGACCTGGCCGGTGCCGAGGAGCGCGCCCTCGGTGGAGAGGACCTGCAGCTCGCCGGACACCTGACGCCCAGCGGCCGGGACGGCTGCGACGGTGACCGCACCCGTGACCGGCGCCGAGGCACCCGTCGCGAGGTCGGTCGTCGTCGCCGGCACCGTGAGGGTGCCGAGACCGGTCGAGTAGAAGACATCGAGGTAGTCGTACTGCGTCGAGCCCGACGGGACCGAGTAGCCGTCGACCTCGCACCGTGTAGGTGCCAGCCGCCGGGTTGGTGATCGTCACGGCCTCCTCGCTGTCACCGTCGGCCTGCTGGGCCACGATCGTGCCGGCCGCGTTGCGGACGAAGAGGTCGAGGTCAGCAGCCGGGTCGGACGGGTTGCCGATCTTGGCCACGAGCTTGGTGGCGCCCGCAGGGACGGTCACCGTGAACTTCTGCAGCTCGTGGTTGGCGATCGTCTTGCGACCGGAGACGGCCGAGCCGAGCGGCCCGCCCTTGCGGCGCGATCGTGACCGGAGCGAAGCTGGTTGGTCACCGTCCACGACACCGGGGTCGGGACCCCGACCTTGCGCCGAGGCGATGGTCTGGGACGGCCGGGTTGACGACGACACCCTGGACGCTGGCGGTGAGCTTGAACGGGTTGGTCAGCGTCGGCGTGGTGCGACGCGCCTCGACCTGGAGCTCCCAGATGCCCGGGAGCGGGTTGGAGTAGCTGCGCGACGTGGGGTTGCAGCCGCCGCCGTCGTTGTAGTTCGTGAAGCACACGGGCGACGTCGTCGCCTCGACCGTGGTTGCCGTACGGGTTGTAGGCGATCCAGCGGACCTGCGAACCGTCGGCGTAGTTGCCGAGGTTGACCTGGAGGGCCTTGGCGCCCGCCGGGACGGTGACGAAGAGCTCTCTGGAAGAGGTTGCGCTCCACCGTGCCCGGTCTTCGACGCCGCGAAGGTCGGCGCCTTGAGGTCCTGGGCGAGGACGACGGTGAGCAGGACCCGCTTGTCGACGACGGACGTGGCCGGGTCGTCGATCTCGAGGATCGCCGAGTGGACACCCGGCGTCGAGGTCTTGACCTTGACCGGGATGTCGACCGTGCCACCGAGCGGCTGCGGACGGCTGCGAGACCGGCAGCGTGAAGGTGCCGTCGTTGCCGACGAGTCGCAGCGCGTGCTTGACGTTGCCCTTGGCCCCGGAGGTGCGGGTCGAGGTGATCGTGAAGGACTTCTCGACTGCCCGAGGTGAGACCACCGGAGGCGGCGTCACAGCGGTTGTAGAGGCCGGTGCCCTGGTTCGGCGTCGCGAGGAAGCCGGAGAGCGGGGTGCAGACGGGGGCGGTGACGGTGTAGTCCTGCGACGTCGGGCCGCGTCTTGAGCAGCGTCCACGCGTCGGGGACGTCCACGAGGCCGGCGCCCTGGCCGATGGCCTCGACGTTGGCCTTGTAGTCGGCCGTCGTGTAGATCGAGTCACGGATCTGGCGCGGGCGTGACCGCGACACCGGTCGCCTTGGCCGCCGAGAGGAGCAGGGCCGTGGCGCCTGCGGTCTGCGGGGAGGCCATCGACGTGCCGTTGAAGTGGGCGTAGCCCGGGGGCAGGGCGTAGCCGGCCTCGGGGACGGCGCTACCCGGCTGCCAGGTCGGGATCGACGAGATCGGCCGAGCCCGGTGCCATGACGTTGGGCTTGAAGCCGCCGTCCTCACGCGGACCGCGCGAGGAGTAGTTGTGCAGGGCGACGTCCGAGCTCACGTCGGCGCCGTAGTTGGACTTCCACGTCTCCTTGGTGATCGAGGAGGCGACGGAGATGACGTCGGTGGCGACGGACGGGTCACCGATCGAGTTGATGCCCGGGCCGCTGTTGCCGGCGGAGATGACGATCTGGACGCCGTACTCGGAGATGAGCGCGTCATAGAGGCGGGCGCGGGCGTTGTTGCCGTCGTTGAGGGCGGGGAGGCCACCGATCGACATGTTGACGACGTCGACGCCACGGTTGGCGACGAGGTCGACCATGCCGTCGGTCAGCGCGACGGCGGTGCAGCCGCCACCCCAGGAGCAGGCCGCGGCTCGAGACGATCTTGGCGCCGGGCGCCTGACCGTCCATCGCGCCACCGAAGAGCGAGTTGGCCGCGGTGATGCCGGCGACGTGGGTGCCGTGGGCGGACTCGACGACGCCGATGTTGACGAAGTCGGCCTTCTGGCCGGGGAGACCGGCCGGCGCGTCAGGTCGACGTCCTCGCGGTACTCGACGACGAACGGCATCGACTCGGCGATCGGCCGTCGCGGGGTTGTCGACACCGAAGTGGCCGATGTCGAACTTCTCCTTGTAGGGGCGCATCTTCTCGCTGTCGGAGAAGGTGAAGTCCTGGTTGGCGTCGACCCAGATGTCGTGGGTCGTCTCGTTGTAGAGGATGCCCCAGCGGTCGGTGGTGTCACCGTCGCGGTTGAAGTCACCGCCGGCCTCGGCGGCGGCGGAGATGTTCTCGGCGACGCGGCTGGAACTTGTAGGTGCCGGCCGGCGAGGTGTAGGTGCCGATGCCGGCGAGGGTGAACGACGGACCGGTGACGGTCGTGAGCATCGCGCGCCAGGAGCCGTCGCTCTCGAGGAGCGGGTCGGTGCCGGTGACCCAGTCGACGATCTTGCGCTCGCCGGTCGAGGTCTTCTGGAGCGCCGGGTGGTCGAGGTCGACACCGGAGTCGAGGATCCCGATCGTCGTGCCGCGGCCGTCGAAGGTCGGGTTCGCCTTCTTGAACGCGATGGAGCCGATGTCGCGCGTCGGCATGAAGGGGTTGTCGTCGGGCGTGGCAGCACCCGGACCGGCAACGGCGAGCGGTCGCGACGCCGGAGGCCTTCTCGGCCTCGGGCTTGGGCAGCGCGATGCGCTCGTTGAGGTCGACGGCGACGATCGCGGCGTTCTTGGCGACGGCGTCGACCTTGCCGGTCGGGACGCTGGCGCTGATGTAGCCGACCCGGTCGTTGACCGTGGCGACGACACCGCCGCTCGCCTTGATGGCCTTGACGGCGTCGGCGGTCTTGCCCTTGCCGGTCGAGATCATGACGACGACGCGCGAGGTCTTGGCGTCGACGGCCTTCTCGAGGAGGTCGCGGTCGTGACGACCGAGCTTGTCGGCGGGCTTGGCCGCCTTGACCTTGCTGTTCTGCGACTGCGCGCTGGGCGCCTTCGCGACGGTGATCTCACGGTCTCCGGGGTGCGCCATGGCAGGGGCGCTGGCCGTTGCGGCGAGTGCCGCGGCGGCGATTCCGGCGACCGTCGTGAAACTACGGCGCAGGGGGCGTCGGGTCACGTCGGGTCCTCTCATCACGGTCACGCACTCCTCGTCGAGGCGCGACTCACCGTTCGCGGTCGCGCACGGGGTGACGACAGTGTTGCTGCCCGCGGCGCGACTCGCCAGACCCTTGGCAAAGAAATCTGTGCGAAACATGAAAGCGCGTCCCTTTCGCGGTTTCCAAGGTCTCGCCCGCCAGCTGATCGTGGGCTGTAGCGTCCGAGCATGCGTCGCCGCCGCTGGCCCCGAGTCCTCGCCGGACTGCTCGCCCTGATCGTCCTGGCCGCGATCGGCGGCTACTGGTACGAACGTCCGCTGCTGCGCACCGGAACGGGGTATGCCGCGCACAACACGTGCGCTCTGGCGTTCATCGCCCACCGGTCGAACCCCGAGACAGACCTGCCGCCGAACCCGCTCGTGCCCTACCTGTCGACGAGCATCGACGACGACGCGAAGAGTGCGAATACCTCGATCAAGGGACTGCTCGCCGGACAGGAGGCGGCCTGGTCACCCGGGACCGGGTGCACGGTGGGCGGCAAGCCCGAGGTGGCCACCCCCGGCCCGGCTCCCGCGGCCATGGGGGCCAACGCCCTCGGGGCCAATGCGTTGCCCGGAACGAGAATCGCCTCTGACGCGGGTATGGATCAGCTCATCGATGCAGCGTTCGGCGACGAGCTCGCCGCAGCGGAGCGAAGGAGCGGCTCGGCACGCGGGCCGTGGTCGTGGTCCGCGACGGCTCGATCATCGGCGAGCGCTACGCCGACGGCTTCACCAGGGACACGCCCCAGCTCGGCTGGTCGATGACGAAGTCGGTCGCCAACCTCATCACTGGGCGCCTCGTCCTCGACGGCACCGTCAAGGTCACCGACGACCACCTCCGCCCCGAGTGGAAGGACGACCGCTCCACGATCACGATCGACCAGCTGCTCCGGATGACCGGTGGCCTGGCGTGGGACGAGACCTATGACCTCGGCACGCCCATCACCCAGATGCTCTACGGCGAGTCCGACATGGCCGGCTACGTCGCGTCGCAGAAGCTCGCCCACGCTCCGGGCACGTATCAGCAGTACTCCAGCGGCAGCACGACCCTGCTCTGCTCCGTCCTCGGCGCGAAGGCGAAGGCGACCTCGAAGCTGGCGGCGGCGCAGGTCTTCGCGCCGCTCGGCCTGAGCTCGGCCGTGCTCGAGACCGACGGCGTCGGCACGCCGGTGTGCAGCTCGTACCTCTGGGCGACTCCCCGCGACTGGGCGGCGCTCGGTCAGTTCGCCCTCCAGGACGGCGTGTGGAACGGCCAGCGGCTCCTGCCCGAGGGGTGGATGGCCTCGTCGACCAAGGTCACGCCGGTGAAGACGACCGAGGAGAAGGGCTACGCCGCGGGCTGGTGGTCCAACACCGACGCGCGACGGCAGCCTCGTCGAGCCCACCCTCACGGCCGACACCTATTCGATGCAGGGCCACGACGGACAGCGCGTCTACGTCGTCCCGAGCAAGAAGCTCGTCGTCGTCCGGCTCGGCTTCAGCCCGGACCTGGCCGGCGAGGACCCGGCGATCTCGCCTCTCGTGGCCGCCCTCTCACGCTGAGGCTTCGACCGACGTCCTTCAGCGTCGAGACGGTGCGGCGGACGACGGCCCGTTCGGCCCGGTCGGGACGCGACAGGGCGACGATCCACCGGCGGGCATTGACCCCGCGCAACGGCCGGAGCACGACCCCGTCCTGGGGCCGCGTGGTGAAGCGGGGCAGCAGCGCCAGTCCGATCCCGCGCACGACGAAGGCCTCGGCCACCCGGTTGTCCCGCACGCGCTGGACGACCCTGACCGGGCGACCGGTGACGCGCTCGACCCCGTCGAGGACGGTCGCGAACGGATAGCCCTCGGGCACCCCGATCCACGGTTCGTCCACGACGTCTCTGGGGCTGAGCTGGTCCTTGGCCGCGAGCGGGTGGTCGGCGGGCAGGGCCACGTCGAGGGGTTCGCGGGCCAGGACCGTGCGGGCGAGGTGCTCGGCTCCGCGGGGGACGGCGCTGAGGAGGCTGTGCCCGATGACGACGTCGTGGTCGGCGGCGAGCGTCGCGTAGTCCTCCTCCGACACGTCCGTGTCACTGAGCTCGAGGTCGATCCCCTCGGCGGCCAGACGGACCAGAGCCGGCGGCACGAGGAACTCGGCCGCACTCGTCAGCGACGCGATCCGCACGGTCCCGGTCGGACGCCCGCGGAACTCGTCGAGTCGCGCCTCCACCCGGGCCAGCGAGGTCTCGACATCGACCGCAGCCTCGGCGAGGAGCCGCCCCGCGTCGGTGAGCCGAAGCCCGCGCCCGACGGGTTCGACGAGCCGGACCCCGAGGTCGCGCTCGGCCGTGCGCAGTTGCTGGGAGACGGCCGAGCCGGTGCGGTGGGTCGCGAGCGCCACCGCCGTGACACTGCCGCGGTCGGCGAGCTCGCGCAGCAGGGCCAGGTGTCGAACGTCCATGAAGTCAGCCTAAGGACTAGGGCAAGAAACATTCAGTAGACCGAAGCAATGTATGCCGGTCACGCTGGACCCGTGCCCACTCGCCACCGTCTCCTCGCCATGCTCGTCGCCGTCCTCTGGGGCGTGAACTTCATCGCCATCCACGCGACGCTCGAGCAGTTCCCGCCGTTCTTCGCCGTCGCCCTCCGGTGGGCGCCGCTGGCGATCGCCGCCGTCCTCTTCGTGCCCAGGCCGGACGTGGCCTGGCGCTGGATCCTGCTCTACGGGTTGGGTTTCGGCATCCTGCAGTTCACCTTCCTCTACTGGGGCATGGCGACGGGTATGCCGGCCGGTCTCGCCTCGCTCGTCCTGCAGAGTTCCGCTCCGTTCACCGTCGTCCTCGGCGCCTTCCTCGGGGAGCACCTCTCGCGCACGACGCGGCCTCGGCGTGCTCATCGCGATCGTCGGCCTCGCCGTCGTGGGTTCGCAGCGCGGCGACGTGTCCGCGGTGTGGCCCTTCGTCCTCACCGTGCTCGGCGGACTCGGGTGGGCCTTCGGCAACCTCGCGCGTGCGCCGGGCGCGAAGCCACCCAGCCGTTCCACCTGACGATGTGGATGAGCGTCGTGCCGCCGACTCCCGATGCTCGTGCTGAGCCTGTTCGTCGAGGGTCCGCAGCGGATCGTCGACTCCCTCACGTCCGTGGGCTCGTCGGTGGGCGCGGTCGCGGTCGCCGGACTGCTCTACACGAGCCTCATCGCGACGGTCATCGGCACGGGCATCTGGTCCTGGCTCATGGCCCGGCACCCGGCGGGCACGGTCGCGCCGTTCTCGATGCTCGTCCCGGTCACCGGCCTCACCGCCGCGTGGGTGGTCCTCGGCGAGCGCCCCTCCGTCGTCGAGTGGCTGGGGTGCGCCGTCGTGGTGGCGGGCGTCCTCCTCACGGCGGGCGGGCGGCACGTCCCAGCGCCCGCGACGACTGCGGCTTCTGAGATGGCTACCATCGTGCCGGGCACCTCGCGGGCCGCGATACGCCATTCGTCTTCGTGCCTCGCATGGACGACGAGCTGGCGCACGCCGTCCGTGCGGGGCACGAAGACAACGGGAGTCAGTCGCGGGGGAAGGCTGCGGTGACCTCGAGGAGCCGGTCGTTGGCCTCGCGCTCGGCGATGGTCGCCCGCACGCCGTCGGTGCCATAGGGGCGGACCGTGAGGCCCACCGCCTGGCAGGCCGCCGCGAACTCGGCCGTGCGCTCGCCCACCGGGAACCACACGAAGTTGGCGTCGGTGTCGGGGATGTCCCAGCCCTGCTTGGCGAGCTCGGCCACGACCCGGGCGCGCTCGGCGACGAGCTCCTTGACGCGGACGTCGAGCTCGTCGAACGCCTCGAGCGAGGCAATCGCGGCCACCTGGGCGAGCGAGTTCACGCCGAACGGAATGGCCGCCTTGCGCAAGGCCTCGGCAATCGATTCGTGCGCCACGGCATACCCGACGCGAAGCCCGGCCAAGCCGTAGGCCTTCGAGAAGGTGCGCAGCACCAGGACATTGGGCCGCGCGCGGTGGATCGCGAGGGCGTCAGGGGCGTCATCGCTGGCGACGAACTCGAGGTACGCCTCATCGAGCACGACGAGCACGTCATCCGGCACACGGTCGAGGAACGCCTCGAGCTCGGCGGTGCGCACACTCGGGCCGGTCGGGTTGTTGGGCGTGCAGACGAGAACGACCTTGGTGCGGTCGGTGATCGCAGCGGCCATGGCGTCGAGGTCGTGCCGCGCCTCGCTCGTGAGCGGCACCTGGACGGCCTTGGCACCGGCAAGCGCAACAAGGATCGGGTAGGCCTCGAAGCTGCGCCACGCGAAGACGACCTCGTCGCCGGCCTCGCAGAACGCCGTGATGATCTGCCCGAGGACGCCGACACTGCCGGGCCCGGTCGCGATGCGCGCGGCCGGCACGTCGAGCCGCGCGGCGAGCGCCTCGGTGAGCGCGGAGACGCCCATGTCGGGGTAGCGGTTCATCTGCCCGGCCTGCTCTCGCACGACATCGAGGACCGACGGCAGCGGCGGGTAGGGGTTCTCGTTGGAGGAGATCTTGTATGCCGTGATGCCGGCTTGCGCTGCCGCCGGTCGCCCTGCGACGTAGGCCGGAACAGCGTCCAGCGCCCCTCGGAGGCGGACGCGGGGAGCAGCAGGCTGCGACTTCAAGGCATCAGCGTCGGTCATGCCCGCCACTGTAGAGGCCGCCTCGAGAGAGCGACGAACGCCACATGCGTCACATGTGGAGGCCAACTGGGGCCCTCTTCGTGGAATCATGACCCCGTGCAGAACTTCCTGATCAGAGTCCTCATCAACGCTGTCGCCCTCTGGGCGGCCGCCGGCCTCCTCGACGGCATCAGCTTCGGCGACGAAGACGAGTGGACCAAGAAGATCGTGACGATCGTCCTCGTCGCCCTCGTCTTCGGCCTCGTCAACGCCGTCATCCGGCCGATCGCCAAGGTGCTGTCGTTCCCGGCCATCGTGCTGACGCTGGGGCTGTTCACGTTCATCGTCAACGCGTTCATGCTCCAGATCACGGAGTGGATCGCCGAGCCGATCGGCCTGGCCTTCACCATCGACAAGTTCTTCTGGGACGCGGTGTTCGGCGCGGTCATCATCACCATCGTGTCGTGGCTGCTGAGCGTCGTCCTGCCCGACGGCGCGACGACGACTGAGCCTGTCGCTGAGTCCAGCGTCGTTCCGCCTCTTCACATCTCCTCAGCCACTCCTCACTGAACAGCGTCGTTTCCATGGGTCGTCATCACACTGCAGGCAGCGCTCCGAGCCAGCGCGGAGTCACTGCCGCACTCCTCGCGGGTGCCATCGTCCTCGCCGGAGGCGCCTACGCCCTCGGCAAGGGCACCGGCTCCGGCGCCTCGGACGACACCACGTCCGGTGCGGGTTGCGCCTCTGCTCCGTTGCGCGTCGAGGTGACGCCCGAGGTCGCTGACCTCGTCAAGGCCCAGCTGGCGACGGCGACCAAGGCCGATCCGTGTCACCGCTACGACGTGACCGGCGTCCGCTCCTCGAGCGTGGCGAGCCGCATCCGTCAGGGCAAGGCACCTGATGCCTGGATCGCCGACTCATCCGTCTGGCTCGACCAGACGACCGCCGGCAGCACCGGCTCCGCCGTCAAGGCCGACTGGGTCTCGGTTGGCTCCCTCGCGCACTCGCCCGTCGTGCTGGCCAACCCGGTCAAGAGCAAGGACAAGTTCAGCGGTCAGCTGACGTCGTGGATCGACCTCGTCAACAAGGGCGGCGCGATCCACCTCGCGAACCCGCACCTCGACAGCGCCAGCCGGTTGGCCTTTCTCGCCTCTCGCGGTGACGCTCCGACGACCAAGGACGTCGAGGCCGGGCAGCGGATCATCCTGCTCTCACGCTTCGCGGCGACCGGCGCCGCCGACCTGCTCGCCAGCGTCCAGGACCCGACGAAGTCCAACACGACCCGAAGCGAACCGTTCCCGCTGAGCGAACAGGCGCTCGCGGCATACGCCAAGAACGCGCCGGGCACGCTCGCACTCGTCACTCCGAAGGCCGGGACACTCTCCATGGACTACCCGTGGGTGCCGGCACCGGACCTCAGCCCCGCCCTCAAGGAGGCCGCCGACGCGGGGTTCCGGGCGCTCACCTCGGCAGCGGCCGTCGACGCATTCACCCAGGCCGGCTTCCGGATGGACGACGACACCGGCGGTCCGACGATCGACGGGGTCGCGCCGGCCTCCGTCACCTCGCTCAGGCCCATGACTGCTGCTGCTCGACTCGATGCCCTGCGCCAGTGGGACGTCCTCAAGGCCGACGCCCGCATGCTCGCCATCGTCGACGTCTCCGGCTCGATGACGACCGTCGCCAAGGACACCGGCGGCAAGACCCGCGCCAAGGTGGCCGAGGAGTCGCTCATCACGGCGGTCCAGAAACTTCCCGACGGCAGCCAGGTCGGTGGCTGGATCTTCTCGACCGACAAGGGCGGCAAGGGCAAGGACTGGGCGCCGATCGCTCCCGTGGCCCGGCTCGACGAACCCGAGGGTCAGGGCACCCACCGCGAGGCCATCGTTGCGGCTCTCAAGAAGTTCCCGAGCTACATCAGTGGCGACACCGGGCTCTATGACACGACCGCGGCCGCGTTCGACGAGATGACGAAGACCTACGACCCGGAGTACTTCAACTCGGTCGTCATCGTCACCGACGGCAAGAACGACGACCCCGGTGGCGGTCTCTCGCTCGACCAGCTGCTCGCCCACATCACGAAGAACCACGACCCCGCCCACCCGGTGCGCATCATCACCATCGGCATGGGCGAGGCCGACACCAAGGCGCTCAAGACCATCTCGGCCGCCACGGGTGGAACGAGCTACACCGCGAACACCTCGGACGACCTGCTCACCGTCTTCGTCCAGGCGCTGCTGGCCCGCGAACCCGCCCAGGCGCCCTGAGGCCCGACCCACGCAGGCCCAATCCTGAGGCGGCGGCTCAGGGCTTCGGCTTCGGCGGTTTCTTCGTCGAGCCGGGAGCTGATCCCGACTTGCCCGGCGCTGACTCCGAGGCGGTGGGCGTGGGCTGCGTCGTGGACGTCGACCTCACGGGTGAGGGCTCTCGCGCGGGGGTCGTTCGCGTCGTCGGGGTCTTCACACCTGGAGTTGTGGAGGTGCCGGCCGTGACTGCCGTGCCGCTCGTCGACGTGGTCGGCACGGGCGCCGTCGTGAAGGACTCCGGAGTGAGGATCGAGTCCGACGCCGGCTCAGCAGTCGACGCGCCCTGGTCCTGATCCTCGCCCGTCGTGGCGTGCACGCCGTTCGGGCCGTCAGGAAAGAGCGGTCCGCCAAGACTCGGTCCGCCCAAGGCGGCAGTGCCCACGAGAACGGCATCCACACCGCTTGCAACCAGCAGCATCCAGAGCCCGCGACGGACGTCGCGGCGTGCCCGACCAGATGCCCCGAGGGCGACGGGCACGGCCGAGTGGCGCGGACTGTGGGGAGAACTCATGACCCATCCACCGTAACGAGGCGACCGCCAGAACCCCAGCGCCAGCAGGGACCAAAGCCTCTGGCGCAGCGTTTGTCTACTACGTATCGTCGTATTACTATCAGTCGTAGTAGAGCACTGTCAGTCGTAGTAGAGCCCAGACCCCCTTGGGACCGATCCGCAGGAGAGCCATGGACCCCGTCGACCTCGCACGGTGGCAGTTCGCGATCACCACCGTCTACCACTTCCTCTTCGTCCCGGTGACGATCGGTCTGTCCTTCGTCGTCGCCGTGACGCACGTGATGTGGGTGCGGACGCGACGCCCCGAGTGGCTGCGCCTGACGAAGTTCCTCGGCAAGCTCTTCACGATCAACTTCGCCCTCGGGCTCGTGACCGGCATCGTCCAGGAGTTCCAGTTCGGGATGAACTGGTCGGACTACTCGCGCTTCGTCGGCGACATCTTCGGTGCACCGCTGGCGCTCGAGGCGCTCCTCGCGTTCTTCGTCGAGTCGACGTTCCTCGGGCTGTGGATCTTCGGGTGGGGACGCATCCCCGAGAAGCTGCACGCGGCGACGATGTGGGTCGTCCACATCGGCACGCTGCTCTCGGGCTACTTCATCCTCGCGGCGAACTCGTTCATGCAGAACCCCGTCGGCTTCCGCTACAACCCCGACTCGGGGCGCGCCGAGATGACCGACTTCCTCGCGATCCTCACCAACAAGGTCCAGCTCGTGGCCTTCCCACACGTCATCACGTCGGCCTACATGGTCGGCGGGGCGGTCGTCATGGGCGTGTGTGTCTGGTTGTGGCGGCGGGCAGCGCAGCCGGGGGCGGCGGACTCCGCCGATGTCCCGATGTATCGCAAGGCCACCCGCCTCGGCGCCGTCCTCACCCTCGTCGCGAGCCTGGGCGTCGTCATCACCGGCGACATCCAGGGCAAGATCATGACGGAGGTCCAGCCGATGAAAATGGCTGCGGCAGAGGCGCTCTACGAGTCGGAGACCGGGGCGGCGTTCTCGATCTTCACCATCGGCACGCTCGACGGCAACCACGAGGTCTTCGCGATCAAGGTGCCCAAGGTCCTCGCCTTCATGGCGACCGGCAACCCCAACGGCACGGTCGAGGGCATCAACGAGATCAAGGCGCGCAACGCCGAGATGGTCGCTGGAATCGAACGCACCTACGGGTCGGACGTCGCGCGCATCGCGGCCGACGCCGACTACACCCCCAACGTGCCCCTGGCCTACTGGACCTTCCGCCTCATGATGGGCCTTGGCTTCGCCTCGATGGGCCTGTCCGCGCTCCTGCTGTGGGTGACGCGTGGCCGCGTCGCGACCACCGGTGTCGCGGCTGTGGGTCTGGGCGGGGATCGCCGCACCACTGCTGCCGATCTTCGGCAACAGCTTCGGCTGGATCTTCACCGAGACCGGGCGTCAGCCGTGGCTCGTCAACGGGCTGATGACCACCGCCTTCGGCGTCTCACCATCGGTGTCCGTGGCCGAGATCTGGATCTCGATGACGGTCTTCACCCTCCTGTATGCCGTGCTCGCCGTTGTCGAGGTACGTCTCTTCCTGCGTTACGTCGCCCACGGCGCCGAGCCCTTCCACGAACCGGAGGACGCGCCCGCCGAGGACGCACCCCTCCAGTTCGCCTACTGACGAGAGGCGAGATCGACATGGACTACCCGCTCATCTGGTTCATCCTCATCGGGGTGCTCTGGACCGGCTACCTCGCCCTCGAGGGCTTCGACTTCGGGGTCGGCGCCCTGCTGCCCGTCCTCGGTCGCCGCCCCCACGTGGGCAACGGCGTCGTCGAGTCCGAGAACCGCCGCAGAGTCATGCTCACCGCGATCGGCCCGCACTGGGACGGCAACGAGGTCTGGCTGCTCACCGCCGGCGGCGCAATGTTCGCGGCGTTCCCCCACTGGTACGCCACGATGTTCTCGGCCTTCTACCTGCCGCTGCTCGTCCTCCTCGTCGCGCTCATCGTGCGCAACATGGGCCTGGAGTACCGCCACAAGCGGGACGACGACACGTGGCGTCAGCGGTGGGACATCGCGATCATCGCGGGTTCGGTGCTCGCGCCGTTCCTTGTCGGCGTGGCCCTGACCAACGTCGTTCGCGGCGTTCCGCTCGACGCGAACTTCGAGTATGCCGGCTCGCTCTGGACCCTGCTCAACCTTCCGAGCCTGCTCGGCGGAGCCACCTTCGTCGCCCTGTCGGTGACCCACGGAGCTCACTTCCTCGCCCTCAAGACCGACGGGTCGATCCGTGAGGACGCCCGCCGGATCGCGTGGCAGGCGGGTGTCGTCGCCGCGGTGCTCGCGGTCGTCCTGCTCGGCTGGCTCGTCACCACCCAGGGATCGTGGGCCGTGGCCGCCCTGGCCGTCGTCGCCGCAGCCGGCCTCGTCGGTGGGCTCCTCGCCGGCCGGGCCGGACGCGAAGGACTCGCCTTCGGCGGAACGGCCCTCACCTGGGTCGCCGCCACCGCCTCCTACTTCGTCGCCCTGTACCCCGCGGTCATGCCGACGACCCTGGCGGGTGGCGCCTCGCTCACCATCGAGAACGCATCGAGCACCACGATGACACTGCAGATCATGACCGTCGCGGCACTGCTCTTCGTGCCGATCGTGCTGCTCTACACGGCCTACACCTACTGGGTCTTCCGTCGGCGTCTCTCGACCCACCACATCCCCGCACCGGTCCTCGTGAAGTGAGCGGACGGCATACGCAATGAAGCCTTTTGACCCCCGGCTGCTGCGGGCCGTGCCAGCCGTTCGACGACCGGTGGCCATCCTCGCCGTGGTCGCCGCGCTGCAGGGAGCGGCGGCCATCGGCCTGGCCGTGGCCCTAGCGCGAATCGTGACCGACGTTGTCTCACAGGGCAACTGGCAGCGCGGGGCCGTGTGGGTCGTCGTTGCGTTCCTCGTGCGAGCGGGGCTGGGGATGCTCGTCGAGCGCGTCGGAGCGAGCACGGCGACTGCCGTCAGCTCGGCCCTGCGGCGGCAGTTGCTCGCACGCTGGGTGAGCTCGCCGGCCGAGGGGCGACCCGGGGCCGAGCAGGCGTCGACCCTGGCGGTGCAGGGCGCCAACGCCGTCGAACCGTATGCCGCCCGCTTCCTCCCGGCGCTCGTCGCCGGAGCGGTCGTGCCGGTCCTCGCCGTGGCCACCCTCGTCGTGGTCGATCCACTCAGCGCGGTCATCGTCGTGGTGACGCTGCCGCTGCTGCCGCTGTTCGCAGCACTCATCGGGCGCACGACCCAGGACGACACGATGAGCCGGTGGCGGGCCCTCGAACAGCTGGCCGGTCACTTCGGCGATGTCATGCGCGGGCTGCCCACTCTCGTGGCCTATGGGCGGGCGCGGCGCCAGGTCGAGGTCGTGGAGGCCGTCTCGGAGCGGCACCGGCTCGCCACCATGCGGACCCTGCGACTGGCGTTCATGTCGTCGGCGGCGCTCGAGCTCCTCGCGACGATCTCGGTGGCGATCGTCGCGGTGTCGGTCGGGCTGCGACTCACCCACGGATCGATGACCCTCCAGGCCGGGCTGCTCGCGATCCTCCTTGCACCAGAGGCCTATTGGCCGATCCGCAAGGTGGGCGCCGAGTTCCACGCCGCCGCCGACGGAGCCGCCGCCATCGACACGATCCTCACCGAGCTGAACCCCGTGCCCGCCAACAAATCGTCCAGTAGGGCACAAATGGTGGCCACCAAACGTGCCCTATTGGACGAATGTGTTCGGGTTGATGGGGTGGGGTACACGTATCCCCGGTCGGCAGGGCCCGTGCTGGATGACGTCAACCTGTCCGCCGGCGTCGGGCTGACCGTCGTCACAGGGGAGTCGGGGGCCGGGAAGACGACCCTGCTCGACGTCCTCGCCGGGGTCCGCACGCCCACGCGCCGGCGAGGTCGACGACCGGGCGGGTGCACTTCGTGACGCAGCGGCCCTTCCTCCCGGACGGGACCATCGAGGAGGCGGTCCGACTCGGCACCGACCCCGACCTCACGGAGATCGACGTGTGGGCAGCGTTGTCGCGGGTCGGGCTCGACGACTTCGTCGCCGGCCTTCCGGACGGACTCTCGACCGCGCTCGGCGACGACGGGTTCGGCCTCTCGGCGGGGCAGCGGCTCCGCCTCGGTCTGGCTCGGGCCGCGCTGTCCGAGGCCCCCGTGCTCCTCCTCGACGAACCGACCGCGCACCTCGATCGTGAGGGAAACGCTCTGGTCGTCACCTTCATCCGAAACCTCGCTCGCGATCGCTGCGTCATCGCAGCGACCCACTCGCCCGAGCTCGTCTCCGTCGCCGACGAGCACCTCCACCTCGGGCACGCCATGGCGGAGGTGGGGTCATGACCGTTCTCGCATCAGTCGTCCCCCGTCGTCGCGATGCCCTCGCCGGCGTCTGGGGAGGGCTCGCCCTCACTTCCGGCGTGGCACTCACGGCGACCTCGGGCTGGCTCATCGTGCGAGCGGCCGAGCGTCCAGTCATTCTCACCCTGCTCACCGCGATCGTCGGGGTGCGCGCCTTCGGCATGGCCCGCCCCTTCTTCCGTCACCTCGAGCGGCTCCGTTCCCACGACTCGGCCCTGGCGGACCTCGCCTCCGCCCGCACTTCCGTGTATGCCGCCCTCATCCCCCTCACTCCGGCTCGCCTGGGTCGTCGGTCCCGAAGTGCCGTCCTCGGCGGGGTCGTCGACGACCTCACCGACGTCGTCGAGGCACACGTCCGGGTGCGGGTCCCGGTGCTGTCTGCCGGTGTCGCTGCCCTCTTCGCAATCCTCCTCACCGGCGCCCTCGAGCCGATCGCCGGCATCGTCGTCGCGTTCTGGATGCTGCTCGTGGCACTGACCTCCCGCATCGGGCTGGCTCTCGAACGCGACGCCCAGCCCCTCCTTGGAGCGGCCCGAGCGGAGGTGAGCCGGGCTGCGGAGCTGGTGGCACGGCATACGCCGGAAGTTCAGGCCATCGGAGCGAGCGGTGACGTGCTCGACCGACTCGACCGGGCACATGCCGACCTCGCTCGCGCGTTGAGTCGGCAGAGCCGCGGGCGCGCCCTGGTCACGGGAGGCGTCCTCGCGCTGACCGGTGTGGCAACGGTCGTGATGGCGGCCGTCGCGATCTCGTCGGACCTCTCCCCGGCAGTCACGGCTCTCCTCGTCGTCGTGCCCGCTGCCCTGGCGGACGCCGTCCTGCCGCTCGCCGACGCCGTTCGTGCGCAGGCCCGGGCGGAGCAGAGCGGCCAGCGCGTTGATGCGCTGCTCGACCAGAAGCCCGCCGTGGCCAACACCGGCTCGGCACAGCCGGATTCATCCGCTCCACACCTCCGGCTCGAGGGCGTCGTCGCTGGCTGGGTCGAGGGACGGGTCGACGTCGGACCGGTCGACCTCGACCTTGCACCCGGGCGTCGAGTCGGACTCGTCGGCGCCAACGGCTCGGGCAAGTCCACCCTGCTCGCGGTCCTCGCCCGCGCCCTCGACCCTGCTGCCGGTCGCTATCTCATCGACGGCCGGGACGTCACCGAGTTGGACGCCGATGCCGTGCGCGACCTGCTCGCCATCGTCGACGACGAGCCGCACATCTTCGCCGCAGACCTGCGGGCCAATCTCGTTCTCGCACAGCCGGATGCGAGCGATGCAGACATCGTTGGAGCCCTGCAGGTCTCGGGTCTGGGCACGTGGTTCGCCGAGCTGCCCGCCGGCTTGGACACCCACCTGGGGGCCGGCGGACGCGGGGTGTCCGGCGGCGAGCGTGCGCGGCTCGCGCTGGCCCGCGCGGTGCTGTCGCGGCGACCGGTCATCCTCCTCGACGAACCCGTGGCCCACCTCGACCACGCCACCGCGGTCAGCGTCATGCGTGACGTCTGGGCGGCCACCTCGGGGCGTACCGTGGTCGTCGTCAGCCACCGTCACGAAGGCCTCGACGCCGTCGACGAGGTCCTCGAACTCTCGCCCACCCGCAAGGACTGATCGCCGTGCCATCCACCCCCGCTCCCCGCCTCGGTGATCTCGAGCGCGTCGTCATGGAGCAGCTGTGGGAGTCGTCGGAGCGTCGCCCCGAGGGCGCAAGCGTGCGCGACGTGCTCGAGGCCCTGCCTGCCGACCGCAACCTCGCCTACACGACCGTGATGACCGTGCTCGATCGCCTCTCCAAGAAGGGACTCGTCACGCGCGAGCGCGACGGACGGGCCTGGCGCTACACCCCGGCGGGTACGCGGGAGTCGCTCACCGCCGAGACGATGCGGGCCTCCCTCGGGGACGCGAATGACCGTCGGGCGACCTTGCTGCACTTCCTCGATGGTGCGACGCCCGAGGAGCTCGACGACCTGCGCGCAGCGCTCTCCGAGGTCGAGCAGCGGCGCGGCTGAGGGTCGAACCTCAGCATGTACGCCCTCCTTCTCGCAGCCCTCGCCGTCGTCCTTGCCGGCATTGCTCCACGGGTGATGGCCCGGCTCGTGGCCTTCCGCCGCGCGCCGCGCCCCGCCCTCGTGGCCTGGCAGGCCGTCTCACTCTCTGCGGTGATCGCCGCACTCTGCGCTGCGCCGGCGGCCGTCGCGTACCTCAGCGACACCACCTACGGCTGGTTCGCGTGCAGCAGCCAGAACGGGTGTGCCACCACGATCTGGTGGATGGAGAACCGGCGCTGGATCGTCCTCGGGATCGCGGCCGCCGTGACTCTCCTGGTGATCGGCCGGCTCCTCCTGTCGGGTCACCGCATCGGCACCCGCCTGCGTGCCGCCCGGGCCCGCCACCGCGAACTCGTCGACGTCCTCGCGGCACCCGAGAGCGACGGGCGAGCGGACGGCATACGCGTTCTCGATCACGCCACACCAACGGCGTACTGCCTGCCGGGGCGGCGATCGCGAGTCGTCCTGACCCAGGGCGCCCTCGCTGCCCTCCCCGACGACGAGCTCGAGGCGGTTCTCGCCCATGAGCGCGCCCACCTGCGGGGACGCCACGACCTGCTCATCGAGTACTTCACCGTCCTGCACCACTCCGTCCCCAACCCGGTGCGTTCGCCCGAGGCGTTGCGCGAGGTGCGCCTGCTCGTCGAGGCCCTCGCCGACCGTGCCGCGGTGCGCCAGTCCGGTCCGGTCACCACCGCCCGGGCGCTGATGACTCTCGCGCAGGGACAGGCGCCCGAGGCCGGACTCGGCGCCGGTGGCGACGGCACGACCGCGGCCCGAATGCGCCTTCTCGCCGCCGAACCGTTGTCGCCGCTGACCGTCGCGCTCATGTACGCGTATGCCGCGGTCGTCCTCGTCCTTCCCCTCGCCCTCCTCGGCCTGGCCTGGAAGTGAGAGGCTGCGGGCCATGAGCGAAGGCACGCAAGGTGGGCGGACGGCATACCGGATCTCTGTGGTCTGCACCGGCAACATCTGTCGGTCGCCGATGGGTGAGTGGCTGCTGCGGGAGGCGTTCGAGGACGAGGGGCTGGACGTCGAGGTGACGTCGGCCGGCACCTCCGCGGAGGAGACCGGCAACCCGATGGACTCGCGGACCGTTGGCGTCATGCGCAGGAACGGGCACGTTGACGGCGGCTGGGACGGGCACCGGGCGCAACGGTTCACTGCTGAGCACTTCGCGGACCTCGATCTCGTGCTGGCCGCCGACAGCGGACATCAACGGACGCTCCTGCGGCTCGCGCCGACCGAGGAGGACCGCGCGAAGGTTCGGCTGATGCGCTCGTTCGACCCGGAGTCCGCTGCTGCCGACGATCTCGACATGGACGATCCCTGGTGGGGCGATGACGCGTCGTTCGACCAGACCTACGCCGAGGTGCGGGCCGCAGTCCCCGGCATCGTCGCGGCGGTCAGGGAGCGGCAGGGTCGAGAGCGCGCTTGAGGACGTAGTCGAGGACCACGAAGTCGTCGACCGTTCCACCCACGACGTCGTCCGGGATGACGTCGTTGAAGTCGACGAGGTAGATGAGGGCCGCGAGGGTCATGTGCCGACGGGCGACGAGGGCGGCTGAGTCGTCCGCTTCGAAGGCCGACCCACTCACCCAGTCCACCGCCTGGGCGACGTGCACTGCGATCGGTGCCAGTCGCGGATCCTCCTCCAGGCTGCGCAGTCGCACGAGGTCAAGCAGTTCCTCGAGCAACACCGGGTCGCTGTCGAGGCGCTCGGCGAAGCGACGGCTCCTCGCGAAGGGCTCCGAGTGGAGCAGGCGCCGCACGACCTCGGGGTGCACCGGCGTGGCCGGGCCGGGTGCGCGAGTGGGAATGGACACCCCGGAAGTCTAGGTCCCAGTTGGGGCCCGGCAACCTCAGTCGGACGACGCGTCGCTCTGGCGCACTGACTCGCGGTCGTCGGGGTTGAGGATGCCCATCGGCGCCCCCGACGCACTGCGTCCCGCGAAGTCGACCCGTTGGTTGCGCCAGACGTAGTAACCCGCGAGGACGCCCACCACGGCCAGCAGGATGCCGATCCAGCGCCTGGGGTCGTCGGAGTTGGAGTTGACGAGGAGAGCCGGGACGACGAACGCCAGGGGCAGGCCCAGAGCCAGGACCCGCACCACCGCCGCGTTGCGCGCCCGGTGCTCGGGGGCGCGGCTCAGTCCCTGCTCCCGGATGAACTGGTCGGGGTCGCGGAAGGCCGTGATGGGCAGGACCACGAAGACGGCCGTGAAGAGTCCCGCCACCCCCGCGATGGCAATCCCGCCAATGGTCAGGTCGAACCCGACGGCCTCGAGGACGGTCTGCCCCTCGAGCGGGAACCAGGAGTGGCCCTCATAGACCTCGTCAGGGCGCTGGAAGGACCGCACCCGATCGACGAAGAACGGGAGCTGCACGAAGACCGTGTCCAGGATCCCGATGGGCAGAGCCGTCACCACTGCCACCACGATGCTGCGCCCGACGGCCGGGAAGAGCACTCCGAGTTCGCGATCTCGCCGCCACACCGACTCCAGGCAGGCCCAGGCGGTCACTGGCGCCGCCATGAAGAAGAGGGGGTAGCCCAGCAGACCCAGGCTCCCGTCGTAGTCAGCGGCCACGATCCACAGCCCAGGGAGGCTGAGGCCCGCACAGACCCCGAAGAGCACCCACGCCCCGGGGCTCATCAGCCTCCGCCAGAAGGAGTCGTCGGATGAGGTGACCGCAACGGTCGTGCGAGGCTCGGCAGGGACCGCGAGCGCGCCGACGACTGCATCGGTCGCCGCACCCGCAGTGGCCTCGGCCCGCTGCGACGCCGCTCTGGCCGACGGGAGTGTGCGCACCAAGGACACGAGCCTGACGACGGCGGTCGCCATGACGGCACCCACCGTGACGAGAGCGATGAGATAGGGATAGTCGGCCCCGAGCGGCTTCCCACTGCGCACGCGAGGCAGAGCGCTTCCTCTGATGCCGGACTGGTGCGCGATCAGGAGCAGCAGCGCGAGGGCGACCGCACCCACCACGAGCGGCAGTGCGCCCCAGACGAAGTCGATGGCCCGGGGCGCCGCTTCTTCACGACGATCCGACCGCACGGTCCGCACCAGCCAGGCCAGTGCGCACGCATGGAGGGCGGCGGCCACGACGAAGGGCCACGGCGACTGATAGGGAGCCACGACTGCGACGGCAAAGGTGCCGAGCAGCGCCACGACACACAGGGCAACGGACCCCGACCCCTGCCTGCGTCGCTCGACACCGACATGCGTCAGCCCTTGATTCATCTCTCCCCCTGCACTTGACCCCACCTGACGATTCGGGGCCAGTGTGGCAGATCGCGGCGCGCAGGACCGGGGACTGGAGCCACGGCATACGCAGGCCGTCGACGATGGGAGAATGTCCATCATGGGCTCTCTCGCTGACGTCACTCCCTCCATCGCGCTCGGCGCCCTCGACGGTCGCTACCGCGGCGCGGTGGCTCCTCTCGTCGACCACCTGTCCGAGCCGGCGCTCAACCGCCAGCGGATCCACGTCGAGATCGAGTGGCTCATCCACCTCACCGACCGCAAGGTCGTGCCCGGTGTCCGCACGCTCACCGACGACGAGAAGGCCCAGCTGCGCCAGATCGTTGACGGACTTCGGTCCCGACGAGATCGCGGAGATGGCCGACACCGAGAAGGTCACTCAGCACGACGTCAAGGCGGTCGAGTACTTCCTCAAGAAGCGCCTCGCGCAGATCACCCCGAGCGACGACGACAAGGGTCTCGCCGAGCTCATCCACTTCTGCTGCACGAGCGAGGACATCAACAACCTGTCCTACGCGCTCATGGTTCAGGGCGCCATCGAGCAGGTCTGGCTCCCGCGCGCCAGCGCCCTCGTCGAGGCGGTCTCGACCATGGCCTCCGACCTGCGCTCAGTGCCGCTGCTCTCGCACACCCACGGCCAGCCCGCGACGCCGTCGACGCTGGGCAAGGAACTCGCAGTGCTCGCCTGGCGCCTGCAGCGTCAGCTCCGACGGGTCGAGGACGCCGAGTTCCTCGGCAAGCTCAACGGCGCGACCGGCACCTACGGCGCTCACCTCGCGGCCGTTCCCGAGGCCGACTGGGAGGACATCAGCGAGACGTTCGTCGAGGGCCTCGGCCTCACCTGGAACCCCCTGACCACCCAGATCGAGAGCCACGACTGGCAGGCCGAGCTCTATGCCGACGTCGCGCGCTTCAACCGCGTGCTGCACAACCTCTGCACCGACGTCTGGACCTACATCTCGATGGGCTACTTCGCGCAGGTGCGCGGCCAGGGCACCGTCGGCAGCTCGACGATGCCGCACAAGGTCAACCCCATCCGCTTCGAGAACGCCGAGGCCAACCTCGAGGTCAGCAACGCCCTCCTCGACGTCCTCGCCTCGACGCTCGTGCAGTCCCGCCTCCAGCGCGACCTCACCGACTCGAGCATGCAGCGCAACATCGGTGTCGCACTGGGCCACTCACTCCTCGCCCTCGACAACGCGACGCGCGGCCTCGCCGGTCTCGACGCCGTGCCTGCCGCGATGGAGCGCGACCTCGACGGCAACTGGGAGGTCCTCGGCGAGCCGATCCAGTCGGCGATGCGCGCGCTCGGCGCCCAGGGGGTGCCCGGCATGGAGGAGCCCTACGAGCGCCTCAAGGAGCTCACCCGCGGCCGTCGCATCGGCCAGCCCGAACTCGTCGAGTTCGTCAAGGGTCTCGGCCTCCCGGCGGAGGTCGAGGAACGCCTCGCCGCGATGACGCCGCAGAGCTACGTCGGGATCGCGCCAGCCCTCGTCGACCACCTGGACTGACCCCGGGGTGGCGGGGGCGTCCACTCGACGCCCCGATTCGGGTCTGCGCAAAGACGTTCCCGAACCATCCCGAGTTTCGTGGACCGGATCGATCCGGTTCACGAGTGTTGCTCGGGTTCGCGAACCGTCCCGTGCAGACGCTCCACACACAGCGAAGTGCCCCGTCGGACCGTGGTCCGATGGGGCACTTTCGGGTATGCCGGGTGGCTGGGTTCAGACGGTGACGGGACCCGAGGGGGTCTCGAAGGTCACCGACAGGATGCCGGGGTTGCCGCGGGGGGCGATGAAGTTGAACTCGACGTCGGCGGGAACGTAGTCCTCGTCGACACCGACCCAGTCGCGCACGCGCTCGGGGTCGCCGGCGATCTCGAGCGAACGCAGGGCCACCTGGGTGGCGCCGACACCGGACGGGTGCTGCGTGCCCTCGGCCCACTGGACGAAGAACGGCAGTTGCGGATCCGACTGCAGACCCTTGACGCCGAGCTGCTGCCACCGCAGTTCGACACCATCGGGTCGGTGGCGGTTGCCCGTGACCGACTCACGGCCGAGGCGCTGTTCCTGCTGGGTGATGTCATCGACACTCACGACCCAGCCGAGCCAGCCGCCGCCGGCTTCGGAGCGGGCGCGCACGACCTGGCCGAAGGGGGCCTTGTCGGACGCGGGGTGGTCGAGCACCTCGACAACCTCGAGATAACGGTCACCGAGGAGAGGAAGGATGACGTTGCGCGTCCCAAAGCGCGGGTGCACACCCCCGTCGACGGCTGCTACCCCGAGCTGCTCGGCCAGACGTCCGGCCGTGGCTCGCGCCCCGTCGTTCTCTGCGGCATAGACAACATGGTCGACTCGCATGCCGATAATCGTGACACACCTCAGGGGGTGCTCTTGACACGGGTGGGGCTGACGGGATTTCAGGGACGCGGCAGTTGAGCGGTCAAGTAGATCGCTGGCACGTCGAGCGTCAGTGACTCCGCTGCCGCACGGCCTCGTAGACGACGATCGCAGCGGCCGCTGAGGCGTTGAGTGAATTCACCTGACCGTGCATGGGAATGCGAACCCGCAGGTCAGCCGCCCGAAGTGCCTCATCGGTCAGACCGAACTTCTCGGTGCCCACGGCGATCGCCACGGCGCCCGTGAGGTCCACGTCGGTGTGCAGTTTCTCGGTGTCGGGGGTCGTCGCGACGAGGCGTATGCCGCCCTCCCGCAGCCAGGCGAGCGCCTCACCGAGCGTTGCGCTGGCGACCGGGATCGAGAAGACCGTGCCCTTGGATCCGCGCACGACGTTGGGGTTCCCCCAGTCGGTGACGGGGTCCACCGCGATGACGGCGTCGACCCCTGCGGCGTCGGCCGTGCGGAGCATGGCCCCGAGGTTGCCGGGCTTCTCGAGGCCCTCGCACACGAGCAGCAGCGGCTCCGCAGGGAGTTCGAGGTCCGCCAGCCCGGCGCGGACCGCAGGCACCAACGCGATGAACCCGTCCGGCCCCTCGCGATAGGCGACCTTCTCGAAGGCTGCCCGTGACACCTTGATCGTCTCGACGCCCGCAGCCCGAGCTCCATCCACGACCTTCAGCTGCTCGTCGGCGTCGAGCATGAGCTCCGGCGAATAGAACAGGGTCCGCGGTCGCACACCGGCATCGAGCGCCAGGCCCAGCTCCTCGAAGCCCTCGACAACCGTCACCCGGGCCTCGTCACGCGCCCGGCGACGGCGCAACGCCACGAGCTGCTTGAGTCGGGGGTTGGCAGGTGAGGTGATCTCGAGATCGGGACGGGACGGCATACGCACATTCTCCCTTGCGTCCGCGAAGGTGCCGGGAACCTCAGAGCTTGGCGTGACGGGCCCGGGCGAACGAATAGAGGCCGTAGGACGCGATCCCCACAGCGACGATGGTGAGCAGATAGGGCCCGAACGGCTTGTCGCGAAGCTCCTTGAGTGCGGCATCGAGCCCGCCCGCCTCGGATGCGCGGGACGAGAAGGCGGCACTGACGAAGAGCGACCCGGCGACGGCGAGGGCGACCCCCTTGGCCACATAACCGATCCGTCCGAAGCGCTCCGCCCAGACCCCGGGGTGGCCGTCGAGGTCGTCGAGGAAGTGCTTCGTCCAGCCCTTCCACGCGTGATAGCCGGCGACCGCGATGATCGCGACGCCCACGAGGCCGACGAGGACCCGGCCGCCCGGGTTGTCCATGAGCTTCGCGGTGAACGAGTCGGTCTTCTGCTCGTCGCTGCCGCCCGACCCTCGCGCCACGGCGAAGGCCGACCAGGCGAAGAAGGCGTACATGACGGCCTTGCCCGCGGCCTTGGCCCGGTCGGCGAGCTCGGCGCCGTTGCGACCCACGACCGCCTCGGTGACCTGCCACACCGCGAGCAGCACGAACCCGAGGACGGCGAGTCCCAGGAGGAACGGACCGGTGGACCCGCTGGCGACCGACGCGAGGGCGCCGGACTTGTCGGCGCTGCTCGAACCACCACCGAAGCCCCACGCGACCTTGAGCGCGATCCAGCCGATGAGCAGGTGGATGACACCGCTCATGGCGTAGCCGAGCCGAGCGCCCTTCTCGACGATGTCGTTGTTGCCGATGTCCCTGGCGGTGTCTCGCGCCGCGCCGCCTGCTTCATTGCTCACAGGAGTGATTGGAGCACGGGCACGAGGCCGTCGTCGTCGACATCAAGGGTGGTCTCGTTCGCGACCGCCTTGACCTCGTCGGGCGCATTGCCCATCGCGACTCCGCGGGCGGCCCAGTGGAGCATCTCGAGATCGTTGCGCTGATCGCCCACCGCGACCGTGTATGCCGGCTCCACACCGAGCGTGCGCCGCACGATTTCCAGCGCGGAGCCCTTGCTCACGCCCTCGGGGTTGACGTCGAGCCAGGCGGTGAAGCCGACGGCGTAGTTCACGCCGTGCAGGCCGATGCGCTCGGCCAGGTCCATGAAGTCCTCGGCCGTGCCGGTGGGGTCGCGGAAGGTCACACGCGTCACCGGGTGGGCGATGAGCTCGTCCCACGGCACCACCGTGATGTTGCCCTGCAGCTCACCGTCAGGGAAGGGTGCGCTGACCTTGAAGCCGACACCGAGCTCCTCGACCGCCACGACCGCCTCGGGCCACTCGGCGCGCAGGAGGTTGAGGGCCGGGGCCGCGTCGAACGTCACCGCCTCGATGATCTCGTAGCCCTCAGCGAGAGCGGGATCGAGACGCAGGGTGACAGCGCCGTTGGAGCACACGGCATACCCGGTCTCGATCCCGAGTTCACGCAGGATCGGCATCGTCGCGATGATGGAGCGGCCCGTCGCGATCGTCACGTGATGGCCGGCGTCCGCGACGGCGCGCACGGCGTCGCGGACCACGGGTGACATCTCGCCGGCGTGGTTGATCGTCGTGCCGTCGACGTCGAGCGCGACGAGGTGGGGGGTGACCGTCATGGCGCCAACCTATCGACGCCGGCGGACAGGGGCGTCAGCCGCGTTCCTGCCCGAGCTTCCAGTAGCCGGAGAACAGCACCTGGCGACGGTCGACGCCGGCAACCTTGACGAGGTGGCGACGGCCTTCGGTGACCATGCCCGACTCACCGCAGATCCATGCGTAGTCGAGCTTGCCGAGCTTCGTGTCGCGCAAGGCAGGCAGGACAACGGAACCCGGGACACCGTCCGTGCGCACGTGCACCGTGACCTCGGCTCCGCCGAAGGCGTATGCCGCGAGGATGGCCGTGTCGGCGACCTCCACGTGGATCGTGGCTCGGTCCAGGACGGCCGGGTGGGCGTCGACGATGGCTGCGAGCGCGGGGAGGGCGGTTTCGTCGGCGACGAGGAGCATCGGGCCGTCGCACTCGTGGCCGCGGAAGAGGGCGCCACCGGAGCGGAACCCGACCCGGTCGCCCACCTGCGCGGCGCAGGCCCACGCCGAGCCGGGACCGGAGTCACCGTGGGTGACGATGTCGACGTCGATCGTCCTGTTGACGGCGTGGTGGGCGCGGACGGTGTACCAACGCAGGTCGGGGCGCTCGCCCTCGGGCATGTCGGCGATGGCGGCGCGTACGTTCTCGCGCGAACCGTCGGGGAGGGTGAGCGCCGCGCCTGGGCGCGGCATGAGGAGTCCGAAGTACTCGTCGCAACCCACGAGCCGGAAGTCGCCGAAGTCCTCTGCGGAGAACGTGATTCGCCGCATGCCACCGCCGAGGTCACTGACCGCGGTGACGGTCATCTCGAACTGCGAGTCGCCGTCGCGATAGATGGGCGACGCCATGGTGAGGCGGGCGTAGGCGGTGGCGGCCTTCATGGCGACCCGGTCGAGAACGGTCATGACTTCTCTCGCTTCCTGCGGTGGGGGATGACGACGGGGTCACCGGTGGTCGGGTCGGCGACGACGGACGCCGCGATCCCGAAGACCGACTCGATGACCTCTGGGGTGACGATCTGGGCAGGTGGGCCCTCGGCGACGATCGCGCCGTCGCACATGGCGACGAGGTGGTCGGCGTAGCGGGCGGCCATCGCGAGGTCGTGCAGGACCATGACGACGGTCGTGCCCTCGGTGGCGTTGAGGTCGCGGACGAGTTCGAGGACGTCGATCTGGTGGGCGATGTCGAGGAAGGACGTCGGCTCGTCGAGCAGCAGCACCTGGGTGCGCTGCGCGAGAGCCATCGCGATCCACGCGCGCTGGCGCTGTCCGCCGGAGAGGCTGTCGACGGGGATGCCCGCGAGGTGGACGAGTTCGGTGACCTCGAGGGCGCGGGCGACGATCGACTCGTCCTCACGCGACCACTGCTTGAAGAGTCCGTGGTGGGGGTGGCGACCGCGCTCGACGAGTTCGGCGACGGTGATGCCCTCGGGGACGATCGGCTGCTGCGGGAGCAGGCCGAGCCGCTTGGCGACCTCCTTGGTGGGGAGGTCGCCGATGACGTTGCCGTCGAGGAGGACCCGGCCCGCGGTCGGCGACAGTAGGCGCGAGAGTCCTCGCAGCAGCGTCGACTTGCCGCAGCCGTTGGGTCCGACGATGGCGGTCACCTGACCCGTGGGCACGGCGAGGTCGAGGCCCTCGACGATGACCCGCTTGTCGTAGGCCAACGTCAAGGACTCTGCGGTCAAGGTTGCCGGCTCGGCGACCGGTGTGGCCTTGTCAGTGATGGTGGCGGTCATCATTTCTCCTGGATCGTTCGGCGGCCGGCGATGAGCAGCCAGACGAGGACGGGGGCGCCGGCGAGGCCGGTGACGACACCGACGGGGTAGGCCGTGCTGGGATCGGCGTACGCGCTGATGTAGTCGGCGGCCAGCACCATCGCTGCCCCGACGAGCGCGGCCGCGGGGATGGAGGTGCGACCGCGCGTGAGGCGCCGCGCGATCGGGCCGCTGAGGAAGCCGACGAACGCAATCGGCCCACACACGGCCGTCGCCGACGCGGTGAGCAGGACGACGAGGGCGGTGATCATGATCCGGAGGCGATGGGCGCGCACCCCGAGGCCCGCGGCCAGGTCGTCGCCGAGGCCGAGGACGCCGAGCTGCCGGGTCACGACGGTGAGCAGCGGAAGACCAATGACGACAACGGTTCCGAGCCGTGCGATCTCGCCCCACGACACCGATCCGAGGCTGCCGGTGAGCCAGACGAGGGCATCCTGCGCGCGATAGATGTCGGCGCGCAGCAGGACCCAGTGCACGACCGAGCTGAGGACCGCGGCGAGGCCGACCCCGACGAGGATCATCCGCCCGGTCGCCGCTCCCCCACGGCCGGCGAAGCCGTGGATGGTGACCGCAACGGCAACCGCACCGGCGAACGCGACGAGAGCGACCGGCATACCCGTCCAGCCGAGCAGGACCACTGCGAAGACCGCAGCGGCGCTCGCACCGAGATTGATGCCGAGCACGTCCGGGCTGGCGAGCGGGTTGCGCAGCATGGACTGGAACGCCGCGCCCGCCGAGGCGAACGCCGCACCGGCGAGGACCGCCATGCAGGCGCGGGGAAGCGTGGACTCCATGAAGATGAACGACGCACCCGGGATCGTGGTCCCGGAGATCATGCGTATGCCGTCCACGAACGACACGCGGTAGTCGCCGAGGAGCGCTCGGGCCAGGAACAGCGCGACGACGAGGGCCCCGAGTCCGACGAGGAGCAGGACCTGACGGCGACGCACGCCGCGACGAACCGCACGCAGCGTGGCGACCGTCGACTCGGACTCCGTGAGAGAGGTAGCGGTCATGCGACGTTCATCCTCCGGACGAGACCGACGAGGAAGGGAGCGCCGACGACGGCACAGACGATGCCGGCCTGAACCTCGCTCGGCGCGGCGACGACGCGACCGATGGTGTCGGCGACGACGACGAGAACGGGTCCGGCAAAGAGGGTGCCGAGCAGGATGCGCCGGTGGTCGGGTCCGACCAGCGCGCGCACGACGTGCGGGACGACGAGGCCGACGAAGGCGATGGGTCCGGCGAGCGCGGTGGCGGCAGCGGCGAGAAGGATCGCGCCGGTGGCGGCGAGGAGACGGTGGACGAGCACGCGTTGACCGAGGCCGCGCGCGAGATCGTCGCCGAGGGCGACCGTGTTGAGGAGGGAGCCCGACGCCAGCGAGAGCCCAAAACCGATCAGCAGGAAGGGGGCGACGTCGAGGATGATCCCGGCGTCGCGACCGGCGACCGAGCCGACCTGCCAGAAGCGGAAGACGTCGAGGGCGCCCTGGTCGGAGACGAGGATGGCGCCGACGATGCTCGTCGACGTGGCCATGACGGCGGCACCCGCGAGCGCCATCGTCACCGGCTGGGCCCGCACCGGCGCGAGCAGGGCGAGGAGCTGGACGACGATCGCGGTGACGACGGCTCCGATGAGGGCGAACCAGACATAGCCGCCGACGCTCGACAGGGCGAAGAGCTTGATGCCGATGACGACGGCGAGCGCGGCTCCGGAGTTGATGCCGAGGATGCCCGGCTCGGCGAGCGGGTTGCGGGTGAGGCCCTGGAGCACGACCCCACAGATGCCGACGGCGGCACCCACGACGAGGCCGATGAGGGTGCGGTCGATGCGGGAGTCGACGATGCCGCTCACCTGTTCGTTGACCGGGTTGCCGAGCAGCGCCGCGACGATGTCGGACGGCGCGACCGACTGCGTGCCGATGAGCAGCGACAGGGTCGCGGCGACCCCGACTGCGAGCGTGCCGCCGAGGACGATCACGACCACGGGCACGCGACCGCCCCGACTCACCTTCCCTGAAAGGTGAGCCGGGGCAGCCGGCTGGGGGTGCTGCATACCGGGCGCTTCGGTGGCCCGGATGGTCACTGAGCCGGAGTTCCGTCCACCGCCGAGGCGATCTTGGGCAGGAACTTCTCGAGCGCGACCGGCATCGACAGGGGCGACGGCGACGACATCGTCAGGGCCGTGGCGTTGTCGGCGCTCGCGACGTAGTGGTTGCTCTTGAGGGCCGGGATCTGGCCGAGGAGCGGGTGGGCCTTGAGCTGGGCGACCTGCTTGGGGTCATCGACGTAGAAGATCAGCGCGTCGGCGGCGAGGGTCGAGGACTTCTCGGCCGAGAGGTTGGCGCTGAACTGGTTGTTGCCCTTGCTCAGTGCATCAACGGTCGGGGCGTCGACCATGCCGAAGCGGCGCAGGATCTGCGGGCGCAGGTCGCTGCTCGTGTAGAGGCCGATGACGGAGAGGTCGGTCGGGGTGAACCAGGCCCACGCGGCGGACTTGCCCTTGATCTGGGGGTACTTCGCGACGGCGTCGTCGATCAGCTTGTTGGTGTCGGCGGCGATCTTGGTCGCGGCGGTCGAGCGACCGAGGGCCTGGCCGACGACCTTGAGGCTGTCCTCCCACGACGTGCCCCAGGCAGCGCCCGGGTAGGCCACGGTCGGCGCGATCTTGGAGAGCTTGTCGTAGTCCTCCTTGGTGATGCCCGAGTTGACGCCGAGGATGAGGTCGGGCTTGGTCGCCGCGATCTTGTCGAGCGGGATGCCCGCCGTGTCGTCGTAGCGGGTGATGTCGGCCGTGGCGTCGAGCTTGGCGACACCGGCGTCGAACCAGTCGGTCGAGCCCTTGGCGTTGCCGCCCCAGGTGATCTTGGTGGCGCCGACGGGCAGGACACCGAGGGAGACGACGATGTCCTGGTCGTTCCAGCCGACGGTGGCGACGCGCTTGGGCTCGGCGGAGATCGTGGTCTCACCGAAGGCGTGCTTGATCGTCGTGGGGAACGCGTCCTTGTCCACGGCGGTGGAGGTGGAGGTCGCCGGGTCGGCGCTCGCCTCCGAGGTCGGGCCGGTGGAGCAGGCGGTGAGGGCGAGCGCGACGGCGCCGGTGGCAGCGGCGGCAACGAGGGAGCGGCGTGTGAACATCAGGCCTTCTGGGGTTTCGGGGCTGCGCAGGGACCGCAGCGACAAGGTCAGTAAGGCCAACCTAATTTAGGTAAGCCTCACCTTGTCAAATCCCGTCCATGCGCTGGGCCCCATCCCACGGCCCACCGCACCGCCAAGGGGGCAATCACCCGCCTGACGGTGCGGTGGGTCCGCCGCAAGCTCAGCCTCAGGTCGGGGTGGACCAGGCCTGCTTGATGCTGAGTCGACCCTGCGTCTGCAGCAGCGAACGCTGGTAGAGCCGTGCGGCGGCGCGGACGATCAGCCCGGCCGTGGCCAGGAGGATCGCCAGGGCGACCAGTGCCTGCCACCACGGGGCCGTCCCCTCGAGCACCCGCATCGGCATGATGATCGACGAGAACGGCGGCACGAACGACAGCACCGTCTTGGCGGTCCCGTCGACGAGCAGCGCGGAGAAGAACATCGCCATCGTCAGCATGGTGAGCGGCACCGAGGTCGACTGGACGTCCTCGGTCCGACTGGCCAGCGCCCCGGCCACGGCCCAGAGGCACGCGACCAGCCCGAAGCCGACGACGAAGAAGATGACGAACCACCCGACGGCGCCCGAGATGATCGGCAGGAACTTGTCGTACTCCGTGAACGTCAACCCGATGAGCCCCACGCCGACAAACAACGCCATCTGCGCGAAGGCGAGGGCGAGGTTGCCCATGACCTTCCCGGCAAGCAGCTGCCGCACCGAGATCTTGGTCGTGATGATCTCGACGATCCGGCTGGCCTTCTCCTCGACGACGCTGTTGGCGAGCGCCAGCCCGAAGGTGAACGACGCGAGATAGAACATCATCGCCAGCGCGAAGCCGACGACCTTGGCGACGCCAGCACGATCGGCGTCGCCTTCGAGAACGCCTGTGGTGACGGCCGATCCGCGCGTCAGCTCATCAACTGTCGTGTCGGCCGCAGCCGCATTCGTGCTGAGGGTGGAATCACGGATGGCGTCGGTGGCGGCCCTCGTCAGGTCTCCCGGGACCTCGTCGCGCCCGGTGAGGATCCACCCACCGTCTCCCTGGTGGAGCCACGCATCGGCCGAGTCATCCTTCACGGCTGCGGTGGCGGCGGCGTCGTCACCGACCGTCGTCAGGGTCACCGTCGTCTTGTCGTCGTCGGCCTCGGCGACCTTCTTGACCTCCTGCGCCATCTGCTGCGCGGCGCTGGAACTCGTGACGACGGCATACTCCGTCGCCTTGCTGGCAATGAAGGCCTGCACGCCGAAGATGACGGCGAGGATCGCGATGAGACCGAGCGTGCCGAAGATGAAGGCGCGGTCGGTGAGCTTGGAGATGATTTCGCGGCGAGCCACGATCAGCCAGGCGGTGGACTTCATGCGGTCACCTCACGGTAGATCTCGGACAGGGCAGGGATTTGGCGGGTGAAGTCGAGGACGTCGCCCCGGTCGACGGCCGCGCGCAACAACTCCGGACGGGCGCGGTCGTCGTTGAACTCGATGAGCGCTGTGGTCCCGTCAACGTCATGGACGTGTATGCCGGCCAGGTCGCGAACCCAGCCCGCGTCACCTCCCAGCGTGATCCGGTAGCGCTCCGTCCCGCGGTTGCGCAGCTCGGCGACCGTGCCGGCCGCGACGACGCGACCCTTGGACAGGACGACGAGACGGTCGCAGAGACGTTCGACGAGGTCGAGCTGGTGGGAGCTGAAGAGGACCGGGATGCCGCGTGCCGTGTGCTCGCGCAGCAGGTCGACCATGGAGTCGACGGCCTGCGGGTCGAGGCCGGAGAACGGCTCGTCGAGGATGAGTGCCTGCGGCTTCGTCATGAGCGCGGCAATGATCTGCACGCGTTGCTGGTTGCCGAGCGAGAGCTTCTCGACCTTCTCGCCGAAGCGGTCCTCGAGGCCGAAGCGGGCGAGGTTCTCCATCACCGCGGCCTTGGCTGCGCCGGGCGTCATGCCGGACAGCTCACCGAGGTAGACGAGCTGGTCGAGGACCTTCTGCTTGGGATAGAGGCCGCGCTCCTCGGGCATGTAGCCCACGGTGCGACGGTCGGCGGCCGTCATCGGGCGCCCGTCCCAGCGGACCTCCCCGGCGTGGGTGGCGAGCAGACCCATGATCATCCGCATGGTCGTCGTCTTGCCCGCGCCGTTGCCACCGACGAAGCCGGTCATGAGGCCGCCCGGGACGGTGAAGCTCACGTCATCGACGGCCTTCAGATCCCCGAAGGAGCGGCTGAGTCCGTCGACCTCGATGAGCGCTTCGTGCCGTCTGTCTGTCATGCCCGCAACGCTAGGTGGAGTGGCCGAGGTTCGGATCAGCCGCGCGGGTGACTGCCGCTCTCCGTCGGACGGATGAGACCCACCTCGTAGGCGAAGACCACGGCCTGGACCCGGTCACGCAGATGGAGCTTGGCCAGGCAGTTGGACACGTGGGTCTTGATGGTCGCCTCCCCGAGGAAGAGGTCGGCCGCGATCTCGGCGTTGGAGCGACCGCGACCCATGAGGGTGAGGACCTCGAGCTCGCGCTCGGTGAGGCGCGAGATCTGGTCGGCCGAGCCGGGGTTTGCGGTTGAGGCGCCGCCATGGCCTGAGCCAGCCCCGGTCCCGACCATGGCGGCGATGACCCGCGTCGTCACTTCGGGCGCGAGCAGGGCGTGCCCACCGGCGACCGAACGGATCGCGTCGACGAGCTGTTCGGGGTCGGAGTTCTTGAGGAGGAAGCCACTCGCCCCGGCGCGCAGCGCGTCGAAGAGGTAGTCGTCGCGGTCGAAGGTCGTGAGCATGATGACCCGGCCGAGGTCGGCGGCGACGATGGCGCGCGTCGCCTCGATGCCGTCCATCACGGGCATCTGCACGTCCATGAGGATCACGTCGGGTGCGAGCTCGCGGGCGGCGGCGAGGGCGAGTTCGCCGTTCTGGACGTCACCGACCACCTCGATGTCGTCCTCGACCGAGAGCATCATCGTGAACCCGGAGCGCACGAGGTGCTGGTCGTCGACGATGAGCACCCTGATGGAAGCGGTCGACTCAGCCTTTTGCGGCTCAGACATCGGCAACATCCAACTCCCCCAACGGAATTCGCACCCGCACACGGTAGCCACCCGTGGGCCGGGCACCGATCTCGACCGTGCCCTTGTGCGAGGCCGCGCGCTCACGCATGCCGAGCTGCCCGAGTCCCGTGCCCGAGGTCCCCACTCGCGCCCGCCCGTTGTCGAGCACCTCGACCTCCGCGTAGGCACCAGCGGGCGCGTCCTCGACCACGCGCAGGACGACGTCGGAGGTCGTCGCGGTGGAGTGCCGCGTGACGTTGGCCAGGGCTTCCTGGGTGATCCGGTAGAGCGTGAGGGCGATCGGCGGGGCGACGCGGGCATGCGCACCTTCGCGTGTTTCGACCAGCTCGTATGCCGTCGTCAGGCCGTTCGCGGTGCGCTCGGCCACCAGCGCCGGCAGGTCCGTGAGCCCCGGCTCAGGGCTGCGCGAAGGTTGCGGCCCGGCGCCGTTCGCGCCCTGCGTCCGGGCGTCAACACGTGTCGCAGCATCGTCGACGTCCGCGGTCTCCTGGATGTCGCGCAACGTCCCCAGCAGGCTGCGCATCTGGGAGACGGCGTCGCGCGAGCTCTCCTCGATCTGGCCGAGGGCCTTGGCCGCCTCCCCGGGACGCTTGTCGATGACGCGTCTGGCCGCCGCGGCCTGGATCCCGATGACGGAGACGTGGTGCCCGACGACGTCGTGGAGCTCGCGGGCGATGCGCAGCCGCTCGTCGACCACCGCGCGGCGCTTCAACGACTCGGCCTGACGCGGCGATCGTCTCGGCCTGCTCCTCGAGGCGCGCGCGCTGCCGGGCCCCACGCCAGGCGATCTGCCCGACGAGGATCGCGCCCCACGAAGTAGAAGGCGTTGACGGCGACCGTCGTGGCGACCGCCCCGACGTTGGGGCTGAACCAGCCGTCGGCCCCATCCGCGACCGAATCCTCCGTCATCTCGGCGAGGCCGCCACCGAGGGCGAGCTGCCAGCCCACCCAGAGCAGCATGAAGACGGTGATGCCCGCGACGACGAGCAGGGCCGAGCGCCGGTGCCGGGCGTAGGCGACGGCCGCATAGATCGCGACGAAGTAGACGGTCTGCAGGGCGAGCTGGGCCATGACCATCGGCATCGTGACGCCGACGATGAACATGTGGGCGGCCGCGAGCACCCCGACGAGGATCGGGTGCTGCCGTCGCCAGACCATGAGCATCGCGCCCGAGACGATCGCGGCCCACTGCACCCACAGGGGCTGCCCGCCGGCGTGGATCGCGACGACGCTGCGGGCCAGCTCGAGGAAGAGGATGCCGACAATCGAGAGCACGATGCCCACGAGCCAGTCGCGCCGCCCGATCGGTGGCGCGGGCCGTTCCCAGTCGTCATCGATCGCGAAGAACTCGCCGACGCGAGTCGACAGCGAACGGCGGGCGGACGGCATACCCCTCAGCCTAGGGACGGAGACGCCCTCGGCGGATCCGTCGCGAGACGGAGCGGACGTCAGGCGGGAGTGAGGACGTCGAGACCGATGAGCGGACGCAGCGCGGCGGGGACGGTGATCGAGCCGTCGGCCTGCTGGTGGTTCTCGAGGATGGCGACGAGCCAGCGCGTCGTGGCGAGGGTGCCGTTGAGCGTCGCGGCCGTGTCGGTGCCGCCACCCTCGACGCGGAAGCGGGTCTTGAGGCGACGCGCCTGGAAGGTGGTGCAGTTGGACGTCGACGTCAGCTCGCGGTACTTCTCCTGGGTCGGGACCCATGCCTCACAGTCGAACTTGCGCGCGGCCGGGCCACCGAGGTCACCGGCTGCGGTGTCGATGACGCGGTAGGGCAGCTCCATGAGGTCGAGCATCTCCTTCTCGAAGGCCAGGAGCTTCTGGTGCTCGTCATTCGCGTCCTCGGGACGGCAGTAGACGAACATCTCGATCTTGTTGAACTGGTGGACGCGGATGATGCCGCGGGTGTCCTTGCCATAGCTCCCGGCCTCGCGGCGGTAGCAGGTCGACTGGCCGGCGAAGCGGATCGGGACCCTTGCCCAGGTCGATGATCTCGTCGGCGTGGTAGCCCGCGAGCGCCACCTCGCTCGTGCCGGTGAGGTAGAGGTCGTCGGCCTCGAGGCGATAGACCTCGTCGGCGTGGTGGTCGATGAAGCCGGCTCCGGCCATGACCTCGGCCTTGACGAGGGTGGGCGTGATCATCGGGACGAACCCGGCCTCGATGGCCTTGTTCATCGCGAGCTGGAGCATCGCCATCTCGAGGCGTGCGCCGACTCCCTTGAGGAAGTAGAAGCGTGAGCCCGACACCTTGGCGCCGCGCTCCATGTCGAGGGCGTCGAGGCCTTCGAAGAGGGTGAGGTGGTCCTTGGGCTCGAAGCCCTCGGCCGCGAAGTCGCGGCGGGCGCCGATGGTCTCGAGCACGACGTAGTCGTCCTCGCCGCCGACCGGGACGCCGTCCTCGATGACGTTGCCGATGCTGCGCTGAAGTCGGTCGAGTTCACCGGCTGCCTCGTCGGCGGTCGTCTGGTTGAGCTTGACCTGGGCCGAGATCTCCTTGGTGCGCGCGAGGAGGGCCTGCTTCTCGTCGCCCTGGGCCTGGGCGACCTGCTTGCCCATCGCCTTCTGCTCGGCGCGCAGCTGCTCGAACGCGGTGAGGCTGTTGCGGCGCTTCTCCTCCGCGGCCAGGACGGCGTCGACGACGGACTCGTCCTCACCCCTGGCACGCTGCGAGGCGCGCACTCGGTCGGGGTTGTCGCGGAGCAGCTTGAGATCAATCACCGGCCCAGCCTATCGATGCCTACCTGTGGATAAGTCCGCGGCCGATTTCGCCGATCCGACAACACTCGCCGTCATGACGACAACGCCACCCACCGCTGCCAACAACCCGGCCCGCTGGGCCCCCGACCCGGCGGTGCGTGGCAGGTACCGATACTGGGATGGAGCCCAGTGGACCGGGCACACCACCGACGCCTTGAGCGCCACTCGCCCCGCGTTGCCGACCTGGTTCCGCGGTGCGACGACATCTCTGTATGCCGTGTGCGGGCTCACGAGCGTCCTGCTGCTCACGTTGTTCGCGGTGAACACCGCGGGCTCGACGCCCACAGTGGTCGTTGACGGTCTGGCGAACCTGGCCGCGACCGGAATCCTGGTGCTGGTGGTGCTCGTCGGCTCCTGGGCCTTCACCCTGGCTGGCTCCCGGCACGTGGACCGCACGACGCTCACCCATGACCCCGTGTGGCTCTGGGTCGCGTGGTTCATCCCGATCATCCACGTCGTCCTCCCCTTCCAGCTCTTCGGCCAGATCTGGGCGAGCGCTCGTCAGGTCCGAAGCCAACGCCAGGGCTCCCCGACCTCGCTGGACACACCCGACCGTGGGTCCTCCATGCCTGGGCGTGGACGTGGGCACTGTCGTCGGGAGGCCTGCTCGTCCTGTGGTTCTTCGGGGTCGAGGGGGCGACCCTGACGTCCTTGATCCTGGCGGCCAACGCCGTCATGGCACTCCTGCTCGCCGGAGTCATCCGCGCCATGGCCCGCGAACTCGATGGCAAACCGGGCCTGCTGGTACCATAGTGATACCATGCCGACCATGGCCATGACGCTCCGCACAGATGATGAACTCGACGCTGCCCTCGCCGCGCTGGCCAAGGCCGAGGGCGCGTCGAAGCAGGAGGTCATTCGTGCCGCAGTTCTCGAGCGCTACGCACGCATGGGTCACGCCGCCGTTGTTCGGGAGAGCGCGGAGCGTCAGGCGGAGCGCTGGAAGGACGTACTCGACAGGCTGGGCACGGTGTGATTGTTTTCCTCGACCTCGATGACCTCGTCACCTTGGTCAGGGTTCTCGATGCGGGCCCGATACGGGACATCGGCCTTCTCGATTCGGCAGCCGCTCGACCTCGATCCACGGTCTTCGGCGAACCGGCGTATCCGACCTTGACGCTTCAGGCGGCAGCACTCCTGCACTCGATCGCCTGCAACCACGCGCTCGTCGACGGAAACAAGCGACTTGCGTGGCTCGCCTGCAACGTCTTCCTGGACGTCAACGGACACACGGTGACGCTCAACCACGACGAGGCGTTCACTCTCGTGATGGAGGTGGCCAGTGGCACCCTCCGCGATGTCGCCGACATCGCCGAACGGCTTCACACCGAGGCGAACTGAGACTGGTTGGCTCACGTTCTGCGCGGTTGGCGCGGACCGCGCACATCCTGACGAGACGCGCTCCCATGGGTGCGCGGCTCATCACGTTCTGCGCCTCCGGCGCCAGCCGCGCACAAAATTTGGGAAGATCCTTGCCCGAAACCCAGTGAGTTTGGCGGGCGGGTCAGCTGCGGGCGTCGGCACGACGCTGCGACTGCTCGCCGCGCTCCTGCCAGGCCATGGCCCAGGGCGCGGTGAACCCGTGGAGGTACACCGACACGACGACGGTGAAGGCGACCACTGACCAGAGCCAGCGGACCTCGGGGAAGTCGGCGTGCGTCGCGGCATACGCAAGGTAGAAGAGCGAGCCGATCCCTCGAACGCCATAGAACGCCGCCACGACCCGCTCGCGCTTGTCGAAGCCCTGCAGTCCGCGAGAGCGGCGGTGCCCGAGGAAGGACGCCATGCCGGCCAGGGGGCGGATGACGAGCAGCAGCGCCAGGGACAGCACCACCCCCTGCCAGTCGAGGTTCGACAGCAGCCCGTTGGTCAGCGCCATCCCGAGGAAGAGCAGGACGACGAGCGTCAACAACCGCTCGAGGCGCTCGATGACCTCGTGCATGTCGTGGTGGTACGAGTGCGTGCGCTCGAAGCTGCGGATCGCCATCGCGCAGGTGAACACGGCGAGGAACCCGTAGCCACCGACGACCTCGGCGGCGCCATAGGCCGAGAGCAGGGCCGCGATGGCGACGAGCGGCTCCCCCGTGGCAGCGAAGCGCAGGTCCTCGGAGCGAGCCGTGAACGCCAGGCGGGTGACGGCCCACCCGATCGCCACCCCCATGGCGACGCCGAGGACGATCTTGCCGATCCCCTCCCAGGCCACCCAGTGCGCGCCCCACTCCGAGAACGCCCCGACCGTGGCGAGCAGGATCGCGGCGTGGACGAAGGGGAAGGCCAGCCCGTCGTTGAGCCCGGCCTCGCTCGTGAGGGCGAAGCGCACCTCGTCCTCCTCGTCCACCTGTTCCTCGTCGCCGTCGGCCGTGTCGGCAGCGTTGGGCCCGCCGACCTGCACGTCGGAGGCGAGCACCGGGTCAGTGGGTGCCAACGCGGCCCCCAGCAACAACGCTGCCGGTGCCGCCACCCCGAACGGACCCCAGGCGAGCAGTCCGACTCCCGCGATGGTCAGCGGCATCGCGACGCCGAGCAGGCGCCACGTGGGCGACCAGCTGCGCCACGACCCCCAGTCACGAAAGCTCAGCGGTCGGTCGAGCGCGAGCCCCACGCCCATGAGCGAGACGAGCACGGTGAACTCGGTGATGTGGGTGATGGCCGACCCGTGCGCGACCGGGTCGAGGTCGAGGTCACGGAATCCCGGGAGCAGCCCGACGACCAGCCCGAGCGTCACGAGCACAATCGGGGCATTGACCCGCCACCGGTCGAGGACGGGCGGGAGGATGACGGCGAGGAACAGCGCGAGCCCGAGGGCGACGTAGATCCAGGCAGCAGTCACGCGCGAACGTCCCAGAGGTGGTGCGCGAGGTCGTGCAGGCCATAGCGCCCGAGGGTGAGCACGGTGAACTCGGAACCGTTGGACCGCACACCCCGGCGGTCCCAATCGGAACCGGACACACCGGCATACGCCTCACTGAGTCGTGCCGCAGCGACCGGGATCTCGGCGGCGACAGCGGCAGGCGACTGCTCGGCATACCGGCTCTCGATGGCCGTGACGTCCTGGTCCCAGTTCGCGAAGCGGGCACCGTCCTCGTCGAGCATGGCCTGCACCCGCGCGGCGAACAGATCGCAGACGTCGCGGACGTGGCAGGCGTATTCGACCGGGGACCAGGTTGTGGGGTCCGGTCGGATGGTGGCGTCCGGACGGGCGAGCACATCGGCCCACGGCGACGTGTATGCCGTGACAAGACTCGCGATCTCGGCTCCGCCGACCGCAGCGGCGTCGAACCCGCAATCCGGGCAGGTTCGCTCCAGGGTCCAGGTCCAGTCCTTGTCGTCCGGGGCGATCTCACTCATGTCGACAGACTAGGCGGACTCGAGATCGGACCAGCACGGCTCTGACCTTGGGGTACGGTCCCTGTCGTGAACGACTCCTGGCCCACGATCGTCACGATCGCCGCACTTCTGCTGCTCATCCTCATCGGGGTGACGCTGGCGATCGGCCTGAGCCGGTCCAAGGGACGCCACGCCTCGCCGAAGCGCCCGACCCGGTCATCCTTTCGCCCGGCCCAGGATGAGGACACCCCGCTGCCGCCCAAGAAGCGCGTCGCGGTCATCATCAACCCGACGAAGTTCGACGACGTGGGCGCCGCTCGCGACCTCGTGACCCGCACCGTCCTCGCCCACGATGACTGGGACGAGCCGATCATCCGCGAGACGACCCTCGAGGACCCCGGGTTCGGACAGACCCGTGAGGTCCTGGCCGAGGGCGTCGACCTCGTGTGCGCCATCGGTGGTGACGGCACGGTGCGGACCGTCGCCCACGTCCTCACCGGCACGTCCACGCCGATGGGCCTCATCCCTGCGGGGACGGGCAACCTCATGAGTCGCAACCTCGGCCTGCCCCTCGACATCGCGGCTGGCCTCGACGTCGCACTGACCGGCCGCAACCGACACATCGACGTCGGTTGGGTCACCATGGACCCGTCGTTCGAGCAGGCATCCGACGAGGAGCTCAACCCCGAGAACGACGGCCCCACCGAGCCCGACGTGGGCGCCGATGACGCCCATGGCTCGGCCCCTGCAGCCAACCAGCACGCGTTCCTCGTCATGGCCGGTCTCGGCCTCGACGCGAGCATCATGCACGGCACGACCGAGGAGGCCAAGGCCCGCATCGGCTGGGGCGCCTACGTCGCGACCGGGGCCAAGAACCTGCTGGGGGCGCGCTTCGCCACGCGGCTTCGGATCGACGGCGGTGACCCGATCGCCCACACGGCGCGCACCATCGTCGTCGGCAACTGCGGTCGTCTCACCGGAGGCATCACGCTCATGCCCGACGCCGAGGTCGACGACGGCATCCTCGACGTTGTCGCGATCACCCCCAAGGGCATCGTCGGCTGGGCCGGTGTCGCGGTCCACGTCCTCGCCAAGCGCGGCCAGAACCACCCCAAACTCGACCGCTACCGCTGCCAGTCGATCCTGGTCTCACTCGATGAACCGCAGATGGTCGAGATCGACGGTGACGTCATCGGCAAGGCCAAGCGGGTCCGCTTCGAGGTGCGGCCCAAGGCCCTCATCGTCCGCACCCAGGCCCCGGAGACGACGCAGGTCTAACGTCGCGCGCCACCCTCGGCTGGTGACTGCGGCCCCGGGTCGGGGTTCTTCTCACGCCACTTGCGCTCGAACGGGAGCCGCCACGTGTGCGGTGACACGAGCTGGTGGATCTGGTTCGGTCCCCACGTGCCCGGCGCATAGGGCCGCACGACCGGCGGGTTGTCGAGCAGCGGCTGGCTGATCTCCCACAGCCGCTCGATGCCCTCGGCCGAGGTGAAGAGCGTGTGGTCGCCGCGGACGGCGTCATAGATGAGCCGCTCATAGGCCTCGAGCACCGCGCCGGCCCAGTGCGTCTCCTGCATGGCGAACTGCATCGACAGCTTGTCGAGCTTCATCCCCGGGCCGGGCCTCTTGCCATAGAAGGACAACGACATGCGCGCCTTGTCGGCGAGGTCGAAGGTCAGGTGGTCAGGCCCGTGGTCACCGACACCGGAGCCGGGCGGGAACATCGACTGCGGCGGCTCGTTGAAGGCGATCGAGATGATGCGCGCGCCCTCGGCCATCCGCTTGCCGGTCCGCAGGAAGAACGGCACACCGGCCCAGCGCCAGTTGTCGATGTAGCACTTGAGCGCGATGTAGGTCTCGGTGTCGGAGTCATGGGCGACACCCGGTTCGTCGAGGTAGCCGTCGTACTGGCCGCGCACCACGTCGGCCGGGTGGATCGGCTGCATCGACTCGAAGACCTTGTTCTTCTCGCGGCTGATCGCCTCGGGCTCGAGCGAGGTCGGCGGCTCCATCGCGGTGAACGCGAGGATCTGGAACAGGTGGGTGACGACCATGTCGCGGTAGGCGCCGGTGCTCTCGTAGAAGTCGCCCCGCGTCGCCAGGCCCAGCGTCTCGGGCACGTCGATCTGCACGTGCGCGATGGAGTTGCGGTGCCAGATCGGCTCGAACAACCCGTTGGCGAAGCGGAACGCGAGGATGTTCTGCGCTGGCTCCTTGCCGAGGAAGTGGTCGATCCGGAAGACCTGCTCCTCCTTGAAGACCTCGTGCACCTGGCGGTTGAGCTCGACGGCCGACGCGTAGTCGGTGCCGAACGGCTTCTCCATGACGATGCGGCTGCGGTCGACGAGGTCGGCCTCGCCGATCGTCTTGATCGCCGACAGCGCTGCCTTGGGCGGGACCGACAGGTAGTGCAACCGGAGCTCGGTGTCACCGGGCAGGAGCTTCTCCGCTGCACGGACCGCATCCCCGAGCGCCTGCGGTCCGGCCGAGATGGGGACGTAGTCGAGCCGCTGGGCGAACTCGTGCCACTCCTCCTCGTCGAGGACGCGGGTCGAGAACTCCTTGATGGCCTCGTGCGCCAGGTCCCGGAACTCGTCGGCCGAGATCTCGTCGAGCGAGGTCCCCACGACGCGGAGGTCATCGAGCAGCCCGGACTGGAAGAGGTGCAGCATCCCCGGGATGAGCTTGCGTTTGGCCAGGTCTCCCGTCGCCCCGAAGAGGATGACTGTGGTCGGCGCGGTGGTCGGCTCGCTCATGGGTCCACTCTGGCAGCAAGACGATCCTTGAGGGCGGCATACACCGATGGGGTCGTGCACGAGCGCGAGGTGACTGACTCCGGGAAGGACGACGACGTCCTCGCGCGCGAAGCGCCGACTCTCCGGGGAGCGCCGGCCGGCGCCACGGGCGCTGGCTGCGGTGACGATGCCGTCACCGAAGAGTTGGGCGACCTTGCTGTCGATCTTCTTGCCGAGCAGTCCGACAACGGCAAAATGGCGTATGCCGGGGTGCAGGGGGACGTCGACCCGTCGCCCTTCGTGGTCGTCGGGATCCAGACCGTCCCACTCGCCGTCGAGGATGTTGCCGTGCCGCAGGTCCTGGATGCCGACGCTGCGCGAGCGGAGGATTGTGGTCACGGGCTTCAGGTGGCGAAGGCCGCCCCCCAGGCGGACGGCGTGGTTGACGACGCGTTCGAGGGGCGCGCCCAGGTGGGGCGATCCGAGGGTGATGGTGTCGCTCACCAGGGTCACCCATTCAGAGGCCTCGACGGTCGGGTCGATGTCGGCCAGGGCGAGCGCGCTGTGGATGACGAGGCCGCCCATGGAGTGCCCGATGAGGACGATCCTGGTGACCGGGACCGGCCAGTGGGCCACGAGCGCAGCGAGGACGCGGTCGAGTTCGTGGCCGTTGTGGGAGATGCGCAGCCCACTGTTGTAGCGCACCTTGACGATGGTGAAGCCGAAGTCGTCCTCGAGCTGCGGCCCGAATTGCCCTGCGTCCCAGACGGTTTCGGTGACGATCAGTCCGTGCACGAGTACGGCCATCTCGCCGCTCGGCTCCGGGAAGGCTGCGGCCAGGCCGTCCGGGGTGAGGGGGACGGACCGACCGCGCTCACGCACCCCCATCGTGTGGGACAGGGGTGAGCCGGACGCATCGAGCCGGTCGCCGAAGAAGGCGTTGACGACGGCGCGAGCCCCGTTGGGCGCCCAGTGGTGGACGGCGTGGTCGGCGACACCGGCGACCTTGTTCACGCCGCGCATCAAGGTCGCCTCGACGGCGGTCTGGCCCGAGCCCTCGACCCGCTCCTGCGGCTGCTCATCCTCCGCGGGCTGAGTCTGCGGGTGCTCGGTCATGAACCGAAGAGTTGCACACCCCAGTCGTCGCTGTCGCGCAGCCCCGGCGGGCACGCGAAGAGGGCCGAGCCGGTGTGCTCGATGTATTCGTTGAGCACGTCGGACTTGGCCAGGGCCTGCTGCATCGGGACGAACTGCTGGTGCGCGTCCCGCATGAACCCGATGAAGAACAGACCCGCGTCGAGGTGGCCGCTGCCGTCGCTGCCGTCGGTGAAGTTGTAGCCACGCCGCAGGATGCGCACGCCGTTCAGCTGGCTCTCGTGAGCGAGTCGGACGTGACTCGTGAGCGGGATGCGCGGCTCGCCGTCGGCGCCCTTGGCCTTGAAGTCGAGCGGGGCGAACTCATCACGTTTGTCGACCGGCAGGTGCAGGGAGGCGCCGACCGCCTTGTCGCGGCCGAAGATGTCCTCCTGCTCCTGCAGGGGCGTGCGGTCCCAGACCTCGACGTGCATGCGGATGCGCCGTGAGACCAGGTAGGAACCACCACTCATCCAGGCGGCGGCGCCGGGTACCTCGGCCGGGTCGACCCACACGTGCTTGCTCAGCGCGTCGTCGTCCTCGGCCTTGATGTTGGCCGTGCCGTCCTTGAAGCCGAAGAGGTTGCGCGGGGTGACCTGGCTCGTCGACGTCGACGACGTGCGACCGAACCCGAGCTGGCTCCAGCGAACCGAGATGACGCCGAAGCCGATCCGGATGAGGTTGCGGATGGCGTGGACGGCGACCTGCGGGTCGTCGGCGCACGCCTGGATGCAGAGGTCGCCACCGCTGCGGGCTGGGTCGAGGTCGTCGCCCACGAAGGCCGGCAGCTCGTGCAGGGCTTCGGGCTTGCGACCCGCAAGGCCGAAGCGACCGTCGAAGAGCGACGGGCCGTAGCCGATGGTGATCGTCAGGTTGGACGACGTGAGGTCGAAGGCCTCACCGGTGTCGGCGGGCGGGCGGTAGGGCCCGCCACCGACGACGCCACCGGGCGATGCCTCGGCGCCGTAGGTCATCCGCTCAGCGGCACGCGTCCACTCCTTGAGGAGCAGCTTGAGCTCCTGCGGGTCCTTGGTGACGACGTCGAGCGCGACGAAGTGCATCCGGTCCTGGGCAGGCGTGACGATGCCGGCCTGGTGCTCGCCGCGGAACGGCACAGGGTTCGGACCCGCCGCGGCGGCAGCCGCATCCGTCGCGGACGAGGACTGGTGTGCGGCAGCGGAACCGGTGCCAGCGGCATACGTCAGGCCCGCGGCAGCGCCAGCCATGGCGACGCCGGCACCCGAGGCGAGAACGTTGCGACGGGTGGCGTTGAACTCGCCCGACTCAGATGAGGTGCTCATTTTGTCGCGACGACCCCGGCGACCTTGGAGACGTCCTCGGCGACGGCGTCGAGGGCGTCGCTCAGGGCGCGGATCTCGACGGGCGTGAGCTCGGTGTAGAGCTGGTAGCCATCACCCTTCTGGTGCTTGGTGACGAGGGCGTCGAGGGCGGCGGCGCGCTTGTCGTAGGACGCGACCAGGGCGGCGTCGCGCTCCTCGAGGACCGGACGGAGCGCAGCGATCGCGCCCTTGGAGCCTTCCCAGTTGGCGGCGAAGTCCCAGAGGTCGGTGTGGCTGTAGCGCTCTTCCTCGCCGGTGATCTTGCCCGTGGCCATCTCGTCGAGCAGGGCCTTGGAGCCGTTGGCGAGCTGGAGCCCGTTGAACTTCGACCTTCTTGGCCTGCGGTGACGATCGTCGTCACGTCGGCGAGGAGCTGGTCGGCGATGGCGTTGCTGTCGGCCTGGAGGCCCTTGACCCAGAGGTCCTGCTCGAGGCGGTGGTAGCCGGTGAACTTCATGCCCTCCTCGACGACGTCCTCGCGACCGTCGATCTTGGGGTCGAGGTCACCGAACGACTCGGCCACGGGCTCGATGCGCTCCCAGTAGGAACGGGCGATCGGGTAGAGCGCCTTGGCCTCGTCGACCTTGCCGGCCTTGACGAGGCCGACGAACTCGGTGGTGCGGGCGAGGAGGGCGTCGGACTGGCTCGCGACGTAGCGGGCGTAGGACGCGGTGGCGGCGTTGATCTTGGCGTCGTCGGTCTGCGGCGCGGCACTCGCACCGGTCACGGTGAAGGTCGAGCGGATGCCCTTGCCGACCATGCCGGGCTTGCAGGCGGTCTCGTACTTGCCGGGCTCGGCGACCTCGACGTGGAAGGTGCGGGTCAGGCCGGGCGCGATGTTCTCGACCTCACCCATGATGCGGTCGCCCGCGGCGTAGACGTAGAACTCGTTGACCTTGGTGCCCTTGTTGGACACGGTGAACTCGATCTGTCCGGCGGGCGCCTCGGTGCGCGCAACGTCGCAGGCGCTGTCGTTGGCGGTCACGGTGATCGGACCCTTGCCGTCGACAGTCTTGGCGTCCCCGGCGCCGCCACACGCCGCGAGGGCGAAGGTGGCGGGGACGAGGGTGAGCGCGAGGGCGCGACGGGTCATGCGGATTCTCCTGGCTGCGAAGCGGTGAGGGGCGTGGACGATGCGGATGCCGGCGCGGGGGCAGGGGCCTTGGCCGGGCGGAGGAAGAGCGTGAGGACGATGGCGACGTAGGCCGTCCAGGCGACGGCCTGGAGGACGGTCGTCGCGGGGGTGAAGTTGAAGATTCCCTTGAGCAGGGCGGCATACCAGCTGTCCGGACGGATCACGCTGGACACGTCGAAGGCCAGGGTCTGCAGGCCCGGGAGGAACGCCGCCTCCTGGAGGTCGTGGAGGCCGTAGGAGAGGATCCCGGCGGCGACGAGGATGAGCGCGATGCCGGTCCACTTGAAGAACGAGCCGAGGTTGATCTTGACGGCGCCGCGATAGATGAACCAGCCGAGAGCGATGGCTCCGAGCAGGCCGATGAGCCAGCCGAACAGCGGGGTGTTGTTGCCTGCGCCCGCAGCCTCGGTCGTGGCATAGAAGAAGATCGCGGTCTCCAGGCCCTCACGGCCGACGCCGAGGAAGCCCACGAGGGCGACGGCGAGCGGGCCGAGGTCGAGGGCCTTGTCGAGGCGGCCCTTGAGCTCACCCGAGATGGTGCGCGCCGCAGTCTTCATCCAGAAGACCATCGCCGTGACGAAGGCGACGGCGAGGATGCTCGCGCTGCCGCCGATGAGCTCCTGCGTCTCGAACGAGAGCTGGCGGGTGCCGAAGGTCAGGAGCGCGGCAAGTCCGGCGCTCAGGACGACGGCCGTGGCGACACCCAGCCAGACGTAGCGCAGAGCCCACCGTCGGTCGGTCTTGACGAGGAACGCGACAAGGATGACGACGACGAGTGCGGCTTCGAGCCCTTCACGAAGACCGATGAGGGCGTTGCTGACGAGCATGGAACCTGCGATTCAGGGGAGGCTTGGCTTACTTAGGTGAGGGTTACCTCAGCCGAAGGTACGCCCACCTCCCCCGGTGGCGTCAATCTGCCCGCATCTCGACTACGTCACATCGTGCTCGGCGAGCACCTTCGACGACTGCCGATCGTGAGGCTGTCAGCAAACCTTCCCGTTCCGATCAGCCCTCTCAGTGAGCGCTTCGCCACCCCAGAGTTGGCGGGTGAGGCATGTCCGGCGGCCCATTCAGGAACGCCGCGAGCGCTCGATGAGCTCCTCGAGCTCCAGCTCACCACGCACGTATGCCTCTTGATCGACACGTGCTTCGTCCGTCGATCGCCCACCCTCCATCTCGGAGCCGTGCCTGGCCTCGTCAACGACTCGGCGTCGACGAGCTTGCTCCTCCGGGCTGATGGTCACAACAACTCCTGTGGTCGGGACGGCAGACCCAAAGGGTCGGACCCTGATTCTGGCCGACGTCGGTCGAGCAGCCCGCAAGGATCGTCTTCGTGCCCCGCACGGACATCCCACTGCATGTCCTGCGGACACGAAGCGGACCGAGCGACCCGGCCATTCCGTGCGGGGCACGAAGACCCAAGCCACGGGGATTCCGGTTCGTTCGTTCGAACTCGTAGGCGCAGGTGGGTCAGCGGTCGAGCAGGCCGCGTAGGTCGTCAGCGGTGAGGGCGCTCGACAGCAGGTTGCCGTCGTCGACAACGCGGGCGAAGAGGTCCCGCTTCTTGTCCTGCAGGGCGACGACCTTCTCCTCGATCGTGTCGGTGGACACGAGGCGATAGACGTTGACCGACTTCGTCTGCCCGATGCGGTGAGCGCGGTCGATGGCCTGGTTCTCGGCGGCGGGGTTCCACCACGGGTCGAGCACGAACACGTAGTCGGCCTCGGTGAGGGTGAGTCCGAACCCACCTGCCTTGAGGGAGATGAGGAAGACCGGTGCCTCGCCTTCACGGAACTCCTTGACCACGTCGGCCCGGTTGCGCGTTGAGCCATCGAGGTAGGCGTAGGCGATGCCCTCTTCTTCGAGCCGGGCCCGCACGATCGACAGGAAGCTGGTGAACTGGCTGAAGACGAGCGCGCGATGGCCCTCAGCGGCGAGTTCGGTGATCTGCTCGACGAGTGCCTCGACCTTGGCGCTCGGCGCTGCGCCGCCATAGGCCTCGGCATCGACGAGCGAGGGATCGAGGGCCATCTGGCGCAACACGGTGAGGGCACGCAGGATTGCGATCCGGTTGCCGTCGAGGTCGTCGATGAGCCCGAGCAGGCGCTGGCGCTCGCGGGCGAGGTGGCGGTCATAGATCGCCCGGTGCTTGGGGTGGAGCGCGACGTGGAGGATCTGCTCCTGCTTGGGCGGCAGGTCGGAGGCGACGGCTTCCTTGGTGCGCCGCAGCATGAGCGGCTTGATGCGCCTGCGCAGCGTGGATAGCAGCTCGGGTGACGAACCGTTCTCGATCGGCTTGGCCCACTGCTCCTTGAACGCCATGGGCCGCGGGTGGAGGCCGGGCGCGACGAGCGACAGCAGCGACCAGAGGTCCATGAGCGAGTTCTCGAGCGGAGTTCCGGTGAGCGCGAAGGTGACCCGAGCCGGCAACCGGCGCATCGCGGCATACGTCTTCGATTGGTGGTTCTTGACGAACTGGGCCTCGTCGAGGACCGCCGCGGACCACGGGACAGCCCGGAACTCCTCGGCGTCGATGCGACCGACCGCATAGGTCGTCACGACGAGGTCGGCACCAGCGATCGCCTCGGCCATGGGGACGCGCGCCTTGCCGCGGGTGCGGTCGAGGACGGAGACGGTGAGGTCGGGCGCGAACTTCGCGACCTCGTCGACCCAGGTGCCGAGCACCGAGGTCGGCGCGACGATGAGCATCGGCTCGTTCAGCTCGCCGCGCTCCTTGGCCCGCAACGCCATCGCGACGACCTGCAGGGTCTTGCCGAGCCCCATGTCGTCGGCGAGCACCCCGCCGAGGCCGAGGTCCCAGAGGAGCGACAGCCAGCGGAAGCCCTCCTCCTGATAGGGACGCAGGGTCGCCTTGAGGGCGATCGGCAGCTCGGCCGGAGGCGGCGTGTGGGCGGCGTCGACCCCGAGCAGGGCATCGACCGAGCGCTGCCAGCGATCGGACTGCTCGTCGACGACACCGATCTCGACGAGGTCGTCCCAGAGCCCGGCATGCAGGACGGAGAGGCGCAGCGGGTCGGACTGCTTGTCCTGCAACGCCCTCGCCTCCTCGACGAGGGCGCGCAGGCGATGGAGTTCGGGATGGTCGAGGGTGAACCAGGCACCGTCGGGCAGGAGCATCCGCTCCTCGCCGCGGGCGAGGGCGGTGACGAGGTCAGCGAGCGGGACAGTGTGTCTGCCGACGGTGACGGTGATCCGGAGGTCGAACCAGTCGTTCTCGCCGGACTCGCTCGTGCCGAGCGCGATCCGCGGCGCTTCGGTCACTTCGGCGTATGCCGCCGGCTCACCGATGACGTCGACCTCCACCCTCTCGTGTGCCTCGATCTCGGGCAGGAGCTCGGCGAAGGCGACCGTGTCAAAACCAGTGAGGGACACCGCTTCTCGTGGCACCCATCCCTGGCGGGTGAGCTCCCAGAGTTCGGGCAGCTCGTCGCGGGTGGGCACGGCAGCCAAGCAGTTCGCCCTCGACCGCGCCGTCGCGGAACGCGTTGGGGTCGCGATACGTCGGAGGCTGACGAGTCAGCGGCACGGTGACAGGGGCGTCGCGTGGCCCGTAGCGGAAGGACCACGTGACCTCGGCGGTGTGCTTCTTGTTGAAACGCACGGCCAAGTGGAGTCGGGGCGGCACGACCTCGGGCAGGGTCAGGCCGCCGTGGGTGCGCACCGTGGCCCGCCGCTGCAGGACGGGGAGCTTGTCGACCGCGAAGCTCGACCAGTCCTCCTGCGGGATCGTGAACGGTCCACGCTCGACGACCCGGGCCGCGGCCAGGTCCACGTCGGCCCCGAATCCGCCAAGTCGCAGGTGGCGACCCTCTTGGCGGAACCACCCGGTGGGCGGGTCCCCGACGATGACCACGTCGCCAGATCCCTCGGGCAGGTCGAGGCTCGGGACGGCGCGCACTGCGCCCTCGTCGGTCGGGTGAGAGGTCGAGGACGAAGTGACCCTCGGCCTCCTCGAGGTGCACCTCGCCGGTGTTGGTCGCGTGCGTCAGCAGGACGACACCGGCATCGCGGGCCTTGGTGAGCAGCTCGGCCCAACGACGACCCATCTGGCTCAGCGGGATCGACGGCGGCATGCGCCCGTAACCCGACATCCGGCTCCCCCGCCGATGAGAGTCCGCGATGGCCGTGAGGGCGTCGAGCGGCGCGCCCTCGAGCCGGAAGCTGTTGTAGGACGAGTAGTAACCGCCGGCCACGGCTTCCCACGAGATGCCGGTCTTGATCCAGCGCCCCGGGGCCGCGCCGGGGATCATCGGCCGCAGCTGGATGCTCGAGGTCCCCTGCTCGTCCTGCCACGACGACGGCCGTCGCGGCCCCTCGACGTCGAGGAGCAGCCCGACGACACCGGCCTCCGGCTCGGGCTCCGGCACGTCGAGCAGGTCGTCGAGGGCGTCACGCCACGACGGAGAGCGCGTGGGGTCGGCCGACGTCGCGTCGCTGCGCCACGGGCGTTGGGTGCGCAGCGCGATGAGAAGGGCCGCGGAGTGCTTGCAGGCCACTCCGATGGGGCAGGTGCAGTCACTGCCCACGAACGTGCCGTGATCATCGGTCGACAGCGTCACCTCGGTCCGATAGATCGCCGCCCCACTGCCGATGACCCGCGCGGCCGCACGAGTGCCGTGATCGGCGACGACGATGCTCGTCACCCGCCCCGCGCGGGCATAGTCGCCGGCGCGCACCAGCGTCATGCTGTCGAAGGCTGCCGCGAGCTCACGGTCCGAGAGGTCGTCCAGCGTGTGTGCCTCATGCTCCATCGCGCTACCCACCTCCTTCGTCCGCGCAGGACGACAACGGTATGCCGTCCCACGGACATTCCCGACCCGTCATCCACAGGCGCCGCTTGCGTCCGCGCCGATGGCTGGGTTCGCGACCAACCGCGCGGACGTTGGCGTATGCCGTCCGCTTGCGTCCGCGCCGATGGTCTAGTTCGCGACCAACCGCGCGGACGTTGGCGAGCGCCGGGTCAGGACTCGTCGGGCAGGCGACCACTCGGGTAGGTCGAACGCAGCTCGTCGTCGGTGGGGACGTGGTGGTCACGCGACTCGGGCGGCAGGAGGTCGGCGATGGCCGTCATGATGCGCTTGGTGTCGGCCACGGGCGAGCGGTACTTCAGCTCGACCGGCTTGCCGACCCGGATCGTCACTTTGGGCGGGTGGGCGAGGTTGAGCAGGTTGGGCATCGAGGACGAACGCGGCCAGACCTTCTCGGTGCCCCACATCCCGACCGGGATGACGGGTGCCCGGCTGAGGGCCGCGAGGCGTGCAGCACCGCTCTTGCCCTTGAGGATCGGATCGAAGAACGCCTCGCCACGAGGGATCGTCGCCTCGGGCAGCAACCCGACCATCTCGCCACCCGTGAGGGCCAGAGCGGCCATGTCGTACGACTCTGCGCCACCCTCACCACGGTCGACCCGGATGCCTCCGGCCGCCGCGAAGAACGGTCCGAGCAGGGGGATGTCGAACATTTCCTTCTTGCCGAGGAACCTCGCGGCCCGCCCGGACTTGCGCACGACGTTGGCCATGGCGACGGCGTCGAAATAGCTGCGGTGGTTGCCGACGAGGATGACCGGCCCGTGGCGGGGGATGTTCTCGATCCCGGCGATGTCGAATCGGGCACACGGGAAGAACGTCGACCGCAGCCCTTCGAAGAGGAAGCGCTGCAACTCGATCCCGACCACGGGCACCTTGAACACACCCGGCGACACGTCAAAGTGCACGATCGGCCAACGGCGAGCCACGGCATACACACTGAGTCTGGGATCGGGATTGACGGCAGCAGGCTGGCCGACCGCCTCGAGGAGGGGCAGGTCGAAGATCGAGTCCGAGTAGGCGTAGCTCTCGACGAGGTCGATGTCGTGCTGGGCCGCGAAGTGCTTCACGGCCGCGAGCTTGCCCGTCGACCAGACGAAGGGGCCGCGGATCGAGCCGTCGAACTTCCCGTCGTCCTTGGTGCCATAGCGGGTGGCGATGACGTGGTCGAAGCCGAGCCGATCGGCCAGGGGCTGGATGAGGTGCGTCGGCGTCGTTGTCGCCATGACGGTGAGGCGACCCTCGGCCTTGTGCTGCTCGATGAGGGCGAGGGCAAACGGGTGGATGTGCCCGGCGATGACTCCGGCCGCCTGGGCTGCTGCCTCGTCAAAGCTCTTGGAGTCCTTGCCGCGCGCGACGAGCGTCGCCTGGCGGGCGAGGAAGATCGACGGCAGGTTCTCACCGAACAGGTCGAACGCCTTGAAGAGGAGGCCCTGGCCGGGGAGCGAGCGCGGCACGAGGCCGAGTTCCACCATCGCCTGCGTCAGGTGGGGACCGGTACCGCCCTGGAGCAGCGTGCGGTCGAGGTCGAAGAACGCTGCGCCTGGCATGGCCTCACCCTATTGCGGCGGGGCGATCAGGACTCGCACTTATGGTGAGCGTCATGACGACGGCATTCGTTCTCGGGGGTGGGGGCGTTCTCGGTACGACCCAGGTGGGGATGCTGCGCGCGCTGGCCGAGCAGGGAGTGCGTCCCGACCTCGTCGTCGGGCACGAGCATCGGGGCTCTCAACGGCGCCTTCGTCGCGGCCGATCCGTCGGTCGAGGGGATCCGCGCCCTGGGCCGCGCGTGGGAGGCGGTGAGCGCCAGCGGGATCTTCCTCGACAACCCCATGCGCTCGGCGGCTCGGATCGCGCGCTTCCGGACCCACGTCCTGTCGAGCGCGCCGTTGCGGTCGATCGTCGACGAACACCTGCCCGTCGACACGTTCGAGGAGCTCGCGGTCGAGTTCCAGTGCGTGGCCGCCTGCATCGAAACCGCTGACGCGCAATGGTTTTCGTCGGGTTTGCTGGTGGATCCCGTGGTGGCGTCGTGCACCGTGCCCGGGTCTGTTTCCGGCGGTCGAGATCGATGGGTTGCACTACCTGGACGGCGGGTTGGTGCACTCGATTCCCGTCGGCCGCGCCCTCCAGCTCGGTGCCACGCGGGTGTTCGTCCTGCAGGTGGGTCGGGTCGAAACGCCGCTCGTTCCGCCGCGTCGGCCGTGGGAGGTCGGCGTCGTCGCGTTCGAGATCGCCCGGCGCCACCGCTTCGTCCACGAGATGGCCTCGATCCCGGACGACGTCGAGGTGCACGTCCTTCCGAGCGGGGCACCCGAGACGCCGTCGGTCTCGTTGCGCTACGGACGGGTCTCGCGCCTTCGGGAACGAGCCGAACAGGCGTATGCCGCGAGCACGGCATACCTCACTGACTGATTTCCGCCTTCCGCTGGGCGGCGATGCTTCTACCTCACGTGCCGCGAACGTCTCGGGGTCCTGACCCAGCGGGCATAGGGTCGCTCCCATGGGTGTTGCGGGAATCCCGAAGCCGCCGCTGTTCGCTCGACGTGCGCTTGCCGTCGCGTGGCCGGTCGGGGCTGCTGCGCTCACGGGTCTCGCGACGCCGGTCATCGTCGTGGGGGCGTTCCACTCCTTCGTCGACAAGCGGGCGCGGTTGTTCCGGGTGAGCGTGCTCGGCGTCGGGCTGGTGTGGGTCGACGTCCGGATGCTCATGGAGTGCTGGCGGCTGTCGCTCAAGGACCCCAAGGGAGTGGGGCCGACGTGGGAGGACGATCACGAGGCCGTGTTCCTCGCCGGGCTGAACCGCGCGATGATCCTCGCGAAAATGTGGGTCGGGTTCGAGGTCAAGCTCGACGATCGGATGCACTTCGGGCGGGAGACGGCGCCACTCGTGGCGTTCGCGCGGCACGCCGGGCCCGGTGACTCGTTGGCGCTTGCCTGGTTGCTCGGACACACGGCCGGTCGCATGCCCAAAATCGTTCTCGCAGAGGCACTTCGGTGGGATCCGACGGTCGATGCACTGCTCACGCGGATGAGGTCCTACTTCGTGCCGTCGCGCACCGGCGCCGGCGACGACCGCACGGCCGGGGTGCGTGAGTTGGCGCGGGGGCTCAAGCACGACGACGTCCTGCTGCTGTTCCCCGAGGGCCAGAACTTCTCCAAGGACCGGCGACGTCGGCTCATCGACCGGATGCGAGAGGCGGGTCAGGAACTGCGAGCCCGACGCGCCCTGTCGCTGTGGAACACGTTGCCACCCAAGACCCGCGGCGTCATCGCGGTCCTCGAGGAGCGACCGGACGCTGACGTCATGATCGTGGCGCACGCAGGGTTCGGACAGCTGTCGTCACCCAAGGAGATCTGGAACGCGATCCCGTTCACGGATCGGCCCTTCCTGGTCCGCACCCACACCTACTCGGGCGACGAGATCCCCGACGACCCGGCCGGCATCGAGGAGTGGATCGAGGACCGCTGGACCAAGGTTGACGAGTGGGTCACCGCCCATGAAGGCCGCCAGGTCTGACGCTGCCGCGGCGGACTTTGTGCGCCGCTCGCGCCACCGGCGCAAAGACTGACCCGGGGCGCTCTCATGGCTGCGGCCTTCGTCAGGACGAGCGCCTCTCGCGCCACCGGCGCAGAAGTTCAGGCGCTCTCGGTCAGCTCTCGGACAGCTCTCGATCGACGGCTGTGGACGACGAGCCTTTGTCGGGCTGCTCAAGCTTGGCGATGTAGTAGCCGAGGTTGCTCGCCCATGCGGCCAGCGAAATCGTCCACACCCAACTGAAACCGTCTCTCTTCAGCCAGAGGACCGACACGATCGTCATCAACACTGCGGGTATGAGCCGGAGCGCGGTCACGAGCCGCGGGTGCGTGTCGGCCCACGTCGGTGGGTCGACCCTCGGCGGATAGACCGCATGCTCCAGCGGCGGCATCGGCTCCATCTCGAAAGAGTAGGTGCCGACCGCGTCCCCAGCCGTCCAATTGGGTGACTTCGGGACGCTGGGGTCAGGGGCGCAACCGGGGCGATCTCGAGGTGCAGGCGGTGGCCGGGTGCGCGACCCGACCACCGCCCGACCATCCAGGCCCTCAGCGCACGGGCCTCAGCAGAGTGGCTCGGGTCGTCGCTCCGATGAACGCACCGTGGCCGAGTCCGACCTCGGTGGAGTAGCGGAAGTGGAAGCCGATGTAGATCCGCGACTCGGCGTTCTCGCGCGCCGCCTGGGACAGCGAGGAGAAGTGGCGAACCACCGGTGAGGGGCCGGCGCACATCCCCTCGGCGATGCTGTTGGTGCAATTGCTGAACGACACCCGGTCGGTTCCGAGCGCCAGAGCGATCACCGTGGCTGCCGCCGCACCCTCGACGGAGTGCGCGGAGTCATGATCCGGAATGGCAGGCGTGGTCCGAAGCGGCCGCCAGGACGGGTCCGCCGTGGTCGCAGAGTTGCCATCAGTGTCGGCCAGTTGGATCGCCGTTTCGGGCCGCCAGAAGAGGTCCGAGTACTTGGTCGCGAAGGAGCTGATGTAGCCGTCAGCCAGCGCGGCGTTGAGCTGTGCAAACATTCGCGCCTGCTCCCAGGTGTCGAGGCGTCCGGGAGAGACCGTGCGGGCGATCCGGTTCCACGCCAACGGTGAGGACTCCTCCCAGAACCGCGCAAACTCGGTCTGATCGGCGGTGCGGCTCGTGGAGTTGACGCTGCCGACGGCCTTGATCTCGTTGACGTCCTGGGCGTAGCGCGCACCGGCCAGCGGCAGTGGCCCCGGCACCTCCACCGGCTGGCTCACGGCGAACGGTTTCACCGAGCCCCATCCGGGCGCGAAGGCAAAGGGACGATCTGCCGTGAAACGCCACGCACCTGGCGTGGCGCCCTGCGGGAAGTCCGCCACGATGAGCGGGGTGTCCGACCCATCGCCCACCCGCATCGCAAGGATGCGGCTGGCCGCAGCGGCGCCCGTCGCGAGCCCAGCGGCCCGGCGACTGTTCGACGGAATCGTCGCCAGCGCAGCGGCATACGCTTCCTCCACCACGGCCACCCCGGCGTCACGGCAGGCGTCCGGAAACGGAGCGGGGATGGCCCTGATCGTGGGCACCAGCACGTCATGCGCGGCCTTGGCCACGGCAGCGTCGGGGTCAGCATTGCGTGGGGCCGAAACCCGCGGGGCGTATGACGCATAGCGGCGATCGATGGCATTGAGCGCGTCATGGATGGCCAGGTGGGCCATCGCATACATCCGCGACTCGTGCAGTGGGTTGTCAAACGGTGCGATGCAGGCGGCCACGGCGGCACGCCCCATGGTCGCGTTCCAGTCGGTGACCGACGTCGGGCTGAGGCCCTTCCGAGCCTCAATTCCGGACGCGGGTGCTGCAGTGGTGAGCGCGAGGACGGCGCAGGCTGCGCCGATCCAAACACGCTGCTTACGAACCGTGTTCGTCATGATCGAACTCCTGGGATCTGGCGCTGCGCGAGGTTGCGCTGCGTGTGTCCTTCCACGCTGTCGCCCTGCCTGCGGCCACGCATCAGGGGCGAACCCTCAGATGTCCGTCGAACCCTCAGGAAAACCCCCTGCCGCGCTGGGGCATGCATGCCAGACTCACAAGGTGGTAGACGGGGCGACTGGGGCCTTCGTCGGACGTGAGCGCGAGACCAGCCACGTCCGGGGCGTCCTTGACGCGGCCCGCTCTGGATCGGCCGCGTCGATCCTCGTGACCGGTGACGCAGGCGTCGGCAAGACCGCGCTCGTCGACCATGTCCTGGGCTCGCTGGGTGGGGGCTGGACCCTGCTCCAGGGAGGAGCGCTGCCCCTCGGCTCGATGACGGTGCCCTTCTTGCCTCTCAGGACCGCCCTTCGCACTCTGGGTGACGACCCCCGGATCCCGCCGCCTCCGATCGGTGAGCACGGTGGTCCGGCAGCGGAGATGCCCGTCGCCTTCGATGAGTGGATCGACCGGCTGGCCGACACCGGACCTGTCGCGTTGTTCGTGGACGACCTCCACTGGGCCGACCAGAGCACGCTGGATGTCCTCATGTACCTCATTGCCGGGCGGCGCTCCCGTCGGTTCTGCCTCCTTGCCACCGTGCGGCGCAGCGAGGTGCCGGAGGGGCACCCCCTCAACGGATGGTTGGCCGACGTGCGGCGTATGCCGGGCTTCACGACGCTCACGCTTGGCCCGCTCGACCGTCTCGAGACCAGTCGGCAGATTGCGTCCACTCTGGGGGTGGCACCTCACGAAAGTCTCGTCGACGACGTCTACGCCCACGCGCGGGGCAACTGTTACTTCACCCGGCTACTCGTCCTGGGACTTGACCCCGCCGCGCGAGCCCTGCCGCATGACTACCCGGACGACCTCACCGCGGCCCTCCTCGCCAATTGGCACCGGCTGCCGACCGAGGCACGAGAACTCACCACGGTGCTGGCCATTGCCGGTCGACGGATGTCCGCCCCTGAGCTGGGCAAGCTCGTCATCGGCGAACTCGCGACAGGCAACCTGGCCCCACTCCTCCATGCAGCCCTGAACCTCTCCGTGCTCGACCTCGACCCGGCAGGAACGTATTGGTTTCATCACCCACTGCAGGCCGAAGTACTCAAGGACCATCTGCCCGCCGATGAGCGTCGCCGGTGGCACGAACACTTCGCCGGGTATTTCGAGGATCAGCTCGCGGGGCGCACGGACGTCGAGAGCTTGGTGCAGATCGCTGACCACCACTTCGCCGCCGGGCACATCGGCGAGGCGTACGGGATGGCGATCTCCGCTGCGGAAGCTGCCGCTGACGCTGGCGGTCATCCCGAAGCGATCCGCCTCCTGGGTCGCGCGTTGGACCTGCATCCCCGGGTGCCGAAGCCCCGCGAGAGCCGCACGGACCTGCTGCGCCGCTTGCGGCAGGTCGCATCGCCGTTGCGGACCACGCGAGCGAGCTCCACGCCGTGCAGGGTCTCGTCGCCGAGACCGATCCGCCCCTCAGTTCGGCCGAGACCGCCGAACTCCTCGTGCGTCGCGTGCACCTGCAGTGCTCTCTGGGGGAACGTTTCTTCGACCCGGCCGACGTGGAGGAGGCCGTGCGCATCGCCGCCATGGATCCGGACTCATGGCAGCACGCCTACGCGCTGGCCGAGCTTGCACACACCCGCATGTGGCACGACCTGCCTGGAGTCGGCGAGGCCGCCGACGCAGCACTCCTCGTGGCGGAGCGCTCGAACCACCCTGTGGGTTTGGCCTATTCATACAGCGCGAAGGCGATCGCCCTCATGTTCGAGGCGCGGGTCGAGGAGGCCAAGGTCTGGGGCGGACGCGGCTGCACCGAGGCGGTGCGAGCAGGGGATTGGTGGGCCTTCTGCCACGCCGCCATGTGGGAGCTGAACGCGACCGGTGCCTGGGTGACCGCGGACTACCTGGAGGGGCTCACGCGGCGCCGTCACGAGATGGAGTCCATGGGGGCACCACATCCTTACGTGGCATTGTTGGCGACTGCCGAAGCCATGTGCGCATGCGAGCTCGGCGACCCAGAGCTGGCGCAGGAGCGGGTCAACGTGGCCCTCGGCTCCAGCCCGGGCAACCTCGCGGACATGCGCGCCCGCCTCGCAGCGGCCCGACTCGCCCTGCTCACCGGGCGGAACGCCGAGGCCCGGCCGCACCTGGAGCGATCGGAGGAGCTGTCGGTTGGACACATGTCCGTGTTCCGCAACCTGCAGTTCGATGCAGTCCGCGCAGAGTTGCTGTTGGCCGAGGGCGACCCGCGCCGGGCCTACGAGTCGTGCCTGAACCCCTTGGACCAGCCGGGGATGGTGCCCACCATGGCCGAGTGGCTCGTGCCCCTGGCCGGACGCGCGTTGGCCGACCTCGTGACCGGCGTGTCCTCCCGCATCGCATCGGCGCAGGCCGCAACGACGCGCGACGCCTTCGAGATCCGTTTCCCTCCAGGAGGCACCGGCGGCACCTCCTGGTCACCTGTGGTGGCCGACATCTTCTCCGAGGAGGAGGCTCGGGCGGACCCGGCCTACGTCCGATTCCTCGAGGCCTTCAGAGCCTGGTATGCCGCCGAGTCGGCTCGCGGACATCGCTCACCTGACGCTGCCCACCTGTGGCAGGAGGCAGCTGAGCTGCTCGACGGTGCTGACGCCTCATGGGAGTCGGCGTATGCCTGGTTCCGCCTGGGTGAGGCTCACGTGATGCTGGGCCGGGGCCACCGGTCCGACGCAGCACGAGCACTGCGAGCGGCGGCGGATCGGGCCGTCCGGCTGGGCGCCGCACCGGTCCTGCGCATGGTGTCGGAGCTGGCCGCCAGTGCCCGCATCCCCCTCGACACGGTCGAGGCTTCGGGGGCACAGGGGGACCTCGTCCCTGACCTGACCCCTCGCGAACGCGAACTCCTCCAACACGTCGTCGCTGGCCGGACCTACGCAGAGATGGCCGAGGCGCTGTTCATCAGCGAGAAGACCGTGAGCTCACACATCTCCAACATGCTGCGCAAGACCAACACGGCGAACCGGCACGAGCTCGCCCAACTGGCGCGTTCCGCCCGCGATGACGCGCGGCAGCACAGTGACCCGAGTGCACGACCTTGAGTCGGGCGCCGGGACTCAGGGGCGGCGGAGGGAGTGGAGCCAGTCGCGGGCGGTGCTGAAGTCCTCGTCGCCCGTGAGCGGCGCGACCTGGACCTGGGCGCCGTCCTCGCGCGGATAGGACCCGAGGAAGCGCACCTCGGCGCACACCCGCTTGAGCCCCATGAGCGCCTCGCCGACGCGCTCGTCCAACACGTGCCCCTCGAAGTCGATCGAGAAGCAGTAGGACCCGAGGGTCGACTTGGTCGGGCGGGACTCGAGCCGCGTCATGTTGATGCCGCGCACCGAGAACTGCTCCAGCAGTTCGAGCAACCCACCCGCCCGGTCGTCGCGCTGGAAGAGCATGACCGTCGTCTTGTCGGCGCCCGTCCGCTCGGGCAGCGCACCCGGCCGCGCGACCAACACGAAGCGGGTCACGGCACCGGCGCGGTCGCCGATGTTCTCGGCGAGCACCTCGAGACCGTGGTTCGCTGCGGCGATCGGCGCACACACGGCCGCCTCGTAGCCCTGCTCCACCTCGCCGGAAAGTCCCGCCGCGGCAGCGGCGGTCGACAACGTCGGAACGTAGGTCGCTGACGGCAGGTTCGTGTCCATGTAGCCGCGGACCTGGGCCCAGGCATGCGAATGGGTGCCGACAGCGGTGATGTCCGCGAGCGGCATACGCGTCCGCGCAGCGAGCACGAAGGTGATCGGCACGTTGACCTCGCCGATGACGACCAGCGGATCACCTGACGCCAGGGCGTCGAGCGTTGCAGAGACGCCACCTTCGACGGAGTTCTCGATCGGGACCATCGCAGCGTCAATCTCGCTGCGCCGCAACGCATCCAGCGCCGAGTCAACCGACCCGAACGGCACCTGCTCGCCACCGTGCGACGCCGCCCACGACAGCAGCGCCATCTGGGTGAACGTGCCCTCGGGTCCGAGGTAGCCGTAGCGGGTCGCGGCGGTCATCGCTGCCTTCCTGTCCGCGCTGCACTGAGCGCCTGCTGTTCCTCGGGGGTGAGCGTCGCGTCGGAGCCGCCCTCGGTGATGCCCTTGGCGTACGTCCGGGATTCGCCGCGCGCGTGGATCGACGACAGGACCACACCGTCGCCCCGGTCGTCGACGATGGCGGCGCTGAAACTCAGCCGGCCACCCATGTCACCGAACGCGTCGTAGCGCACGACCGCCACGTGACGCAGCGCCTGGCCGATGTCAGCACGCAGGGCTTCGAGGTCGCCGGCTCCGACCGGGCGCTGGCGCTCGAGGTGCTGCACCCGGGCGCGCAGCCGCACGATCGCGACGACCGCTGCGGCGATGGCGGCCAGCGGGAGCAGCACGAGGACCAAGAGGACGAGCCCCTCGGCTCCGTTGATCCCGAACATGACGGCCAGCGTATGCCGTGTGCTCCGCCCCGTCGGCGCGTCCCGTTCCGTGGGTGGGCGTCAGGTTCGGTGGGGTTCGGCTCGTAGGCTCGTCCCCATCATGGGTATCGACTTCACCACCATCGCCATCGTGTTCGCGACGATCTTCGTCGTCGAACTTCCGGACAAGACCTTCATCGCCACTCTGGTGATGTCGACGCGGTTCCGGCCGCTGCTCGTGTGGATCGGTGTCGTCGCGGCATTCTTCGTGCAGACGCTGGTGGCCGTGGCGATCGGCGGAGTCCTGTCGCAGCTGCCGAAGCGGCCGATCGAGATCTTCGCGGCCCTGATGTTCCTCGTCGGCGGCATCCTGCTGATCCGCGGCGCGGGAAAGGCCGACGCAGAGGAGGCCGAGGCCGAGGAGGAGTTCGGGGAGAAGGCGTCGGCCAAGCAGCGCGCCGGCTGGAAGGTCGTGACGTTCTGCTTCACGGTGCTCTTCCTCGCCGAGTGGGGCGACCTGTCGCAGATCCTCACGGCGTCGATGGTCGTGCGTTTTGACGACCCGGTGTCGGTCTTCATCGGAGCGTTCCTCGCGCTCGCCGCCGTCTCAGGGCTGGCGGCCGTGCTCGGCCGCACGCTGCTGCAGCGCATCAAGCTCTCGACGATCCGACGCGTCGGCGGAACCGTCTGCCTCGTGCTCGCCGCGGTCAGCGTCCTCCAGATCACCGGCGCCATCTGACTCGTCAGGTCAGGGCGCTCCGGACGTCGGTTCGGCTGAAGTCCTCACCCTTGAAGAGCAGTGGTTCCCCTGTGGTGCGGGCCAACGCATAGGAAAAGAGATCCCCGAGATTCAGGCCCGCAGCGTGACGCCCCTTGCCGAAGCGACGCCACGCTTCCTGGGCCGCACCGGCCTGGGTGCCGTCGACGGGCTCGATCCGGATCGAAAGCGTCGAGATCAACGCTTCGAGGTCTCGTGCGCCGTCAGCGCCATGCCTGGCCTCGACCACCATCGCGGCTTCAACAGCCGTGACTGCAGACATGGTGATGGACCCCGGTGCGCTCGAGCGAAGGGCGGCCTTGAATTCCTCCGCGTCAGGCTCACCAAAGACGATCGCCACGAGAACTGACGTGTCAACGACCATGCTCAGGACGGTAGTCCGTTCTCGTCGTAGCCCAGGATTTCATCCACAGACCGCGAATCCAGAATCGGCCGAGCACGACCGCGCGCGATGATCCCGTCAATCACGTCTCGACGGGCATCACTGGTCGCACGGGCTTGGTGCCGGACACGCTCCAGCCGCTCCTCGATCGCGCGGCGCGCAGCGACCGTGATGGATTCGCCCGTCGCGGCTGCGAGTTCGCGTGCCAGACGGTCGGTCTCGGGGTCCTTGATGTTGAGCGCCATGCACCCAGACTACGCAGATTCCACCTTTGAAGGAAGAAAGGATGATCCCGAGGAAGAATCCTCGGTTTCTGGTTCGGTGTCCCCGTCGCGGTTGACCCACCAGAGCAGCGCCGAGGGCCACCAGACCACCGGCGACGTCGGCGTTCTGCAGTATTCGACCGGGCAGCTCAGGCCATTCGGGGTGGTTGAGATAGGTGATGCCCCACCACGGCATCCGCATGAGGAACCACACCGCGACGACGAGCCCGGCCACGAGTCGCCGCGAACGCCACCACGCCCCTGCCCGCTCCCGCTTCCACGGCTGAGCCCCCAGCAGCGCAAAGATCACGACGACGATCCAGTGGAAGTGGTGGATCCAGGCCACCGGTGACAACAGGCAGGCGAGCAGCCCGACGACCGCGACCTCACCGATCGAGTCGCCGCGCAACCACATCTGCCGGGCCAACCGGAAGCCGAAGACGCCCACCACGATGACGAGCACCAACCAGATCGCGGTGCCCACCCCACCCTCGGGCCCGACGCGCAGCAGGAACCCGCGCATCGACTGGTTCGACGTCCCGAAGTTCGGCCCCAACCGCGCCGGGTCCTGCAGCGCACCGCCCCAGAAGGCGAACGACGCCTCGGGCAAAAGGACCCACGACCCGAGAGTCACACCGACAGCCGTCCCGACCGCGGTCGCGGCCTCACGCCACCGCCGGTTCACGAGGTAGTGGATGACGAACACACCGGGCGTCAGCTTGATCGACATCGCCAAGCCCACCAGCACCCCCGGCGGGACCCACTTCAAGAGACCGGGCCTCGGCCGCCGCAGGTCCATCAGGCAGGCGAGCACCATGAACGCGTTGACCTGACCAAAGCGAATCCCGTCCGACACGGGGTGCAACCACAGCATCGGCGCGACCAGCGCAGCCAACGCGAGGGGCACCCAAGGTCCGGCTCGGTGGATGAGCCGCCACCCGGCATACCAGACGATTGCGGTGGTGGCCGCGACCTGGGCGGCGGTCCAGAGCCAGCCAGCCACCCCGAAGGGCACCCACGCCAACGGCAGCGCGACCAGCGCAGCAAACGGTGGATAGGTGAACGGCAGCAGCTGCGGAGCCTCGGTCATCGCCGCATAGATCGGGCGCCCGGTGAGGATCGAGACACCCGCATCGCGATAGACCTCGACGTCGACCTGCCACTGGTCCATCGGCCAGAAGATGAGGTAGCGCAGGACCACCGGCACGGCCGCGAGGGCGATGAGACCGATGGCGAGGGCCCACTGCCACCGCAGGGGCATTCGTCGTCGTGGCTGGGTCGTGGTCACCGGGCCATTGTGTCGGTATGCCGGCCGCACACGATCTCCACACGCCCTTCACCTCCTCGGCAGGTCGCCGCTCCGGACCCCCCGTAGGATCCGTGAGGTGTCCAAACGATCGCTCGCCGCCCTGTTCGCCGCCCTTGCGACAGTGCTCGGTCTGAGCGTCGCCGCGTTCCCGCTCTCCGCCCAGGCCGCCGAGAGCGCAGAGACCGCAGCGGCCAGCCACACCGCGGCCCAGCCGGCCGCACCGCGCGACCCGTTCGGGGCCACCGTCCTCATCGGTACCGGCGGCATCACCTGGACCGACGTCTCCGAGAAGACGACCCCCAACCTCTGGATGCTCCTGCGTGACGGTTCGAGCGCGGCGATGTCGATCCGTTCGGTGGAGACCAACACCTGCCCCATCGACGGCTGGCTCGGGCTGTCGGCCGCCAACCGCGCCGCCGCCCCGCGCACGGGCACCGGCTCCGCCCAGGAGCGCCCCTGCAGCCCCATCGGGGAGCCGACGGGCGGCGTCATCCCCGGCTGGGACACGTTCGTCCAGGCCGCCGACTCCCGCAAGTTCGACAGCAAGCTCGGCCTGCTGGGTGAGGCCGCCGCAGAAGTCGGACGTCTGCATCAAGCCGGTCGGCGCGGGCGCTGCGGTGGCCGCGTCCCTGCCCGATGGCACGGTCGATCGCTACTCCCCCTACTCCGACGCGAACCTGCTCGTCGACATGAACACGTGCCCCGTGACGATCGTCGACGTGGGCAGCGTGCGCGACCCGTCCGACATCGCCGCCGGCGAGCAGCCCGCCGAAGGCAGTCGCGCAGATCAGATCGCGGCCGTCGACAAGCGGGTCGGTGACATCGTCAACGCCGCACCGGGCGGTGCCGACTTCATCGTCGCGAGCCTGTCCGATGCCGGGGCGACCGAGCGTCTGCGCCTGGCGGTGGCGCGCGGACCGCACTACGGCCCGGGCCAGCTCAACGCCCCCTCGACGCGCCAGCCCGGCCTCATCCAGGCGCAGGACCTCCCGATCACGCTCATGTCGATCACCGGCATCACGATCCCCGGCGGCCTCGGCGGCACCACCCTCACGAGCGACCCGGCGCCCGACAACTCCGAGAAGCGCGCGGCCGACCGGCTCCAGAACCTCGTCGACTACGACCTGGCGAGCCACGAGGTCCACAGCCTCGTCCCGCCGTTCTTCAACACCTTCGCCTACGGCCAGCTCGTCATCTATCTCCTCGTCCTCCTCGTCTGGAAGGGCAAGATCGGCACCGCCGACACCCGTCGCCGCGTGCTCGGCATCGTCCGCATCGTCGCGGTCGCTGCGGCCTCCGTCCCGGCGTCGACCTTCCTCGCGAATCTGTTGCCGTGGTGGCGTTTCTCGATCCCGATGCTGTCGATCGTCGCGGCCGTCGGCCTGTTCGTCGCCGTGATTGCGTATGCCGCACTGCGCGGCCCGTGGGGACGCGCAGCTCTCGGACCGCTCGCCTTCGTCTCGGCCGTCACGCTCGCTGTGCTCGCCGGCGACATCCTCACCGGGTCGCGGCTCCAGCAGTCCTCGCTCATGGGGCTGCAGCCGGTGGTCGGTGGCCGGTTCTATGGCATGGGCAACGTGACGTTCGCGCTCTTCGCCACCTCCTCGATCCTGCTGGCGACGGCGGTGTCGAGCTACCTCGTGATCCACCGCCGTCCGCGCGTGGCGGCGGCTGTCGTCCTCGCCATCGGCGTGGGCACGGTCATCGTCGACGGAGCGCCGTTCTGGGGCGCCGATGGTGGTGGCCCGCCCGCCTACATCCCGGGCATCGCCTACCTCATCCTGTCGATCCTCGGCCTGCGGATGACGTGGCAGCGCGTCGCGCTGATCGGGCTCGGATCCGTGGGCCTGTTCTTTGCCGTGGCCTTCCTCGACTGGCTGCGCTCCCCCGATGACCGCAGCCACCTCGGCCGCTTCATCCAGGCGATCATCGACGGCAACGCCCTCGACATCGTCGTGCGCAAGGGCGAGCAGAACTGGAGCATCCTCATCGGCAATGCCCCGCTCACCCTGCTCGTGCCGGCGGCGCTGCTCTTCGTCATCTATGTCCTCGCGCGGCCGACCTCCTGGGGTTCGCGCGGTCTGGGCAAGGCCGCCGAGAAGGCGCCCACCCTGCGGGCCGGGCTCGTCGCCCTCGTCGTCACCCTGACCATCGGCTTCCTCATCAACGACTCGGGCACGGCGATCCCGGCCGTGGGCGCCACGGTCGCCGTGCCGCTCATCGTCAGCGTCGTCGTGCGGACCCTGCAGGACGATCTGCGGTCGGTCGCGGGGACGCGCCGCGCCAGGCGCTCCTGACCAACCAGACCCACACCGCGAGCAGGACGGCGGGTGCCACGTGCGTCCGGACGGTCATCGTGACGTCCTCGACGGCCGGCGTCATGCCGAGGACCCGGCCCGGCGTGTAGGCCATGGACATGATCCACAGCGCGCGCCAGCAGCACGAGATCGACGACCACGACGGTCACGGCGGGCAGCGCCGCCCAGACGATGACGTCGTACCAGGGCAACGAGTAGGGCGCCGCCAAGGAGTAGGCACCGGTGAGGACGACGACCCAGGCCAGGGCCCGAGCACCGACAGTGGACTCTCGATGGGGTCGGGCCAGGCGGAAGAAGCAGTAGGCAAAGCCGATCGCCGCAACCGCGGCCAGCGTCGAGATGAGCGACCGCACCACCGGCCCGCCGTTGGCGAGCTCGAGGAACCAGCGCCACGGCGACGCGAGCGAAACCGCCCGAGCCGATCGCCCGATCTGGTCGTAGACGTTCGGCCCGGCCCAGAGCTGCAGGGCACCGATGACGACCGCCGTCGCACCCAGCAGCGCACCGCCGCGGGCCAACCGTCGGTGCTGGAAGGCGAGGAGGAGCGCGAGCAGCACCACGGCATACGTGAATTTCGACGAGATGGCGAGGGCCGCGAAGGCGCCGGCGAGGGCAGCGCCGCCGAGGCCGGCATACCGATGAGCCGCCCACACGGCGAGGACCGCGAGCGCCGTGGCGAGCAGGTCGACGTGTGCACCGAGGACACCGACGGAGAAGACGAGGGGGTTCGCCGTCCAGATGATGTCGATCCGCGCTTCGCGACCGGGGAGCATCCGCCGCAGCGCCCAGCGCACCGCGAGCCACGAGGCGATGACGATGAGCTGCCACAGCCAGACGGTCTGCCGCAGGTTGTCGCCACCACCGTGCGACGTGAGCCCCTGGACGAGGGTCGCGAACGGCCCATAGACGCTCGGCTCCTCGGTCCACGGCGCCTCGACCCGGCTGACGACGGGGTCGGTGCCGCCGTGAAAGGTGTTCGGCGAGACGAGCCAGGGGTTGTCACCGAGCGCCAGAATGCGTCCGTATGCCGCGTAGCTCACGTGGTCGCCGGAGCCGAACGGCGTCGTGAGCGCGGCGAGGACTGCCAGGGTCGCGACCACGGGGCGGGGCAGTTCGCGTCCGCCCGCGCCGGTCACCGCGAGGACGACGGCCACCGCTCCCAGCACGTAGGCCGTCCACATGGCTGCCGTGACGAGCGCGGGGCTGAGCGTGAAGGGAAGCAGGGTGCCGGGTGCCCAACCGCGGGGGCCGAGGTCGGGGGCGGCGGCGTGCGGGAGGGTCAGGCCGAGGACGAGAAGCAGGGCGAACGCGACGACGAGCAAGCCGAGGCGAACGCGGTCGCGGGTGACACCAGCGAGGTCGCCGGCGTCAGAAGCGTTGTGCGACACCGGGAGCACGCTCGGCGATGGCCTTGCGTACGCGCCGATTGCTGAGGGCACGCCAGACGTCGCGGTACTGCTTGGCGCGGTGGACCTGCCCGCTCCAGTCCTTGCCGGAGACGCGGTGCTGGAGCTCGCACGGCACTTCCTCGACGCGCAGGCCGGCGGCCAGGATGTCGACGGTGAGGCCGACCTCGACTCCCCAGCCGGGGGCGAGCGGGCTGGCCGCCTCGAAGGCCTCGGCCGTGAGGCAGCGCATGCCGGAGAGCGGCTGCTTCGCGGTCCAGCCGGTGAGGCGCTTGATGCCGTCGCGCGCCAGACGGACGACGAAGCCGTGCCCGCCACCGGCACTCGACTGGGGCGGGAGGGTCGCGATCGTCATGTCCGCGCGCCCTTCGAGGATCGGCGGGGAGGAGGACGTGCAGGTTGCTCGCCGACGCCTCGAGGTCACCGTCGACGAAGAGGAGGTGGCGGGGTGAGTGGGTGTCGGTGGCGTTGAACGACTCGAGCTCGCGCAGGTGGCGCACCCCGGTCTCGAGAGCCGCGGCCTTGCCGAAGTTGCGGGCGTGGACGATGACGTCGGCTCCGGCGGCATCCGCCACGGCGGCGGTGTCGTCGCTGCTGCCGTCATCGACGACGACGACCCTGTCGACACCCTCGAGGCGCGAGCACGGCCTCGACCGTCGCGACGATCCGGTCGGCCTCGTCCTTGCACGGGATGATGGCCGCGACCGTGCGCACGTTGCGTCTGCTGACCCAACGATGCGCCCGTCCCCACGCCCCCCACCATCAGCGCAGGGTCACCTGGCGGCTGAGCAGACCCGAGCGGGCCCGCCGCTCATCGGCGGTGAGGGATTCAGCGGAAGCCAGCGCGGCGGCATACCGGTCGCCGAAGGCCTTGAGGGCGTCCTCGTGGACGGCGGGTTCGCTGTCGGCGGGGACCTCGAAGACGGGGACGAGGAGGCCGCACGCGCGGAAGGCGCCGAGCAGTCGGGTGTCGTCGCCGAGCCCGGATTCGCCGGCAGCGTGGAGGCGGGCGAGGGCGTCGGTGGCGACGTCTTCGTCGTCGGGGAGGACGAGGCGGATGTAGGTGCGCTCGCCGATGCGGACCCAGTAGGCGGACTTCAGGGCGGCCATGCGCACGGTCGGCACGACGGACTCGTTGGCGCGCTCGAGGGATTCCTTGCCCGCGTCGTCGAGGTCCTGCTCGTCGACCCAGAAGTCGAAGCCTTCGTGGACCTGCACCTCGAAGGGCGCGTCGAGGTCGAGGAGGTCCTGCAGCCGCGGGCTGTCGGCGGTCGGGCGCCGGGACGTGCTGAACGGCGCTGCCGGGTTCGGCCGCCGCGGCGGCGATGAGCTGAGCGGCGAGGTCGCGGCTCGGGTCACCCGAGGTCGAGCCCGACTGGGTGCCGACGAGAACGGTGCCGTCGGCGCGGCGCAGGGCCGGCCACGCCATCGGCAGGACGGTGGCGACGGTCGCCTTGTCGGCGCCTTCGGGTGCCTTGCCCGCAGCGAAAGTCACGTTCACCGTCGCGGCGGGCAGGATCTCGCGGATCGCCACCCACTCGGTCTCCTGCGGCAACCCCTCGAAGGGGCGGTTCACATACGGAGCGGCCGCGGTGCGTTGCCGCTTGGCGGGTGCGCCGGAGTCGTCGGTGGTCCTGCGTCGTCGAGAAGCCTTGCCCATGGCGCGTCAGCGTAGTGGTGCGCGTCGGCTGCCTCTGCCTTGCGTCCGCAACTTCGGGCGCTGCCCCGCTGCCCGTTTCCCGCCGCCCCCGGAAAAGGGGACTCAAGCAAGGGAACAGTTCCCTTGCTCCGGGCCCGTTTCCCGCCGCCCCCGGAAAAGGTGTTGTTGTGGGGTCAGGTCGCGCGGCGGCGGCTCGGTCCGCCCATGGCGGCCCACACGGTCTGGGCGCCCTTGTCCTCGCCGACGCCCCACTCGTGGGCGAGCGAACGGACGATGCGCAGGCCGCGGCCGCTCGACACCCACACCGCGGCGGGCGCGGGGCTCGGAACGCTGTCGCCGCCACCGTCGGTGACCTCGACCTCGACGACCTCGCCGCGCACCTTCCAGCGCACCCGGAGGCAGCCGTCGGCGAGGGGCCGGGCGTGGCGGATGGCGTTGGTCATGAGCTCGGAGACGACGATCTCGGACTCGTCGACGGTCTGCTCGTCGAGGTCGCGGGCGCGCAGGTCGGCGACGACGGCCTTGCGGACGCGGGTGACCGTGCTCGGCCCCCAGGGCGCACGGATCGTGCGGACCTGGCCCTGGCCGATGGCACCGCCGAACTCGTCGAGCTTGGGCTCGTCAGCCTTCTTGTCCGCTGCAGTCACGCCGGGAACTCTAATCGAGCATGGCCATGACGTCTCGCGGTCGATCGCTGATCATGACGTCGACACCGAGGTCGACGCAGCGTTCGACGTCCTCGGGCTCGTTCACGGTCCACACGTAGACCTCGTGGCCGCGGCGCTGGTGGGCCCGCACCAGGGCGGGCGTGCGCCGGACGATGCGCATGTCGAGGCCGACGATGTTGACGCCCGTCGGGAGCGATCCGTCCCACGAGAGTCGGGGCGCCGACTGCTCGACGAGATAGACGAGCGGGACCTGGGGTGCGAGGCCGCGCATCCGCACGAGGGCCAACAGGGAGAACGACATGACGCGCACGTGCGGCAGCTGGGTCAGGTCACCCGTCGTGAGCCCATAGGCGCGCAGGGCCGTGACGAGCTGCCGCTCCACGAGCCCGCCGTAGCGCGTCGGGTGCTTGGTCTCGATGAGGGTGAGGAGTTCCTGCCGCTGACTGGTGAGCGAGTCCAGCAGCCGGTTCAGGGTGAGGATCCGGCCGCGGTCCGGGTCGCGGTCCATCTGTTCGCTCGCGGAGCCGTCGTCGAGCTTCTTCCAGCTGGCCCAGTCGAGCTCCTCGAGCCGGGCCAACTCCAGGGTCGAGATGACGCCCTTGCCGTTGCTCGTCCGGTCGGCGCGCCGGTCATGGACGCACACGAGGTGGTGGTCAGCGGTGAGCCGGACGTCGCACTCGATGCCGTCGACACCGAGGTCGAACGCCGTCGTGTAGGCCGCGAGCGTGTGCTCCGGCTCCATGGCGCTCGCCCCTCGGTGCGCCACCACCCTGGGCCGTCCCTCGGACTCGCGCTTCTCTCCCAGGTACGGAACGGCCACGACCCAATGGTGGCAGCGCACCGCCCTCGGGGAAGGGAGCGACTCACACAACGAACTCACGCAACCGCACGGCATACCGTTGAAGGATCGTGAGCCTTCCGCCCTTCCAGAGCCTCGTCGACGCGCATTGGCGCGATGTCGGCCGACTTGCGCACGCCCTCGCCGGGCCGAACCTCGGTGACGACGTCGCGCAACAGGCGTGGACCCAGGCGCTCGCGGCCTATCCGCGGGTGACATCGACGCGCAACCTGCGTGGCTGGCTGCTGACGATCACACATCGGTGTGCGATGGATGCGCATCGTGCCGGTCGGCGGACCGTGGCTCACGAGGACCCGGCTGTGTTGGCGGGAGCGCCGGTCGTGGACGGGCCGTCCGCTTCCGGACGACGGGTTGTGGGCACGGGTCGCCGCCCTGCCCGAACGCCAACGGGAGGCGGTGGTCCTGAAGTACGTCGCCGACCTCGACCACCGTGCCGTTGCAGCCACCCTCGGCACGACCCCTGCGATGAGCCGCCGTCTGGTTTCTGACGCGTTGGCCACCCTTCGCCTCGACCTTGAGGAGCTTCGATGAGTACTGCCTTTGATTCCTTCGCCCCGGACGTGCGCCCGCCGGTCCTCCCGGAGACGGACATCTCGTATGCCGTCGAGGACACCGCTGTCGGTCGCCTCCTGTTGGCGGTGCGTTCCGATGGCCGGTTGGTCACGTCCGCCTACATCGCCACCGATGTCGACGAGGAGGTGTGGCTGCAGCGGCTCGCCGACGTCGTCTCGCCGCGGGTCCTGCGGCAGGCGAAGCCGCTCGATCCAGCGCGACGGGAGCTCACGGCATACCTGCAAGGAAAGGCGACCACCTTCTCGGTGCCGGTCGACCTGGCACTGGCGAGCGAGTTCCAGCGCTCGGTCCTGTCGGGGCTGGCGTCGTCGGTGGGCTACGGCTCGTCCACGACGTACGGCGCGCTGGCGGCCGCGATCGACCGGCCGCGTGCATCGCGGGCCGTGGGGACGGCGCTGGGTGCCAATCCCCTGTGCGTCTTCGTGCCGTGTCACCGCGTGCTGCCAGCGGGCGGTTTCGTGGAGGGCAGGCTGCGCAACGTCGGCGGGTATGCCGGTGGGCCGGCCGCCAAGGAGTTCCTCCTCACGCTCGAGTCCGGTCACCGAAAGGCCTGACCCCTTCCGCACGAGGTGACGCACGCCGGGTGACACGCCTAGGCTGTACAGACCATGTACACGATCAAGCGGACCGCAGAGCTCACCGGCATCGGGCTGTCGACCCTGCGGGCGTGGGAGCGTCGCTACGGCGTGGTGTCGCCGAGCCGCTCCGAGGGGAAGTACCGGCTCTACTCCGACGCCGACGTGAGAGCACTGTCCATCATGGCGGCCCTCGTCAACGACGGCTGGACGGCAAGCGAGGCCGCCGCCGAGACGTTGAAGCGGACCGACGGCGGCGCGAGCCCGGCCGCAGGCACCCACTCCCCCGAGGATGCGTCCGACGGTGCGGTCGCGCGGGGCCTCGAGGACCTCCTCACTGCGGCTCACGACCTCGACACCGCCCGCGTGGCGGGCATCCTCGACCGAGCACTCGCACCGGCGGACTTCGCCCAGGTCGCCGACCACTGGCTCATGCCGATCCTGTCCGGCGTCGGCGACGCCTGGGCCGATGGTCGGATCAGCGCCGCTGGCGAGCACCTCGTGAGCTACGCCGTGCAGCGCAGGCTCGCCGGTCTCTATGAAGCCGTGCCACGGGCCTCCGCCGGTCCGGTGGTCGTCCTCGGACTGCCGCCCGGGGCGCGGCACGAGCTCGGCATCCTCGCCTTCGCCGTCGCCGCCCGTCAGGCCGGTCTCGCCACGGCCTACCTGGGAGCGGACCTCCCCGTCGACGACTGGGCGCTGGCGGTCTCGGGTCGGCACGCCGGCGGGGCCGTGGTGGCCGTGCCGAGACTCGCCGATGTCGTGCCCGCACAACAGGTGATCGACCGTCTCACCGGCCAGGCTGCCGGCGTCGTCGTGACCGTGGGTGGGGGACACCAGGACTCTGTCACCGGGGCCCTCAACCTGGGGCACGGCCTGACGTCGGGAATCGCCCGCCTCCAGAACGGCCTCACCCGGGGCCGAGCCCGGCGCTGACGAGGGGGGCTGGTCGGCGCGGTGGCGTCGTGGCGTCCCGTCGCGGGTGTGGCGGCGGACGCACGTCGCCCCCTCCCCGTGCCAGGGAGGGGGCGACGCTTACCGGGGGGATTCGAGGGGGGCAGCCTCAGCACCAGGGGTAGATGAAGAGGCTCGAATCACCCGCCCGGTGGTCTGCGAGCACGACGCTCAGGGGAAGCGGGTCGGGGAGGGAGGCAACATCGGTACCTGCGCGCGGCATCACTCCCGCTCCGACGGCCAAGCTGATCGGCAGACCGTCACGGGCCACGGTGGAGAACAGGCCGAGGGACTTGAGGGTCTGCATGCCAGCGCGTTGACATGCCGTGTCCGGTGCCGCCATGGCGGCTGGCGCACTGGCGACAGATGCGGCGAGCGCGATCGCTGCGGCGGTGGTGACAACCTTGATCATGAGTTCTCCTGTGATCTGAGTGGCCCCTCGGGTCAGGGGCCCTGGCGACAAGAAAACTCCGATGTACAAGGTCTGTCAAGGGTTTGTACAAGGTTGATCTGGCGGCTCGTCGCAGGATCCCTCAGGCGAACCAGGTCTTGGCGGCCCGACCACCTCTGCGTGATCAGGACTCGGGGAACTCGGGCCCGTCGATGTCGTAGCCGCCGAGCAGCTTGGCCATCGCGAGGTGCGGCTTGGCCTCGTCGTGCCGGCTCTGCCGCTGCAGCGCGCGACCGAGCAGCAGCAACGCGTAGTGGTCATCGGGGTTGTCGACGAGCATCGCGCGCAGGGTCTCCTCGGCCCGGGCGAGCTGGGCGGAGTGGTAGTAGGAGCGAGCGAGGTAGAGCCGGAGCTCGGTGGTGCCATGCAGCGGCGGTTCCAGGACGCTCCGGTCGACGAGGGCCGCGAACAGCGGCGCGGCGCCGGCATACTCCCCCGCGTCGAAGCGCGTCCGAGCGGCGTCGTACTCCGCCGCGAACGAGTCCTCACTCATGACAGTTCTCCTTCGATGTATGCCGCTAGCTTCATCTACGTCTGAACCTAGAGTTCACTAGCAAGGCCGATCAGCGGAAGGCCGGGAACCCGGTGAGGGCCTGGCCGATGACAAGTTGGTGGACCTCGGACGTGCCCTCGTAGGTGAGGACCGACTCGAGGTTGTTGGCGTGCCGCATGGGTGAGTACTCGCCACTGATTCCGTTGGCGCCCAACAGGGTTCGGCACTCCCGCGCGATCTTGATCGCCTCGCGGCACGAGTTGAGCTTGCCCAGCGACACCTGCTCCGGCCGCAGCGTCCCGGCGTCCTTCAACCCGCCGAGGTGCAGGGCGAGCAGCATCCCCTTGCCGAGCTCGAGCGTCATGTCCGCGAGCTTGGTCTGGGTGATCTGGTAGCCCGCGAGCTTCTTGTCGAACATGTCGCGCTCGAGCGTGTAGGCGATCGTCGTCTCGAGCGCATCACGGGCGGCACCGAGCGCCCCGAAGATGATCCCGAAGCGCGCCTCCGACAGGCAGGACAGCGGCCCCGACAGCCCACGAGCCTCCGGCAGCATCGCCGACGCCGGCAGCCGCACACCGTCGAGCACCAGCTCGGCAGTCACCGACGCACGCAGCGACAGCTTGCCGGTGATCTCGGGCGCCGAGAAGCCGGGCGTCGACGTCGGCACGACGAACCCGCGGATCGTCTCGCCATCGCCCGCGTCGGTCCGTGCCCACACGACCGCGACATCGGCCACGGACCCGTTGGTGATCCACATCTTCGAACCGTCGAGCACCCAGTCCTCGCCGTCGCGTCGCGCCCGCGTCCGCATGCCTGCGGGGTTGGACCCGAAGTCCGGCTCGGTCAGCCCGAAGCACCCGATCGCCTCGCCCGCCGCCATCCGCGGGAGCCACTCCTGCTTCTGCTCCTCGCTGCCGAACTTCCAGATCGCAAACATCGCGAGCGACCCCTGGACCGAGACCAGTGAGCGCACTCCTGAGTCGACCGCTTCCAGCTCGGCACACGCCAGTCCGTATGCCGTGGCGCTCGTCCCGGCGCAGCCGTACCCCTCGAGGTGCATGCCGAGCAGCCCCAGCTCACCGAGGCGGGGGGCCAGCTCGCGCACCGGCACCGAGGCCGACTCGAACCACCCGGGGACGTGCGGCCGGACCTCCGAGGCGAGGAAGGCGCGCACCGTGTCGCGCATGTCGCGGTCGTCGGCGCTGATCAGCCCGTCGATGCCGAAGAGGTCCAGCGGCGCCTCGAGCGCGGGCTTCGTTCGCGAGGGGTTGGCCATGCCCCAAACCTACTCGCGCGCGAAAAGGGAGTTGGTCGGACGGCATACCGGCAGGGAGACTCGACTCTCGTGGCACATCTCGAGGTCAACCAGGTCGGGTTCACGCTCCCCGACGGACGCCCCCTGCTCGACGGCGTCCAGTTCCGCGTCGGCGAGGGGCAGCGCGTCGCCCTCATCGGCCCCAACGGCACGGGCAAGACGACCCTGACCCGCATCATCTCGGGCGACCTCACCGCGCACGAGGGCGCCAGTCACCACGTCCGGGACCCTCGCGGTGATGAACCAGTTCGTCGGCAAGGTCCGCGACGACTCGACCGTGCGCGACCTGCTGATCTCCGTTGCGCCAGAACGCATCCGCAAGGCCGCGCTGGCCGTCGACGCCACCGAGCTGCTCATCATGGAGATCGACGACGAGCCCTCGCAGATGGCCTACGCCCAGGCCCTCGCGGACTGGGGCGACGCCGGCGGCTACGACTACGAGACGACGGTCTGGGACACGGTCACGACACAGGCACTGGGTATGCCGTTCGAGCAGGCTCAGTGGCGTGCCGTCACCTCCCTGTCGGGAGGCGAACAGAAGCGCGTCGTGCTCGAGGCCCTGCTCAACGGTCCGGCCGACCTGCTCCTCCTCGACGAGCCGGACAACTACCTCGACGTGCCCGTCGAAGCGCTGGCTCGAGGACCGACTCATCGCCAGCGACAAGACGGTGCTCTTCATCAGCCACGACCGCGAGCTGCTGTCGCGGGTCGCCACCGCCGTCGTCACCCTCGAGCCCGGCGCCAACGGAGCCACCGCGTGGATCCACCCGGGCTCGTTCGCGACGTGGCACCAGGCCCGGATCGACCGCAACGACCGCCTCGACGAGATGCGGCGGCGCTGGGACGAGGAGCACGCCAAGCTCAAGGCCCTCGTCCTCATGTATCGGACGAAGGCGGCCTTCAACGACGGCCTCGCCTCGCGGCTCCACGCCGCCGAGACCCGGCTCGCGAAGTTCGTCAAGGCCGGCCCGCCCGGAGAAGGTCGCCATCGCGCAGAACGTCACGATGCGACTCACCGGTGGGCGCACGGCCAAGCGCGCCGTGGTCTGCACCGGCGTCGAGCTCTTGGCGCCCGGCGATCTCGGACTCAGTGTCGGGTGACGCTGATTCCTTGATGAAGCCGTTCGACCTCGAGGTCTGGTTCGGCGAGCGTGTGGCCGTCCTCGGCTCCAACGGGTCGGGCAAGTCGCACTTCCTGCGACTGCTCGCCGCGGGCGGGAGCGACCCCGACATCGAGCACCAGCCCGTCGGCGACGTCGTCATCGAACCGTGCGGCACAGCGGAACTGCGCGCCTGGGCTCCCGCGTCCGGCCGGGCTGGTTCGCCCAGACCCACGACTCGCCGCAGCTGCGCGGGCGCACCCTCCTCGAGATCCTGCACCGCGGCGACGAGCACCGCACGGGTCGCGGTCGCGAGGAGGCGTCGCGGGTGCTCGACCGCTACGAGCTCGCCCACCAGGGCGAGCAGACCTTCGACACGCTCTCGGGCGGGCAGCAGGCGCGCTTCCAGATCCTGCTGCTCGAGCTGAGCGGTGCGACCCTGCTGCTCCTCGACGAGCCCACCGACAACCTCGACCTCCACTCGGCCGAGGCGCTGGAGCAGGCGCTCACCGCCTTCGAGGGGACGGTGCTCGCCGTGACCCACGACCGGTGGTTCGCGCGCACCTTCGACCGGTTCCTCGTCTTCGGCAGCGACGGCCGGGTCGTCGAGACCCCCGGGCCGGTGTGGGACGAGGCGCGGGTCAGCCGCGCCCGCTGACCGCGTGGGTAGGACCGGGTCAGTCCGGCGATCTTCGAGGTCATGAGCGAGAACTCCTCGCCGTCGGGGCCCTTGACCGTGGCGATGCGACCGAACTCGAACTCCCACGGTTCCTCCGGCGCTCGACCCGCCCGCGTCGATGACCCGTTGCCGCGCGGCATCCACGTCATCCACCTCGAACGTCACGCACCACCGCGGGCCCGAGCGCGTCGTCGGGCGACTGGTCGCCCATGCCACCCGCCGGCCACTCGGCCCCCGGCGGCGTGAACGTCGCATAGCTGATGCCGCTCATCGACATGTCGTCATAGGTGAAGCCAAAAACGGTGCCGTAGAACGTCTTTGACGCCTCGAGTCGCGCCGATGCCAGGTCGACCCAGCCGACGGCGCCGTGCTCGTTGTGCGCTTCATAGCCCGTGTGCTCGCGCGCCTCCCACGCCCCGAACGCCGCCCCACCGGGATCCACCCACAACCCCATCCGCGCGAACGCCCCGACGTCCATGGGCTCCATGAGCGGTTCGGCACCCGCCGCCGCAGCCGCCTGTGCCGTCGCGTCGACGTCGTCCGTGGCGAGATACGTCGTCCACACGGTCGGCCATTCGTCGCCGCCCTCCATCGGCGGGGACATGCCCGCGACCCGGCGGCCACCGACGAGCGCGTTGTTGTAGTGGCCGTACTCCTCGCCGCTGTCCTCGAACTCCCACCCGAGCACGACGCGATAGAACCACTGGCTGCGCGCGAGGTCGCTCACCATGATCTCGATCCAGCAGGGCGTCCCCGCCGGCCACCTCTCCGCGTGCGTCGCCATGCGTTCGAGGCTAGGCCTTCGACGACAGCACGCGAGGATGTGGTCCCATGACCGGCGAGCTGACCCTGCGTGACGCGACCGCTCTCGATGCTGCGGCGTGCGCGGCGATCTATGCGCACTACGTCGAGCAGTCGACGGCGACCTTCGAGGAGGTCGCGCCCACGGTTGACGAGATGGCGGCCCGGATCGCCTCAGCCCAGGAGCGGCACGCCTGGATCGTGGCCGAGCGGGACGGCGCCATCGTGGGCTACGCCTACGGCGGACCGTTCAAAGCCCGTGCGGCATACCGGTATTCGTGCGAAGTGAGCGTCTATCTCGACGTCACCGCCCGCGGTGGTGGAGTGGGAAGGACCCTGTATGCCGCCCTGCTGGCTCGCATGGAGTCGCTCGGCATGCGCATGGCGTGCGGAGGCGTGACGATGCCCAACGACGCGAGCGTCGCGCTGCACCTGGCGATGGGGTTCGAGCGAGGTCGGCACCTATCGCCGCATCGGCTGGAAGCACGGCGAGTGGCGCGACGTGACGTGGTTCCAGAAGCCGCTCGGCGGCGACGGGCCACCGCGCGACTGAGGCTGAGGCAGGGGTGGACGCAGGTCAGGACGCGAGGAGGTCCTGGTAGTCCTCGTGCTTGGCGATCCAGCCCTTGATGAACGGGCACAGCGGCAGCACCGTGAGCCCACCCGTGGCGCGCACGTCATCCAGGGCGCCGCGAGCCAGGGCCGAACCGACGCCCTTGCCCCCGAAGGCCTCGTCCACCTCCGTGTGCGTGAAGGTGATCCGGCCGTCCTCGAGCCGATAGGCCGCGAAGCCGGCGAGCTCGTCGCCGAGCCGGGCTTCGTAGCGCAGCAGGTCGGGGTTGTTCGTCACGACGACGTTCTCAGCTTTCAGCCATGCTGTGTCATCATGACCCATGTTCAGGTCCTGAGCCCGCGCGAGGTGCCACTCGGAGGCCCGCGGTCGATGACCGTGCGGCGCACCCTGCCCCACCGCGACCGGTCCTTCGTCGGGGCCTGGTGCTTCGTGGACCACTACGGGCCGAACGACGTCGCGACCACGGGCGGCATGGACGTGCCGCCGCACCCGCACACCGGACTGCAGACGGTGAGCTGGCTCTTCGAGGGCGAGGTCGAGCACCGCGACAGCGGCGGCGTGCACGCCATGGTCCGCCCGGGCGAGGTCAACCTCATGACGAGCGGCCACGGCATCGCGCACTCCGAGGTGTCGACGCCCTCGACCACGGCCCTGCACGGCGTCCAGCTCTGGGTCGTCCTGCCCGAGGCCGACCGCGACCTCGAGCGCGAGTTCCAGCACCACGCCGCGCCCGTCGTGCCGTTGGGCGACGGTGTCGAGGGCCGCGTCTTCATCGGCTCCCTCGCCGGCCACACCTCACCGATCACGACCCGCACCCCGCTGCTCGGCGCCGAGGTGACCCTCGCGGAAGGTGCGACGTGGACGATCGCTGCTGACCCGGCATACGAGCACGGTCTGCTGATCGACACCGGGAAGGTGACGTTCAACGGATCGGTCCTGGAGCGGGGCGATCTCGGGATCGTCGACGCCGGGCTCACCGAGCTCACCGTCGTGGCGGCCGAGCCCACGCGCGTCGTGCTGCTCGGTGGCACGCCCTACGACGAGGCGATCGTCATGTGGTGGAACTTCATCGGGCGCGACCACGACGAGATCGTCGCCTTCCGCGATGAGTGGCAGTCGCGCTCGGAGCGCTTCGGCGAGGTCGACGGGTATGCCGGCCGGCTGAGCTGGTTGCCCGCGCCCGAGCTCCCGGGTGGTCGCCTTCGCAGCCGCACCCGGGACGGTCGCCACTGACGCCTCTTTGCTAGATACCCAAGGGGGGTATAGTATCGAGACATGACCGAGCACGAGACCCACCAGCACTCCTACATCGCGAGCGGCCACAAGGACGACTACCTCAAGCGCCTGCGCCGCATCGAGGGTCAGGCCCGTGGCATCCAGAAGATGGTCGATGAGGAGAAGTACTGCATCGACATCCTCACCCAGATCTCCGCGATGACGAAGGCCCTGCAGTCGGTCGCGCTCGGCCTCCTCGACGAGCACATGAGCCACTGCGTCGCCGATGCCGCGCGCAAGGGCGGACCCGAGGCCGACGCCAAGCTCAAGGAAGCCAGCGAGGCCATCGCCCGCCTCGTCAAGTCCTGACCCCACCCCCGTATCCCCAGCTCGACAGAGCGAGCACAGCCCATGAGCACCCAGACCTTCACCGTCACCGGGATGACCTGCGGCCACTGCGTCGCCTCCGTCACCGAAGAGGTCAGCGAGATCGCCGGCGTCGAGAACGTCGACGTCGACCTCGCCACCGGATCCGTCACCATCACGAGCAGCACGCCGCTCGAGGACGACGCCGTGCGCGCCGCCGTCGAGGAAGCCGGCTACGCGTTGGCATGAAGCCCTGACGCACCACCCGTCAGGGTCATCGGCTTCATCGCCGCGCTCGCCGCCGTCTTCGGCATCACCCTCGGCGCCGGCCGCCTCTTCGGGCCCGTCGACTCCCAGCCCGCGAGCGCCGGTCACGACACCCACGCCTCGACCGAGCCCACCGGACCCGCTGAGGCGACCGACGGGGCCGGGACCGAGCACTCGGCCCACCTCCCCGGCGGGCTCCAGGTCTCGCAGGACGGCTACACGCTGCGCCTGCAGCACTCCGAGCTGGCCGCCGGTTCGAAGACCCCGCTCGACTTCGTCGTGGAAGGTCCGGACGGCAAGCCGGTCACGGCATACACGCCGCAGCACGAGAAGGAGCTGCACCTCATCGCGGTGCGCCGCGACTTCTCCGGCTTCCAGCACGTCCACCCGACCCGCGCGGCCGACGGCACGTGGAGCACGACGCTCGCGCTGACGCCGGGCGCCTGGCGGGTCTTCGCCGACATCGCGCCCCAAGGGTGCGGAGCCGCTGACGCTCGGTGCCGACGTGTCCGTGGCCGGTGCCTATGCACCCGTTGCTGCGCCCGCCGAGGACGTCCGCACGGCGACGCGTCGACGGCTACACCGTGAGCCTCAAGGGCGATCTCGCCCCCGGCGCCGACTCCGCCCTCACCCTCTCGGTGAGCCGCGGCGGCAAGCCCGTCACCGACCTCGACCCCTATCTCGGCGCCTTCGGTCACCTCGTCGCGCTGCGCACCGGCGACCTCGCCTACCTCCACGTCCACCCCGAGGGTCACCCCGGCGACGGCACCACCACAGCCCGGGCCCGGACATCACCTTCGGCACGGCCGTCCCGAGCGCGGGCACCTATCGCCTCTTCCTCGACTTCCAGCACGAAGGCGTCGTCCGCACGGCCGCCTTCACCGTGACCGCAGGAGGTACCAGTGGCCACCAGCATTGAGCTCGACATCACCGGGATGACCTGCGCGTCGTGCGCCAACCGGATCGAGCGCAAGCTCAACAAGCTCGACGGCGTCGTCGCGACGGTCAACTACTCCACCGAGAAGGCCAGGGTCGAGTACCCCGAGACCGTCTCGACCGACGTATCTGCTCGAGACCGTCGAACAGGCCGGGTATGCCGCCAGCCTGCCTCCCGCTCCCGACGCACCTTCCGTGGACGGTCCCGTCGCGCTTTCGAAGTCACCGACCCGACGCGGGCCCTGCGCGACCGGCTGCTCATCTCGCTGGTGCTCACCGTGCCGGTCATCGCGATGGCGATGGTCCCGGCGTTCCAGTTCACCTACTGGCAGTGGGCGTCGCTGGCCCTCGCCGCACCCGTCGTCGTCTGGGGAGCCTGGCCGTTCCACCGCGCTGCCTGGGTCAACCTGCGGCACGGCGCGACGACGATGGACACCCTCATCTCGGTCGGGACGCTGGCCGCGTTCGGGTGGTCGCTCTACGCGCTCTTCCTCGGCACGGCCGGTACGCCCGGCATGACCCACCCGTTCCGCTTCACCATCGAGCGGACCGACGGCGCCGGCAACATCTATCTCGAGGCCGCGGCCGGGGTGACGACCTTCCTGCTGGCCGGGCGCTATGCCGAGGCCCGGGCCAAGCGTCAGTCCGGCGCCGCCCTGCGCGCCCTGCTCGAGATGGGCGCCAAGGACGTCGCCGTCCTGCGCGACGGCAAGGAGGTCCGCATCCCGGTCGAGCAGCTCGCGGTGGGTGACGAGTTCGTCGTCCGCCCCGGCGAGAAGGTCGCGACCGACGGCGTCGTCACCTCGGGCTCGTCCGCGGTCGACGCCTCGATGCTCACCGGTGAGTCCGTGCCCGTCGAGGTCGGCGTCGGCGACTCGCGTCGTCGGCGCCACCGTGAACTCCGGCGGCCGGCTGGTCGTGCGCGCCACCCGCATCGGCAGCGACACCCAGCTCGCCCAGATGGCGCACCTCGTCGAGGACGCCCAGAACGGCAAGGCCCAGGTGCAGCGGCTCGCCGACCGCATCTCCGGGATCTTCGTCCCGATCGTCATCGGCCTCGCCGTCGGAACCCTCGGCTTCTGGCTCGGCACCGGCTCCGGCTGGACCGCGGCCTTCACCGCCGCCATCTCCGTCCTCATCATCGCCTGCCCCTGCGCCCTCGGCCTCGCGACGCCGACCGCCCTCATGGTCGGCACCGGCCGCGGCGCCCAGCTCGGCATCCTCATCAAGGGCCCCGAGGTCCTCGAGTCGACCCGTCAGGTCGACACGATCGTCCTCGACAAGACCGGCACGGTGACGACCGGACAGATGACCCTGCGCGACGTCGTCGCAGCACCCGGCGAGGACCGCGACGAGGTCCTGCGCCTGGCCGCGTCGCTTGGAGCACGGGTCCGAGCACCCCATCGCCCGGGCCATCGTCACCGGAGCCAGCGACGCGGGCCTCGAGCTCGCACCCGTCGAGGGCTTCGCCAGCGAGGACGGACTCGGGGTCCAGGGAGTCGTCGACGGTCATGCCGTCGTCGTCGGCCGCCCGCAGTTCCTGAGCACCTGGTCGATCGAGGTCGGCGACGAGCTCGAGGCCGCGCTCGCCGAGGCCCGCAGCACCGGCGCGACGCCGGTCGTGGTCGGCTGGGACGGGACGGCACGCGGCATACTCACCGTTTCTGATGGCGTGAAAGCCACCTCGGCACAGGCGATCTCGCGACTCAAGGACCTCGGGCTCACGCCCTACCTGCTCACCGGGGACAACGCCGAGGCCGCCCGCACCGTCGCCGCCGAGGTCGGCATCGACCCCGCCAACGTCATCGCCGACGTCCTGCCCGCCGACAAGGTCGCCGTCGTCCAGCGCCTCCAGGGCGAGGGCAAGGTCGTCGCCATGGTCGGCGACGGGGTCAACGACGCCGCCGCCCTCGCCGCGGCCGACCTCGGCATGGCCATGGGTACCGGCACCGACGTCGCCATCGAGGCCAGCGACCTCACCCTCGTGCGCGGCGACCTGCGGGTGGCACCGGACGCGATCCGGCTGGCCCGACGCACCCTGTCGACGATCAAGGGCAACCTGTTCTGGGCGTTCGGCTACAACGTCGCGGCCATCCCGCTCGCCGCCGCCGGACTGCTCAACCCGATGCTCGCCGGGGCGGCCATGGCCCTCTCGTCGGTGTTCGTCGTGACGAACAGCCTGCGGCTCAGGGGTTTTCGCGCCGACGCCTGACCTGCCCAGCGACACCAGACACGAAATCGTGGATCGTCCCGGTTGCAACCGGGACGATCCACGATTTCCGCGTCAGGAGGTGAGGGATTCCGCGAGGGTCGCCAGGCGGTCGAGGGACGCGCGGAGCTGCGGTTCCTGCGTGGCCCGGGCACGCGGCATACGCGCCTCGTCGGTGAGCCCGGTCCAGTCATAGGTGTGCGTGACCCGCGACGTGCCGTCGTCCAGGGGCTCGACCTCCCATCGCCACTCGTGACCGGCCGGCGCCTCGCCCTCGTTGCCGGGACGCCACGCGATGCGCCGCCCCTCCTCGAAGTCGACGACGAGGTTGTCGCGGTGGTTGCCCTTCGTCGTCCGCATCGCGAAGATCTCGCCGACGCCGCGGATGCGGTCGCCCGTGATGATCTCGACGAGGTTGTCGTTGCCGTCCCACTCGGGCTGCCGTCGTGGGTCCGCGATCAGCTCGAAGACGGTCTCGGCGGGAGCGGCAATGTCCCGGCTGGCACTGACGACACGGGTCTCGTTGTCCATGGCTCCATCGAATCACGTGTGACGCGAGGAATGTCGTCGGACAACAATGGCCACATGACCGACGCCACACCTGCCCCGACCGTCGACGAGGTCCGCGCCTCGATGCGCACCTCGCTCAAGGAAGCCATGCGCGGCCGCGACAAGCTCGCGGTCTCGGCCCTGCGTTCGGGACTCAGCGCCATCGACAACGCCGAGGCGATCGCGACCGAGCCACCCGCCACGAGGGACGGTGAGTCACCGATCGCGGGCGCGGCCATCGGGCTGGGCGTCACGGAGGCTGCCCGACGCGAACTCAGCGTCGACGACGTGCGGGCTCTGCTGCGCACGGAGGTCGAGGAGCGTCGAGAGGCTGCCACCGAGATCGAGGGCGCCGGACACCCGGACCGCGCTGCTGACCTCCGGCGCGAGGCCGACGTCCTCGAGTCGGTCGTGACCGGATGACCTCCATCCTGTGGCTGCGCCGCGACCTGCGGCGCGCTGACCACCCCGCCCTCCTCGCCGCACGCGACGCCGCCGGCGGGGAACTCGTCGTCGCCTACGTCATCGATCCCGCCCTCTGGTCCGGCGCTGGGGCCGTGCGGCGGGCCTGGCTCGCGGCGACCCTCGAGGCGACTCGTGAGGAGTTCGACGACGGCCTGACCCTGCTCTGGGGCGACCCGCGCGAGGTCGTGCCGGCCCTGGCCGAGCGTGTCGGCGCCACCTCCGTCCACGTCACCCGCGAGACGACGCCCTTCGGTCGGCGCCGGGACGAGCGCGTCGCCAGTTCGCTTGCGGCACAGGGCATCGAGTGGGTCGAGACAGGGACCCCGTATGCCGTGGGGCCGGGTCTCGTGCAGAACCTGAGCGGTGCGCCCTACAAGGTCTTCACGCCGTTCGCGAAGGCCTGGCGCGGGCACGGCTGGCCCGACCCCGCACCTCGCCCGAGTGAGCTGCCGCTGCGGCACGCGCGCAACGACGCCAAGGCGACGCAAGCGATCGAGGAAGCGCTCGCCGCACCGGACCTGCCCGACCTGCCGGCGGCGGGCGAACGCGCTGCCATGGCGCGGTGGCGAGAGTTCTGCGAAACGGGACTGACGGCATACGCGACTGCTCGGGACCTGCCGGGCACGGACGGGACGTCACGGCTCTCTCCCTATCTGAAGCTCGGAGTGGTGCATCCGCGCACGCTGCTCGCCGACCTGGCGGGGCGACGTGGCGAGGGAGCGCAGACCTACATCAACGAGCTCGGGTGGCGCGAGTTCTATGCAGATGTGCTTGTGGCACAACCCTTCCAGCGCGTGGAAGGACCTGCGCGATCCGCTGTCGGGGATGGCCTACGACGAGCCGCACGACGCCATCGAGGCGTGGCAGACGGGCACGACGGGCTACCCGATCGTCGACGCAGGGATGCGCCAGCTGCTCGCGCAGGGGTGGATGCACAACCGGGTGCGGATGATCACGGCGAGCTTCCTCACCAAGGATCTGCACGTGTGGTGGCCGGTCGGGGCGCGGCACTTCCTCGAGCACCTCATCGACGGTGACATCGCGTCGAACAACCACGGCTGGCAGTGGGTGGCGGGGACGGGCACGGACGCGTCGCCCTACTTCCGCGTGTTCAACCCGGTGACGCAGGGCGAGAAGTTCGATGCGGACGGTGACTACGTGCGGGAGTGGGTGCCCGAACTCGCGCACCTCTCCGGCAAGGCCGCGCACCAGCCGTGGGAGCACCCGGACGGGTACGCCCACGGCTATCCCAAGCGGATCGTCGACCATGCCGAAGAACGACGCGAGGCCCTGCGCCGACTGGGCGAACTCAAGGACTGACTGAGCACGCGACCTACTGCACCGTAGGCGGGGTGATCACCCCTCTGACGGTGCAGTAGGTCCTGCAGAACGTGGCGCCTGCGGGGTTCAGGCGATGGCGCGGAGGAACTGTTCCAGCAGGGGGCCGGCGGTGGTCGCGCCACCCGCACCCTCGTCGACGAAGACCGCGACGGCGAGGTCGCCCTGGATCCCGATCATCCACACGTGCTGCTTGAGGGCATTGGCGTCACCGAACTCCGCCGTTCCCGACTTCGCCAGGACGGGTTCGCCCGGAACGTCGGCGAGGAACTTCCCGCTGCCTTCCTCGACGACGCCACGCATGAGCGTCTTGAGCAGCGCCGACTCGGCGGCCGTGACCGGCTTCGCGGGGGCCGGAGCTGCCTCAGCCTTGGCGCCCACGACGAGAACCGGAGCCACCGGCTTGCCTGCGGCGATCGATGCGGCGACGGTCGCCATGCCGAGCGGAGACGCTTCGACCTTGGACTGGCCGATCATCGAGGCGGCCTCGTCCGTGCCCGGCTTGCGGTTCCGGCACCGAGCCGAGGAAGCCCGGCACCCCCAGCCCGGACTTGGCGGTGAGGCCCAGACCCGCTGCGGCAGTGGGGAGTTCGGCCGGCGCGAGCTCCTCGCCAGCGCGGATGAACGCGGTGTTGCACGAGTTCGCGAAGGCCGAGCTGAACGGCACCGACCCCAGGGCCGACGTCGGATAGCTGTCGACGTTCTTGAACGTGCGCCCGTCCACCGTCACCGTCGGAGTGCACTCGACCTTGCTCGTCGGCGTCACACCCGAGCGCAGCAGGGCGAGGCTGGACACCATCTTGAAGGTCGAGCCCGGGGCATAGCGGCCCTGCGTCGCGGTCGAGACCCCCTTGCCACCGGCGCCACTCGCAGCAGCAAGGACATTGCCGGTCGACGGCTGGATGGCCACGATCGCCGAGGCCGGGACGACCTTCTCGAGCACGGCTTCGGCGGCCTCCTGCTTCGCGATGTCGAGGGTCAGGGTCACGGGCTTGCCGGGCGCCGACGGCGTGTCGAAGAGCGTGCGCTCCTGCTCCCCACCAGTCGCGAGGACGGCATAGCTCGGCTGACCGGCCAACTGCGTGTCGTATGCCGCCTGCACACCTCCGATTCCGACCTCGTCGCCCGCGACGATGCGGCCTTCGGACTTCTCGACGATCTCGGCAGTGGCGTCGCCGACGATGCCGAGGAGGGGTCGAGCGAACGTGGCCGTCGGTGCCAACGGCAGGGTGTCGGCCACGAGGAAGACTCCGGGGGCATCGAGGGCTCGGGCCGCTGCCTCCTGTGCGCTGCCCTGGCGCACGGTGATCGCCTCGACAAAGGCCTTGGGCCCGGCGTTCTTGACGGCGGTGACGTACTTGGCGCTGTTGATCCCCACCGCTTCGGCGAGCACGGGCGCAGTGGAGAGTGCCTCGGCGGCGGTCACCTTCGTCTTGTCGATGCCGATGCGCGACACCTCACGCGGGGCGACGATCTGCTCGTTGTTGGCGCCGAGGATCTCGGCGCGGGCCGGCTGCTGGCGCTTGATCCGCAGGCTCTCACCGTCGACGAGGTCGGGCGCGAGCATGCCCGGCTTCCAGACGCCCGCCCAGGTGCCGTTGGTCTCGCGCACTTCGAGAGGCGTCTCGTAGGTCCAGGGTGCATCCGACCCGGGCAGGGTCCACGAGTGGCTCAGCGTTGCCTGGGCCGCGCCGTCCTTGGGCTCGGTCATCGATGCCACGGAGACGGTGTGCGTCGCCTTCCCCATTCCCTTGACGAGGGCGGCCAGGTCAGGCACTCCACCGTCAGCGACGACGGCACCCGGGGCGAACTTCGCCGCGGCCAGATCTGTTGCCACCCGGTCGGCGGCCAGACGCGCCTCTCCCGTGTCGCGGCCCAGCCACTTCAGCCCGCCCCACACCGCTCCCCCGATGAGCGCCAACACGACGACTGCGATCCCGACCTTGAATCCCCACCCACGCGAACGCACCTGCACAACCCCTCACGATCCGAGCGCCGGGGCTGTCTCCCCGGCCTGACCCCGTCACTCTTTCATCGGCCACGCGCCAAAGCAGGCGCAGCAACGCCGACATGGATGATCCTCACCGGATCTTCACATGCGGCTCCGCCACCTCGGCAGGGTCAGGAGCAGGGCGTCCGGGCAGCAGCCGAGTGATGCGCTCGATGACGAAGGCGACGAGCAACGCCACCCCGACGCCGACGATCGCGGCGAGCAAGGGGTTGTCCTGCACCCAGTGCCCCGCGAGCGTGCCGACCCCCACGGACCATGCCGCCCACGTCACCCCCGAGACGAACGAGAAGAACATGAAGCGCCGCTGCGGATAGCGCGTCGCCCCCGCCGTGAGGTTGACCGCCGCGCGCCCGACCGGCACCCAGCGTCCGACGACGATGATGACGGCGCCGCGCCGATCGAGGTGGCCCCGCGCCCACCCCAGGGCCCGGCGGCCCGGCCCCGAGCGCTCCAACAGCCGGTCCAGGGACGCATGCCGTCCCAACAGATACGCGAGGTTGTCGCCCACCCACGCGCCCGCCGCCGCCGCGACGAAGAGCGCGAGCCAGTGCGGAGTCCCCGTCGACGCGCCGACCGCGGCCAGCCCGATGAGCACGCCCTCGCTGGGCAGCGGAGGCAGCACGCCATCGATCGCGAAGAAGACGAACAGCGCAGGGAGCAGCCACGCCGAACCCGCGTGCAGCTCGATGAACGTGTTGATCGCGTCGACCATGCGCCAAGTGTGTCGGAGGCCTACCCCACGAAGAGACAGAAGGTGTGGCCCGCGGGATCGACGAGCACGTAGAGGGGCTCCTCCTCGTCGTCGCTGCGGTCCAGCCGCAACGTGGCGCCGAGCCGCAGGGCCGTGGCCCGGTGTTCCTCGAGCTCCTCGACGCTGTCGACCAGGTAGTCGATGTGCAGCTGCTGCGGCACCGCGTCGTCGGGCCACGTGGTCGGTTCGAGCCGCTCGACCTGCTGGAAGGCGAGTTGTCGCGTGCCGTCCGGCTGGGTGAGGACGAGCCAGTCGGCCTCGTCCTCGCTCCCGTCGGTCGGCGGCTCGTCGCCGGGCCGATAGACGAGACCGAGGAACTGCCGATAGAACTCGGCGAGTTCGCGGGGCCGCTCACAGTCCAAAACGGTGTGCAGGTATGCCGGGTGCTCGCCCATCGCCGTTGCCTCTCGTCCGTGTCTCGAGACCTTCGCGAGAAGGTCCTGGAAGGTACGCCACCGGCATACCACCAGATGAACACTGGCGGGAATGGTGGGACGGCCTTTTGCCCGACGGCATCTCGGCAGTTGAATGTGCACATGCCACCTCGGGCACGGCCGATCGAGCCGTCCTCCTCCACGCAGAAGCCCGCCACGACGACCGTTCGCGACGCCAGAACCAGAGCCGACGCGATCGCCCGGGTGGGGGCCGGCCAACGCGTGAGTGCGGTCGCTGCTGAGTTCGGCGTGCACCCGAGCACCGTCCGGCGGTGGATCAAGGCAGCCGCAGCGACTCCCCCACGCGATCCGTTCATGGCGGCCTTGCTCCACCTGCCGGACCAGGAGAGCAAGGAGAGCAAGGAGGCACACAAGACCAGCCGGGAGCCGACACCCTTCACGCTCACCCCGGTCACGCTCGAACCAGTGATCCTGGAACCCGTCGTGCTTGAGCCGGTGTTCCTCTTCCCCGAGGCCGACGCGATCGCGGCCGCGCGAGCCCGCGAGCGCGAGGCAGAACGCGAGCGCGAGCGCGAGCTGCCCGTGATCGTCAGCGGGAGGCAGAGGGCGACACCGCCGACGTGGTCGGCTCCGAGCCGGAAGCACCGGCCGAGGTCGATGCCGAGCCCACCTCAGCCCTCGAGCAGCTCCACGTGATGGCCTCCGCACCGGGCGACGCGATCATCCGCTTCGGGCAGAAGCTCCCCATGCTCGACCGCTTCGCGCTCGTCATCGCGGCCTGGCTGGTCTGCCTCTTCATCGCGTGGGTGGCGCCCGAGTCGCACCCGGGCCGGGGCTTCCTGGTGGCGCTGCACCTGCTTGCGATGACCGTGGCCTTCGGGTCCGTCATGGCCCTCGACTGGCACGGGATCCTCTGGGAGCGGCGACAGCGTGAGATCCGGGAGTCGATCCGGCTCAGCCACGCCCTGTCGCCGCTCATCTGGGCGGGCATCGGCGTCCTCTTCCTCACGGGCGGGTTGCTCGGTCCAGACCTCACCAGCCCCCTTGTCTGGCTCAAGCTCGTCTCGGTCCTCGTGCTGGCCCTCAACGGTGTCGCGACGTCCGCGCTGCGCCGACATCTCGTGTCCGCGACGGCCGACGGCCTGCGGAGCCTGGCACCGGGACCGCGGCGGCAGCGTGGTCATGTCGAGTCTGTTGTCGCAGGCGTGCTGGCTCATTGCCGTCCTCATCGGCCTGTCGACGACGATGAGCCGCTGACTCGGGCATCCGGGTTTCTTTGCGGAAGCCGTTCGTCCGCAATGGGTCCTACGGTGTGGTCCATGACGCAGAACGAGGCCGAGGGACGCACCTTCCGGGACGAGCAGTTGCTGGGCGCGACGTTCGAGCACGTGGACCTGTCCGGGTCGCGGTTCGAACGGGTCGACCTCGACCGCGCGAAGTTCCGAACGGTGGGCTTCATCGACGTCGACATCCGCGACGCCGCCCTCGCCAGGGTGAAGCTGCGCGGAGTCGAGCTCCAACACGTGGAGATCTGGGGTGAGCTCGAGGACGTGCGCGTCAACGGGATCGACATCGTTCCGCTCGTCGAGGCCGAGCTCACCCGGCTCAACCCCGAACGCGCCCGCCTCCACCCCACCGACGCCGCCGGCTACCGGGACGCGTGGACCGTCATCGACGAGCTCTGGTCGGGCACGATCGAGCGCGCCCGCGCCCTGGAGGCCGTCGACCCCGCGCTCCTTCACGAGAGCGTCGACGGCGAGTGGTCCTTCATCCAGACCCTGCGCCACCTCCCGATGGCCACCAGCTCGTGGCTGAGCCGCGGCGTCCAGCGCGACCCGTCGCCGTGGCACCCGCTCGAACTGCCCTGGGACGAGATGTCACCGACGGAGGGTGTCCCGCACGACCGGGACGCGCGACCCACCCTCGACGAGGCGCTCGAGCTGCGACACGACCGATTCGAGCGCGTGCGAACGCATCTGGCGTCGCTCACCGACGAGGAGCTCGCCGGCAGCAACGAAGTCCCCGACACGCCGGGGTGGCCTCCCGCCGGCGAACTCGTCCCCGTCCGCGACGCCTTCGACACGCTCCTCAACGAGGAGTGGTGGCACCGCCAGTTCGCCGAGCGCGACCTCGCCGCGCTGGAAGGCGCGCACACGGCATACCCAAGATTCGACAACAACGGAGGAATCGTGAGCGACCCCGTGCCCGGCAGCGAAGAAACACCGTGGGAGCCGCCCCTGGCGGGGACCGAGGCCGAGCAGGTGGTCGGTGCGCTCGACCGGCTGCGGTGGACCTTCCGATGGAAGGCGGACGGCCTGTATGCCGCCGGGCTGGGTCAGCGGATCGGCGCATCGTCCCTGACCCTCGGGAGGCTGCTCAAGCACCTCGCCGCAGTGGAGGACGACTGGTTCCACCGCAAGCTGTCGGGCGACCCGTTGCCGGCCGCGTGGGACGACAACGGCTGGGACGACGACGACGACTGGGAGATGACATCGGCCGACGACGACAACCCGGCCACGCTCTATGCGCTGTGGGACAGCGCAGTTGAGCGCTCCCGGGCTCGGATTGCCGACACCCTGACGAAGGGTGGGCTGGACCAAGAGGTGCACGCCAGCGCCCACGGTCAGCACGCGAGTCTGAGGCGGCTGCTGCTCGACGCGATCGAGGAGTACGGGCGGCACCTCGGGCACGCCGACCTGCTTCGCGAGGCCGTCGACGGTCGCACGGGCGAGGACCCGCCGCCCGGCTGGCGACCGACGGCAACGGGCTGACACCGACCGCCTTTCGACTGACGGCGCGCCATAGGGTGTGCGGGTGCCTGCCGACGTGACGCCGCTCGAGCTCCTCGGTGGGCTCATTCCTCTGGTCGCTGCTGTGCTGACCCTGTTGGTGTTCCGGTGGCGCCGGCGGGACGAGGTCTTCACCGAGGTCACGCCGGGCGAGATGCCGCGGATCGGTGACGGCAGGGGCAGTGCCCGCGTGCGGCGCGGCGTCGAGTGGGCCGGCTCGGTCGCTCCCCGGTTCCACGCTCCCGACGAGTCCACGCCGGCGCTGTCGGGTGCGGTCGTCGACGGGATCGTCCACGGCCGGGATCTCACGGCAACCCTCGTCGACCTCGCCCTGCGACAGGTCGTCAGCCTCGAGAAGGACGGCGACGACTGGCGAGTGAGTCGCACCGGCGCCGGCGACGACACCATGGCGGACCACGAGCGAGTGCTCCTCGACGCCCTGCTCGGCGGGTCGGAATCCGTCCGGCTCGGGGATCTGCGGCAGGCGGAGGTTGCCCAGCGCTGGCGCGTGGCCGAGATCGCGGTGTATCGCGCCGTCGTCGATCGCGGTTGGTACGTCAAGCACCCGCGGTCACGCAACGGTTGGGTGGCCGCCCTGGGAGTGCTCCTCGTCCTCGGGGCCGGAGTGGCCGGCGTCGCCTCGGGCATCTCCGACGACCACTGGCGCTGGGTGCCGCTCGGCGCCGGCCTCGGACTCGGCGGCGCGCTGCTCGTGCGACTGGGCCGTGGCCGGACGCCGCGCACCGCGCTGGGATCCGCGGCCCGGATCCAGGCCCTCGGCTACGAGAAGTACCTCGCGACGGCCGAGGCCAATCAGCTCCGTCACGAAGAGCTGGCCGGTGAGGTGCGTTCCATGCTCCCGTATGCCGTCGCCTTCGGTGTTGCGCCGCATGTCGCCTCCGTCCTGGGTGACGCCTTGCGTGCCGCCCGTCTGGCCGAGGGCTCCGAGATGGCGCTCGCTGCGGTGGTCGACGGGGCTCTCGACCCGGGGGTGTTCGATCTCGTGTCCGGCCTCGTTGATCTCGGGGGTGCGCTCGATGTCCCCGACCTCGGGGCACTCGCCGACCTCATGCCCGATGACGCGTTCGCCGCCCTGCTCGAAGGTTTTGACGGGCTGGGGTCGGCGCTGTCGTCGTTCGCCGGAGGCATCGGAGATGTCATCCCCGACGGCGACATTCTCGACGGGTGCGACGTCGGCTGTATCGACTTCTGAGCAGGCTCAAAAAACGCTCGTCGCAGCGGTGCTCACGGAGTTAGCGTGTATCCGGACGCCAGCCTCCTGACGCCCTCTTTCACGTCAGAACGAGGTCTTCCAGTGTCTGCACCAGCTCAAACCCAGATCGAGTACCCCGAGAACATCGACAAGGCCGTCCTCAAGATCGCCGGCGTCGTCATCATCGGGATCATCATGTCCATCCTGGACATCACGATCGTCAACGTCGCGCTACCGACGTTCCAGTCGGAGTTCTCCGACAACCCGGCCGTGCCCCTCGACTACTCGACGGTGGCGTGGACGGTGACGGCCTACACACTCGCCCTCGCCACGGTCATTCCGTTGACCGGGTGGGCGGCCGACCGGTTCGGCACCAAGCGCCTGTTCATCGGGGCCATCGTGCTCTTCACGGCAGGGTCGGTCCTGTGTGCGACGGCCAACTCGATCGGCATGCTCATCTCCTTCCGGGTCCTCCAGGGACTCGGCGGCGGCATGCTCATGCCGGTCGGCATGACGATCATGACGAGGGCCGCCGGACCCAAGCGGATGGGTCGCCTCATGGCGATCATGGGGGTGCCGATGCTGCTCGGCCCGATCATGGGCCCGATCCTCGGCGGCTACCTCATCAAGCACGCGTCGTGGCACTGGATCTTCCTCGTCAACCTGCCGCTCGGAGTCATCGCGGCGATCTACGCGTGGCGGGCCCTGCCCAAGGACCACACCGAGCCGTCCGAGTCCCTCGACGTGCTCGGGCTGCTCCTCATGTCACCGGGTCTGGCGCTGCTGCTCTTCGGCGTCTCGTCGATCCCCGGTGAGGGCACCTTCAACGCACCCAAGGTCTATTGGCCGGCGATCATCGGCCTCGTCCTGATCCTCGCGTTCGTGTGGCACTCGTTCCGGCCGCAGCACCCGCTGCTGGACCTGAGGCTGTTCAAGAACAGGAACCTTCGGGTCGCCGTCATCACCCTCTTCATCTTTGCCGGCGCCTTCTTCGGTGGGCTGCTCCTCATCCCGACCTACTTCCAGGAGGTGCGGGGCAAGGACGCGCTCACCGCAGGCCTGCTCATGGCGGCGCAGGGCATCGGCGCCATGGTGACCATGCCCGTCGCGGGGCGGCTCGTGGACCGGATCCCGGTCGGCAAGATCGTGCCGTTCGGACTGGTCACCATCCTCGTGGCGATGTTCACCTTCACCCGGATCGACGCCACCACCGACCTGTGGAAGATCGTGGTCATCCTCTTCGTCCTCGGCCTGGGCATGGGCGGCACGATGATGCCGATCTTCACCACCGCCCTGCGGACCCTGACGCACCACGAGGTGGCTCGCGGTTCGACGCTGCTCAACATCAGCCAGCAGATCGCCTCGTCCTGTGGCGTGGCCGTGCTGTCGGTCATCCTCACCAACCACCTCAAGGACTCGCAGCTGGCCTTCCCGGCGATCGCCAGTCACCGCGACCCGTCCATCGTCGACAAGATCGGTGGCCCCGGGGCGGTCGCCCAAGGACTGCAGGAGGCGGCCAGCGCCTTCACCAGCACGTTCTTCGTCGCGGCCTGCCTCGTCGTGCTGGCCCTGGTGGCGGCGGCGTTCCTGCCGCGCACGCGTGAGGGCGCCGGACTCGACCACGCCGCAGACCCGAACGCCGAGCCCATCGTCATGCACTGAGGGGTCGTTCCGGCTCCGGACATGACAGTGGCAGGGAGGTGAATCTCCCTGCCACTACCAAGATATAGCGCACAGGGGGCCTTGCCGCAAGGCCCCCTGTGTGACGCACCATGGTCGCCGTGCCCGCGAAAATCGTTGGCGCACAGCCACTTCGTGGAACGGGGAGACACATGGACGACGTCATCGTGGTGGGGGCCGGACCGACGGGTGTGATGCTGGCGAACGAGCTCGCCCTGCACGGAGTCACGGTCACGATCTTCGACAAGGACCTCGAGCCGAACCCCATGGTCCGGTCGATGGGCCTGCACGCCCGCAGCGTCGAGATCATGGAGATGCGCGGCCTGCTCGACCGCCTGTTGCCGCAGGGCACGACGTACCCGACGGACGGCTTCTTCGCCGGCATCAGGACGAGCGAGCCGGTCGTGCTCGACACCACCCATCCCTACACACTGGCCATCCCGCAGCCCCTCGTCGAGGAGGCCCTGCGCGAGCGCGCGGCCGAACTCGGCATCGAGATCCGTCGCGGCGTGGAGGCCGTCGGCGTGACCCAGGACGACGACGGCGTCGACGTCGAACTCTCCGACGGCACGACGCTGCGAGCCGCGTGGGTCGTCGGCTGTGACGGCGGCCGGAGCGCCGTGCGCCGCCTGCTCGACATTCCCTTCCCCGGGGAGTCCGCTCGGCGGCAGTGGATCCTCGGCGAGGCGGAGCTGACGCGCCGCTCGACGAGGTCATGGCCGTCATCCAGCGGGTCCACCAGACCCATCGCGGCTTCGGGGCCGGACCGGTCGGCGACGGCGTCTATCGCATCGTCGTCCCGGCCGCGGGGGTGGCCGACGAAGGTGCCCCACCGCCCACGCTCGACGACCTGCGAACGCAGCTCACGGCATACGCCGGAACGGATTTTGGCGTCCACTCGCCGCAGGTGGCTGTCTCGCTTCGGTGACGCGACGCGACTTGCCGAGCACTACCGCGTCGGGAGGGTGCTCATCGCCGGCGACGCCGCCCACGTCCACCCGCCGCAGGGTGGCCAGGGGCTCAACCTCGGCCTGCAGGATGCGTTCAACCTCGGCTGGAAGCTCGCCGCGACGATCAACGGTTGGGCGCCAGAGGGGTTGCTCGACACCTACGAGTCGGAGCGGCATCCGGTGGGCGAGGAGGTCCTCACCGTGACCCGCGCGCAGGCCGAGCTCCAGTCACCCGAGCCCGGACCGCAGGCCGTCAAGACGCTCTTCGCCGAGGTCATGGAGTTCCCGGGCGTGCATGCTCACCTCCTCGGGAAGATCACCTCCCTGGGAATCCGGTATGCCGTGGGCGATGGCTCTGACCTGTTGGGTCGCCGTCAGCGGGACGTCACCTTTGCGAGCGGTGGGTCGCTGTATCCGTTGCTGCACAGCGGTCTTGGCACGTTGATCGACCAGACCGGGGCGTTGTCGGTTGACGGGTGGGCCGGTCGGGTCGACCTCATCGCCGAGCAGAGCGACGAACTGGCGGCGCCGGCGGTGTTGCTCCGACCGGACGGGCACATCGTCTGGGTGGGCGACGACGCGACCGGGTTGCGCGAGGCGTTGGAGCAGTGGTTCGGCCATCCGTCAGCGCTCGGAAAGGCGTGATCTCCCGTCAGCGGAGCCCAGCAACCCTGCCGGGGAGGACGCGAAGCAGGTCCGCGACGACTCCGCCGAGCTCCCATCTCGACTGTGGCTCCGTGGCGTTGACGATGTTGTCGAAGGTGACCGCCTGGAAGACGAGGTCGACGAGCGGGGCCAGGGCGAGGGCGCGGTCGATGTCGGCATCCGGGTAGGCCGCACGCCACTGCTGCGCATAGATGGCCTCGAGCTCCGGGTCGGCCGGGCGCGATTGACTGAAGCGGGCCAGATGGGAGGCGTCGAGGAACGGGTGGCTGACGCAACCGTCGGTCCAGTCGAAGATCCGGAGGGACCGGCCGTCCCACGCGACGTTGCCCAGGTGGAGGTCGCCGTGGGCGAGGGTGTTCGGAATGCCCGCGGACCAGAACTGCGCCACGAGGCCCTCGATCTCATCAAGGGAGGCGCGAACGGCTGCGAGCTCGTCCGGGGTGAGCAGCGCCAGGTCGGTACTGGTCGTCAGCACACGCCGGAAGTCGGCCATGGTCCCCGCCTCGCCACGGAACGCGCACCCTCCGGCGAGCAGCGCCTCGGTGTGGACGATGGCCTCCATCTGGGCCTTCGCCCACCGGACCGCCACCTCGCGGCCGGCACCTTCCGCCCGGTCCCCGTCATCTGCGCCGGACATCGGCTCCATCAACAGCCACGCCCGCTGCTCATCGACGGCGACAAGCGTCGGCACCAGCTCGGGGAAGAGTCCGAACAACGTCGAGTGGATCGCGGCCTCGGCCCGGAAGTGGTCACACGGCGCCTTGAACCAGAGGATGCCGCCGTCAGTGGACACCCGTGCCACCACCGAGATGCTCCAGGCCTTGACGACCTCCACCGGGGCCGTGCGCTGTCGCCCGGACGCCACCAACACCTCGTCCACCCAGGCCTCGACGCGATCGAACCACCCGGGACGGAACCAGTCGGGGCGCAGGACCGGGGTGCGCTCAGGATCGAGCTCGGTGACGGCGCGGACGACGACCTCGGCGAGTTCCGCGTCGGCCAGGGCAGCGGGAGGAACGAAGGATCCTGACCGGGCGGCCCCACGGGTCCCCACGACGTGGACCCGACGCTCGTCGGTGAGCTGAGTGACAGGCGCCAACAGGACGTCCGCGTCGACCAACCCCAGTGCCAGGGCAAGCGCGTCCTCGTCCTTGTCGGGGACGAACGACGGCAGCGTGCCCGCCTCATCGACCAGGACCCTGCCGTCGTGCACGAAGGCGACGTACTCGGTCATGAGGCCGAGCCTGCTGTGATGACGACCTTGCCGAGGGAGCGGCCCTCCCCGACGTGGGCGAGCGCTTCCGGCACCTCGTCGAGTGTGAAAGTGCGGTCGATGTGGATGTCCATCTGGCCTGAGCTGCACAGCTCGGCGATCGGCTGGAAGTGGGCCGGGCCCGGCTTCACGACCAGCACGCCGAGGCGGCGGCCGGTGACCAGTCCCGCGGCCACACCGACCGTGAGAACCCGCAGCAGTGCCGGGACGGAACCGCCAACGCATCGGTACCTGCCGCCGCGAGCGAGCGCCCGCCGATAGGCGAACACCGACCGATGCGCCACCAGATCGAGGATCAGGTCGTACTGCCCATGGCCCACCGTGAAGTCGTCGCGGCGGTAGTCGATCACCTCATCGGCGCCGAGAGTTCGCATGAAGTCCTGTTTGTGGGCATTGTCGACAGCAGTCACGTGCGCCCCCAGACGTTTGGCCTGCTGGATGGCGAACGCACCGGAGCCCCCGCCCGCACCATTGATCAGCACCCGGGCACCCGCCCCTGCGACCGACGTGCCCTGAAGGGCGATCGGTCCTGCCTGCGGGATGGTCGACGCCTCCGCAAAGCTCAGCTCGACGGGCTTGGCGGCCAGCACCGACTCGGGAGCGACGGCATACTCGGCGAAGCCGCCCATCAGCTGCAGATTGTCGCCGTACACCTCGTCGCCGGGCTGGAATCGGACGACCCCGCGACCGACGGCCTCGACCACCCCGGCAATGTCTGAGCCGAGCGTTGCGTGGCGCGGCCTGCGCAACCCGCCGATCCGCGCGTACGCCGGAGAGCCCCGTAGTCCCTCCCAATCGCTGAGGTTGACAGAGGTTGCCACGACCCTGACGAGAACCTGACCGGCGGCGGGTGAAGGCGTCGGGACCTCCTGGACGCGCAGGACGTCGGGACCTCCGTAACGCTCTTGGACGACGGCCTTCATCACACGGTGAGTGACGGGTGGGCAGCACGAGACAGGGTGAGGACGGCCTGCTCGACCATGTCGTGGTCGCCGATGTCGTCCGCCACCGAGTTCAACCGCTCGGCGACCTCGGCCTCGGTCTCGTCGCCAACGAGGTCGACAGCAGCCACGACGAGGATGCGGGCCGCACCGACGAACTCGAGGTGCAAGAAGGTGACCCGCTCGATCTCGGGGTGCTCCAACAGTTGCTCGAGGGCTAGCCGCCTGAGGTCAGGTGACGCCGCCTGCCCCACGAGGAAGTCGCGGTTGCGACCGATGAGGAAGATCGCGACGACCGCGAGCAGGAGTCCGACAGCGATCGACCCCGCGGCATCCCAGCGGCCGTCACCAGTCACCTGGTGCAACCCGATGCCCGCACCTGCGATGACGAGACCGACGAGCGCGGCGGCGTCCTCGAGGAAGACCGCACGCAGCGTCGGGTTGGAGGTGCGCACGATGAAGGGCACGGTGCCGAGCCCGAATTTGCGTGCAGTGGCACTCGTCTGCCGGCGGGCCTGGAGGAAGGACACACCTTCGAGGACGAACGCCAGGGCGAGCACGGCATACGCCCAGCGGTAGTCGGCCTCCTCCTCTGCGCCGCCCTGCCAGCTCTGGATGCCGTGCCAGATCGACACCACGGCTCCCGCGCTGAACAGGCCGAAGGCGGCGAACATCGACCACACGTAGGCCTCGCGACCGTAGCCGTAGGGATGGGCCTCGTCGCGGGGTCGATCGGCCCGGCGCTCGGCGACGACGAGGAACACCTCGTTGCCGGCGTCGGCCCAGGAGTGCGCCGCCTCGGCGACCATGGACGCGGAGCCGGTGATGACCGCGACGACGGACTTGGCTGCGGCAATGAGGACATTGGCGCACAGCGCCACCAGCACGGTGACGAGACTCTCGCCGCCGGTGGGCTTGGTGCTCTGGTCGGTCACGAGTTCACTCTGGCACGACCCGGTGGCCAAAGACTTCCTCGCCGCCGAACGCCTTGTGCAACCGTGGTCTCGTTCAGTTCGACCGACCTTTCAGGAGTTCTCGTGTCCGACGTTTGTGCGGTGGCCTTCTCGATGGTGGACGTCTTTGCGGCTCGGCCCCTGACGGGCAACCCCGCGGCGGTCGTTGCGGACGCGGACGACCTGGCACTCGAGCAGATGCAGGCCCTGGCGCGCGAGTTCAACCAGTCCGAGACGGTCTTCATCGTTGCTGCTGACGACGACCGGGCCGACTGGCAGTTCCGTTCCTTCACCCCCATCGGCGCCGAGGTCGGCGGCGCTGGCCACAACGCCCTCGCAGCCTGCCTCTGGCTCGTCGACCGTCGCCTCCCGGCGGACCGGACCGAGTTCGTCGTGCAGATCGGCGCGGACCTCCTCCACACCGGTGTCACGAGGCCTGCCGACGGTCCCGCGATGGTGACGGTCCAGCAGTCGCCTCCGGAGTTCGGCGCCGTCCTGACTGACCGTGATCAGCTGGCGGACTCACTGGGGCTCACCCCAGCGGACTTCACCGACGACACCGCACAGGTGGTGTCCACGGGGGCCGGTCATCTGCTGGTGCCGCTCGTCGACCGCGCCGCGGTGGACCGGGCGCAACCCGACACCCGCAGGTTGGCCGCGGTGCTGAAAACCGTTGCAGGAGAGGGATGCTACCTCTACAGCCTCGATACGGTCGAAGGTGACTCTGCGGCATACGCAAGATTTTTCAATCCCACGATGGGGATCACGGAGGACCCGGCGACCGGCACGGCCGCCGGTCCCCTTGCCGCGAAGCTCGTCGCGGAGGGCCACGTCGCCCGCGGTGCGCAAGCCGTGATCGAGCAGGGGCACTCACTCGGGCGACCCAGTCGCATTCTCATCACCGTCGATGGCGCCGATGTGAGGATCAGCGGCGCCGGCCTGATCGTTGCCGACGGCACCGTGCTCGTCTGATGGGTTCGTGAAGGTGAACGCCAGAGAAGGGACGACGTCACCCTCACGATGGCGTGTCGTGGTCGAGCTGGTCGCACTTGCTGCCTGGTTCGTCGTCTTCAGCCGCCTGCACTCCCTCGCTGGCACGGACTCCGTTGCGGCGGCGCGCAACGCGGCCGGACTGCAATCGGTCGAGCGCACCCTTCACCTCGACATCGAGGTGAAGCGCCAACGAGTGGCTCACCCGACACCCCGTGCTGATCGACCCGTCGGTCTACGTCTACCGGGTCTACTACGTCGTACTCGTCACCGTGGTGCTCTGGATCGCCCTGCGGCACAGGGGGATCTTCGCGCGGCTGGGCACAACCCTGGTGGCGATGACGGCACTGGCCCTCCCCGTCTGGTGGGCCTTTCCCCTGTCGCCACCGCGCTTCGCCCTCCCTGGGATCACCGACATCATCGGGGAGAACGACTTGCTGGGAAGTACGGCGTCCACGACGCTCGACAACGGCCAGAACCACTTCTCGGCCATGCCGAGCATGCACGTGGCACTGGCGGCATGGTGTGCGTATGCCGTGTGGTCGGCGTTGCGCGTCACTCACCCTCGCGCCGCACTGGGGGCCTGGCTCTTCCCCTCCCTGATGATCGCCGTGGTCATCACCACGGGGAACCACTACGTCCTCGACATCGTGGGGAGCGCAGTGCTGCTGGCCTGTTCCATTGCTGTCGCAGCCGCCGTCGCCCGCCGGTTCGGCCCATCCAACGTGCCATCGAAGGTCTCCCGACGTGGCGGCAACTCGTCCTCATCTGGCCGAAATCCGCTCGAAGGCTGACACCGGTCCCGCCTACTGTTGAACGAGTGACAGCCCTCCGCGACGACACCACTCCACCCCCTCTCGAGACACCGGTCGAGCCGAGCAGCACGGGTGGCGGAGTCGCCGCGTTCGACTGGCGGGTCCTGCTCGCGATGGCCGTCACCCTGGTCCTCTGGGCATCGGCGTTCGTGGCCATCCGACACCTCGGCAAGGACGTGCCTGCGGGGGCGCTCTCCCTCGGACGGTTGCTCGTCGCGTCAATTGCGCTGTCGTTCTTGGTCTTTCGCCGTCGACCGACCTGGCCGAAGGGCCGCGACTGGTGGCTCCTCGTGCTCTGCGGAGTCGGCTGGTTCGGGATCTACAACCTCGCCCTCAATGAGGCCGAGCGCCGGATCGATGCCGGCACCGCCGCCCTCATCGTCCAGATCGGCCCGTTGATCGTGGCCCTCCTGGCGACGGTGTTCCTCGGCGAGCGCATGACGAAGTGGCTGCTCGCCGGCATGGTCGTCGGTTTTGCAGGGGTGGCGATCATCGCGCGCGGCTTCTCCGGCGAGAGTTCCGGCGACACCGTGGGTGTGTGGCTCACGGTGTTGGCCGCCGTCACCTACGCGATCGGCGTGCTCGCCCAAAAACCACTGCTCGGGCGTATGCCGGGTCCCGAAGTCACGTGGATCGCATGCGTCATCGGGACGGTGGTCTGCCTGCCGTGGGCCGGCGATCTCGTCGACGTGGTCAAGGTCGCCGACGCGGGCACGCTGTGGTGGATCGCCTACCTCGGGATCTTCCCGACCGCCATTGCCTTCACGACCTGGGCCTACGTCCTGTCCCGCGGCGATGCCGGCAAGGTCACCCTGACGACGTTCCTCGTGCCGTTCATCGCCACCCTCATCGCGTGGGCGCTGCTGTCCGAGGTCCCGCCCGCGCTCACGTTCGTCGGGGGCGGGCTCGCGATCGTCGGTGTCCTGCTGACTCGGGTCAGCCGAGCCGCTCGGCCAGCGCCACGATGATCCCCTCGGGTCCACGCACGTAGGTCATCCGCCAGGCGTTCTCCCACTCACCGATGCCGCCGACGAGCTCATAGCCGTCCGCGCGCACCCTGTCCACGATCGCGTGGAGGTCCTCGACCTCGAACGCGAGGTTGCGCAGCCCGACCTCGGTGGACATGGCGTTGGGTGATCCCGGCTGGAGTTCCGGTCGGATGAAGGTGCAGATCTCGATCGTCGTGCCCCCACCGGGCAGTCGCAGCATCGCGACCTCCGTGCGCGAGTTCGGGATGCCACAGACGGTGTCGATGAACTCACCCTCCATGAACATGCGCCCCTCGAGTTCGAGGCCGAGGCTGACGAAGAACTCGAGTGCGGTGTCGAGGTCGGCGACGGTGACGCCGACGTGGTCGAAGTGCTTGATGGCTGCCATCTGAACAGTCTCCATTCATCGTTGGGTCGTTGCACTTCCTAGACGCTGCCGAAAGGCGGTTCTCGACATCCACCCCCTTGGCCGAAACCCGCCACCGTCCAACCACCGAATCGCCCCGGATCTCTGATTGTCTCGATCCACCTCCTGTCCGAAAGGTTCGCCCATGCGAAGCACCACCCCCCGGTTCACCGCCGTCGCTCTCCTCGCCGTCTGCGGCGCGGTCATGGCACCAGCCGCCACCTCGGCCGCACTGACGCCCGCCACCGCGAGCGGAACCCCCACCATCGCCGCGGCCACCACGGCCGTTCCGTCCAACCTCACCCTCGTCCGCACTCGGCAGAGCCTCTTGGGCAGCCACAGCTGGTACGCCCAGACCTACCGCGGCGTCACCGTCCTCGGCGGCTACTACGCCGTGCACACCGCCAAGGGAAAGGCGAGCGTTGACGACGGCCGCAAGGTCGTCGCCGGTCTGGCCTCGACCAGCCCCAGGATCAGCAAGGCGCTGGCCACCGGCAAGACCACCGCGCACGGCACGGCCCTCTCGTCCCGTCTCGTCGTCGTCCCGGGAGCGTCCGGCGCCACCGCCAAGCTCGCGTGGGAGGTCGCGACCGACCAGGACAAGAAGGTCCTCGTCGACGCCGACAAGGGATCCGTCACCAAGGTCACCGACGAGCGGGTCTACGCCGACGGTCAGGGCAAGGTCTTCGACCCCAACCCCGTCGTCGCCCTGCAGAACGAGTCACTGACCGACGGCAACGACGCCGACTCGGCCGTGCCCGCGAGCGCGTACAAGACCGTGACCCTCAGCAACCTCAAGGGCAACGGCTTCCTCCAGGGCACGTTTGCCACGGTGGGGAACAAGAAGAACGGCAAGGCGCCGGCGGCATACGCAGCGAACAACGACTTCTCCTACACGCGCAGCGACGACCGCTTCGAGCAGGTCAACGCCTACTACGCCGTGGACCGCGTGCAGTCCTACATCCAGGGCCTCGGCTTCACGAACGTCAACAACGAGGCGCAGGACCTGCTCGTCAACACCGTCACCGTCGACAACTCCTTCTACTCACCGAACAAGGACACGATCACCCTCGGCACCGGCGGCGTCGACGACGGCGAGGACCAGGAGGTCGTGTGGCACGAGTACGGCCACGCGGTCCAGGACGACCAGGTGCCCAGCTTCGGCAAGTCCAACGACGGCGGCGCCATCGGCGAGGCCTTCGGTGACTACCTGGCCGCGACGATGTCGCAGGCGAACTCGAGCGACACCGCGGTGACACCGTGGGCCTGCGTCATGGACTGGGACTCGGTGTCCTACACGTCCACGACACCGCACTGCATCCGTCGCCTCGACACGACCAAGACCGTGGCCGACCGCACCGGCGAGGTCCACGACGACGGCGAGATCTGGAGCCACGCCCTCTGGGACATGAACAAGGGACTCGGTCGCGACAAGGCCACGAAGATCATCCTCGAGGCCCAGTTCTCCTACTCGCCCACGACGACGTGGGCCGCAGCCGCCCAGACGACGGTCGACACTGCAGCCGCCCTTGGCACCGCAGCCGACGCCGCCGTTGTCAGGAGCGCCTTCCAGGCGCGCGGGATCCTCTGACGAACACCGACTGACGCGTGTGGCCACATCCCTTGCCGGGGTGTGGCCACACGCATTTCAAGCGGAGTATGCCGTTCAGACAGCTCCCAGCGAACGCCAGTAGTCGTTGAGCGCCCCGTTGGTCTTGACGAACCAGACGATGACGCCGACGACGGGCAGCAAGATCCAGCACCCCGTTGCGGCACTGACGGGCTGCCGCTGGCCCCGGGCCGCGTACATCGCGCTCACCTCTGACGGGGTGATGAAGTACATGACGACCGGGAGGAAGAGGCCCAAGAGGAGGGCCACGCCGCCGCCAACACCCGAGTGGCGGTGCCGCTGCATCTCGGCATGCGTTCCGTAGAACCAGAACACGGAGTAGAACCCGAGGGTCACGACCATCAGCAGGAAGCACGTCCCGGTCGAACGCACCTTCCCGATGTCGCGCATCGGCGGCGGGAGCGTCGCGACCTGAGTCGGTGGTGCCTGGACCATGCCTTGGCCATAGGGCGGCGGAGGGGTCACGTCGGACAGTCCCCCACGCACCCCGGTTTCATCCGGTGTCTGCGTCATGCGCGAACGTTATGCGCCACGAGCCGAGTTCGCCCTGCCCTTGGCAGAACTGGTCCGCAGACGTCAACCGATGAGGGTGAGGGAGTAGCCGCCGGCCTCCTGGAGCTCGGGGTCGAAGTGGGCGAAGCGGAGAAGGTGGGCAGCCGGCTTGTCTCCCGCGATCGCCCGCGCGAGGTCGACGGCGTCGAGGCCCTGGAGGTCCCACAGCCGCATCAGTCCCTCGAGCAGGGCCTCGCCGGGTTCGCCGTCGATCACGACCCCGATCTCCTCGTAGAACTTCGGGCCGAGCTTCTCGATGAGGCGACGGCTGCCGTTCGGTGTCGCGAAAGGGTGCAGGAGCGGCTTCACCCTTTTCGTAGCCACGCCCTCGCAGGAGGCCGCGCTTCTCGATGAGCGCCCAGGCGCGGGCGGAGTCGGCGAGGAGCCAGCCGCCCTCGACCCGGAACATCGTCAACAGGTGTCGTCCGGTCCCGATGTCGATGCCGAGCCGGAAGGCCCTGGCACTCGGTGCCCGCAGACGGGTCGCAGTTCCGAACTCGGACTTGGCCGTGCCGAGGATTCCTCGCAGCATCGGCACAACGGCCGCGCCACCGTGGACGAGCTCCAACGTGCCGCCCTTGGCGATCGCGCCACCGAGCATGAAGAGCATGTCCTTCGCGCTCTCCGCACCGGCGAGGATCGTGAGGTTGCGTTGCCCGACGTGCCGGTCGTTGTTGGCGTCGAGGACACCGCTCCACTTGTCGAGCGGGCAGCTGGCCGTGGCCATGAGGCACTCGTGGCCGGTCAACGTCGACGGGATGTCCCAGGTGTGGTCGAGCTCGACCACCGCCATCGACGCCGGGCCGCGTGCGGTCCTCGAGGTGCACCATCGCTCCGCCGATCAGAACCGGTTGGTATGCCGGGTTGTTCGGGTTTCCGCCGAAGAAGCCGGGGTTCACTGCCCAGGCTCGGACGTGGACGCCCATCGCCGGGAGCAGGCCGAGGTTCCAGATGCGGACGAAGACGCGATAGCGGCGACCCGCGGTGGGGCTCGCGACGAGCTGGCTCGTGTCGTAGGGGCCACTCCAGGCCGCGTCGATGAGGCCGATGTCCGGGGACTCCCAACACGGGACCGGCGGCCACGTGGGTCGGGCACCCCGGTCGCCCGGGCTGAACGCGCGGATGAGCAGGTAGGGATAGACGTCCTCCCGTCGCGGTCGGCGCTCACGGCCGTGCTCCTTGATGAGCTCCTCGGCCTCGTCCGGGGTGCGGCTCGGCTTCCAGTCGGGCGCGAGGTCGCCGCTCGGCGGGTCGACGTGCCCGAAGGAACCGGGCGGGTCGCTCCCCCGCTGGGCCTCGTCCTCCTTGGGGGTGAGGACGGGGTGCTCGTTGTCGCGGTTGCCATGGCGTCGGGTCCTGCGCGGCATGGTCAGCCCCTCCCTTCCGGAATGCGGTCGCGCCACTTCGGGTCGGTGACGAGGTCGTGGTTGTTCTTCTCCAGACACTTCGGTGGCCCGTCCCCGGGCAGGTAGTGGACGGCGAGGTCCTGGGTCTCGACGTACCACTGGTCGGGCAGCGCAGGCAGGTCGTGGTCGGCGTGGAAGAACTGCGGCGAGGTGCACGGCTGCCGGTACGAGTAGTCCTCTGCCCCAACGGGATTGATGTCCGGGGTGCGCGATGAGCTTGCCGCGGTCCCAGTCCCAGCAGTGCCAGGCGTAGCCACGGTCGGCGTCGAGGTTGAAGTCGGGGACGTCGAACTCGACCTGGCCGGCCTTGCGCCGCGACGGCCATGCGACCGACGAGATAGAGCCCGTAGTCGACCGGTCCACCGAGGTGCTGGTCGTTCGGCAGATGCAGGTTGAGCGCAGTCTCGGTGTCGGCCGGGGACGCAGCCTTCTCGAGCGAGGCCCGGGCACCGTTGTCGCCGAGGAGCGCCGACAGGAGGATCGTCGAGTTCGTGCCGACGACGTAGGGCCCGGCGTGTGTCTCCGCCCCCTCCTGCGCGACACCTGCCCCGGCCTGGTTGGTGAGCGGGTAGCGCCACGGAGCAATCCACTCCGACGGCTTGAACTCGTCACTGGTCGCGTCACCGCGATAGCGCAGTGGCCCGGTGAGCCCGAGCGCACCCACGAGGTCCGGCCGGCTGATGGCGCTCGGCAGGTCCCTCACGATGCCGCGCGGGTAGGCGTGGTCGAGCCCGCGCGGGTCGGTCGAGGTGAGTCGACCGGAAGGTTCGGTGATCGGTCGGGGAGCGGACGGCATACCCAAGGGATTGTCCAGAGCGGACGCGATGTCGTAGGTCCCCAGATTGCCGAGGGTCGTGAGACCGGGGTTGATCTCGGCCGGCTTGGGCATCGCGAATCCGGACATGACGAGCGCGCGGCGGGCGAGGAGGTAGAGGTTCCACAGCGGGACGATGACGGCCCAGTAGATGACCTCGCGCGCCGGGAAGGTCGTGATGTCGATGATGAGGCCCGGCAGGACGGTGAGCAGCCAGACGATGACCTGGCCGATGTAGACGATCCACGCGAAGAGCGCGAGCAGCAGGTCGAGCAGCGAGAACGAGTCGTCGTCGTCCACGTCGGCGCCACGGCTCGGGTCGTCGTCGATGCCGGAGCCACCTCCGCCGGGAGGCGTCGGGAAGGAGTGATCGGTGAAAACACTTGGGGGAGGTGGCAATCGGAGGCTGATCGCGTCCGAGCTCGACATCTTGAGGTAGCGGTAGACGATCTCCCACATCTGCGCCATCGCGGGTTCGTTCGGGCGACCGTCGGGGTTGCCGGTGTTCGGATCGGTCGCCGAGAACGGCGGGTCCTGGAGCAGGATGTGCGGCCCGTCGTTGCCGTAGACCGACGACATCGCGTCGAGCAGTCCCTCGACGAGGTGGCCGGGCAGCGGGCCCGTGTCGAGATCGAAGAAGGTATGCCGGTGTGACGTGGCCGTGGGTCCGTCACCGTTGTCGTAGGCCGGGAAACCGCGTCCAGTAGTCGTAGGCCGGTGCGTCATCGCGACCGTTGTAGGGCGCGTCGTTGCGGTGCCGGAAGGCGAGGCGGAAGTGGAGTGCGGACGTGCCGTACTCGCCGTAGAGGGCGCCCGGGTGGCGGGCACCGTAGTTCTCGGAGTCCATGTGGTTCTCGACGAGGTGGTGGCGCTGCCAGTGGTCGCGGTAGGGACCGCCGGACTTGGCGTTGGTGAAGGCGTGGCCGGTGACGTCGGTCGCGCAGTGCGACATCCAGCCGACGGCGAAGGCGATGCGGGCCTCGGCGTCCTGGCGCTCCTCGTCGGTGCTCGCATTGGCGAGAGCGTCCTTGGCCTGCTTGAAGAGGACGAACGGGAACTGGTAGGTCCGGCGGTAGTGGAACATGTCCGACCAGTAGAAGGCGTCGTCCCCAAACGCCTGTGGCACACCGGAAGTGAGCACTCCGAACCAGTCGCCCATCTCGGCGAGCAGCCCCTTGAAGGCGGACATGATCGAGGAGATCACCTCGTCGAGGACCTGGGCGAGCTGGGTCGAGAGTCCGCCGGTCAGCTGGGAGGCGAGCTGCGAGTTGTTGGTCGAGATGGGGTCGATCCACTTCTCCCACTTCGAGACGAACTCGGAGTCGAGGACCTCCCACACGTCCAGGGCCCACTGGACGACCTGCCGGATGACCTGCCCGGTCGTGTTCTTGAAGTCGGGGAGCAGGTAGAAGAGGTCCGGCCCGAGCGAGCCGAGCTCGAGGTAGTTGCGCCAGGTGTGGCAGTGCTCGCCGATCGCCTGGGCATCACCGGTCGGGATGGGGAAGCCGCTGGGCACGGTGCCGGTGCGGAGTCGGGCTGCCGTGTCGTGCGCGGCCTCCATGTGGACGTACCAACCGGGCATGCCGACCTCCTAGCTCGAAACCAATGGGCTCACGAGAGGAAGGAGTGCTCAGGGCGCCGCCAGATACGTCAGACCCTTGGGGGCTCGCCGCGCCGCTGTTAGCCTCCAGAAATGTCCAAGGCCAGGATCCACAACTTGTTCGTCTCCCTGGACGGCTTCGCCGCCGGTGACGAGGTCACGCTCGAGAAGCCGATCGGTGAGGCCAGGGCACTGTTCAGCGGGTTCGATGGTCGATTCATTCACGGCTTCGGCCCCGTCGACGCACCCTTCACGCTTGAGCGGGCACTCACGTCGACGTGGGGTCAGGGCATCGGCGCCGAGATCATGGGCCGCGGCAAGTTCGGGCCCCAGACCGGTCCGTGGCCCGAGGACGGGTGGCGGGGATGGTGGGGGGACGAGCCGCCCTTCATGACACCGGTCTTCGTCCTCACTCACTTTGAGCGCGAGCCCATCGAGTTCGACAACGGGACGGTCTTCCACTTCATCGATGCAGGCGCCGCAGAGGCCCTCGAGGTTGCTCGCGAGGCAGCTGGCGGACTGGACGTGCGCATCGGTGGAGGCCCCACGTCCGTGAGGCAGTTCCTGGAGGCGGACCTCATCGACACCATGCACGTGGTGAATGTGCCGGTGGTGCTCGGCAGCGGCAAAGCGCTCTGGCAGGGCTTGGTGGCATTCAGGACCGCTTCGACGTCGACTCCGATCTCCGGAGCGAACGGCTACACCCACCACCTCTGGAACCGCCGCTCCCGCTGAGCGGAGGGACGAACGCCGGCGCCTGTCAGCCTGTCAGAACGTCTCGACCCAGTCGGCGCGCCAGGCCGGCGGCTCGAACGGCTCGCTCCAATAGGCCGTTTCCTTGCGGATCCTGCCCTCACTGAACTCGAAGATGAAGACGGTTTCGTAGATGGGCCCGTCATAGTCCAGCGACGCCTCGGCGATGACGAGGTCGCCCGCGCTGAGCCATCCGTCGCGGGGTGATCGTCGGCAGCTGCGGGAAGGGCGCTGTAGATCGCCCTCCGGTTCGCGGCTCCGCTGAACGCGCTCGCGTGACTGCGGCCAGTCCATCGTGGCGTCGTCGTGGAAGAGCTCGTCCATCACGTCGATCCGGCGATCGTTGATGCAGGCGATGAGCCGCTCGATCACCGCTTCATTCGGTGTTGCCATGTGCACCTCGCTGGAACTCGGTGCGACGTCCCGGGTCGAACGCCGCCACAGGTGAGTCATGCAGGTGCGGCGTTCGCCGGCTCGAAATCCGCCCTCTCAGGGTAGACCCGTCGGCTGTCCGATGTTGTGTGTCGATCGGACAGTAACCCTGTCTCGGGTTGACGCGCTCTGACTGACGCCACGACTCTCGGGC